>DATNGZ010000017.1:0-82139 GCA_035605695.1 Solirubrobacterales bacterium | reverse complement strand
CCTCGCCACCGTGCCCGAGGCCGAGCGCGAGGCCGTGGTCCTCGACCTCGTCCGCGGCCACGTCGCCGCCGTGCTCGGTCACGCCTCCAGCGCCGAGGTGGAGCCCGAGCGGGCCTTCCGCGACCTCGGCTTCGACTCGCTCGCTGCGGTTGAGCTGCGCAACCGGCTGGTCGCCGCGACCGGGCTGCGACTGGCGCCGACGATCGTCTTCGACTACCCCTCTCCCGCCGCGCTCGCCGAGTACCTGCGCGGCGAGGCGACTGGAAAGGTGGCCGCCGCGGCAACGCCGCGCGCCGCGGTCGCCGGCTCGGCCGAGCCGATCGCGATCGTAGGAATGGCCTGCCGTTACCCGGGCGACGCTCGTTCTCCCGCGGCGCTCTGGGAGCTGGTGGGCGCGGGCCGGGACGCCATCTCTCCCTTCCCGGAGGACCGCGGCTGGGACCTAGAGCGCCTCTACAGCTCCGATCCCGACGAGCCTGGGACCTGCTATGTCCGCGAGGGGGGGTTCGTCCCCCAATCGATCGAATTCGACCCGGGCTTTTTCGGCATCAGCCCGCGCGAGGCGCTGGCGATGGACCCGCAGGAACGCGTCCTGCTGGAAGCCTCCTGGGAGGCGCTCGAGGATGGCGGCATCGAACCGCGGCGCTTGCGCGGCAGCGAGACCGGTGTCTTCGCCGGGGTGATGTATCAGGACTACGGCATCGCCGATTACGGAATGGGGATGACCTCGAGCGGGGTGTCGGGCCGCGTCGCCTACACCTTCGGCCTCGAGGGCCCGACAATGACCGTCGATACGGCCTGCTCCTCCTCGCTGGTCGCGATGCATCTCGCCGCCGGGGCCCTGCGCGGCGGGGAGTGCTCGCTGGCGCTGGCGGGCGGGGTCACAGTTCTCTCCACGCCGAGGGTCTTCACTTTCTTCAGCCGCCAACGCGGCCTCTCACTGGACGGCCGCAGCAAGGCGTTCTCGAATTCGGCCGATGGCACCGGCATTTCCGAGGGCGTCGGGGTGGTTTTGCTCGAGCGCCTCTCCGATGCTCAGAGGCACGGCCACCGGGTCCTGGCGACGATCCGGGGTTCCGCCGTCAATCAGGACGGCGCCTCCAACGGGATCACCGCCCCCAACGGCCCGTCGCAGGAGAGGGTTATCCGCCAGGCGCTCGCCAACGCGGCACTCCGGCCCGAGGACGTCGACGCGGTCGAGGCCCACGGCACGGGCACGGCCCTGGGCGACCCGATCGAGGCGGGGGCGCTGCTCGCGACCTACGGCCAGGGCAGGGAGCGGCCGCTGAAGCTCGGTTCGGTCAAGTCGAACATCGGCCACCCGCAGGCGGCGGCAGGGGTCGCCGGGGTGATCAAGATGGTGATGGCGATGCGCGAAGGTGTCCTGCCCCGCACGCTGCACGCCGACGAGCCCTCCTCCAATGTCGACTGGGAGTCCGGCAGTATCGAGTTGCTGGGCGAGCCGGAGCCCTGGGAGCGCGCCGGCAGACCGCGCCGCGCCGGGGTTTCTTCCTTCGGGGCGAGCGGCACCAACGCCCACCTGATCCTCGAGGAGCCGGCCGAGGTCGAGGCTGTGGGCGCGGCGCCCGCCGCGACGGACGGCGCCCTCCCGGGCCCCGTCCTGTTGCCGCTCTCGGCGAAAACCGAGACCGCGCTGGGGGAGCTTGCCCGCCGCCTTCGCATCCACCTGAGCGAGCACCGTGAGATCGATCCGGTCGACGCCGCCTACTCGCTCGCTACCACGCGAGCCGATTTGGAGCAGCGGGCGGTGGTGATCGGAGCAGATCGCGAGGAGCTGCTGCGCGGTCTCGGCACGCTGGAGCGCGGAGAGCCGGGGGCGGGTATCGTGCGCGAGCGCGCCGGCAGCGGTGGCAAGCTCGCCTACCTCTTCACCGGCCAGGGCTCGCAGCGGCCCGGCATGGGCAGGGAGCTCTACGAGACCTACCCGGTCTTCGCCGAGGCCTTCGACTGCGTCTGCGAGCGCTTCGATGCCGAGCTGGACGCTTCGCTGCGGGAGGTCGTCTTCGACCGGGCAGGACGGGCCGCGGAGAAACTCGAGGACACTGCCTGGGCTCAGCCCGCCCTGTTCGCAATCGAGCTGGCGCTTTTCCACCTGCTGGAATCGTTCGGTCTCGCCCCCGACCTTCTCGCCGGTCACTCGGTCGGCGAGCTCAGCGCCGCCCATCTCGCCGGGGTCTTTTCGCTCGACGACGCAACCCGACTGGTCGCGGCGCGCGGCAGGCTGATGGGGGGGCTGCCCGACGGCGGATCGATGCTCGCCCTGCAGGCAACCGAGCAAGAAGCCGAGGAGGCGATTCGCGGCAGCGAGGCGACGCTGTCAATCGCCGCGGTCAACGGCCCCCGCTCCGTGGTCGTCTCCGGCGCCGGCGAGGCGATCGCCGGGTTGCAGGAGCAGTGGCGCTCGGCGGGACGGAAGAGCAAGCTCCTGCTCGTCAGCCACGCATTTCACTCTCCCCTGATCGATCCGATGCTGGCCGAGTTCGAGGCGATTGCCCGCGAGATCGAGTATCAGCCGCCGCAGGTTCCGGTCGTCTCCAACCTCAGCGGCGAGCTGCTCAGCGGCGAGCAGGCGGTCGATCCCGCCTACTGGGTAGCCCACGCGCGTGAGCCGGTGCGCTTTGCCGACGCGGTGGGCACGCTCCGCGGGCAGGGCGTCACCGCCTTCCTGGAGCTCGGCCCGGACGCCGTGCTCAGCGCCATGGCTCAGGAATGCGTCGAAGCGGAAGACGCCGGCCCCGCCGCGGTGTTCTTGCCTGGCCTGCGCGCCAAGCAGCCCGAGCCGTCGACCCTGGCCTCGGCTGTCGCTGGCGCCCACGCGCGCGGCATCGCAATCGATTGGGAGGCTCTCTTCAGGCCGGCCGGGGCGAAGCAGGTGCCGCTGCCCACCTACCCGTTCCAGCGCAAGCGCTATTGGCTCGAGCCCGCGCAAAGCGGCGTCGGTGACTCCATCGCATCCGGAGGGGCCCCCGCCAACCATCCCCTGCTCGGGTCCAGCCTCGCCGTCGCCGGCGAGGATGGCGTGCTGCTTGCCGGGCGCGTCTCGAGGAGCAGCCACCCCTGGCTCGTCGATCACGCCCTTGACGGCGCCGTCCTCATTCCAGGCACGGCCATGGTGGAGCTGGCGCTGCGCGCGGGCGCCGAGCTCGAGCTCGAGCTGCTCGAGGAGCTCGCCCTGCAGATTCCGCTCGTGCTTCCCGAGCGGGGTGGGGTGCAGATCCAGGTCTCGGTTGCCGGCCCCGACGAGGAGGGTCGGCGCGAGGTCTCGATCCACTCGCGCGCCGAGGGCGGGGAAGGGGACGGCCTGGTTGAGCCCGCCGCCTGGATCCACAACGCACAGGGTGTTCTCGCGCCGGGGTCTTCACCGGCCGTCGAGCCGCTCTCGAGCTGGCCACCACGGGGGGCGGAGCCCCTCGACGTCGACGCTCTATACGAGCGCCTCGCCGCCCACGGTCTCGACTACGGGCCCGCTTTCCAAGCCGTGCACGCCGCCTGGCGCCTGGGTGACGAGCTGCTGGTCGAAGTCTCGCTGCCCGAGGACCAGGCTCAAGAGGCGCGCCGGTTCGGGTTGCACCCAGCGCTCTTCGACGCGCTCGGACACGTCGGCGTCGACCTTGAGCTGGCTGCCGCTCCCGGTGGGAGCGACGGGTCCGGCGAGTTGGCGCTGCCCTTCATCTGGGGCGGTGTGCGGATCTCCTCCAGCGGGGCATCGAGCCTGCGGGCGCGGATTAAGCAAGGGGAGGGCGGGGGCGGCATGGTCGCCTTCGACCAGAGTGGCGAGCTGGTCGTCTCGGTTGATTCGCTCGTCCTTCGCCCGCTCGAGCGAGCGCATCTGCCGCGCCGGCGCTTGCCGCTGCACCACCTCGAGTGGGTGGATGCCGGCGTCGGCTCGGTCAACGGCTCACAGCCCGCCCGCCTCGCGATCCTCGGCGACGCGCCGGGCATCGCGCTCGACGCTGAGCGGCACGCCGATCTCGCCGCCCTGCTCGAGGCGATTGACGGCGGCGCGGAGGTCCCCGAGCTCGTCCTCGCGGCAATCGCCGCGGACGCCGGCGGCGATGGCGGCGTCGCCGAGCGGTCGCATCGTTGCGTCGGCGGAGTGCTCGAGCTGCTGCAGGCTTGGCTCGCCGAGGAGCGGCTGAGCGAAAGCCGTCTCTGCATTCAGACCGTCGGCGCCGTCGCGGTCGTCCCCGGAGAGAGCCCCGACCTCGTCTCCGCCCCCGTCTGGGGGCTGCTGCGATCGGCCTGCTCCGAGCACCCGGATCGCTTCGGGCTGATCGACGTCGACGGTGAGGCTGCCTCTCTGCAGGCGCTTCCGACCGCGCTTGCGGCGACGGCCTCCCAGGCCCAGATCGCCCTGCGCGCGGGCAGGGCGATGGCGCCGCGCCTGGCCTGGGCCGGGACTGACGAGTGCGACGACGACGGGCCGCGATTCGATCCCGGCGCTACGGTTTTGATCAGCGGCGGCACCGGCGGCCTCGGCGCCCTCCTGGCCCGCCACCTCGCCGCCGAGCACGGCGCTCGACACCTGCTCCTGGTCAGCCGCAGCGGGCCCGAGGCTGAGGGAGTGAGCGAGCTGCTCGAGGAGCTGCGCGGCCTGGGCGCCGAGCCGACCGCGGTTGCCTGTGACGTCTCTGATCGCGCCCGGCTGAGCGCCCTGCTCGACTCGATCCCCGACGAGCGCCCGCTCGGCGCCGTGATTCACAGCGCCGGCCTGGTCGACGACGGGCTGCTCGCCTCGCTCGACGCCGAGCGCCTCGACCGGGTCCTGGCGCCGAAGCTGGACGCTGCCTGGCACCTGCACGAGCTGACCGCGGGGATCGAGCTCTCCCATTTCGTGATGTTCTCTTCGGCCGCCGGGATCCTCGGCACACCGGGCCAGTCGAACTACGCGGCCGCCAACACTTTTCTCGACGCGCTTGCAGCGCATCGCGCTGCCGCCGGCCTGCCCGCGGTCTCGCTCGCCTGGGGCGCCTGGGCGCAGGCGACGGGGATGACCGGTGGTCTCAGCGAGGCGGACATCGGCCGGGTTCGGCGCTTCGGGCTGGCGGCGCTCCCGCCGCAGCTCGGGCTTGAGCTCTTCGACGCCGCCTGCCTGCGCGCGGAGCCCCTGCTGGCGCCCATTGCTCTCGACGCCGCCGGCCTGCGCGCCCAGGTCGCCGCCGGGACGCTGCCCGCGGTCCTCGCCGGCCTGGCCGGCCCGGCCCGTGCCCCCCGCGAGCGGCAGTCGCTGGCTGCACGGCTGGCAGGAGTGCCCGCCGCCGAGCATGAGGGGGTAGTGCTCGATCTGGTTCGCGGTCATGTCGCCGCCGTGCTCGGCTACGCCTCCGCCGGCGAGGTCGATCCCGAGGCCGCCTTCATGGATCTCGGCTTCGACTCCCTGGCGGCGATCGAGCTGCGTAACAGTCTCAACGCCGCCACCGGGCTGCGGCTGCAGCCGACCGTGGTCTTTGACCACCCCTCGACGACGGCGGTCGCCCGGTACCTGCTCGACCAGGTGGCCTCCGAGCTCGGATCGGGAGGCGAGGGCGCCGGCGCCGGCGGCGCGGAGGTGGCCCTTGCCGAGCTGGCCGCGATGCTGCCCGCGCTGAAGGCGGACGAGCGGCTGCGGGACCGGGTCGGCGACGGTCTGCGAGCGCTGCTGGCGGATCTCTCGGAGTCGCCGGGCGGCGAGGGGGAGGACCTTGCCTCGATGTCGCACGAGGAGATGTTCGAGCTAATCGACGAGGAGTTCGGAGCGTCGTGAGCGACGAGACGCGCCTGCGCGAATACCTGGAGAAGCTCACCGTTGACCTGCGCGGCGCCAACCGTCGCGTGGCTGAGCTGGAATATCGCTCCAGGGAGCCGATCGCGATCGTCGGAATGAGCTGCCGCTACCCCGGCGGGGTCGGTTCTCCCGAGCAGCTCTGGCGCTTGGTCGAGGAGGGCCGTGACGCGATCGGCGAGTTCCCCCGCGACCGCGGCTGGGACCTGGATCGCATCTACCACCCCGACCCCGACCGGCCGGGTACTTGTTACGCCCGCGGTGCCGGTTTCGTCGCCGACGTCGCCGAGTTCGACCCCGGCTTCTTCGGCATCGGACCCCGCGAGGCCCAGGTCATGGACCCCCAGCAACGCTTGCTGCTGGAAGCCGCCTGGGAGGCCCTGGAGAGGGCCGGCCTCGATCCCCGTGCGCTGCGCGGCACGCCGGTCGGAGTCTTTGCCGGCGTGATGTCGCAGGAATACGGTGCGGCCGACTTCGGAATCGTCCCGGGCATGACCAGCAGCGTTGTCTCCGGCCGTGTTTCCTACGCCCTCGGCCTTGAGGGGCCGGCGATCACGGTTGATACCGCCTGCTCCTCCTCGCTGGTCGCGATGCACCTCGCCGCCGGGGCCCTGCGCGGCGGGGAGTGCTCGCTGGCGCTGGCGGGCGGGGTCACCGTGCTCTCGACGCCGAATCCGCTGATCTTCTTCAGCCGTCAGCGCGGCCTTGCCCCCGATGGCCGCTGTAAGTCGTTCGCCGAGGCCGCCGATGGCGTCGGCTGGGCCGAGGGTGTCGGCGTGCTCGCGCTCGAACGGCTCTCCGACGCCGAGCGAAACGGGCGGCGGGTCCTGGCTACCATCCGCGGCTCCGCTGTCAACCAAGACGGCGCCTCCAACGGTCTCACCGCCCCCAACGGACCGTCCCAGGAGCGGGTTATCCGAGAGGCCCTCGCCGCCGCCCGCCTCAGCCCGCACGACGTCGACGCGATCGAGGCCCACGGCACGGGCACGGCCCTGGGCGACCCGATCGAGGCGGGGGCGCTGCTCGCGACTTACGGCCAGGGCAGGGAGCGGCCGCTGAAGCTCGGTTCGGTCAAGTCGAACATCGGCCACACCCAGGCGGCGGCGGGGGTAGCCGGGGTGATCAAGGCGGTGATGTCGATGCAGGAAGGTCTTTTGCCGCGGACGCTACACGTCGACAGCCCCTCTTCGAAAGTCGACTGGGAGGCGGGGGAGATCGAGCTCTTGACCGAGGCGGAGCCCTGGCTTGCGGGCGAGCGGCCCCGCCGCGCCGCGGTTTCCTCCTTCGGCATCAGCGGCACCAATGCTCACGTGATCCTCGAGGAAGCGCCCGCCGTCGGGGCGGATGAAAGCGATTTGCCCGGTGGAGGGGCGGGTGAGCGGCTTCTCGCGGGCCCGGTCCTGCTGCCGGTCTCGGCAAGGTCCGAGCTTGCCCTTCGCGGCCAGGCAGAGCGCCTCGCCGCCCACCTGCGCGCGAATCCCGACCTCGACCTCGCCGCTGTCGGTCGCTCGCTCGCAACCACCAGGACGAGCTTTGAGCACCGCGCCGTTGTGGTCGAGAAGGACCGCGATCGCGCGCTGGAGGCGCTTGAGTCGCTCGCTGCGGGCCAAGCGAGCGGCCGCGTCATCACCGCGGTCGCCGCCGCCGAGCGCCGGCCGGTCTTCCTTTTCGGAGGCCAGGGCTCCCAGTGGAAGGGCATGGGGGTGGAGCTGATTGATTCCTCGCCGTTCTTCGCCGGTCGGATGCGGGCCTGCGAAAAGGCGCTCGCCCCGTTCGTCGATTGGTCCCTGGAGGAAACCCTGCGCGGCTCGGACGCTTGGCTCGGTCGTCTCGACGTGGTGCAGCCGGCGCTCTTCGCGGTGATGGTCTCGCTGGCGGAGCTCTGGCGCGAGCTCGGGGTCGAGCCCGCCGCGGTAGTCGGTCACTCGCAGGGCGAGATCGCCGCCGCCCATATCGCCGGCGGCCTCTCGCTCGAGGACGCGGCCCGGGTCGTCGCCCTGCGCGCCAAGGCGATGGCGAAGATCTCGGGCCAGGGCGGAATGCTCTCGGTCTCGCTCCCCGTCTCGCAGCTGCCCGCGCGGCTGGAGTCTTTCGAAGAGCGCATCTCGCTGGCCGCGATCAACGGACCCTCCTCGCTCGTCGTCTCGGGCGAGCCCGGCGCCCTCGCCGAACTCGCGGCGTCCTGTGAGCGCGAAGGCGTGCGAGCCCAGACCGTCGCCGTGGACTACGCCGCCCATTCTGCTCAGATCGACGCGCTGCACGACGAGTTGGCCGAGGCCTTTGCCCCGATCTCGCCGAGCAACGGCACGATTCCCTTCCACTCGACCGTGACCGGGGAGGCGCTGGACACAGCCGGGCTCGGCCCGGAGTACTGGTACCGCAACCTGCGCGAGCCGGTGCTCTTCGAGCCGGTCATCCGCTCTCTGCTTGAGCAAGGGCGGCGCAGCTTCCTCGAGATCGCGCCCCACCCGGTCCTCTCTTTCGGCACGCACGAGACGATCGACGATGCCCTGCCGGGCGCAAGGGCGGCCGTGCTCGGCACCTTGCGCCGTGAGGACGGCGGCCCGGAGCGGTTCTCGATCTCCCTGGCCGAAGCGCACGCGCACGGAGCCGCCCTCGACTGGGCCACCCTTTTCGGCGGGGCCGATGCCGGGGCGGTGACGCTGCCGACCTACGCGTTCGAGCGCAGCCGCTACTGGCTGCCGCCCGCGGCGAGCGATTCTGACCCGCGCGCAATCGGCCAGGCCGGCGCCGAGCACTCGCTGCTCGGCGCCTCGCTTTCCACCGCGGTCGGGGAGCAGCTGCTGCTTACGGGTCGCATCTCCCTCTCGTCCCATCCCTGGCTGGCCGAGCATCGCCTCGCCGGTGCGGCGCTGGTGCCGGCCGGGGTTTTTCTCGACCTGGCGCTGTGGGTGGGCGAGCAGGCCGGTTGCGAGGTGATTGAAAAATTGGAGCTGCGCGAGCCGCTGTTCTTGCCCGAGCAGGGCGCTGTCCAGATTCAGGTGGCGGTTGCCGAGGCCGGCGCCGAAGGCTCGCGAGCGATCTCGATCCACTCGCGGTCGGAGCCTGGCCCCGACGACCTGGAAGGAGTGGGCGAGGCCTGGTCTTGCAATGCCGAGGGCGCTCTGAGCCTCGCGGGGCCGGCCTCGCGACGCTCGCTGGGCGAGTGGCCGCCCGTTGACGCCACGCCGCTCGATGTCGAGGACGTCTACGACCGCCTGGCTGAGCGCAGCATCGAGCTCGGCCCCGCCTTCGAGACCCTCACGGCGGCCTGGCGGGAGGGCGACGCGGTGTACGCCGAGCTCACCCTTGCCGACGAGCAGATCGAGCAGGCCACGAAGTTTTCGCTGCACCCCGGCCTGCTGCAGGGCGCGCTCCAGCTTGCGGCTCTTGCCGGCGGGGAGGCGGACTGGGAGGGCGAGATGCCCGCTGCCGCCGGCCTCACCTCGCTGGCGCCGAGCGGCACGACCGTGCTGCGGGTCTGTGCCGCGCGGCACGGCGAGGACGGCCTTTGCCTCGAGTTCGCCGATGGCGACGGCGTGCCGATTGGCTCGGCCCGGGGCCTCGTCTCCGCCCCGATCGCGCCGCAGCAGTTGCCGGGCGGCGCCCGCTCCGGCGGCGGCTCGCTGCTGCGGCTGGAGTGGATTGAGATCGACGCGCCCCTCGACCCCCAAGCGGCCGAACCCACCTTCGTCGTCGAGGACTTGCGCGCCTTGACCCCGGCGTCGGAGTCGCCGTCAAGGGCCGCCCAGGCGGCGGCCGAGCGCGCGCTCGAGCTGCTGCAGGGATGGATTTCTCGGGAGCAGCCCGCGGATTCCCGACCGGCGCTACTGACCGAGGGGGCCCTTGCGTTGGGCTCTGAGGAAGCACCCGACCTCGCGGCGGCGCCGGTCTGGGGGCTGGTGCGCGCGGCCCAGGCCGAGCATCCGGACAGCGTTGCGCTGATTGACCTCGACGACTCAGAGCGCTCACGCGAGTGCTTGCCGGCGGCGCTTCTGCTCGCCGCGGATGAGCCACAGCTGGCGATTCGTGAGGGCAGGATCCTGGCGCCGCGGCTGGTCCGCGCCAGCGATGAGGAGGGGGCTGCGCCACCGGCGCTCGACCCCACCCGCACCGTGCTCGTCAGCGGATGCTCCGGCGCCCTCGGCGCCCTTGTCGCGACTCACCTGGTCGAGGAGCACGGCGCTCGCAACCTGCTGCTGCCCTGCGTCGACGAAGCCGAGGTTTCAGCGGCGGCGAAGCTGAAGGCAAAGCTGGAGGAGCTCGGTTGCGAGGTTCGCGCCGAGCTCTGCGATCCGGCCGATCGCGAGCAACTGCGAGCGCTGCTCGGCTCGATCGCGCCCGAGCACCCGTTGGCCGTCGTGGTTCACGCCGCCCGCGTCCTCGACGACGGCATCCTCGCTGCGCTCGACCCCGAGCGGCTTGAGCGGGTGATGCGGCCGAAGGTCGATGCGGCCTGGAACCTGCATGAGCTGACCGCGGAGTTGGAGCTCTCCGAGTTCCTGCTCTTTTCCTCGAGCGCGGGCGTCATCGGCGGCGCGGGGCAGGCCAACTACGCGGCCGCCAACGCCTTCCTCGATGGCCTCGCCGCCTATCGGCGCGCCGGCGGCCTGCCCGCCGCCGCGCTCGCCTGGGGCCTGACCGACCTGGGCGAGGCCGGCGAGGAGCTGACTGATGCGGCTCGCGCTCGCCTCGGGCGCGCCGGCATGGCGGCGCTGTCGCCGGCTCGCGCTCTCGAGCTCTTCGACCGCGCCCGTGGGCGCGAGGAGTCGCTGCTGATGCCGATTGAGCTCGACACTTCGGGACTGCGCGCTCAGGCGCGCGAAGGTGTCCTCGCCCCGGTCATGCGGAATCTGGTCAAGGTCTCCGTGCATTCACGCCGCGAGCAGGGCTCGCTCGCGGAGCTGCTGGCGGGAGTGGCCGAGGCGGAGCGCCCGGCCCTGGTTTTGGAACTGATTCGCGATCACGTCGCCGCAGTGCTCGGATACAGCTCCGGCCAGGAGGTGGATCCCGAGCGGGCCTTCCTCGAGCTCGGCTTCGACTCGCTGGGCGCGGTTGAGTTGCGCAACCGCCTTACGGCCGCCACCGGCATGCATTTTCCGCCGACCCTCGCTTTCGACTATCCCTCTCCCGCGGCGCTCTCCGGTTATCTCGTCGCCGAGGTGGCGGCGCAGGGTGGGGCCAAGAGCCCGGAGGTTGAAGTCGAGGAGGCGCTGGCGGGGCTGGAGGCGAAGCTCGCCGGGCTTGACGACGACCGCGGGGTGCGGGAGCGGATCGGCATGCGACTGCGCTCCGCCCTGGCCGAGATGTCCGCGGCCGAGGCCGAGGAGGACGAGGCGGCGACGGACGACCTCACCTCGATGTCGCACGACGAGGTGTTTGCCCTGATCGACGAGGAGATTGGCGATGACTGACGAGGCGAAGCTTCGCGAGTATCTGGAGAAGGCGGCGGTCGACCTGCGCAAGGCCCGGCGCCGCGTGCGAGAGCTCGAGCGCAGCGCCCACGAGCCGATCGCGATCGTCGGCATCGGCTGCCGTTACCCCGGTGGGGCGAGCACACCAGAGAGGCTCTGGGATCTGGTGGCGAGTGGGACCGATGCGATCTCGCCCTTCCCGGCCGATCGCGGCTGGGACCTGGAGCGGCTCTATGACCCCGATCCCGACAACGTCGGCACCACCTACGTTCGCGACGGCGGCTTCGTCGAGGGCGCCACCGATTTCGACCCGGTCTTCTTCGGGATCAGCCCGCGCGAAGCGCTGCTGATCGACCCCCAGCAGCGACTCCTGCTGGAAGCCTCCTGGGAGGCGCTCGAATACGGGGGGATCGATCCCCGCGGGCTGCGAGGAAGCCAGACCGGCGTCTTCGCCGGGGCCGGGACCTCCGACTACGCCCCGGCCGTGATCGCCGCGTCAGCGGGCGCCGGGGCGTTGATCGTCGGCACCTCGTCCAGCGTCGTCTCGGGAAGGGTCTCCTACAGCTTCGGCTTCGAGGGCCCGGCGATGACCGTCGACACCGCCTGCTCCTCCTCGCTGGTCGCGATGCACCTCGCGATCCAGGCGCTGCGGGGCGGCGAGTGCCCGCTGGCGCTGGCCGGCGGGGTCGCGGTGATGTGCACCCCGGTCGGCCACGTCGACCTCAACAGCTCGCGCGGGCTTGCCCCGGACGGGCGCTGCAAGGCCTTCGCCGAGGGCGCCGACGGCACCGGCTTCTCGGAGGGCGTTGGCGTCTTGGTCCTCGAGCGCCTCTCGGAGGCTCGCCGCAACGGCCACCGCGTCCTTGCCGTCGTGCGCGGGTCGGCGATCAACCAGGACGGGGCCTCCAACGGTCTCAGCGCTCCCAACGGCCCTTCCCAGGAGAGGGTGATCCGCCAAGCCCTGGCCAACGCCGGGCTGGCGCCGCAAGAGATCGACTTGGTCGAGGCCCACGGCACCGGCACCCCGCTTGGCGACCCGATCGAGGCAGGGGCGCTCTTCGCCACCTATGGCCGGGACCGGGAGAGGCCGTTGAGGTTGGGTTCGGTCAAGTCCAACATCGGCCACACCGCCGCTGCGGCGGGTGCCGCCGGCGTGATCAAGCTGGTGATGGCGATGCAGGCCGGAGTTCTGCCCAAGACGCTTCACGCTGATCACCCCTCCTCCCAGATCGACTGGTCCTCGGGCTCGATTGAGCTGCTCGCCGAGGCGGAGCCGTGGGAGGTCGACGAGCGGCCGCGCCGCGCCGCGGTCTCCTCGTTTGGGGTGAGCGGCACGAACGTGCACCTGATTCTGGAGCAGGCGCCTGCCGAGGAGGGCGGCCTCGACGAGGCAGACGAGGCCGATGCTTCGTCCCCGCCGCTTCCCGGCGTGACCCCGATCGTGATCTCGGCCAAAACGGAGGCGGCCCTGCGCGATTCCGCGGCGCAGCTGGCCTCGCACTTGGAGGCCCGGCCCGATTTGGAGCCGCTGGACGTCGGCTTCTCGCTGGCGACGATGCGGCCGCGCTTCGAGCACCGCGCGGTGGCGCTGGCGGCGGATCGTGCGGAGCTCACCGAGCAGCTTGCGACCCTGGCTCAAGGAGGGGAAGCGACGGCCGCCTGGCGCGGGGTCGCTCGCCGCGAGGGGCGACCGGCCTTCCTCTTCCCGGGCTTTGGCTCGCAGTGGGATGGGATGGCGGTGGAGCTGCTCGGTTCCTCGCCGTTCTTCGCCACGCAGATTGGCCAATGCCAGGAAGCGCTGGAGCCCTACGTCGAGTGGTCGATCGAGGGCGTCCTGCGCGGGTCCGAGGGATCGCCGCCGTTGAGCGACACCGACGTCAGCTCCCTGGTGCTCTTCGCGATCATGATCTCCCTGGCGAAGCTGTGGCGGGCGTGCGGGGTCGAGCCGGCCGCGGTGGCGGGTCACTCGCAGGGCGAGGTGGTGGCGGCGCACATCGCCGGCGGCCTCTCCCTGGACGATGCCGCGCGGGTGGCGGCGCTTCGAAACAAGGCCCTGCGTCGACTGCTCGGACTGGGCTCGCTGGCGTCGATTGCGCTGCCCGCCGCCGAGCTCGAGCCGCGCCTGCGGCGCCGCAGCGGTGAGCTCGAGCTGGCCGCCGTCAACGGCCCCGCGGCGACCGTCGTCTCCGGCGAGGTCGAGCCGCTGGAAGAACTGGTCGCCGAGTGCAAGGCCGAAGGCGTGCGGGCGAGAAAGGTCCCCGGCACGGTCGTGGCTTCGCACTCAGCGCAGGTCGAGTCGCTGCGCGAGGAGCTGCTCGACTCGCTGGCGCCGATCTCCCCGCGCTCGGGGGAGACTCCCTTCTACTCCACGGTCACGGCGGAGCTGCTCGACACCGCTGAGCTCGACGCGGCCTACTGGTATCGCAACGCTCGCCACACGGTGCTGCTCGAGCCGACGGTCCGACGCTTGATCGACCGGGATATTCAGGCGCTGGTCGAGGTTTCCCCGCATCCTGTCCTGGCCGTCGGCCTGCAGCAGACTTTGGAGGCGGCGACCGGCGATCCCAACTCGGTCGCGGTGCTCGGCACGCTGCGTCGCGACGAAGGCGGCGGCGATCGCTTCGCCCGCTCGCTGGCGGAAGCTCATGCGGCCGGGGTCGACGTCGAGTGGGGGTCGTTCTTCGATGGCGCCGAGGCGCGGCCGGTAACCCTGCCCACCTATCCGTTTCAGCGTCGCCGCCTCTGGCTCGAGTCCACTGCCACGGCCGGTGACGCCGGCGCCGCGGGTCTCGGTGACGCCGCTCACCCCCTGCTCGGGGCGACGATCGAGTTCCCCGACGACGAGCGCCTGCAGTTGAGCGGCCGGCTTTCGCGCTCCAGCCACCCTTGGCTGGCCGATCACAAGGTGCTTGGAGAGGCGGCCGTGCCAAGCTCCGCCCTGGTCGAGGTCACGCTCGCCGCCGCCGCCGCGATCGGGGTCGAGGGAGTGGAGGAGCTCACCCTGGAGGCGCCGCTGACGCTGCCCGACTCGGGCGCGGTGCAGATCCGCATCGGCATCGACGAGCCGCTCGAGGGCAAACGCGTCCTCGCCGTCCACTCCCGGCTCGAGGGCGAGCGGGAGGACCCCGAGCCGGAGCAGTGGGTGCGCCACGCCGTCGGCGTTCTGGGTCAAGGGGTCGAGCGCGTTGTCGAGCCGTGGGCGAGGGAGGCGGAGTCCTGGCCACCGGCGGGGGCGGAAGAGCTCGACGTTGAGCTCGTCTACGACCGCCTGGCCGAGGCCGGCTTCGAGTACGGCCCCGCCCTCCGATGCCTGCGCTCGGCCTGGCGCGATGGCGAGGAGGTGCTGCTCGAGGTCTCGGTCGGGGAGGCACAGGAGGACGCCGCGGCCGGCTTCGGGGTTCATCCAGCGCTGCTCGAATCGGCGGTCCGCGCGGCGCTCGAGCTTGTCCCGGGTGGGCGCGATGCAGCCGGGCCGAGCTGGCCCGCCGTCTGGCGTGGGGCTCGCCTAACAAAGCGGTCCCCGGCCGCGTTGCGGGTTCGGGCAGCCGGCGAGAACGGCGAAATAACCCTGAGCGCGGTCGACGAGAGCGGCGAGGCGGTGCTCTCGATCGACTCGGTGCGGCCGCGTGCGGTCGATCGGGCACAGGTCAAGGCCGCCCGCCGAAAGCAATCGCTCTTCCGGGTCGATTGGCATGCGCTCAAGCCCCCGCCGGGGACCGGGATCGGTTCTGTGGCGATAGTCGGAGACGACGACTGCGGCGATCTAGACGCGGATCGCTACCCGGACCTCGCCGCCCTGATCGAGGCGGTTGAGGCCGGCGCCCCCGTTCCCGAGGCGGTTCTCGTCGGCTTCCGGTCCGGGCGCGACGACGGCGCCGACCTTGCCGCGCAGGCCAGGGCGCGGGCGCTGCGGGCGCTTGATCTCGCCAAGGCATGGATCGCGGCGGGCCCGCTCGGCGATGCTCGGCTCACGTTTCTCACCAAGGAGGCCGTTGCGGTCGCCGAAGGCGACCGGCCCAACCTCGAGATCGCCCCGATCTGGGGTCTCGTTCACTCGGCCCGCTCCGAGCACAGCGGGCGCTTCGCGGTGATCGACGTCGACGACGCTCCCGAGTCTTCGCGCGCTTTGGGCGCCGCCCTTCGCGCCGCGGACGCGGAGCCGCAGCTGGCGATTCGCAAGGGCGAGATCTCGGCTCCGCGGATAGCCCGCGCTCGGATCGCCGAGCCGGAGGGGGAAGCTAGGCCGTCGTTCGATCCCGAGAAGACGGTGCTGATCACCGGAGGCCTCAGCGGCATCGGCGCTGCCGTCGCGCGTCATCTGGCGGAGGCCCATGGCGTGCGCCAGCTGCTGCTGGTGAGCCGACGTGGAGCCGCGACGGACGGAGCCGACGACCTCGTCGCCGAGCTCGCCGCCCTGGGCGCGGAGGCGACGGTCGCCGCCTGCGACGTCTCCGATCTCACCGAGCTGGAAGCCCTGCTCGACTCGATTCCGTCGCAGTGGCCGCTGGGCGCGGTGATCCACTCCGCCGCGGTGCTCGACAACGGGGTGATCGACTCCCTTGACGGGGATCGGCTCGACCGGGTGATGCGCCCCAAGGTCGATGCCGCATGGCACCTGCACGAGCTGACCAAGGACCTGGATCTTTCCCGCTTCGTGGTTTTCTCCTCGGTGAGCGGCCTGATCGGAAGCGCCGCCCAGGCCAACTACGCCGCCGCCAACACCTTCCTCGACGCCCTTGCAGCCCACCGCCAGGCGCAGGGGCTACCGGGAACCTCGATGGCATGGGGGGGTTGGGTGCAGGAGACCAGCTTGATCGAGGCGCTCAGCGAGGTCGACCGGGCGCGGCTGGAACGGACCGGCATCGCCGCGGTCCTGCCCGAGGATGGTCTGGAGCTCTTCGATCTCGCCTGTTCGGATGATGCCCCGCTGCTGGCGCCGGTGGCCTTCAACCGGGCCGCGCTGCGGGCGCAGGCCGAGGCCCGAATGCTGCCCGCGGTGCTGAGCGGCCTGGTTGGCGCCAGGGTCGAGCTCAAGCCGGAGACGGGTTCGCTGCGGGCGCGTCTGCAGGGAGTGGCGGAGGACCGACAGGAAGCGGTGGTGCTCGAGCTGGTTCGCGGCCAGGCTGCGGCGATCCTCGGCTACGGGTCCAACGACGAGGTGGGCGCCGACCAGATCCTGCAGGAACTGGGCTTCGACTCGCTGGGCACGGTGGAGCTTCGCAATCGTCTCACCGCCTCGACCGGGATAGCGCTGCCGATCCTGGCGCTGGCCGACAACCCCACCCCGGCGGGCATCGCTAGGTACCTGCTGAAACAGGTCAGGGAAGGCGCCGATGATGCAACGGCCGGGGGGGAGGGTTCCGCTGCCGCCGATGGCGTTCACCGTGACATTTCATTCGTATCGCTGCTCGGACGGGCATATGAAAGAGACGAGTTGGATGATTTCGTCGAGCTGTTGAGCAGCGCATCGCGGTTTCACACCTCCTTTGAGACATCCGCCGAAGCCGAGGGAAGTCTCCGGCCGGTGCGCCTTGCCGATGGTGAAACCGATTCGAGCCTGATCCTGATTCCCTCGGTAGGGCCGATGTCCGGTCCGCATGAGTACGTAAAATTGGCACGCGGCTTTCGTGAAATTCGGCCGGTGTTCACTTTTCCACTCTGGGGGTTCACCCAGGGTGAGCCATTGCCGGAGAGCGCCGGCGCCGCAATCGAGGCGCAGGCGGACGCGATTCTGCAGGCCGACGTGGGCCCCGAGTTCGTTCTCGGGGGGCACTCCTCCGGGGGGTGGCTCGCGCACGCGATCGCCGATCGCCTGGCGGCTATAGGCGCGCCTCCTAGCGCCGTGCTCCTGCTCGATACCTACCTCCCCGATTCCCCTTTGCTGAGCCAAATGCTGCCGGCAATGCTGGCGGCAGCGCAGGGAGTCGAGGCGGGTGAGATGAGGATCGACGACGCCCGTCTGATCGCCTTGGGCGCCTACCGGAGGATCTTCGGCGACTGGCGGCCGCCGGTGCTCGACGTCCCCACCGTGCTGGTTCGGGCCCGCGAGCCGGCATGGGAGCTGGCGGGCGGCGGCGGGGGCGAGTGGCGAGCATCGTGGGAGCCCTCAGAGGCGGTGGTGGAGACGCCGGGCAACCATTTCACCATGATGACCGAGCACGCTGCGGAGACGGCGGAAGCGGTGAGAAATGTGCTTGACAAGATGTGTGTAAAACTAAACACAGCGGAGTTCGCAAAATGATAAGGTTCATACTGTGAATAACCAGGGGCAGGATTCTTCAACTGGGATGAGGGAAATGGTCAGCCTGCTGAGGACGGGAAGTAAGGGTGTGTTTCCACAGGCCACGGACGGGTACATCGACCTACTGGCCGATCGCGATGCGATTGGCCCCCACCGCGGACAGCAGGTATTTCACAAAAAGCTGCTCGCGTTTGTGTACGAGCGACTGTGGCGGCCGCTCGTCTCCCGCGTTTTCTTCGGCCTTCGCGGACCCGGCGCGGCCAAAGAGAAGCGCCTGACGCTCGAGATGCTAGGGGTATCGCCAGGCAACCGTGTCATCGATGTCGGTTGCGGGCCCGGAAACTACACACGGGCTTTGGCTGCGGCCTCGGGCAGCGGGTTGGTGGTGGGGATCGACGCCTCGGGAGCGATGGTCGCCGCGGCGGCGAAGCGTGGCAGCCCGGCCAACGCCGGCTACCTGCGGGCGGATGCCTGTGCGCTTCCCTTCGGTGACGGCACCTTCGACGCCGCCTGCAGCGTTGGCGTGATTCACCTGATCGAGAAGCCGATGCTCGCCCTCGGCGAGATGGTCAGGGTGCTTGCGCCCGGGGGACGGTTGGCGGTCGTCGCCAGCTGCGCGCCCGAGGGCCGGCCGCGCAGTGTGCGGGGCGGTGTGACCGTCTTTGCGCGCGGCGAGTTGGCCGAGTGGTTTCGCGAGCACGGCCTTGTCGATATCGATCAGCGAGTGGTGCGGCGGGGGCAATTCCTCTCGGCGCGAAAGCCGGATGAGGTCAATGGAGGCCGCTGAGATGAACGCAATCGCGAAGTTGGACGTCGAGCCCGGAACACTGCCGGAGACAATGGCAGCCTGGGTGATCCGCCAGGAGCGCGAGGGCGAGCCCAACGACGCCTTCCAGCTCGAGCAGATCGAGGTACCCGAGCCGGGTCCCTTCGAGGTGATCGTGCGGGTGATGGCCGCGGGCGTCAACTTCAACAACGTCTGGGCGGCGCTGGGCAAACCGGTCTCGGTCTTCGGCTACGGCGACCACCCCGAGTACGGCCACCACATCGGTGGCTCCGACGCTTCGGGGATCGTCTGGAAGGTCGGCGAGGGCGTCACCCGTTGGAAGCCGGGCGACGAGGTGGTTATGCACACCGCCCAGGTTTCCTACGAGGACGTAGAGGTGCACGGGTTCGACCCGCTCGCCGCACCGACCGTCAAAGCTTGGGGCTACGAGACGACCTGGGGCTCCTTCGCCCAGTTCACCAAGGTGCAGGCCCAGCAATTGCTGTCGCGTCCGCAGAACACCTCATGGGCCGAGGCCGCTTCCTACGGCCTCGCCTACTTCACCGCCTACCGAATGCTGATCGACCAGTGCAAGCTGCAGCCCGGCCACAACGTGCTGATCTGGGGCGCGGCCGGTGGCCTCGGTGTCTTCGCGATCCAGCTCTGCAAGGCGACCGGCGCCAACGCCGTCGGCGTCGTCTCCTCCGACGAGAAGGGCGAGCTGGTCAAGCAGCTCGGCGCGGTCGACTACATCAACCGGGCCGAGTTCGGCGAGATGATGCGGACCTCGGAGAACCTCACCGATCCCGCCAAGGACAAGGAGCGCTTCAAGGCCTCGCGCGGCTTCGCCAAGCGGGTCAAGGAGATCCTCGGCGACGCCCCCGACATCGTCTTCGAGCACGTCGGCCGGGCGACCTTCCCGACCTCGGTCTTCGTCTGCAAGCCCTTCGGCAAAGTCGTGATCTGCGGCGCCACGACGGGCTTCCAGCTCGACTTCGACGTGCGCTACCTGTGGATGCGCCAGAAGCAGATCATCGGCTCGCACGGAGCCAACGCTTATCAGGCGATGCAGGCCAACCAGCTAATGGCCGAGGGCAAGATCCGGCCGGTGCTCTGGCGAACGATGGACTTCGAGGGAATCCCCGAGGCACACCAGCTGCTGTACGAAAACAAGCACCTCGGCAAGATCGCGATCCTGGTCGGGGCCGAGTCCGAGGACGCGGGGCGCAGGGAAGACGGACCCGGCGCGATCCGGGTATAGCGAACGATGGGGGAACGTAGAGAATGGTCTTGAAGACCCACCGCTGGGGGCCGCCGGGAGCGCAGTCCGTCGTCTGCGTGCACGGGGTGGCCCAGCACGGCGGGGTGTTTGAGGGCCTGGGAAAGCGCCTCGTTGCCGCGGGCCACTCGGTCCTCGCGGTCGATCTGCGCGGGCATGGCGAGTCGGGTCGGGTGCCTCCCTGGGACAGCGCTACCCACGTGGACGATCTGATCGAGACCCTGGACGCCGCGGGGGTGGAGCGGGCGAGCTGGGTCGGGCACAGCTTCGGCGGTCGGCTCGTGGCCGAGGCCGTCGCGCGGGTACCGGAGCGCAGCGACCGCCTCGTCCTTCTCGACCCCGGCCTCGAAGTGGAGGCCGAGGCAGCGCTGCGAAGTGCTGAAATCGATCGCCTCGACTGGAATTTCGCGACCGCGGACGGGGCGCTCAACGCCCTTCTCTCCAGTGATTCGGTCGTCGCCGCCCCGCGCGAGGTGGTTGCCGCCTACGTGCGGAGCGACGTTCGCAAGGGGCCCGACGGGCGCTTCCGCTTCGGCTTCTGTCCCGGCGCCGCGGTCGTCGCCTGGAGTGAGATGGCGCTTCCGGCCCCGCCGATCGCGCGGCTCCCGACCCTGATCATTCGCGCCGCGGTCCCTCTCTTGTCTCCGGACGGCGCCCAGGAATCGCGCTACTCGGACGCTCTCGGCGACTTGCTCACGGTGACCACCGTTCCCAACGGGCACAACGTCCTCTGGGAGTCACCGGTGGAGACCGGCGAGGCGGTCGAGCGTTTCCTCGGCGACGCGGTCGGCGAGCGCCGCCCGCGGGCTTAGCGGCGCGGACCCGACTCGCACTCGTGCGACTGCCCGAGACCCGGGCCGCCATCGCAGTAGTCGTTGCCGCCGCCGCCGTAGAGCTGGTCGGCGCCGGCGCCGCCGTAGAGGCGATCTTTGCCGCCATCGCCGTGGCAGCCGTCCTGGCCGGCGCCCATCACGCATTCGTCCTTCCCCGGCCCGCCCCAGCAGCCGTCGCTGCCGTCACTCGTCCGACAGTAATCATCGCCGGTGTCGCCGACGCAGTCGGTGTTGTCCGGGCCCGAGATGCAGATGTCGTCACCGGCGCCGCCGATGCAGCGGTTGCGCGGCGAGTCCTGCGGGTAACAGGTGTCCGCCTCAGCGTTGCCGATCAGCTTGTCCGAGCCGGAGCCGAGGTAGGCGGTCAGCGGTACCGGCAGCGGGTCCAGCACGGTGACCTTGTCATCGGCCGGGCCCATTTCGACGATCACCGAGGAGGCCTCGGCGAGGCGGCAGGAAACGGCGCCGTAGCCGGCCTCCACTCGGCAGCCGCTCGGCCCGTCCGCGGTCTCGTGGCCATTGACCAGCAACTGGCCGTCGCTGACGCTGAGGCGCAGGTGCGAGCCCGAGTCATCGCCGCGGATCAAGATGATCCCGCCCCGCGGCGAAGCTGAGCCGCTGAGCCCAAAGAAAGCCAGGGTGACGACGGTGGTGGCTGTGAGCAGCGCGCGGCGCAAGCTCAGGCACGCAGGCTGGCCAGCGCGTCGTCGCGGCTCGGGTGGGTCGGGATCGTCGCCTCGAGCCCGGTGACCTCGAGCACCCGCTTGACCTGGTCACCGATCCCGCAGATCGAGAAGCGATCGTCGAGCGCCTGCCAGGCCGTGACTATCAGGGCGATCCCGGTTGAGTCGATGAATTCACAGCGGCTCAGGTCGATCAGCAGGTTCGAGTCCGGCGCCGACAAGGGCGCCTCGAGCTGGCGCTCGAGCTCGGGCGCGGTGTTCATGTCCAGCTCGCCCTCGACCTGGATCACCGACACGCCCTGCCTCTGCTCGCTGCGGACTTTGAACGGCGCGGGAGTCAACGCGGTCCGATGCTACTGGAGCCCGGCCCGGTCCCGGGTGCCCTTTCAGCCGAGCAGCTGATCGAAGCGCAGGGCGGCGCGGGTCGGCAAAACCAGCGAGTCGCTGTGGTGCAGGAGACCGGCGCCGGCGAGGTCGCGCACGGCGCGTTCGACCGCGTCGCGTCGGCCAAACGAGTCGTGGTCGGGGTCGAGTTCGCGAACCAGTTCCTCGACCGTGACCGCGGTCGGGTGGAGGGCGAGGACGTGTTGCAGAACCGCGGACTCCTGTGCCCGGTCCTCGTCAACGGTCTTGCGGATGTCGTCCCTGTGCTCCACGCCTGCCTGCATAAGAGAACCGTCAGCCTTTCTCTTCCCCCTGCGAGCGATTTTTCTTCGGCCGGCCCTTGGTCGTCCTCAGGGCCGTCCGCGCCCACTGCGCCCGCATCGCAGCGCGGTAGAAGTGCTGGGTCGAGCCGCGGATCTGCTTCGTCCGCACCAGCTTGATCGCCCCGCATTCGGCCAGCACCCTGACGTGATAGCTGAGCGCGCTGAGCGGCTCGTCGAGGTCGATGGCAAGTTCACGCGGGCTGATCTGACCGCTGTCCTCGATCATCTTGCGCAGGATCCGGCGGCGCAACGGATGCGCGAGGGCGGTGAACAGGTCGTTCGCCTTGTTGCTGTCCCCCGTCGCCATGGCGAGCAATATAGAGCAAACGAAATCTATTGTCTGTAGAGGCTTTGTCTTCAAGCACAAGATTTTGCAGACCGCGGTGGCTCAGGCGTCCTCGCGAACGCCGCCCATTTCGGTGAAGACGGCGGTTGGTCCACCGTCTTCGCGCTGCTCGTCGGCGATCACATGGGAGACGGCGTTGATCAGCGCCAAGTGGGTGAAGGCCTGCGGGAAGTTGCCCAGGTGGCGGCCGCTCTGTGGCTCGAGCTCCTCGGCGAAGAGGTCGAGCCAGCCGGCCGCCTCAAGCAGGCGCTCGCAGAGCGCCCGTGCCCGCCCGGCCTCGCCGATCTCCGAGAGCGCCGAGACCAGCCAGAAGGAGCAGATCAGGAAGCTGCCCTCCTCGCCGCTGAGCCCGTCGTCGGTCTCTTCGACCTTGTAGCGCAGGACGAGGCCGTGTTGGGTCAGGTCGGCCGCGATCGCCTCGACCGTGGCCCGCACCCGCTCATCGTCGGGGGGAAGGAAGCGCAGCAGCGGGATCAGCAGGGTCGAGGCATCGAGTGCGTCAGTCTCGTAGTGCTGGCGGAAGACGCCGTCGCGGACGCCGCGCTCGAGGATCTCCACCTTCATCTCGTCCGCTGTCTTTTCCCACCCCTCGGCGACATCCTCGAAGCCGAGGCTCGTGGCGAGGCGGGCACCGCGGTCGACGGCGACCCAGATCATCAGCTTCGAGGAGACGTAGTGTTGGGGCTCACCGCGCGACTCCCAGATTCCCTGGTCGGGGTTGGGCCAGGCTTTGATCGCCGCCTCCACCTGGTAGCGGACCAGCTGCCGGTCGGCCTGGGTGCCGGAGCCCCGCAGCGCCTTTTCGTGTAGGTAGATCGAGTCCAGCAGGGCGCCCCAGACGTCGTTCTGGCGCTGGTTGTAGGCGCCGTTGCCGATCCGCACCGGGCGGGCGCCGCCGTAGCCGCTGAGGTGGTCGAGCGTGCTCTCGGTCAGCTCGCGCTCGCCGCCGATCCCGTACATGATCTGCAGGTCGGGGTTGTCCTTGCAGACGTCGAGGATGAAGCGCATGAAGTCGCGCGCCTCCTCGTCGAAGCCGAGCGTGTGCAGGGCCCAGAGGGTGAAGGTCGAGTCGCGGATCCAGCTGAAGCGGTAGTCCCAGTTGCGTTCGCCCCCCGGCGTCTCGGGCAGCGAGGTGGTGGGGGCAGCGACGATCGCGCCGCTCGGCGTGTAGGTCAGCCCCTTCAGCACCAGCGCCGAACGCTGCAGGTGGATGCGCCAAGGATGGTCGGGAAATTTGCCGGCGCGCAGCCATTCGCGCCAGAACTCTTCGGTCGAGTCGAGCCGCTCCAAGGCCTCGGGGGCGCTGCGCGGGCCACCGAGGTCGCCATCTCCCCAGGTGATCGCGCAGAAGCCGCTCTCGTCCTCGCGCAGGTGCAGCTTGCCGCGGGCGGCGCCGTCGTCGAGGGTCAGCTCCATGTCGCTGGTCAGGCAGAGCTCGCTGCCGTCGCTGCCGCTGGCCACCGCCTCGCCCAGCTCGCCACCGCTCCAGCGAGCGGCCTCGGCGCCGTAGCCGAAGCGCGGTAGGCACTCCATCTCCACCTCGACCTCACCATCGACGCAGGTAACGAGGCGCAGCAGCGAGCGATCGGACTCGTGCCCGGTCTGGGGCCGGCCGTCCGAGCCGTTGCCGGCTGGCGCCCAATCGGCGATCGAGAGCATGTCATGGGTGACGAGCCAGCCACTGTCGGTGACCCAGGTCGTCTCGATCACCAGCGTGCCCGGCTCGTAGCGGCGGCTGATCGGCACGATCACGCCCTTCGGGGCGAGCTTGAAGTGGCCGGCGCCGCGGTCGAGCAGGGCGCCGAAGGCGCTGGGAGAGTCGAAGCGGGGCAGGCAGAGCCACTCGACCGCGCCGTCGTAGGAGACGAGAGCGCTGGTGTGACAGTCGGAGAGGAAGCCGTAGCCGCCGATCGGGGGGAAGCGAGGGTCGGTGGCTTTCACGCCGTGCCAAGCTACCAGCGTGAGCCTGTTTTTCGCCCACGTCAGCGGTACCTTTGCCCCGGTCGAGGTCTTTCCGATCACGATTGCCGGCGTCCTCTACTGGGGGCGCGCCAGGACCCTCTCCTGGGACGGCCGGCCGGTGCCGCTCTGGCGCCAGCTCTGCTTTGGCAGCGGTCTGCTGCTTATTTCTGTTGCCCTGTTCAGCCCGATTGGTCACATCGCCGAGGAGCTGGTCATCGCCCACATGGTCGAGCACCTGTTGATCGGCGATATCGCCTCGCTGCTGCTCGTCCTCGGCCTGACCAAGTCGCTGCTGCAGCCGATCCTCGCGATCCGCCTTTTCAATCGGCTTCAGGTCCTCGTCCACCCGGCCGTCGCCTTCCCGCTCTGGGCGCTCAACTTCTACCTCTGGCACCTGCCGGCTCTGTATGACGCCGCTTACGGCACGGCGCCGTTGCACGCACTCGAGCACTCGAGCTTCCTCTTCTTCGGCTGCCTGATGTGGATGCCGATCTTCGGGCCGTTGCCGAAGCCGCAGTGGTTCAGCGCCGGCTGGAAGGTCGCCTACGTAATGGCGGTTCGCTTTACCGGCGCGATCCTCGGCAACGTGCTGATGTGGTCGGGCTCGGTGCTCTACCCGATCTACGCGCCGGGTGAGCATTACTGGGGCATCTCCCCGATTGGCGACCAGAGCACGGCGGGAGCGGTGATGATGGTGGAGGGGACCTTCCTCGCCCTCGGTGTGCTCGCCTGGATCTTCCTCGAGGTCGCCCGCGAAGGGACCGAAAAGCAGCGCCTGCTTGATCTCGCCTACGAGCGGGGCTTCAGCCTCGACGAGCGGCGTGCCCAGCGAGCCGTCGCCGCCGGTCACGGTGCACTGCTGGAAGAACGACTGGCGGCGCCCGAGAATGAGCCGGGACACGATCCTGCCTGAGCGTCGGCCCCTTCTGCTGCTGGCCCTGGTCTTCGTCGTCGGCGCCGCCAGCCTCGGCGCCGAGATCGCCGCCGCCCGCCTACTGGCACCTTATTTCGGTGCCTCGACGATCGTCTGGGCGAACACGATCGGGGTCGTCCTCGTCGCCCTCTCGGTCGGCTACTGGTTCGGCGGTCGCTTTGCCGACCGCCATCCGCACATGCGCGGGCTCTGCCTGCTCGTTCTCGCCGCGGCCCTACTGATCGCCGCCGTGCCCTTCGCCGCCCGCCCCTTCCTCGGCTTCTCGGTTGATGCCTTCGACAGCGTCTCGGTCGGCGGTTTTGCCGGCTCCCTCTTCGGAGTGCTGGTGCTGGTCGCGGCGCCGGTTACCCTGCTCGGCGCGGCTGCCCCTTGGGCGGTGCGCCTCGCGGCGCCGGAAGCCAGTAATTCCGGCGCGGTGGTCGGGCGGCTCTATGCGACCTCGACCGCCGGCTCGCTGATCGGCACGATGCTGGCGGCGCTACTACTGATTCCGTTACTGGGGACCCAGCGCACCTTCCTCGTCTTTGCCCTGGCGCTGGCCCTCGTCGGGGCCGCCGGTCTGGGCTGGCGGTTTGCAGCCGTGCCGGCCGCACTCGCCCTGGCGATCTCCCTGCCGGTCGGCACGATCAAGGCCGCCGGCACGGGTCGCGTCCTCTTCGAGGCCGAGACCCCCTACGAGTACGCCAGGGTCGTCGAACATCCAGACGGCGCCCGCGTGCTGGAGCTGAACGAGGGACAGGCGGTGCACTCGCTCTATCGCCCGGGCAAATACCTGACCGGCGACTACTGGGACGGTCACCTCGTGCTGCCCTTCGCTGCTCGCGCGCGCTCACCCCGACGAATCGCGATCCTCGGCAACGGCGCCGGCACGGTGGCGCGCGCGTTCGGCCACTTCTTCCCCCACACCGCCGTGGACGCGGTCGAGATCGATGGCGAGCTGACCGAGCTAGGCCGCCGTTACTTCGATCTGCGCAACCCTCGCATGCGGGTCTTTGCCGAGGATGCCCGGCCCTGGCTGCGGCGCTCGTCGGGCGGTTACGACGCGATCATGGTCGATGCCTACCGGCAGCCGTACATCCCCTTCTACCTGGCGACCCGGGAGTTCTTCGAGCTCGCCCGCGAGCGCCTTACTTCGCGCGGTGTCGTCGTTATCAACGTTGGTCATCCGCAGGGAAGTCAGGAGCTGGAGCGGGTTTTGGGGAGGACCATGGCGGCTGCTTTCCCGACAATCCTGCGCTATCCGATCGAGTCGACGAACACCCTGCTGCTGGCCGGCGAGGGGCGGCTCTCGCCGGCGCGGTTGCGTCTCAGCGCCGGCTCGCTGCCGCGTGGCCTGCGTCCGCTCGCGCTCAGCGCTGCCGCGTCGCTGTCGCTCCGTCTCGCTGGCGGCGCGGTCTATACCGACGATCGTGCCCCGGTCGAGTGGCTGGTCGACTCTTCCCTGCTGGAATACGCAAATGAGGAGTAGCCGCATCAATTCCGCGCTGATCAGGACCAGGGCCTGGCTGGTGACCGGTCCGCTGGGCCGTGGCCTCGCCTTTGCGATCGACTTCGGCGTCGCCGTCCGCACCGGCTTCAGGCAGCGCCGCGGTTAGGGCGCCAGTCCGGGGTGCAACGTTTTGTCCATCCAGAAGGGGGACAACGCGTTGCAGCGGGGCCGATTCCTCTAGGGTCCGCCGTTCTTGAAGACCGATGTCACAGAGCTGCCCGACTCGCGTGTGCGGGTCGAGGTGGAGGTTCCTGCCGATCTGGTCGATCGCGGCGTGCAGCGCGCCGCCCGCAGCCTCGCCCGCGAGATGCGGATGCCGGGCTTTCGCAAGGGCAAGGCGCCGCCCTCGCTGGTGATCCAGCGGCTTGGTTTCGGCGCCGTGATGCAGGAGGCGGTCCGCGACTCGCTGCCCGAGTGGTACGAGCAGGGCCTGCTGCGCTCCGGGGTCAGCCCTGTCGGCGACCCCGAGATCGAGATCGTCTCCTCGCCCGAGGCCGAGGGCGAGCCGCTGGAGTTCAAATTCGAGATCGGCGTCCGCCCCAAGGCCAAGCTGGGCGAGTACAAGGGCATCGAGGTCGGCAAGGCCGAGGCTGAGCCGACCGAGGAGATCGTCGACCGCGAGGTCGAGCGGATCCGCGAGGGCTTCACCAAACTCGAGCCGGTCGAGCGCGCCGCCGCAGAGGGCGACGTGCTGCTGATCGACTACGAGGGCCTGATCGACGGCAAGGCCTTCGAGGGCGGCAAGGAAACCGACGGCATGCTGGAACTCGGCAGCGGCCGCTTCATCGAGGGCTTCGAGGAGCAACTGGCCGGGGTCAAAGGCGGCGAGCAGCGCGAGGTCAAGGTCACCTTTCCCGCGGATTACCAGGCCGAGCACCTCGCCGGCAAGGAGGCGGTCTTCAACGTCGACGTCAAGGAGGTGCGGGAGAAAGTCCTGCCCGAGCTCGACGACGATTTCGCCTCCGAGGCCTCGGAGTTCGAGACGCTCGAGGAGCTGCGGGCCGACATCGGCAAACGCGTCTCCGAGGCGGTCGACGAGCGTGCCGAGCAGGACTTCAGGGTCGCTGCCGTCGACGCCGCTGCGGCCGCTGCCACGGTTGAGATCCCTGACGCGCTCGTCGAGGCGCGCGCGGCGGAGCGCTGGGAGCGGGTCGAACGCCAGATCGCCGGCCGCGGAATGAGCCCCGACTCCTTCCTGCAGATGCAGGGCAAAACTCGCGAGGAGGTGCTGGAGGAGTCCAAGCCCGACGCCAAGCGCGAGCTCGAGCGCGAGGCGGTCCTGGCGGCGATCGCCGAGGCGGAGGCGATCGAGGTCTCCGAGGAGGAAATGGTCGAGGCGCTCGCCCACACCGCCGAGCACGAGCGCACGACGCCGGAGAAGCTGCTTGCCCGCCTGCGTGAGAACGGCCGCGACGCGATGGTCCGCGAGGACATCCAGGTGCGCAAGGCAATTGATGTAGTCGCCGAATCAGCCGTGCCGATCCCGCTCGAGCAGGCTGAAGCCCGCGAGAAAATCTGGACTCCGGAGAAAGAGCAAGAGGAGAAGGGCGAGCTCTGGACGCCCGAGAGCAGCTCCTAGCCGCACGTTCGATCTTTGCCGCGCACGGATTCGTGCAGACATAGGGTTGGGATACCAAATACCGATGAGTGTCCCAACGATGAGTTTCTTCTTGTCCAGACCCAAGGCGGTCGCCGCCCTGCTCTTCGCGGCGATCTTCCTGCTCAGGGCGACCGTGGGATCTGTCGGGGACGCGATCAGCTTCCTCTACGTCATTCCGGTAGTGGTAATCGCCACCGCCATCGGTGCCCGTGCCGGCCTCATTGCCGGCACCGTCGCGTTCGTTCTTTCTTCGCTGGGCTCGATCGTCGTCGACCTGCCGGTGAGTCCGCTGGGATACGTGAATCGGGCGCTCGTCTACCTCTTCATCGGCGGCCTGGTCGGTCGCTTCGCGGATCGGCTGCGTGCACTCGAGGCGGAGAGCGCCCGTCACTTCAACCTCTCGCTCGACATGATCAGCACCGCGGGCTTCGACGGTTGCTTCAAGTCGGTCAATCCCGCCTTTGAGCGGATCCTCGGCTATCGGGAAGAGGACCTGGTCGGCCGGCCCTTTCTCGAGTTCGTCCATCCCGACGATCTCGAGAAGACCGAACGGGAGGCGGCAGGGCTCTCCGACGGCAAGACCACGGTTCAGTTCCAAAATCGTTACTTCGACCGCAAGGGCGAGGTGCACTGGCTCGAGTGGGCCTCGGTGCCGCTGCCTGACGAGCACATCATCTACGGCGTTGCCCGTGACATCACCGAGCGCAAGGCAATGGAGGAAGAGCTGGAGCGGCTCTCGCGACAAGACTCGCTCACCGGCCTGCTCAACCGGCGCAGCTTCGACGAGGCGCTCGAGCGCCAGCTGGCCTACACGCGGCGCTATGGCAGCGGCGGGGCGCTGCTGATCGTCGACCTGGACCGCTTCAAGCAGATAAATGACGAGTTCGGGCACCCAGCGGGTGACCGAGTCCTCTGCCAGGTTGCCCGCGTGCTCGGTGAAAACCTGCGCAGCACCGACACCGTCGGCCGCTATTCCGACGGCGTCGTGGCCCGCCTGGGCGGGGACGAGTTCGCCCTCTTGCTGCCGGAGGCGGATGCCGTCGGAGCTGAGGCGGTAGCCGAGCGCCTGGTCGCCGCGCTCGCGGCCGCGCCGTTGGAGGTTGAGGGAGGCGAGATCTGGCTGGCGATCAGCGTCGGCGTGGCACTCTTCGACGAGAACGGCTTGCCGCCGGCAGAGGACCTACTTGCGGCGGCCGACCGGGCGATGTACGTGGCCAAGGCGGCGGGCGGCGGCGGCAGCGTCCTTGCAGGCGCGGACGCCTGACGGCATGGCCGGCGTGGCGCTTCTATAGAGTCCCGCCCATGAGTCCTCTGGTCCCAATGGTTGTCGAGCAGACCTCGCGCGGCGAGCGCTCGTTCGACATCTACTCGCGCCTGCTCAACGAGCGGATCGTCTTCCTCGGCACCGAGGTCACCCAGGACATCGCCAACCTGATCGTGGCCCAGCTCCTGCACCTGGAGTCCGAGGATCCCGACAAGGACATCAGCCTTTACATCAACTCGCCGGGTGGCTCGGTCTACTCGGGCCTGGCGATCTACGACACGATGCAGTTCATCAAGCCCGACGTGCAGACGATCTGCGTCGGCATCGCGATGAGCATGGGGGCACTGCTGCTTGCCGGCGGCGCCGCCGGCAAGCGGATGTCGCTGCCCAACTCGAAGATCCTCATCCACCAGGTCTCCTCTGGCTTCCAGGGGCAGGCGACCGACATCGAGATCCACGCCAAGGAGATCATCGACGTCCGCAAACGCCTTGACGAGATCCTCGCCAAGCACACCGGCCAGTCTTTCGAGAAGGTCACGAACGACACCGATCGCGACTACTTCATGAGCGCGGAGGAGGCGAAGGAGTACAACCTCGTCGACCGCGTGATCGAACACCACTAAGGGCCGAGCGCGCCCATCCCGGTAGGGGTTCCGCTTAACGTCGAGGGGTGGGACCGTCCCGATAGGGGTTCCGCTTAACTTTTTGGATGGAGAGTGGCCTGCTGGCGCCTCAAGCTAAGCGCCCAAAAAGTACAAGACGCTCCACCCCTATCGGGACGGTCCTTTTGGCTCTGGCTGTGTTTGCCGTTGGCGTTGCATCCGCCTCGGCCCAGATCTCCGGTCACAGCGGTGGCACGGTGTACTACGGCCACGTCTTTCCGGTCGCCGGCCCGCACGGCACGCGGGGCTACATCGGTGAATTCGGTGCGTCGCGCAGTGGTGGGCGGACTCATGAGGGCTTTGACATTGTTGCCGCCTGCAACACGCCGCTGGTCGCGGTTCGGGGCGGCCGTGTGCTGCGCAGCGGCTACGACCCGGTCCTCTACGGCAACTACCTGCTGATCCACGGCGAAGGCGAGGATCGCAGCTACTTCTACGCCCACATGCCCCGGCCGGCCCTGGTCCGCAGGGGCGACCGGGTCTGGACCGGCGAGCGGGTCGGCGCCGTGGGGGAGACCGGCAACGCGATCACGATCGGCTGTCACCTCCACTTCGAGATCCACGTCCACGGTCAGCCGATAGACCCCGAGCCCTCACTTCGGCGTTGGGACGCCTACAACTGAGCCTGCCTCAGGATGAAGCGATCAAAAAGTGGGACGGCGAATGAGTACTTGCCGAAGCGGTTCTTGTAGATCAGGCCGGCGCCGCACAGGCTCACAAGCATCTGGTTTACGTGGCTGCTCGTAAAAGGCTTGTCGAGCCCTTTCGACGCTTTGACAACTTCCTGCACGGTGAACTCGTCGTCCGGTCTATCCAGCGTTGCGATTGCCCACAGCAGATCGCGCTGTCGGTCTGTCGCTCGCGCCCATCGTCCCGCGAAAAAGTCAGAGTCGAGCTTCAGTGTGATGGCGTCCAACGGAACGGAATACGGAGTCGGCGCTTGTTGCCTTTGCAGTAGCAAGAAGGCGTCAAAGACTTCTCGGCATATGAACTGAATGAAGTAGGGGTATCCCCCCGAATGACTCGCGATCATCGCTACCGACTCATCGGCAAATTGAACAGGGCAGTGCGTGTCCTCAATCGGCTTGATGATTGCCTCTCGACTGGCTTTCTCATTCAGCTTGTCCAGAACGATCACGCGAAACATCCGCTCCGCGAATGTGCGTGCCTCGACGAGCTTTGGAAACAGCGTTGGAAGCCCGGTCAGCGCCAGCATGAAGGGGATCTCCTTTCGCTGGATCGACTGAAAGACATCGAGCAGCAGGGAAAGGGGAAACTCGTTCTGCTTTGCCGAGTCGGCAAGGTTTTGGGCCTCGTCATAGGCAAAGACCACCCCGCGGCTTCCCTCCCTTGCTATCACCTTTGCGGCGATCTCCAGGACTGCCTTCAGCTTGTCCTCTACCAGGCCGGGTGTCGAGTTGTAGATGCCGGTCAAAGCCTGAAAGTCAAGGTAGACGTCTTCCTTTCCTCCGGCAAATCCGGGAACTGCCGCCTCTTCCACCACCAGGGTGGAAGTTGCGACCGACAGGTCAGCCAAGAGTCGGATGGCAAGTGCCTCTTCGCTTACGCTCGCTGACTCCGAGAGGTCAGTTCCGACCCAGATCCACCCGCGCTGCATTGCAAGGGGCTTGAAGGTTTCCAGCAGGACAGTCTTGCCCACGCCCCGCAATCCAGTGAGCAGCGGGTTCTCGAGGATGACGTCCTGGTCTAGTAGTTTCTCGAACTCCCCCTGCTCAGGCGCCCGTCCTGCCAAGTAGGGAGGGCGATGTCCCGCGCCGGGGCGAAAGGGATTTGTAAAAGGCTCCGCCGGATCAACACTCATTTAGCTCATCTCCTAAATTTAGGACTAAAGCTAAATTTATAGCTACCTCTAAGTTTATGTCAAGGTCTGATCGAAGGTAATTGTCTGCGGAGACGAGGGCGCGACTCCTAGAGCCCCAGCTCGTACTCAATCCAGATGCTGCGCTCGGCGCCGGTTGCGTCGTAGAGGCGCTGGGCGGTCTTGTTGTCGGGGGCGGTGGCCCATTCGAGGCGCTGGGCGCCGCGCTCGCGGGCTACGGTGGCGCTCGCCTCGATCAGGGCGCGGCCGATGCCCTGATTACGGGTCGCCGGCTCGACGAAGAGGTCGTTCATCAGCACTGTCTCGGCCGGGACGGTCGAGGTGAAGCTCCAGTAGAGACAGGCGTAGCCGGCCAGCTTGTCCCCGCGCCAGGCGCCGAGCAGCATCCCGTCCTCGCTGGGGGCGATGAAGCGGGAGAAGAAAGCGCGGTTGCGCTCCTCGTCGATCGTCTCCGCTTCGTAGAAGCGCTGGTAGGCGGCAATCAGCGGCAGCAGCCGCTCGAACTGCTCCTCGCTGACCGCTTCGATTCGCATGCCTGGCCTGGATGTTCCCAGTCACGGGGAGGGACCGCCTCCTCGGCGCAGTAAACGACCGCACTGACAGAGCCGGCTTGCACCTCCCTCTAAGCTTTGGGGCGCGAGCCGGTAGGCAACCATTGCCCCTAAGGAGGGGATTCCGCTGGCACGGCCCACAGACTCGAACGAGCAGCTCCTCTGCAGCTTCTGCGGTAAGTCGCAGCGCCAGGTCAAGAAGCTGATCGCCGGCCCCGGCGTCTACATCTGCGACGAGTGCATCGACCTCTGTAACGAGATAATCGACGAGGAGCTGACCCCTGCGGCAGCTGCGGTCGAGCTCGAGAACCTGCCCAAGCCGCGCGAGATTCACGACGTGTTGCAGGAGTACGTGGTCGGCCAGGACGCCGCCAAGCGCGCCCTCTCCGTCGCCGTCTACAACCACTACAAGCGGGTCCAGATCAGCCAGGGCGAGGACGCCGAGGTCGAGCTGCAGAAGTCCAACATCATGATGCTGGGCCCGACCGGCTGCGGCAAGACGCTGCTTGCCCAGACCCTTGCCCGCATCCTCAACGTTCCCTTCGCGATCGCCGACGCGACGGCGCTGACCGAGGCCGGCTACGTCGGCGAGGACGTCGAGAACATCCTGCTCAAGCTGATCCAGGCCGCCGACTACGACGTCAAAAAGGCCGAAACGGGAATCATCTACATCGACGAGATCGACAAGATCGCCCGCAAGGCCGACAACCCGTCGATCACCCGCGACGTCTCCGGTGAAGGCGTGCAGCAGGCGCTGCTGAAGATCCTCGAGGGGACCACGGCCTCGGTGCCTCCCCAGGGCGGGCGCAAGCACCCCCACCAGGAGTTCCTCACGATCGACACCACCAACATCCTCTTCGTCTGCGGCGGCTCCTTCGCCGAGCTCGACCAGGTGATCGAGAAGCGCGTCGGCGACCGTGGGGTCGGCTTCGGCGCTGCGATCTCCTCGCGCGAGAACAAGGACACCGGCGAGTGGTTCGAGCAGGTGCTGCCCGAGGACTTGATGGAATACGGCCTGATCCCCGAGTTCATCGGCCGCCTGCCGGTTGTCGCCGCGATCCACCAGCTCAGCCGCGACGACCTGATCACGATCCTGACCGAGCCGCGCCACGCGCTGACCAAGCAGTTCCAGCGCTTCTTCGAGTTCGACGACATCGAGCTCGTCTTCGCCGAGGACAGCCTCGAGGCGATCGCCAATAAGGCGCTCGAACGTGAGACCGGCGCCCGCGGCCTGCGCTCGATCCTCGAGGAGACCCTGCTCGACGTCCAGTTCGAGCTGCCCTCGCGGCGGGACGTGACCAAGTGCGTGGTCACCAAGGAGACGATTGAGCAGGGCCGCCGTCCGACCCTGGTCACCGAGGCCGCGCCGCAGGACATCAGCGGGGTTAGCGACGAATTGAGCGAGGAATCGGCGTAGTGGAGGGAGGGGTCGGGTGCCCCTCACTCAGAAGCCGTTGCGCAGCAGGTCCGCTCGAAGCTTCGGAGCGTGGTCTCTGAGCTTCTGCGAGAGGGGCACCCGACCCCTCCGCGACACGCGGTGTCCTCTTGGGCCTCAGCTTTGAGGCCGGCTTGGGTGGCATCTATCTAGACTCGGCGCGTGGACGCTGACCGGCGCGAGAAGCTTGAGGGAATAACCCGTTTCGACCCGACTGAGGTTGAGGGTCGGATCTTTGCTGAATGGCTTGAGGCGGGGTATTTCCATCCGGACGCAGAGGGAACGCCGAAGGAGAATTTTTCGGTTGCGATCCCGCCGCCTAACGTGACCGGGGCGCTGCATATGGGGCATGCGCTGAATGGGTCGATGCAGGATGCGCTGGTGCGGATGAACCGGATGCGGGGGCGCAACTCGCTTTGGATCCTTGGCACGGACCACGCCGGGATTGCGACGCAGTCGGTGGTCGAGAAAATGTTGCGGGCCGAAGGGGTCTCGCGCCACGACCTTGGCCGCGAGGAGTTCGTCAAGCGGGTCTGGGACTGGAAGCAGGAGTACGGCTCGCGAATCGTCGAGCAGTACAAGCGTCTCGGCGCTTCCTGCGACTACGAGCGCGAGCGCTTCACCCTCGACGACGGATACGTGAAGGCCGTCTACCGCGTCTTCAAGCAGCTCTTCGACAAGGGCTACATCTACCGCGACAACTACATGGTCAACTGGGACCCCGGCTCGCACTCGGCGATCTCCGACCTTGAGGTCGAGAACCGCGAGGTCGAGGACACCCTCTACTCGATCGACTACCCGGTCGAGGACTCCGATCGCGTCCTGACCGTCGCCACCGTGCGCCCGGAGACGATGCTGGCCGACACCGCCGTCGCAGTCAATCCCAGCGACGAGCGCTACGGCGACCTGGTCGGGCAGTTCTGCATCCTGCCCCTGGTCGGCCGCCGCCTGCCGATCATCGCCGACGAGCACGTCGATCCCGAGTTCGGCACCGGGGCTCTGAAGATCACCCCCGGCCACGACCCCAACGACTTCGAGATCGGCCGCAAGCATGGCCTCGAGGAGATCGTCGCGATTGGGCCCGACGGGCGCCTCAGCACCGAGGCCGGGGAGCGCTTCGCCGGGATGACCGTCGCCGAGGCTCAGGAGGCAGTGGTGGCGGCTCTGCGCGAGGAGGGTGTCCTCAGCGCCGAGGAGCCCTACGCCCACTCGGTCCCCTTCTCGCACCGCTCCGGAGAGCGGATCGAGCCGCTGATCTCACTGCAGTGGTTCTGCCGCATGGACGAGCTGGCGGCGCCGGCGATCGAGGCGGTTGAAAGCGACGGGGTGCGAATCGCGCCGGAGCAATGGAAGCGCGTCTACCTCGAATGGATGAAGGAGATCCGGCCCTGGTGCATCTCGCGCCAGCTCTGGTGGGGGCACCGGATCCCGGTCTGGTACTGCGATCCCTGCGAAGAGGTATTTGTCGCTGAGGACCCGGAAGCGGCGCCGGAGCGCTGCGGCGCCTGCGGCGGTGAACTGCGCCAGGAGGAGGACGTGCTCGACACCTGGTTCAGCTCGGCGATCTGGCCCTTTGCCACCCTCGGCTGGCCCGACGACACACCCGAGCTGCGCGCCTTCTACCCGACCAGCTTCCTCACCACGGCGCGCGAGATCCTCTTCCTCTGGGTGGCGCGGATGATCATGACCGGGCTCGAGTTTGCCGGCGACGTCCCCTTTAAGGACGTCTACGTGCACTCGGTGATCCAGGCCCGCGACGGGCGGCGGATGTCGAAGAGCCTCGGCACCGGGATCGACCCGCTCGACGAGATCGACGTCCACGGCGCCGACGCGTTGCGCTTTGGCCTGCTGGCGATGTCCTCGACCCAGGACGTGCGCTACTCAGACGCCAAGGTCCAGCAGGGCCGCGACTTGGCCAACAAGCTCTGGAACGCGAGCCGCCTGATCCTGCTCAACGTCGCCGAAACCCCCGCCGACGGGACTGAAACGTCCCTATATGACACGAAATCGTCCCGTCGGCCGGCTCAGATCGAGGACCGCTGGATTCTCTCTCGGCTGGAGCGGACTATCGCCTCGGTTACCGAGAAGCTCGACGGCTACGACTTCGCCCACGCCGCCCAGGAGGCCTACGCCTTCTTCTGGTCGGAGCTCTGCGACTGGTATCTGGAGATCGCCAAGCCGCGTCTCTACGACGGAGAGGCCGAGGTCTCGGCCCACCTGCTTTGGGTGCTGGAGCGCACCCTCGCCCTGCTGCACCCGATTATGCCGTTCGTCAGCGAGGAGGTCTGGTCCTACCACCCCTCCAGCAAGGGGCACCTCGCGGTCCACGCCTTCCCGCGGGCCGACGAGTCGCTCTTTGATCCCGAGGCCGAGGCAGAGGTCGAGCGCGGAATCGAGCTCACCCGCCGCCTGCGCACTTGGCGCGAGATGGTCGAGGCGCCCGCCGCCAGCAAGCTCTCGGGACGGGTCGAGGGCGAACAGCCGCCGGAGTTCGTCGGCCGCCTCGCTCGCTTTGAGTTCAGTGAGGACGGTGGAGACCCGATTGCCGCGGTCGGCCCGGTCAAGGTGCTTGCCTCGGCCGAGATCGATGCTGCGGCCGTCGCCGCACGGCTCGAGAAGCGCCGCGAGGAGCTGCGCTCCGAGGTTTCCCGCGCCGAGGGCAAGCTCGCCAACGAGAAGTTCGTCGCCAGGGCGCCGGCCGAGCTGGTCGAGGAGGAGCGGGCCAAGCTCGAGCGCCACCGGGCCGAGCTCGAGGAGCTCGCCGAATAGACCCGCAGGCATACCTGGACTCGCTGGAGCCGGTCGGCTGGAAGCTCGGCCTGGAACGGATGCACAAGCTCAGCACGGCGCTGGGGATGCCGCAGCACCGCTTCGCCTCGATCCACGTCGTCGGCACCAACGGCAAGTCCTCGGTGACGCGGATGGTCGCGGCGCTACTCGAGGCGCATGGCCTCAGCACCGGTGCCTGTATCTCGCCCCACCCACTGCGCTGGTCCGAACGCGTCTTGATCGGTGGCGAGGAGATCCGCGTCGACGAGTTCGCCGCCGCGGTTGAGCGCACCGCACAGGCCGCCGAGACGGTCAACCGTAGCCTGGAGGAGGGTGAGGCGGTGACCCAGTTCGAGCTCGCGACCGCCGCTGCATTCGTTGCCTTCGCCGCCGCACGGGTCAAGGTCGCCGCGGTCGAGGCCGGCCTGGGTGGCAGGCTCGACGCGACCAACACGATCCCCTCGCGGGTCACGGTGCTGACCTCGATCGGGCTCGACCACACCGAGTGGTTGGGCGAGACCGAGCTTGAGATCGCCGCCGAGAAGCTGGCCGTCCTGCGCGACCACACGACCCTGGTCCTCGGCCGGGTCAGCGCCGAGGTCGCCGAGCTTGCCCAGCGGAGCGCCGCTGAGCGGGGCGCAAAGCTGATCGTCGCTCCCGAGGACCCCGGCGAGATCGAGCTGCGCGCCGCGGGCCGCTTCCAGCGCCGTAACTTCGCCCTTGCCCGCGCCGCGGCGGAGGCTTTCCTCGGCGAGCTCGACCCCCTCCGCGTCGCCGCAGTGGGGGAGACCCTGACCGTTCCTGGCCGACTGGAGCGCATCGCCGAGGAGCCGCCGGTCTACCTTGACGCCGCGCACAACCCCGACGGCGCCGCCGCGCTTGCCGAGGGCCTGAGCGAAGTCGCGGCCGGTCGCCCCGTCGTCGCCTGCCTCGCCGCGCTCGGCGACAAGGACGCGGCGGCAATGGTCCGCGCCCTGGCGCCGGCGCTGGATCGGGCTGTCTGCACCGAGCTGCAGCCAGGGGCGCTAGAAGCTCGCGGGCTCCCCGGGGCGGGTTCCCACAGCGCCGCCAAACTCGCCGCTGCCTGCGAAGAGGCCGGCCTGGCGGCCGAGCAGGAGCCGGATTTCAAGGCGGCGGTGGGGCGGGGCCGCCAGCTCGCCTCGGAGCTACCTGGGGGCATCCTTCTCATTACGGGCTCCCACTACGTGCTGGCGCCCGCCCGTGCCGCCCTCTCCCTGTGCGAGGATTCGGCCAATGGAAACCGCCACTAAAAGCGCCAGCTCGGAACTGCTCTCGATGATGGCGCTGGTCGCCGGCGTCGTCGCCGCCGTGATCCTGGTCTTCTTCGGCATCGGCTACCTCTTCGGGTCGCTGTTCCTCTGATCCAGCGCGCGCGCATCCGAGATTGACCACACTGGGGTGGGGTCAATCTCCGCTGCGAGGGTTCGCGAGCCCGGCGGCGAAGTAGACTGCCCGCCTCCCGTCTCCCGGCGGCCCAGCCATGGCACTAGCGATCTTCGGAATCAGCAACGACGGCCTCAATTTGGCCGCAACCCTCTTCATCTTGATGATCGTTGTCGTTTGGCTTGCCCTGATCGTCTACACATACTTCGACGCCAAGCGCCGCATTGCCGACCCCTTCTTGGTCGCCTGCGCGACGATCGGCTCTTTCTTCCCCTACATCGGCACAGCGGTCTACGCGATCGTGCGCCCGCCCGAGTTCCTCGAGGACGCCCACGAACGCGAGCTAGAGATCCGCGCGGCGGAGCTGAAGGTGCGCCAGCTGACCGAGGCCTCGTGCCCCAATTGCGAATTCCCCGTCGAGAAGAGCTACCTGCGCTGCCCGAAATGCCAGCACCGGCTCAAGGACCCATGCCCGAGCTGCAGCAAGCCGGTCGCCCCGCACTGGGCGATGTGTCCCTACTGCGAAGACGCGCTGGCAGGGCGGCCCCGACAGGGCAAGCCGAAGGGCGAGGGCCGGCGCGAATCACGAGCGGAGCGCCCCGCATCACGCGAGGAGCGAGCGCCGCGCGAAACACGCCCGGCCGCCAAACGCCGGCGGGCCAAGGATGCGCCCGTAAAGGAAGACCAAGAGACTTCGCGCCCGGCCAGGAAAGAGGCGCCTCCGCGCGCCGCGGCCGAGGAGGCGTCGACCCCCAAACGAACCCAAAGGAGCCCTGCACGTGAGCCGGACGCTGATCCTCGTAAAGCCTGACGCCTTTGAGCGCGCCCTGAGCGGCGAGGTGATTGCCCGCTTTGAGCGCAAGGGATTGCGGATCGCGGCGCTGAAGACAATGCGGGCGGACGAGCCGATTGCCAACAAGCACTACGAAGAGCACACCGAGAAGCCTTTCTTCGGCGAGCTGGTCTCCTTCATCACCGGCGGCACCCTGGTCGCGATGGTGCTGGAGGGTCACGAAGCGGTGGCGGCCGCGCGCCAGCTGATCGGCGCGACCAACCCGGTCGAGGCTGCGCCCGGGTCGATCCGCGGGGACTTCGCTCTGGAGGTCACCTACAACATGGTCCACGGGTCTGACTCGGATGAGTCGGCCGAGCGCGAGATTGGGATCTGGTTTCCAGAGTTGGCGTAGGGGGGCCCGGGTGGGTGGGGTCTCCGCTTAACTTTTTCGGTGAAGAGTGGGCGGCTGCGCCGAGGATGAATCGCCGAAAAAGTACAAGACGCTCCGACCCCACCCACCCGGGCCTTTGACCGTGGTGCTGGCATCCGGATCGCCGCAGAGGCGCGAGATTCTCGCGAAGCTTGGGCTCGAGTTCGAGGTTGTCGTCTCCGGCGTCGATGAGCTCTACGGGGGAGACCCGAACGTCGAGGTGCTCGAGAACGCCAAGCGGAAGGCCCGAGCGGTGGCGCGAGATGGCCTGGTTATTGCTTGCGACACCGACGTGGTGCTCGATGGCAAGGCGCTGGGCAAGCCTGCCGACGCTGCTGAGGCTCGGAGCTATTTGGACCGGATGTCAGGGCGATCTCACGAGGTGCTGAGCGGACTAGTGGTCCTCACCGACGGAGAGGAACGCAGCGGGCTCGAGCGCACGACCGTGGTCTTCAAGCGGTTGAGTGAGGCCGAGAAGGAGCGTTATGTCGCCTTTGGCGAGTGGGAAGGGCGCTCTGGTGGCTATGCGATCCAGATCCTGGGTTCGACGCTGGTGGAGCGGCTCGAGGGGAGCGTCTCGAACGTGGTCGGGTTGCCGGTCGGGCTGCTGTTCGATCTCGCGCCGGAACTTTTCGACCAGGACTGAGTCGAAATAAGCGGCGCATTTGTCCCGTTTGGGATGATTTCCGCGCAGGTTCCGCGATTCTCCCCGGCAAAGTCAGCGAATTTCCAGGAGTCGGCAAGTCCAAGCATGGGCGTATTCAGCTACCTCAGAGGGCTCGGCGGCCGCGACATGGCTGTCGACCTCGGTACGGCCAACACGCTGGTCTACGTGCGCGGGCGCGGCATCGTCCTCTCTGAGCCCTCGGTTGTGGCGATCGACACCCACACCGGTCAGGTCCACGCGGTTGGGGTCGAGGCGAAGCGGATGCTGGGCCGGACCCCCGGCAACATCACCGCGATCCGCCCGCTCAAGGACGGCGTGATCGCCGATTTCGACGTCACCGAGCAGATGCTGCGCCACTTCATCAAACAGGTGCACTCCAACCGCTTCGCCCACCCTCGCGTCGTCGTCTGCGTGCCTTCCGGGGTCACCGGGGTCGAGAAGCGGGCGGTCGAGGAGGCCTGCCTCTCGGCCGGCGCCCGCCAGGCCTACCTGATCGAGGAGCCGATGGCGGCGGCGATCGGCGCTGGATTGCCGGTCGCCGAGCCGACCGGCTCGATGGTCGTCGACGTCGGCGGCGGCACCACCGAGGTCGCGGTGATCTCGCTCGGCGGCATCGTCGTCTCGCAATCGATCCGGGTCGGCGGCGACGAGCTCGACGAGGCGATCGTCAACCACTGCAAGCACGCCTACAAGTTGGCGATCGGCACCCAGACCGCAGAGGAGGTCAAGCTCGAGGCCGGCTCCGCCTCGCCTCTGGCCGAGGAGGTGCGCTCCGAGATCCGCGGACGCGACCTCGTCTCCGGCCTGCCGAAGACGATCACGCTCGGCTCCGAGGAGGTCCGCAAAGCGCTCGAGGAACCGGTCGGCCACATCGTCGAGGCGGTCAAGGACACCCTCGACCGCACCCCGCCGGAGCTGGCGGGTGACATCATGGACCGCGGCATCACCCTCGCCGGCGGCGGCGCGTTGCTGCAAGGACTCGAACAGCGCCTCCGCGACGAGTGTCAGATGCCCTGTCAACTGGCAGAGTCACCGCTGACATGCGTGGCGGTGGGCTCGGGCATCTCACTCGAGGAGTTCGAGACCATGCATCGCGCCAGCAAGCAGAATTCGAGAGCCAGGCACTTTGCTTAGCTCCCCTTCATCTCAAGCCCCAAACTTAGGTCTTCACTGTGTATCGAAAGCAAGTACGCCGCCGTAGGGCGGTGCTCGCCCTGCTGATCGTCGGCTCCTTCGTGCTGCTGACGATTACCTATGGGCAGGGCTCCAACGGCCTGCAGCGCGGCGTAAGCACCATCTTCAGCCCGGTTCAGTCGGTCTCCGATCGCGCCCTCAAGCCTGCCCGCGACCTGGTTGACTGGTTCGACAAGACCTTTGACGCGCGCGGCGAAAACAGCCGCCTCAAGTCGGAGCTGGTGACGGCCAGGACACAGGCGGTGGCCGGGCAGGAGGCGCTGAACGAGAACGAGCAGCTGCGCAAGCTGGTTGAACTTGATCGCGGCCCGGCGCTTGCCTCCTCGCCATACAAGGAGGTGACCGGGCGCGTCACGGTCCGCTCGCCGACCGTCTGGCACTCGAGCGTCTCGATCGACGTTGGCAGCGGCGACGGTGTCCACGTCGATGATCCGGTGATCAGCGGTGACGGCGTGGTCGGCCGCATCGCCTCGGTCGAGCCGGGTTCTTCACAGGTGATGTTGCTCACCGACCACGAAAGCGCGATCTCGGCCAAGGTGTTGCCGGCCGGGGTGCAGGGCGTGATCAAGCCGGAAGTCGGCAGCCCCGAAGACCTGATCCTCGACTTCATCGACTCGACCAAGCGGGTGCACGGCGGCCTCACCGTCGTTACCGCGGGCTGGCGCGCCCAGGGACTGGCCTCACTGTTCCCGCCCGGGCTACCGTTGGGAGAAGTGACAAAGGCCTCGATCGTCGAACAGGAGGCAAAGGAACAGGTGCAGGTGCGGCCCTACGCTGACCTGCGCAACCTCGACCTCGTGCAGGTCCTGACCGGAGGGTCGCGAGGATGATCCTGACACCGAAGATCGTCGCCCGGATCGTGGCGATCTGCATGCTCGGGGTGCTTTTGCAGCTCTCCTTCTTCTCCCGGGTGGAACTCTTCCACGTCAGCCCCGACGTCCTTCCCGCCCTGGTCGTCTGTCTGGGTCTGCTGGGCGGCAGCATGACCGGCGCCGTCAGTGGCTTTTGGATCGGCTTCTTCCTCGACTGCCTACTGGTCGAGGCGCTCGGGATCAGCTCGCTGGTCCTGCTCGGCACCGGGTACCTGGCTGGCCTCTTCCGCGAGCGCTTCGAGATCCACAGCTCGCTCGTCCCGGCCCTGCTCTGCATGGGCCTGACCCTGCTCGCCGAGCTCGGCTACGGCGTGATCCAGCTCCTCTTTGGGATTGACGCTCCGCTCAGCACCTTGATAATTCGCGACCTATTGCTGAAGAGCGTCTACGCCTTCTTTCTCGGCTGGCCGATCTACCTCGGCGTGCGTCGCCTGCTTCGCCCCGCGCTGGTCGAGGAGCCGAAGCTGCAGCGCCGCCGCGCTCCGAGAGTGCTGGGGGCCTAGGCGGCGCCGATGTATCTTCGTTCCGACGAGCGCGGCCCCGCGATGACTAACCGACTGGCCCTGCGTATAGCCCTCTTCGGTGGAGTCGCCGTCGTCCTCTTTGGGGTTCTCTTCTTCCGCCTTTGGCTGCTGCAGGTGCTCGACGGCGAAAAGTACTTGGCCGAAGCGAAGAACAACCGCACTCGCTCCTATCGCGTCAGTGCTCCGCGTGGCGAGATCCTCGACCGCAACGGCAAGGTCCTGGTCGCCAACCGCACCAGCCTGGCGCTGCAGGTCAACCCGCGCAAACTTCCCGAAGATCCGGTCGAGCGCCGGGCCGAGCTGTCGCAGTTGGCCGGCCTCACCCACAGCACCCTGCGCCGCGTGCGAAAAACTATGCACGAAGAGCTGAAGCTGGCCCCGGCAGCGCCGGTGACACTGCGACGCGATGTGGGCCACTTCCTCGTTTACTACCTGCAGGAGAACCAGGACCGCTTCCCCGGGGTCGAGACCCAGCGGGTCTTCGTCCGCGACTACCCGAAGGGGAGCCTGGCGGCGCACATCCTCGGCACCGTTGGGGAGATCGAAAAAGAACAATTGAAGGAGTCGCGCTTTCGCGGCCTGCAGCCGGGCGACGAGATTGGCCAAAGCGGGATCGAGGACACCTACGATCGCTTCCTGCGGGGGCAGCCGGGCCTGACCAAGGTCCAGGTCGACGCCTTCGGCGAGCCGACCCCAAACGGCCACCTGATCGCCAAGCCACCGGCGCCGGGCGACAGCCTCAAGCTCTCGATCGACGAAAAAGTGCAGGCGGCGGGCGAAGCAGCGATGGCGGAACAGGGGCTGTACGGCGGCTTCATTGCGATGGACGTCCACACAGGCGAAATCCTCGGCCTCGGCTCGTTTCCGACCTTCGAACCGGCCCTCTTCACCCGGCCGCTGACCCAGAAGCAGGTCGACGAAACCTATCTCAACCCGGCCGCGCCGCTGGTCGACCGGGCTACCGCCGGCCTTTACCCGACAGGCTCCACCTTCAAGCTCATAACCGCGATTGCGGCCCTTGAAAGCGGCAAACTGTCACTGGGCGAAGTGATCGACGACCCCGGCGTGCTGGAAATCGGCGGCCAGGAATTCAAAAACGCGGGGGAAGCCGCCAATGGGGCGGTCAGCCTCGTCACCGCGCTCGAAGTCTCCTCCGACGTCTTCTTTTACACGCTCGGATACCGCATGTGGGACAGCGGCGAGCTTCAGCACTGGGCCCATGCGCTCGGCATCGGACGGCCCACCGGCATCGACCTGCCGGTCGAAGACCAGACCCTGCTGCCCTCGCAGCACTGGCGCAACCAGCTATACAAGGAAGGCGAAACCGATCGGCCCTGGTCGGCCGGCGACAACGTCCAGCTCGCCACTGGGCAGGGCGATCTGCAGACCAACCCGCTGCAGATGGCGATCGCCTACGCGACGCTTGCCAACGGCGGCACCGTCGTCACCCCGCACGTTGGCAAGGAGGTCGACGACCCCGCCGGCCGGGTGCTGAAGGAATTCGACCCCAAGCCGCGCCGGCACGTTCGCATCGACCCCGAGTACCGGGCCGCAATTCTGGAAGGCCTGCACGACGCCGCGCAGAATGGCGGCGGGACCTCATTTGACGTCTTCGGCAACTTCCCGATCCCAGTTGCCGGCAAGACCGGCACTGCTCAGCGGCCGCCTCATGCGGACCAGTCTTGGTACGGCGTCCTCGCTCCCTATCCGAATCCCCGTATCGTCACCTTCGTGACGATGGAGGAAGGTGGCTTCGGGGCTGAAGCGGCGGCGCCCGCGGCAAAGAAGATTCTCGAAGCGTATTTCGCCGGCCGGCTCGCCAAGGAAGCGGACTCTGCGGAAGGCAAAGGCTGATGTACGCGACCCGCGCCCGCCAGGGCCGTCCCGAGCCCTTCGCGGTTCATCCCGGCATCGCCGAGCGCCTCGGCCTGCCCTACATGGACGGCGCCCTGGCGCTCTCCGGCATCGCCCTCGCCGTCTTCAGCGTCTTCACCCTGAGCCAGGCGACGCTGCACGACGTGCCCGGCGACCCCTATTACTTCGCCGACCGCCAGGGCATCTACGCTGGCCTCGGCATCGTCGGCATGTACCTCCTCACCCGCATCGACTACTCGCGCTTCCGCGAGCTGCGGGTCGGCATCTATACTTTCCTCTGCGTCAGCATCTCGCTCGTCTTCGTCTTCGGATTCGCGGCGCGCGGCTCACGGCGCTCTTTTGAACTTCCTTTTTTCAGTTTTCAGCCATCTGAGCTCGGCAAGCTCTTGCTAGTGCTTGCTCTAGCCGGGTTCGTCATCGATGGCGCCAGGAGCGGTTCGGAGAGGCAGCGCACGGTGCGCTACCTCTGCCTCGGCCTGGCACCGGCTGCGCTCGTATTCCTGCAGCCGGACCTCGGCACCGCTTTGGTGTTCGGGGCAATCACCCTCGCCGTGATGTACGTGGGGGGCGTCCGTGGGACGCACTTCGCGGTGATCGGCGCGGCCCTCGTGGCATTGACAGCGATCGTCCTCGTGGCGGCGCCCGCAGTTGGGACGCCGATCCTCAAGGGCTATCAGGCAGAGAGACTCACCTCTTTCCTGAATCCCAGCGCTGACCCAAGCGACGCGGGCTACCAGCAGAATCAGGCCAAGATCGCGATCGGTTCCGGTCAGAAGACCGGCCGAGGCGATCGGGCCACCCAAACGCGGCTCGACTTTGTCCCTGAGCGGCACACCGACTTCATCTTTGCGGTGATCGGTGAGCGCTATGGATTTGTCGGCGCCGCGTTGGTCCTATCCCTATACGCCCTGCTGATCTGGCGGGCGCTGCGGATTGTGACTCTCTCGAAGAACTCTTACGGGACCCTGGTGGCAGGTGGCATCGCCGCCATGCTGCTCTTCCAGGTCTTCGTAAACGTGGGGATGAACCTCGGGATCATGCCGATCACCGGGATACCCCTGCCGCTGATGAGCTATGGGGGGTCGTCTGTACTGGCGACCTTCCTCGCCCTCGGCGTCCTTCAGAGCATTCACATGCAAGCGCGACTCAGCCAGAAAGGCAGGTTCGCCTGGTGACCCCTAGAAGGGGGCCAGACGTGCGTACCTACTCTGAACTGAGCTAAATCAATGAAAAAGACAATTTTGGTCTCCGCCGATCGTGGCGAGACCCGCGTGGCCGTCCTCGAGTCGAAAACAAAAGGCGGCAATCGCGACGTAGCGGAGCTCTACATCGAGCGACGCGGCCGGCGCTCGATCGTCGGCAACATCTACAAGGGCAAGGTCGACAACGTTCTGCCCGGCATGGAGGCCGCCTTCGTCGACATCGGCCTTGAGCGCAACGGCTTCCTGCACGTCGATGAGATCGTCCTGCCCAACGGCGAACAGGCGCCGAAGCGTGGCCGCGGCACCGGCAAAGGCCGCCGTATCGACGAGCTGATCAAGCCCGGCCAGGAGATCCTCGTCCAGGTTGTCAAGGACCCGCTCAAGACCAAGGGCGCGCGGCTCTCGATGAACACCTCGATCGCCGGCCGCTACCTGGTCTACGCGGCGCAGGGCAGCGGCGTCGGCGTCAGCCGGCGTCTCTCGGACTCCGAGCGCGACCGCCTGCGCAAGATGGTCGACCGAACCTACAAAGGCCCGGGCGGGCTGATCGTCCGCACCGCCGCCCACGGGGCGAAAAAGGCCGACTTCGTGCGTGAGATTGGCTACCTGCACAAGCTCAACGAGGTGCTCGAGCGTCGCACCGAGGTGACCAAGGCGCCGGACCTCGTCTTCCAAGAGGCCGACCTGCCTGTGCGGGTCCTGCGCGACGTCTTCCTCAGTGACTTCGAGAAGGCGGTCATCGACTCGCCGAAGCAGTACGAACGGGTGACCAGCTTCTTCCAGCGCACCGCGCCGGAGCTGGTTGACGGGGTCGAGCTCTACGAGGGCAAGACGCCGCTGTTCGAACGCTGGGGGATCGACGTGGAAATCCAGTCGACCCTGGGCCGCCGCGTCGACCTGTCCTCGGGCGGCTACCTGATCATCGACTACACCGAGGCGCTGACCGTGATCGACGTCAACAGCGGCAGCTTCACCGGCCGCGGTAAAGGTGGGCTCGAGGAGACGATCACCCGGGTCAACACCGAGGCGGCCGATGAGGCCGTGCGGCAGCTGCGGCTGCGTGACATCGGCGGCATCATCGTCATCGACTTCATCGATATGGCCCGCGCCCGCAATCGCGACAAAGTGCTGAAAACGCTGCGCAAAGCGCTCGACACCGATAAGTCGAAGAGCTACGTGGTCGAGGTCTCGCCGCTCGGCCTGGTCGAGATGACCCGCCAGAACGTCACCGACGGCGTGCGCGAGATCCTCACCGCTCCCTGCCCCACCTGCGAGGGCGAAGGCGTCGTGCTCTCGGCCGAGACGGTGGCGCTTGATGCGATGCGTCGCCTGCCCGATATCGCCACCGGCGCCAAGGACGCCGAGGCGCTGCTGATCCGGGTCCACCCAAAGGTCGCGGCGGAGCTGATCGATCCCGATAGCGGCCTGACTGAGCTCGAGGCCGAGACCGGCAAGCAGTTCCATTTCGAAGGCGGCGACGCGCTGCCGATCGCGACCTTCGACCTGATCGAGGCCGGCAGCCGGGCCGAGATCGAGGAGCGGGCGCTGCCCTTCAAGGTCGGCGAGGAGGTGCTGGTCAAAATCGACGAGCCGCACATGTACAACGCCGACGACGCCATCGCCCGCGTCGACTCCTACATCGTCAGCGTCACGGGCGGCGGTCGCTTCGTCGGCGAGCGCAAACTGGTGCGGATCGAGCGGGTCGAGCGGGCCGCCGCGGTGGCCTCGCTGCCGGGGGTCGAGGCGACCAACGGTGCCGCAGGCGGCGAGGAGAACGGCTCCCAGCTAGAATCCTCGCCCTCGCGCAGTAGCCGTCGCGGCCGCAGGGGCGGTCGCGGTCGGTCGCGCTCCACTCAGAGCGGCAAGGACGAATGAACACGTACGCAGTCATAGAGAGCGGTGGAAAGCAGTACAAGGTCGAGAAGGGCACGTCCCTGCTCGTCGATCGCCTGAGCGCGAAAGAGGGCGACAAAGTCGCCCTGCGCCCGGTGATGTTCCGCGATACAGAGGTCCTTGCGGAGGCCAAAGAGCTGGAGAAGGTCAAGGTCGAGGCGACCGTGACCGAGCACCTGCGCGGCGAGAAGATCAAGGTCTTCAAATACAAGCCGAAGAAGGGCTACCGCCGCCGCGCCGGCCACCGCTCCGAGCTGACCAAGCTCGAGGTGACCGAGGTCAAACTGCTGACGCGGAAACCGCCGGCGGCTAAAAAAGAGGAGCCGGCGGAGAAAAAACCCGCTGCTGAGAAACCGGCTACTGAGAAAAAAGAGCCGGCGAAAAAACCCGCCGCCGCGAAAAAACCAGCGGCTAAAAAAGAAGCCGAGAAAAAACCGGCTGCTAAAAAAGCTCCCGCGAAAAAAGCCGCCGAGAAAAAACCTGCGGCCAAAGCCAAAAAACCAGCCGCCAAAAAACCGGCTGCTAAAAAGGATTCTGACGATGGCTCATAAGAAGGGACTCGGCTCAAGCCGCAACGGACGCGAATCCAACCCCAACATGCTTGGGGTCAAGGTCTTCGCGGGTCAGAAGGTCTCTGGCGGCGAGATCATCGTGCGCCAGCGGGGGACTCGGTTCTGGCCTGGGGATGGAACGGGACTTGGCCGGGATCACACGATCTTTGCCAAGCGCGCTGGGGTCGTCGAGTTCAAATCGGCCCGCAAGGGTCGGACGATTTCCGTTCTTCAGGACTCTTAAGGACCAGCGGGGGGAGCGCCGGGCACCGCTCCTGGGGCGCTGCCTTTTTCGCCGGGCGCGTCCCTTCTCTTGCTGAGCGGTCTGTGCGAAAAAGAGACCGCCGCGCCCCAGGAGCGGTGCCCGGCGCTCTTCACGGGCTCCTAGCGTCCGTCTCAGCTGAGGTGCAACGTTTTGTTGTCCTATGGGAGCCGCTATGCGTTACACCTCTCTCTAGCTCATGTACGACAAGGCGAAGATCTGGGTTGAGGGTGGGGCCGGCGGGAACGGTTGCATCAGCTTCCGGCGCGAGGCTCATGTGCCGAGGGGTGGTCCCGATGGCGGGGACGGCGGCCACGGTGGCGATGTCGTGCTTGTTTGCGACGCTTCGAAGCGAGATTTGGGGGCTTTGAAGGGGAGCAAGCACTTTCGGGGTGGACGCGGGAAGCATGGCGAAGGGTCCAACCGGCAGGGCGGCAGGGGGGACGAGCGGGAGATCTTGGTTCCTGCAGGGACTCAGGCTGAAGCTGTTGATGGGAGCCAGGTTGATCTGGTTGAGGTTGGGCAGCGGGCCGTGGTTGCTCATGGTGGGCGTGGGGGGCATGGGAACAAGCGGTTTGCGACCTCGACTCGGCAGGCGCCTCGATTTGCTGAGAACGGGACCAGCGGTGAGGACGGATGGATTGAACTGCGACTGAAGCTGCTCGCTGACGTTGGGCTGATCGGGCTGCCCAACGCGGGGAAGTCGTCGTTGCTGGGGAGGCTGACGCGCGCGGCGCCGAAGGTGGCTGACTATCCGTTTACGACGCTTTCGCCGGTGCTGGGGACGATCGAAGGCGAGGATCGGCAGGCGATCGTCGCTGACATCCCAGGACTGATCGAAGGCGCGGCCGACGGCGCTGGCCTTGGGCACGAGTTTCTCGCCCACGTCGAGCGTTGCGCAATGTTGGTTCACCTGGTTGAGCTGGCGCCGCTGGAAGGCGAGTCGGTGGCGAACTACGAGGCTGTACGTGAGGAGCTCTTGTCCTACGGGGCCGGGCTTAACTCACTGCCGGAGTTGGTGCTGCTCTCGAAGCGCGACCTGCTCCCGCCCGACGACGTCGAGGCCGCACTCGCCGAGTGGCGAGAGCGCCTCAGCGACGATGGCCTTGGGGTGCTCTCCGCATCCTCTGCGACCGGCGAGGGCTTGGAGGAGCTGCGCGAACGGATCCTATCCGCCCTGCCGGAACTTCCCGGTATAGCTCGGCCCGAGACGGGCCCGCAGCCCTCCGCCGAATTCGAGGTCGAGCACCGCGTCTACAGGCCCGCCGGGGAGGGCGGCTATTCAGTCGAGCGCGAGGACGACGGTGCGTATCGCGTCACCGGACGCGGCGTAGAGCTGCTCTTCGAGCGCCATGACGTCAAGAATGAAGAAGCCCTTGCTTATCTCGAGCAACGCCTCAACGAGATCGGCGTTATCGCTGCCCTGCGCGCCGCCGGCTTCGAGGCCGGCAACGAGGTTCGGGTGGGCGAGCACGAGTTCGAGTTGTACCCATGAGAGAGCCGGATGCCCCCTCCCAAAACGAGCGGCAGGAGCCGCTCTTGAGTGTTTTGGGAGGGGGCATCCGGCTCTCTTTGGGCGCGAGCTCTCAGTCGGTTGCTGAGCGAACCGAATGCGCGATTAGCCTCGTGTAGACGCCTGCGCCGCCCGGGGTGAGGTGGATGCCGTCCCAGAGCAGGTTTTCGTGGTCCGCCGCCACCGATGCCCAGTCGATCAGGTTTGTGTGGGGCCAGGTCGCGTCGGCTTCGGCGAGGGCGTGGTTGGACTCATCCTGCCAGGAGACCGGGGCGTGGTCGTTGATCAGGAAGAGCTCGCCGACGTTTGAGGTCGCCTTTCGCAGGTCCTCCATTTCATCGCCGTAGAGGGGACCGTTGTCGCCCATCTGGATGACCAGGGCATTGATGTGGCCGCCGCGGCGCTTCAGCCGCTGGGCGAGGTCGACGAATTCGTCTGCCTGGCGGCCGACCTTGGCGTTCATCGAGAAGCGCGGGCCGAAGCGCGCCGCCAGCTTGTCCTTGGCCCCGATCATCACCGAGTCGCCGAAGGCAACGATCCGCGGCGGTTTCCCTCCTCCCTGGTGCAACGTTTTGTGGCGTCCCGAGGCACTCAATGCGTTACGGCTTGACGCCGGCTTGACGGTCACCTTGGCGAATTCGGCGGTTGAGGCGACGGCGATGCCCGGCTCGAGGTGGCGGTTGCCTGTGGAGACGATCCCGCTCCAGCCGACGAGGACGACGATCGCGACGACGGCGAAGGCGAGCGCCGGGCGCGCCACGCGCAGCCATCCCTCGGGGAGGGCTGGCAGCTTGCGCTTGCCGCGGAAGGGCAGCTCGACGAAGCGGTAAGAGAGGTCGGCTAGGGCCAATACGACGAGCAGTTGCAGCGGAATCAGAATTCCGCGTGGCAGCGAGACGTCGAGGCCGGGACGGGTCAGCGCCAGCACCGGCCAGTGCCAGAGGTAGAAGCTGTAGCTGCGCAGGCCAAGCCAGATCAGCGGCGGTCGCGCCAGCAGCCCGCCCAGCCGCGCCGCCGGGTGCGCGATCACGGCGAGCACGGCCGCGCTGGCGAGCGCCAGCCACAGATAGCCGCCGTGGAAGAGGGCGAGGTCGTAGTCATGGACCTGGAGAAAGCTGAGAACGAGGTAGCCGAGCGCGACGACGCCGACGGCGTCGAGCGCCGGCCCGCACCAGCGACCCGATTTGGCGTTCCGCAGCTGTAGCGGGCTCCAAACCAGCGCCAGCGCCACACCGACCAACAGACCGACCGCGTGCGTGTCGGTGCCGTAATAGGCGCGGGCGCTGTCGGTGGGGTCGAAGAGGATCCACATCAGCGCCAGCGAGGCGAGTGCCCCGGCGAGTACGCCAAGCAGCAGCCGCTTGCGTCCCAGCAATGACATCCCGCCGGCGAAGGCGAGCGGCCAGAAAAGATAGAACTGCTCCTCGACCGAGAGTGACCAGAGATGGCGGAACAACGACGGCCGCTGGAACTGGTCGAAGTAAGACTGGTGCCCGAGCGCGAAGTGCCAGTTGGCGACGTAGGTGAGCGAGGAAATCGCATCGCCGCGCAGCGCCGTTATCCGCTCGGGCTCGACGATCGCCGCGAGGATCATCGTCACCGCGATCATCACGCCGACCGCGGGCAGCAGCCGCCGCGCCCGGCGCAGCCAGAACTGGCCGAGCCGGATATGACCGCCGCGCCGATACTCGCTGAGCAGCAGCGAGGTGATCAGGTAGCCGCTGATCGTGAAGAAGACGTCGACGCCGAGGAATCCCCCCGGCATCCAGCCGACGCCGGCGTGATAGAGAAAGACCGCGAGCACGGCGATCGCGCGCATCGCGTCGATGCCAGGCAGGTAGGGCAGGCGGCTGTCCTGCGGTCTGCTCATTGCTTAATCTTCGGCAGTTTCACAGCCAGTGCTAGAGCGTGAAGGTCAATGCTCGGCGGTGCCGGTGGTGACTCATACACTTGAGCGGCCATGACCCTCGTCGTCAAGCTCGGTTCCTCGATCGTCGCCGCCGATGACGGTGACCTGCGCACGGACGTCCTCGATTCTGTCTGCGAGCAGGTCGCGACGCTGGAGCGCGGCGGCGAGCGCGTGGTGATGGTCACCTCGGGCGCGATCGCGCGGGGGATGCGATTGATGGGACTGCCGGTGCGCCCGCGCGCGATGGATGAGCTGCAGGCGGCCTCCGCCGTCGGCCAGGGCGACCTCTTTCGGGCCTACGAGAGCCGCTTGGCCGAGCACGGCACGCGGTCCGCGCAGGTGCTGCTCACCGCGGCCGACATCGCCGCTCGCACCAACTACCTCAACGCTCGCCAGACGCTGCGGCGGCTGATCGAGTGGGGGGTGGTGCCGGTCGTCAACGAGAACGACACCACCGCGACCGACGAGATCAGCTTCGGCGACAACGACTTCCTCGCCGCCCAGGTGGCGATTCTGCTCGACGCGCGGCTGCTCGTCCTGCTGACCAACACCGACGGTCTCTTCACCGCCGACCCAGGGGTCGACCGCGAGGCGAAGCGGATCCCGGACGTCACCGACTTCTCCGAACTGGCCGGGATGGAGATCGGCGACCGGACTTCGGTCTTCGGCTCCGGGGGGATGCGGAGCAAGGTCGCGGCGGCGGAGATGGCCAGCGAGGCCGGCATCGTGGCGACGATTTGCAACGGCACTAGCGGCGGGACGCTGGCGGCTGCGGCTGCCGGAGATCCCGTTGGGACGCGCTTCGCGGCGCAGGATTCCAAGGCTTCGAGCTTCAAGCTCTGGCTCAAGTACGCGAAGCCGGCGCACGGACGGCTCGTCGTTGATGGCGGCGCGGCGCGGGTCCTGCGCGAGAGCGGCTCGAGCTTGCTGCCGGTCGGGATTACCAACGTCGAGGGGGACTTCCAGGCGGGTGATGCCGTCGATGTGACCGTGAACGGCTCGATCATCGGCAAGGGGATCGTCGACTACTCGGCGGCCGAGCTTTCCGAGGTGATTGGCCTGAAGAGCGCTGAGGTGCGCGAGCGGATGCCGCATGCTGCCGATGAGGTGATTCATCGGGATCGGTTTGTCCTGGTGTAGAGCGCGGAAGGTGGGGGAGGGCCGGGAGCCCCTCCCAAAACGAGCGGCGGGAGCCGCTCTTGAGTGTTTTGGGAGGGGGCTCCCGGCCCTCGTAGCTACCCTTAGCGGTCATGGCTGTCACGACTAGAAACGTTGGGGAGATCTGCGTCGCCTCTCGGCGAGTTGCTCGGGAGCTTGCGAGTGCTTCGACCGCGGCCAAGGATGCGGCGCTGGAGGCGACCGCTCGCCTTCTGAGCGAGAGGTCCGCGGAGATTCTCGAAGCCAACGCCGCCGATCTCGCCGATGAACGAGCTTCGGGCTTGACCCAGGCGCTGCGTGATCGGCTTACGTTGACTGAGGAGCGGATCGCGGGAATGGCCGAAGGCGTCCGAGCTGTTGCTGGGCTTGAGGATCCGATCGGCGAGGAGCTTGAAGCGAAATCGCTGGAGAGCGGTCTGAGCTTGCGGAAGCTGAGGGTGCCGCTCGGTGTCGTCGCTGTTGTCTACGAGGCGCGGCCCAACGTGACGATCGATTGTGCGGCGCTGACGGTCAAGAGCGGCAACGCGATTGTGCTGCGGGGGTCTCACTACGCGGAGCGGTCGAACGCTGCGTTGGCTGGAGTGGCACGCGAGGCCCTTGCTGAGGCTGGACTGCCGGAGGACGCTGTACTGCTGCTGCCGGTTGGCGAGGGGCATGGCGATTTGGCTGAGCTGGCGACGCAGGACGGCGTGGTCGACCTGCTGATTCCTCGTGGTGGTGAGGGACTGAAGAGGGCTTTGAAGGACGTTGCCACGGTGCCAGTGATCTACGCCGCTGCCGGTAACTGCCACGTGTATGTGCACGCCGACGCCGATTTGGAGATGGCGCGGCGGATCGTGGTTAACGCGAAGACGCAGCGCCCTGGCGTCTGCAACGCCGCGGAGACGTTGCTGGTTGACGCAGCCGTGGCGGCGGACTTCCTGCCGGCGGCGCTGGCCGATTTGCGTGAGGCGTGTGTCGAGCTGGCCGGCGACGAGCGGGTGCGCGAGCTGGCGGATGGGGTCGATGTCGGCGCGGCCACCGACGCGGACTGGGACGCCGAGTACCTCGACTTGAAGCTGGCCGTTGCCGTCGTCGACTCGCTCGACGAGGCGATCGACCATGTCAACGCTCACGGCACCGGACACTCGGAGGCGATCGTCAGCGCGTCTGCCGAGGCTTCGGAGCGTTTCACCGCTGCTGTTGACGCCGCCGTCGTCTACACCAACGCCTCGACCCGCTTCACCGATGGCTTCGAGTTCGGCATGGGGGCCGAGATCGGCAACTCGACCCAGAAGCTGCACGCGCGTGGACCGATCGGTTTGCGCGAGCTGACGACCTACAAGTACGTCGTCCACGGCGACGGCCAAGTACGTGAGTAGCGCCTCCGCTGGCGGCATCGGGGTTCTCGGCTCGGCCTTCAACCCGCCGCACCTTGGTCACCTGGCTCTTGCCCAGGAGGCTCTCTGGCAGCTTGACCTCGATGAGGTGATCCTCGTTCCGACTGGCCAGGCCCCGCACAAGCGGATATCCGAAGACCCGGGCCGCGAGCTCCGTCTGGCGATGACGCGCCTGGCCGCGGCCGATGACTCGCGCTTCTCGGTTTCGACCCTGGAGGTCGAGCGCGATGGACCGTCCTATACGTATGAGACCTTGCAGCTGCTTGCAAAAGACCGAGGCGACAGGGAGCTGGTGTTCGTGATGGGGGCGGACGCCGCCGTGGGCCTGGAGAGCTGGCGCGAGCCGCAGCGAGTAACCGAGCTGGCGCGCCTCGCCGTCGCCCGCCGAGCCGGGATTTCCGAGGCCGACGTCGCCGCGGTATTGCGCAGCCTCGGCGCCGAGGGCCGGGCGACGATGCTGGAGATGCCGCAATTCGGCGTCTCCTCCTCTGCTGTGCGCGAGCGAGCGGCGGCGGGTCGGCCGCTGCGCTATCTCGTACCCGAGCCAGTGGCCCGCTTCATCGAAGAGAAGGGGATCTACGCATGAGCGCCGAGCGCCCGCCCGCCTACTCGCAGACGCTGGCGTTGCGCTTCGCCGAGCTGGCCGACGCCAAAGCCGCGACCGAGATCATCGTCCTCGACATGCGCGGGCTCGTCTCCTACACCGACTTCTTGACGATCTGCACCGCCCGCAACGAGCGTCAGGCGCGGGCGATTGCCGATGAGGTGAAGCTGCGCCTCAAGCAGGAGCAGGAACTGCTGCCCGCCGGCGCCGAGGCGGCCGAGGCGGCCGGCTGGATCGTCCTCGACTACCTCGATTGCGTGCTCCACGTCTTTACCGAGGAAGAGCGGCAGCGTTACCAGCTGGAGGATCTTTGGCGCGAGGCGCCGAAGCTCGAGTTTCAGGCTTCACAAGATGGCGTCCGAGGGCACCTCTACGGTGCCGCGCATGGGTAGCTTCAAGCGGTCGTTCCTCGGCTACCGTCGCACCGAAGTCGATGCGGCGCTTGCTTTGCGGGACGCGCGAAACTGGGCTTTGGAGCGCGATGCGAAGGAGTCGCTCGCGCGTTGCCGCGAGTCCGAAGAAGCTGTCACCCAGGCAGAGCAAGAGCTTGGCTCGCTCTCGGCGATGGTGATCGAGCGCGAGCGCGAGATCCGCGGTCTGCTCGAGCGCCTGGGCGAGGCCAACGAACGCCACGACCGCAACGTCGCCTCACTGGAGTCGGTCTCGGCCCGCCTCGAGGAGATCCAGGCTCAGGCCCGCGGCCAGGCGACGCGGATCCGGATGAAGGCGCTGCGCGAGGCGGTCGAGGTTGGCCGCCGGGCCCAGGAGCTGAGCGATGCGCAGGCTGTCGGCGACCCCGCGCCGAGTGCCCCAAACGGCAACGGCAACGGTCACGCCGCGCCGACCGCGCGAGACGTCTTCGAGGGTCTGGTCAAAGTTGAGATCGGCCCGCTCGACGACTTCTCCCAGCTCGTCGGCTTCGAGGACGCGGCCGGCCAGATCGGCGCCACCTCCGAGATCTCGGTCGAGCGCTTCTCCGAGGGCCGGGCGACGCTCTCGATGCGCCTCAGCGAGCCAACCGACCTGCTCCACGAGCTCGAGCAGCGCTCTCCACTCGACTTCCACGTCCGCCGCACGGCGGACGACAACGTCGTCCTCGACATCGACGACGAAGCCGGTCCCGAGCAGCGCGCCGCCTAGTCACCCGACGCCGCTACCCTTCATCGCCCCGGCGCCCTGGCGGAGTGGTTACGCAGCGGCCTGCAAAGCCGTTTACACCGGTTCGATTCCGGTGGGCGCCTTGCCCCTCTCGAGGGCGAAACTTCAGGCGCCTGTCCATTTGAGGGTTTCCCGTTCGTCTTAGAGGCAAAGGCACTCTCTCAAGGAGGAACGATGAAGTACATGCTGCTGATTCACCAGGGCACTACTCCGCTGCCGGGGTCGGAGGCGTGGGACGGCCTTTCCAAGGAGGAGCAGGGGGCCGTTTACGGCGCCTACCAGCAGATCAACGAAACGCCCGGCGTCGAGTCCGGGGTGCGGATGCAGCCGCCTGAGACCGCTACCACGGTGCGGGTCCAGGACGGACAGACGCTAACCACCGACGGCCCCTTCGTCGAGACCAAGGAGGCGCTTGGCGGCTACCTCTTCTTCGAGGCGGACGATCTCGATGCCGCGATCGAGCTGGCGGCGAAGATCCCCGCCGCCAGCATGGGCGGTGGGATCGAGGTTCGTCCGGTGGTGGAGAGCTGACCGAGCGGGTCTTCCGCGAGCAGTGGGGCCGCGTCCTCGCCACCCTGATCGGCCTCCTCGGCGACTTCGACCTCGCCGAGGAGGCCGCCCAGGACGCGTTCGCGATCGCCGCTGAGCGCTGGCCACACGAAGGCACGCCGGCGAACCCGGCGGCCTGGCTGATCGCCACCGCCCGCAACCGCGCGATCGACCGCATCCGCCGTGAGCGGACGCTCGCCGACAAGACGAAGCTGCTGGAGGTGCCGCGGGCCGTGGAAGACGAGCTCGAAGAGACAGTCTTCCCCGATGAGCGCTTGGAGCTGATCTTCACCTGCTGTCACCCGGCGCTCTCGACCGAGGCCCAGGTCGCGCTCACCCTGCGCACGCTCGGCGGCCTCGGCACGGACGAGATCGCCCGGGCCTTCGTCGTCCCCCGGGAGACGATGGCGAAGCGCCTGGTCCGCGCCAAGAAGAAGATCAAGGCCGCCGGCATCCCCTTTCGAGTGCCACCCGATCACCTGCTCCCCGACCGTACCGTCGCCGTGCTTGCCGTGGTCTACCTGATCTTCAACGAGGGCTACGGCGGTCGCGGCGAGCTCGCGACCGAGGCGCTTAGGTTTGGCCGGGCGCTGGCCGAGCTGATGCCCGACGAGCCCGAGGTCCACGGACTGCTGGCGATGATGCTGCTGCTCGAGGCTCGCCGCGAGGCGCGCTTTCGCGACGGCGACCTGGTGCTCCTGGCCGATCAAGATCGGTCGCTCTGGGACGCGGCCCGAATCGCGGAGGGGCGTGTTTCGCTCGGCCGCGCTTTTGCCCTGCGTGGCCGCGGTCCCTACGTGGTGCAGGCCGCGATCGCGTCACTCCACGCCGACGAGCCCCGCGACTGGCCGCAGATCGCCGCCCTCTACGGCGAGTTGACCCGGCTCACCGACTCACCGGTCGTCGCGCTGAACCGAGCCGTGGCGGTGGCTGAAACCGATGGCCCCGAGGCTGGCCTGGAGGCGATCGAGAACCTCGGCCTGGACTCCTACCCCTACCTCCACTCAACCCGCGCCGATTTCCTGCGCCGCCTCGGTCGCGCCGCCGAGGCCCGCGCCGCCTACGAGCGCGCGCTTGAGCTGGCCCACTCAGAACCGGACCGCCGCTTTCTCTCCCGCCGCCTGGCCGAAGTGGCCTGAGCCCGCGGGCCAGTTCTGCAAGGCTGAGGTGATGGCGGTCAACGTCGCAGAGGCGCCAAGGACGGCGGCATCGCCGACGATTCCGCACGATCAGGTAATCGTGCTCTTCGGGGCGACCGGGGATCTGGCGAAGCGCAAGCTGCTGCCCGGGATCTTCCACCTCTTCGAGGCGGGTCTTATGCCGGAGCGCTTCGCGCTGATCGGCGCCTCGCGGGCCGGCCTCAGCGACGAGGAGTTCGTCACCCTTGTGCGCGACGCGGTCTGCAATTCCGGGCGCAGGCCAGAACCGGGAGAGTCCTTGGACCGCTTCGTGGCGAGCCTGCGCAGCGCCACGCTCGGTGACGGATTCGAGGACCTTGGCGAGGTCGTCGCAGGGGCCAGGGACGAGCTTGCCGACGGCGCCGAGCTCCTCCACTACCTCTCGCTGCCGCCGGCCGCATACGCGGGCGTGATCGAGGGGATCGGTCGGCTTAGTCTCGGCAGTGGCGCCCGGGTGATCATGGAGAAGCCGTTCGGCCGCGATCTCGCCTCGGCACGTGAGCTCGACGCGCTCGTCCACTCGGTCTTCGAGGAGGAGCAGGTCTTCCGCATCGACCACTACCTCGGCCGCGAGGCGGTGCAGAACCTGCTGGCGATGCGCTTCGCCAACGGGATGTTCGAGCCGGTCTGGAACCGCAACCACATCGATCACATCCAGATCGACGTCCCGGAGACGCTTTCGATTGGGATGCGGGGGAGTTTCTACGAGGAAACCGGCGCCTTCCGCGACATGATCGTCACCCATCTCTTCCAGGTGCTCAGCTTCATCGCGATGGAGCCGCCGACCTCGCTCAACGCCAAGGCGCTGATGGCGGAGCGGGGCAAGGTCTTCGATTCGATGGTGCCGCTCGCGCCCGGCGACGTGGTTCGCGGCCAGTACGACGGCTATAGCGACGAGGAGGGGGTCGCGGCGGACTCCGACACCGAGACCTTCGTCGCCCTGCGCGCCTTCGTCGACAACTGGCGCTGGGAGGGCGTCCCCTTCTACCTGCGCTCCGGCAAGCGCATGGCCGAGGACCACCACGTGCTCACGGTCGCCTTCTCCCAACCCCCGCGGCGGATGTTCCCGCTCGATTGCACCCAGATTGCCGAGGCGTTCGGCCACGACCACCTGACCTTCGAGCTTGGCGACCCCGGTAGCATCGAGGCCTCCTTCCTCGCCAAGGTTCCCGGGCCGGCGCTGCGGCTAGGCGAAGGCCACATGCGTTTCAGCTATGCGGACAGCTTGGGCGGGTCCCAGCAGGCGCTGGACGCCTACGAGCGGCTGATCCACGACGTCATGGTCGGCGACCGCACGCTCTTCACGACCTCCGAAGCGATCGAGCGGCTCTGGGAAGTGGCCGACCCGGTCGTGCGCGATCCCTCCCCGCTGCGACCCTACGAGCCGGGTTCATGGGGACCCGAGCCGGTCGATGATCTACTCACGCCACGCCGCTGGCACGTGCCCTACGACCATTCCTGAGAGCGGCGAACTGCGTGCTCAGCTGACGACGCGAGGGTCCTGCCAGGGGTTGTTCATCGAGAGGCGGCGTTTCTGCGAGCGCTTGAAGAGGTAGCAACCGACAGCTCCGTTGCGCATCTCGGAGTGGATGAACTTTCCGGTGACCAGCTTCCAGCCCTCGACCGTCACCGAGTTGAGGATGTCGACCGGATCGGTGGTCACCAGGGCGGGCGCGCCGGCCAGGCCCGGGACAACCGTTGGCGGCAGCTCGTTGATCTCAAGTTCGTACTGGAAGAGGCGATGGCCTCGCCTGTAGGCGAGCCGCGCCCGCCCCGCCGGCGTCCGGTAGAAAGCCTGCTCCGCTGCCTCGACCGCGACCAGCCGCTTTTCGCGCTCCCTCTCCTCGGCGCGTTCGTCTCGGCTGGCCCTATCGAGCGGAAGCGTCAGCCCAGATCTACCGCGAAGCAATGGCAGGCGGAAAATCCGCTGCTTCCGCTCGCTGTTGGCTTCGCCGGGCGCCGTCCGTTCCGGCTGCGCGCCCTGTGGGGATCTATGCCCGACGAGAAGCTGCCCCTGCTGGCTGACTGCGTCCACGGTATGGAAACGCGGGAAAGGGGGAGGATTTTGCACGCCGCATAGTCCAAATTCGGCCCAGTCAGTCGTCGGCGACAGAGATAGCTGTCATTTGGGTCTCCAGCGGAACGGAAAAGGGCCCCTTTCGGGGCCCTTTGATTCCGAAGGACGTGCCACCAGCGAGACTCTGTTTCCCTGGCTCGTCAGTCCTCAAGCCTTAATCGGTCGCTGCATAAAGAAACACCGCGTTAGTTGAAAGTTGCACCCATTGCATCGGCACTTGCGGCGGCGGGCTTGAGGCTGCGGCGCGCAGGCGTCGTTGGCCCACGCGCCGCTGCTAGATTCAGGGGTCCCGGGCGCTTAGCTCAGTTGGGAGAGCGCCAGCTCGACAAGCTGGAGGTCACTGGTTCGAGCCCAGTAGCGCCCATCGTCCCGGCCCCGGAAGCGTCGTTCAGACCCCGGCCATCCTCACCTCGGCGAGGCGGATGTTGTTGCCGGACGGGTCGCGGAAGCCCGAGTCGATGCCGTAGGGGCGCTCCTCGGGCGCTTCGGTGAACTCGACGCCGCGGCCCTTCAGCTCTTCGTAAGAAGCCTGGCAGTCATCGGTGGTGAGGAAGACAGTTCCGGCGAAGCCCTTGGCCATCAGCTCGCGGACCTGATTGCCGGTCTCCTCGTCCATCACCGGCGCGCCGGGGATCGCCATCAGCACGATCGATACGTCTTCCTGGCCGGGAGGCCCCACGGTTAGCCAGCGGAAATCGCCCATCTCGGGCAGGGTGACGTCGGCGCGAACCTCCATGCCGACCTTCTCGGTGTAGAAGGCAAGCGCCTCCTCCTGGTCGTGGACCCAAAGCTGGGCATTGGCGATTCTGATCATCGTCTGCGTCTCCTTGGTTGAACGGCAAGGTCGACGGCGATGCTAGGCGGGGACGCGCGGGCTGTCTTCTCGAAACGTGCGGTGTTGGGGGCGCGCGTAGGCGCGCACGACGCAGCCCGGGACCAGGGCGCCGCTGGCGGCGGACGGGTGCTTGGCCCGGTAGGCGGTGGGCGAGAGGCCGAAGGTGCGACTGAAGCTGGTCGTGAAGGAGCCGATGCTCTGCAGGCCGACCGAGAGGCAGATGTCGGCGACCGAGCGATCGGTTGTGCGCAGCAGCGCCGCCGCCCGCTCCAGCCTGCGGGTCAGCAGGTAGGCGTGGGGCGACTCGCCGAAGGCGCGGCGGAACTCGCGGCTGAAATGGGCGCGCGAGAGCCCCGCGGCAGCGGCCAGGTCGTCGACGCCCAGCGGCTCGAAGTAGCGGGCGTCGGCGAGGTCCCTGGCGCGCAGCAGGTGACGGGCGGGAGGGACGTGGGCCATCGCCTTAAGTCTAGGCAGGCTCGCTGCCCTCTTCCTCCGCGTTGCGCCCTCGCGTGTTGTCCCCGTGGAGTCTGAAAAACGCAGGAGACCTGTTGCGCTTAATCAAAGTTTCTTATAGAAGTCAGTTCCTTCAGATGACCGGGTTGCCAGATCGCCTCTTCGCGCAAGCCTCCCCCCACTCGGTGGGCGAGGTCTCGCTGTTTGCAGCCGATGTCGTTAACCAGGAGACGGTCGCCAACTTCACCTCGCCACGTTCCCTGATCGAGGAGGCGACGGCCAAACTGCGGGCAGGCGGCTTCGAGGTCCTGCAGGTAACGCCGACGACAATCAACATCGCCGCGCCGTCCGATCATTTTGAGCAAGCGTTTGAAACTCGTCTTGAGCCCGAAGAGCGCCCGGTCATCAAGGAAGGGGCCAGGGAGGACACGGCGACGTTCGTCGAATGCCCTGACACCGAGGTCCAAGGCTTGATCGCGACGCACGACACCGAGTTCGCGGACGTGCTCGAGGGCGTCGCGATCGAGGAACCGGTCTACTACCACGAGAGCGCCTCGCCGCCCAAACCGGGCTACTGGCATCTCGAGGTTCCCCACGACGTCTCGGCGCAGCTCAATGCCGACAGCGTCCACGCCGAGGGGATAACGGGCCGGGGGGTGAGCGTCGCCATGGTCGATTCCGGCTGGTACAGCCACCCATACTTTGCCCAGCAGGGATACAGGCCGGGGCAAGTGGTGCTCGCGCCGGCCTCGCAAAATCCAAGCGACGACGAGAGCGGGCACGGCACCGGCGAGTCGGCCAACATTTTCGCCGCCGCCCCGGAGATCGACTTCACGATGGTGAAGAACACCTCCACCAACAGCACCGCGGGTTTCAATGCTGCCGTCAGCCTGCGCCCGGACGTGATCAGCTGCTCCTGGGGTTTCGATCTTGAGAGCGGGCCGCTGAGCGCCGTCAACCAGGCGCTTGCCGCCGCGGTTGCGACGGCAGTTGCGAGCGGGATCATTGTCGTCTTCAGCGCCGGTAACGGACACTGGGGCTTTCCCGGCCAGCACCCCGATGTGATCTCGGCCGGCGGCGTCTACGTGGAAGCTGACGGCGCCATGCGCGCCTCCGACTACGCGAGTGGCTTTGCCAGCCAGATATACCCGGGGCGCGAAGTCCCCGACCTCTCGGGGCTCGTCGGCATGCTTCCCCATGCCGCCTACATCATGCTGCCCGTCCAGCCGGACGATGAAATGGACCGGGAGAACGCCGGTGCGCCGTTTCCACAAGGGGATGAAACCGCTGAAAATGACGGCTGGGCGGCGTTCAGCGGAACATCGGCGGCGGCGCCACAGCTGGCGGGCATCTGCGCTCTGATTAAGCAGGCTTGCCCGCGGTTGCAACAGAGCGAGATCAGGGACATCCTTATGCGCAGTGCCCGCGACGTCACAACCGGCAGCAACAATCCGCGTTTCAATAATCCCGCGGGTCCCGGATACGACCTCGCGACTGGCGCCGGGCTGGCCGACGCCGCTGTCGCGGTGCAGCTCGCCAAGGAGGAGTGCGGCCCGGTTTAGGTTGCTGATTGGGACCCAGGATGGGCGCTGAGCAGCACTCCGCTCTCGTCTTGATGCGCTCGCCAAGCGACGAGCGCGCTCGTCGCTTCTTCACCGAGCAGGGCTTCGAGGTTGGGCCGATGGTCGGGATTTCGTTCTCGATCGCTGCCCCCTTGCAAGAGATGGAGCGCCTGTTCGAGGGCTCCGAGCGCTCGGCAGAGAGAGGGGGCGAGCTGCCGCTCGACCGCCTGCCGCCTGAGATCCGCAAAACCGTGCTCGCCGTCGCCACCGAGGCGCCGCCGGACTTCGGCCCCGGGAATCCCTGATCGTGTAGACGGCTTGGCGGTTGATTAGGCTCGCCGCCTCGTGATCGGGACCTACGCAGCCGTGCTGGTCGTTTGCTTTGCTTCGCTGGCGATCGGCCAGACGGCGATCGCGCTCTGCGGTGTGCGGCAATGGTCGTGGCTGGCCCCGGCCGTGGGCCTGGCCCTGCTCTGCGCCGTCTGCTGGGGAACCGTGCGCCTGCCGGGCGATGGGACGGTCTCGGCAGTCCTCGTCCTGGTGCTTTTTGCGGCGTCTGTTTTATATCTTCGGAAGCGGCTCGAAGCGGGGGGAGGGGCGCTGCAAGCCGGTTGGCCGATAGCCCTTCTGGCCCTCCTCGCCACCGCGTTGCCGTTCGCCGTCGCAGGCCACTTCGGCATCCTCGGCACCAGCTTCAACCCGGACATGTCCCAGCACCTGCTGGCGGCGGATCGCCTCGCCCACGGCGAGGGCTCCCAGCTCCTGCACCAGGGCTATCCGCTCGGGCCCCACTCGATAGCCGTAGCCCTGACCAAGGGCCTCGGTATCAACATCGTCCAGGGCTTCACCGGCCTGACAGTTGCCGTGGCGGTCCTCGCTTCGCTCACGGCCCTGACGGCCTTCCGCGATCAGCCCGCCTACCTGCGCATCCCGGCATCGCTCGTAGTCGGCCTCACCTACATGGTCGCCTCCTACTTCGCCCAAGGCTCCTTCAAGGAGACGATCCAAGCCCTCTTCTTCCTCGCCTTCGTTCTCGCCCTGAGGGAGGGATCGCAAAATCCCACCTGGCGCGAACTACCACTCCGCTTCGTCCCTGCAGCTCTTCTAGCAGCGGGGTCCGTTTACACCTACAGCTTCCCCGGGCTGATCTGGTTGATCGGCGCCGCAATCATCTGGGCAATTGCGGAACTCGTTCTGAGCCGCTTCGGCAGCTCGCCACCCGCCGCCTGGCGGTCTGTCCTTTATGCAGTTCTCCTCTTCGCCATCTTGATCGCCCCAGAGATCGGCCGCATGCTCGACTTTCACAGCTTCGAGACCTTCGACCCCAACGGCCCCGGCCTCGGCAACCTCTTCGGCCAGATCTCACCTTTCGAGGCCCTCGGCATCTGGCCGTCGGGCGACTTCCGCCTCTCCCCTGGCGACGGCGCCGTGCCGGCCCTCGGCTACTTCCTCGGCGCCGCCTACGCATCGATCCTGCTCGTCTACGGGCTCGTCGTCTGCTGGCGCCGCCGCGAGGCCACCCTGATTGCAGGCCTCGCTACCGCGGCCCTTGCCTATGCGGCGGCGCGCATCGGAGGCACTCCCTATACCGCCGCCAAGGCGATCGAGATCGGCGCGCCGCTGGCGGCTCTCGTCATCGTTCTACCGCTGCTGCGCCGGCCGGTCGCCTGGCTCTACCTGCTCGCGGCGGGCGGCTGTTCGCTGCTGGCGCTTGCCAACGCGCCGGTCGGCCCAAGCTCCTACTCACCGGCGCTGACCAGCCTGCGCTCCGACGTCGGCGAAGGCCCAACCCTCGTGCTCGCCTCAAAGCAACTACTCGAAGAGGAACACGGCGTCCCCTACATCACCTGGGAGATGCGCGGTGGGCGCGTCTGCATCGATGCGACCGACGAAACCAGAAACGGGCCGCCACCCGGCGTTCGCTTCGTCATCTCGCAGTCTGCGCCGCGCCAGCCTCCCTTCCCAGCGCTGCGCGTAAAGCGCATCGCCCAGCCCTACGTCCTCTGGGAACGGATGGCACCGACCCGCGGTCACAGTCCCTGTCCCCTGATCGCCGTCCGCCAAGCCCGCCACGGCCTGCCACCCCGCTGAGCGGTCGTATTTAGCTCCGCTGTGCGGAAAGAAATACGACCGCAAGGTGGCGAAGTGCGTCTCATCGGGTGCGGTCGTACTTTTAGCCGCATAGCGGAAAGAAATACGACCGCTAGGCGAGGGTGGGGTGTTGAACTGCCGCGGGTAGCATGGCCAGATCGAGGCCGCCATCCAAAAGATCACTGTCCAGCTTCCCGATGGGACACCGTTGGAGCTGACCGACGGCGCGTCCGGCGCGGACGCAGCTGCGGCAATCGGGCCCGGGCTGGCCAAGGCCGCGCTTGCGATCCACGTCGATGGTGAGCTTCGTGACCTCTCCGCTGCTCTTCCGGATGGCGCCGAGATCGCGATCCTCACCGATCGCGACCCCGATGCGCTGGCGCTGATTCGCCACGACGCCGCGCACGTGATGGCCGAGGCGGTGCAGGAGCTCTACCCCGGTACCAAGGTGACGATCGGTCCGGCGATCGAGAACGGCTTCTACTACGACTTCGACTTCCCGGACGAGGTCAAGGTGACCGATGCGGACCTGGAGCAGATCGAGGCGGCGATGCGCGCCCATATTGAGGCCGATGAGGCCTTCGAGCGCCGCGACGTGCCGGTCGCCGAGGCGATATCGATCTTCGAGGGCCAGGATGAGGACTACAAGGTCGAGCTGATCAAGGACCTGATCGAGAAAGAAGGGGTCGAGACCGTCTCGCTCTACCGCAACGGGCCCTTCGAGGACCTCTGCCGCGGTCCGCATGGGCCCTCGACCGGCAGGATTAAGGCGATCAAGCTGAGCTCGCTCGCCGGCGCCTACTGGCGCGGCGACGAGAAGCGTCAGATGCTGACCCGGATCTACGGCACCGCCTTTTTCTCCAAGAAGGACCTGAACAAGCATCTCGAGCTGATCGAGCAGGCGAAGAAGCGCGACCACCGCCGCCTCGGTCCCCAGCTCGGCATCTTCATGCTGCGCGAGGAGGCGCCCGGGATGCCCTTCTGGCTGCCCAACGGGACGACGCTGCTGCACCTGATTGAGGGTGAGGTCCAGGCCCAACTGCGCAAGCGCGGCTACAAGGAGATCGCCACCCCGCAGGTGCTCGACGAGGAGCTCTGGCACCGCTCCGGGCACTGGGAGAACTACCGCGACGACATGTACTTCATGCAGTCCGACGATCGGCGCCTGGCGCTGCGGCCGATGAACTGCCCCGGCGCCTGCCTTGTCTTCGACTCCGAACGCCACTCTTACCGTGAGCTGCCGCTGCGCCTAGCCGAGTTCGGACGGGTCTCGCGCAACGAGCGCGAGGGCGTCCTCCACGGCCTGCTCCGCGTCCGCGCCTTCACCCAGGACGACGCCCACGTCTACTGCACCGAGGAGCAGATCGCCGACGAGGTGGCGGACATCTGCGCGGCGATCGACGAGCTCTACGCGCGCTTCGGCTTTGAGGACGTGCGGGTCGAGCTCTCGACCCGGCCGCAGAAGTCGATGGGCAGCGAGGAGCAGTGGGCCAAGGCCGAGGCGGCGCTGACCGAGGCGCTCGACCGCCAGGGTCGCGAGTACGAGCTCAACCCCGGCGATGGCGCCTTCTACGGCCCAAAGATCGATTTCCACGTCACCGACGCGCTCGGCCGCTCCTGGCAGTGCGGCACCTGCCAGCTCGACTTCCAGATGCCCGAGCGCTTCGACCTCAGCTACGTCGGCACCGACGATGGGGCGCACCGCCCGGTGATGATCCACCGCGCCCTGCTCGGCTCGATGGAGCGCTTCGCCGGCATCCTGATCGAGCACTACGCTGGCCGCTTCCCGGTCTGGCTGTCCCCGGTGCAAGCGATCGTCCTGCCCGTCGCCGACCGCCACAACGCGTACGCGGCGCGCGTCGCTGCCGAGCTGCGCGAGGCTGGCGTGCGGATCGAGATCGACGATCGCTCCGAGTCAGTCGGCAAGAAGATCCGCGACGCCGAGCTCGGTCGCTACCCCTACATGCTCGTCGTCGGCGACCGCGAGCAGGAGGCCGGGGGGCTTGCGGTTCGGTCGCACAGCGACGGCGAGCTGGGGGCGATGCCGGCCGCCGACTTCGCCGCTCGCATCAAGGCCGAGAGCGCGCCTTCCTGAGCCGGGGCTTGCCACTTCGCATCCTCTGTCTATACTCCGGACACTTGATCGCAGGCACCCCAAACACCCCGCGCCGCTGAGCGTCCTGTGCCTGCCTCCCTACCTCTCGTCCGCTTGAAGCTCCACACCTCACTTAGATAGTGCCGGTCCCGCGTAGGTTCGACCGGCGCCCACCAGAGCGCGACACGACCCGGATCAACGAGCGGATCCGCGTCCCCAAAGTGCGTCTGATCGGCGCCGAGGGGGAGCAGCTCGGGATCGTCGACATCGACGAGGCTCTCAAACGCGCTCAGGACGCCGACCTCGACCTGGTCGAGGTCGCCCCCGGTTCAAAGCCGCCCGTCACCCGCCTGCTCGACTACTCGAAGTACAAGTACGAGCAGGAGCAAAAGCAAAAGCAGGCCCGCAAGCACCAGCAGCAGGTCAATATCCGCGAGATCAAGCTGCGGCCGAAGATCGCCCAGCACGACTACGAGACCAAGATGGGTCACGTCGCGCGTTTCCTCCGCCACCAGGACAAGGTCAAGGTGACGATCATGTTCCGCGGACGCGAGCAGGCGCACCCGGAGCGGGGGAGGGCGCTGCTGCAACGCCTCTACGAGGATCTCGACGGGCTTGCTGTGATCGAGTCTCAGCCTTTGCAGGAAGGGCGCAACATGAGCATGCTGCTGGCGCCCGGCAAAGAGGCAGCCAAAGTGGATGACGAGGTGACGACTGCCGCGAGCGAGAAACCGGTTGCCGAGGAGGCGTCTGCTGCGGCTGAGGAGCCGGCTGCTGAGGCTGATGAGACACCCGCCGCTGAGGACGAGACGTCCGGCGACGATGCAGCCGCTGCGTAAGGCCTATCCGGCAGGGGTTCCACTTAACTTTTTCGATGGAGACGGATTTGCTGGCGCCTCGAGGTGGACGCCGAAAAAGTACAAGACGTTCCACCCCTACCGGATAGGCCTTATCCCGTAACGATTTCGGCGATTCGCTCTGCGGCGTGGCCATCCCAGAGGGGCGGGGGCTCGGGCCTCTTTGCGGGGCGCTGTGCCAGAGCTTCTGGGATCTGGGCGATCGCTAAAGGATCCAGGCCGAGCAGGGTGTTGGTACCAGCGGTGATCGTTATTGGGCGCTCCGTGTTATTGCGCAGGGTGAAGCAGGGGATGCCTAGGTAGGTCGTCTCCTCTTGGATGCCGCCCGAGTCGGTTAGTACGGCGCCGGCGTCAGCCAGGAGTGAGAGGAAGTCGATGTAGCCGAAGGGGTCGCAGAGCAGTAGGCCCGGGTGCTCGGAGGCGATCGTCTCCATCATTGCGCGCGTGCGTGGATGTACCGGGAAGATGACTGGGATCTCGCGCGCCAGGGCGGCGAGGCGCTCGATCGTCTCTGTCAGCAGTAGGCCATCGACCAGGGCGGGGCGGTGCAGGGTGACGAGGACGTAGGAGCCGGGCTCGACGCCAAGGCGCGTCGCCGTGTCCCCGCCGCGAAAGCGATCTTCGAGCGCGACCAGGGTGTCGATCATCGTGTTGCCGACGAGGTGGATCCGCTCTGCGGGGATGCCCTCGGCGTGCAGGTTGTCGTTTGCCTCGGGGCTGTGGATGAAGAGGTGGTCGGAGAGCTGGTCGGTGACTATTCGGTTCAGCTCCTCCGGCATCGTGCGGTCGAAGCTGCGCAGGCCGGACTCGATGTGGGCGACCGGGATCTGCATCTTTGCCGCGGTCAGCGTCGCTGCCAGGGTTGAGTTGACGTCGCCGGGGACCATCACCAGGTCCGGTCGCTCCTCGGCCAGGACTGGCTCCAGTCGTTCCATCACCCGCGCGGTCTGCTCGGCGTGGCTGCCCGAGCCGACCTCGAGCATGTGGTCGGGCGCCGGCACCCCCAGCTCCTCGAGGAAGACCTCCGACATCAGCCGGTCGTAGTGCTGGCCGGTGTGGACGATCGCGTGCCGGCCCTCGGGCAATCGCGCCCGCAAAGCGCCGATAACGGGCGCTGTCTTGACGAAGTTGGGACGGGTTCCAAGTATGTAGACGATGCGCATCGGGCGGCACAGTACCCTGCGCTCCGCCTTCCACCTGCAACAGAGCGAGCACTGAGGCGCGCGCGTCTGCTTCAATAGCGAACCCGATGCCCAAGATGAAAACTCATTCAGGCGCCAAGAAGCGCTTCCGCAAGACCGCGACGGGCAAGCTGCGCGGGCGTCGCGCTTACTCGAGCCACATCCTCGAGAAGAAGTCGCCGAAGCGCAAGCGGCGGATGGCGCGGCCGGTCGAGATCGCTCCGTCTGACACCAAGACGGTGCGCAAGCTGCTTGGAGGCGGCAAGTGAGCCGGGTTAAGCGGTCAGTCCACGCGCGCAAGAAGCGCCGCAAAGTCCTTAAGGAAGCAAAGGGCTACTTCGGTCGCAAGCACTCCTCTTATCGTTTCGCCAAAGAGCAGGTGCAGCGCTCGGGCATGTACGCCTACCGCGACCGGCGCAACCGCAAGCGTGAGTTCCGCCGGCTCTGGATTACCCGCATCAACGCTGCGGCGCGGCTGGAGGGCATGAGCTACTCGCAGCTGATCCACGGCCTCAACGGGGCCGGGGTCGAGGTCAACCGCAAGATGCTCGCCGAGATCGCGGTCAGTGACCGCGAGGCCTTCCGCCGATTTGTGGAGCTAGCCCGGGAGGGTGCGGCCGCCTAGCCGCAGCCAAGCACTCCACTTTCCCGGGCGGGCCGTCTTCACGGCCCGCTTTTTCGTTCCAGGAGAAGAAACAAACGACCAGAACACAGTCACGACCGACACATCACATGATCGAAAGCCCCCAAAACGAGAAGTTGAAGCTGGTCCGCAAGCTGCGCGAGCGTAAGCATCGCGAGCGCGAGAGCGCCTTCCTCAGCGAGGGCGAGGACCTGGTCGAGGCCGGGCTCACCGCTGGGGTTGAGCCGCGCTTTGTTCTCGTCGCAGCGGGAGGCGGTCTGGCCGGCGAGGAGGTCGAGCCCGAGTTGCTGGCGGGGGTCTCCACTCTCGGGTCTGGCACTCGGGCGATCGCCGTCTGGCCGCAGCGCTGGGTCGAGCCGGGCGGTTCGCCCTGTATCTACCTGCACAGAGTCGGCGACCCGGGCAACGTCGGCACGATCCTCCGCACTGCGCACGCCCTGCTCGACGGCATCGTGGTGCTCGGCCCCGGCTGCGCCGATCCCTTCTCGCCGAAGGCGGTGCGGGCAAGCATGGGTTCAATCTTCGCCCAGCCCGTCGCGCGCGCCGAGGTTGGCCAGACACCAGGGCCGCGCGCTGCCCTGGTCGCTCACGGCGGTGAGGCCCCGGCGGCGCTGGCCGGCGCCGCGACGCTCTGCCTTGGCGCCGAGCGTGAGGGCCTACCCGGCGAGGTGCTTGCCGAGTGCGAGACCACGGTGACGATTCCGCTCCGCGCCGGTGGCGCCGAGTCACTCAACGTCGCCGCCGTGGCTGCGATTTGTGCCGAGCGGATATCGTCGCTCGCCATGCCAAAGGACCCCTCCAGTGCTTGAGCGGATCGAGGAGATCAGGGTCGAGGCTGCCGCGGCGATCGAGGCCGCGGGCGGCACGGCCGAGCTGGAGGAGCTGCGGGTCCGCTATCTCGGCCGCAAGGCCGAGTTGACGACGATTCTGCGCGGGATCGCCGAGCTGCCGGCGGAGGAACGGGGCAAGGTCGGTGGCAGCGCCAACAAGGCGCGCAAGCAGCTCGAGGCGCTGCTCGAGTCGCGGGCCGAGGCGCTCGACGCCGGCGAGCTGGAGTCGCAACTCGCCGCCGATCGGGTCGACGTGACGCTGCCGGGCGCCCCCGCGCGGGCGGTCGGCCACATCCACCTGATCACCCGCACCACTCGCCAGATCGAGGACGTGATGGTCGGACTTGGCTACCGGGTGATGGAGGGGCCAGAGGTCGAGCACGACTACTACAACTTCACGGCTTTGAACCATCCGCCCGGCCACCCAGCGCGGATGCTTCAGGACACCTTTTACGTCCAGTCGGACCCCGAGGTGCTGCTGCGCACCCATACCTCGCCAGTGCAGGTGCGGAGCATGGAGGCGCAGCCGCCGCCGATCTTCATGATCGCCCCGGGCAAGGTCTACAGGCGCGACTCCGATGCCACCCACAGCCCAATGTTCCATCAGGTCGAGGGCTTGGCGATCGGCGAGGGGATCACGCTCGCCGACCTGCAGGGCACGCTCGACGAGATGCTGCGGGCGATCTTCGGCGGCGCCCGCAAGGCGCGGATGCGGCCGCACTTCTTCCCTTTCACCGAGCCCAGCGTCGAGTTCGACGTCTCCTGCTTCCAGTGCGAGGGGACGGGCACGCTCGCGAGCGGCGAGCGCTGCAATCTCTGCAAGGGGATCGGCTGGATCGAGGTCGGCGGGGCCGGCATGGTCGATCCGAACGTGCTCGGCTTCGTCGAGTCCAATGGCTATGACCCCGAGCGGGTGCAGGGCTTCGCCTTCGGCATGGGGGTCGAGCGGATCGCGATGCTGCGCCACGGCGTGCCCGACCTGCGGCGCTTCTTCGACAACGACGTCCGCGTCCTGGGGCAGTTCTCGTGAGGTGCAACTGATGAGGGTCCCTTACTCCTGGCTGTGCGAGTACTGCGATCCTGGTATCGAGCCGGGCGAGCTGGCCGAGCGGCTGGCGATGACTGGGACCGAGGTCGAGCGGGTCGGCACGATCGGGCCGCCCTCGGCCGAGGGCTTCGTCGTTGGCAAGGTGCTGAGCGCAGAGCCGCACCCCAACGCCGACCGGCTGCGCGTCTGCACGGTCGACACCGGCGACGGCGCGCGGACGATCGTCTGCGGCGCACCCAATGTCGCCGCGGGACAGACCGTGCCGGTGGCGCTGCCGGGGGCGACCCTGCCTGGCGGCCACAAGATCGGCATGGCGAAGCTGCGCGGGGTCGAGTCGGCCGGGATGATCTGCGCCGCCGCCGAGCTCGAGCTGGGGGAGGGGCCTCCCGGCATCCTCGTACTCGAGGACGACCATCTCGTGCCGGGCACGCCGCTGGCCGAGGTGCTGCCGATAGCGGAGCCCGTCCTGGAGCTGGAGGTGACGCCGAACCGGGTCGACTGCTTCGGCGTCTACGGCGTCGCCCGCGAGGTGCACGCGGTCAGCGCCGCGCCGCTGGGGCCGGAGCCATGGGCGGAGGACGCGCCGGCGGAGGGCGAGGGCAACGTCAATAACTTCGCTTCGGTCACGGTCGAGGTCCCGGACCTCTGCCCGCGCTTCACCGCCCGCGTCTTCACCGACGTCACGATCGCGCCCTCTCCGGCCTGGCTGCAGGCGCGACTGACCGCCGCCGGCCAGCGGCCGATCAACAACGTCGTCGACATCACCAACTACGTGATGCTGCTGACCGCGCAGCCGCTGCACGCCTTCGACCTCGACAAGGTCCCCGACGGAGCGCTGACCGTCCGCGCCGCCGCGGAGGGCGAGACGATGAAGACCCTCGATGATGTCGAGCGCACTTTCGATGCCGAGACGGTGCTGGTCTGCGATCGCAACGGCCCCTCCGGCATCGCGGGGATCATGGGCGGGCAGGTCTCGGAGGTATCCGAGGCGACGACCAGCGTCCTACTCGAGGTCGCGACCTGGAACGGGACCAACATCCTGCGCAGCTCGCGCCTGCTCTCGTTGCGCTCCGAGGCCTCCTCGCGCTTCGAGAAGCAGCTCCAACCCGAACTCTGCCTGCGGGCGCAGCGGATTGCCTCGCGGTTGATCGTCGAGCTCTGCGGCGCCAAGCTGGTGCCGGGCACGATCGACGTCGCCGCCGAGATTCCCGAGCCGCGGCGGTTGATCCTGCGCGGTGCGCGGGTCGAGGGCCTGCTGGGCATGTCGATCGACCAGGCCGACCAGGTCGCCTACCTCGAGCGGCTCGGCTTCGGCGCCGAGCCGGCGGGCGACGACCTCGAGGTCACGGTGCCGCCCGATCGCCACTACGACGTCACCCGCGAGGTCGACCTGATTGAGGAGGTCGGGCGCGTCCACGGGCTCAACGAGCACTTGCCGAGCACGCTGCCCGCCGTTGCCGGTCGGGTTGGCGGCCTGACTCGCGAGCAGCGCCTGCGCCGCCGCGCCGAGGACACGATGCGCGACCTCGGCTTCGACGAGGTAGTCGGCTGGAGCTTCACCGACCCTGGTGAGCCCGGACGGTTGCGGGTTCCCGCCGACGACCCGCGCGCCGACGGCGTCGTGCTTTCCAACCCGCTTTCCGAGGACCAATCCGTGATGCGCACGACCGTGCTCGGCTCGCTGCTAGACGTCGCCCAGCGCAATCTCTCGCGGGGCGCCGACGCAGTGGCCCTGTACGAGTCCGGCCGTGTCTACCTATCCGCATCCACGAATTCGCCTTTTTCCGCCAATGACGCGCAAAATCGAGGTTTCGCGGTGCTCGCCGGCGAGTTTGCGGGGGAGCGGCCCGCGCCTGTGGTCGAGCCGCACCGGATTGGCTGTCTCGCGGTCGGTCCTCTCGTGGACAAGTCCTGGCGTGGTGGTGGCGAGCCCGCTGACTTCTTTGCACTAAAGGGCACGCTGGAAGGACTGGCGGGCCAGCTCGGCGCCGAGCTCTCGGTCGAGCCGGCCGAGGAGCCGTTCCTGCATCCTGGCCGCTCCGCGCGGGTCGATTGCGCCGGTCGGGCCGGGGGCTGGATCGGCGAGCTGCATCCGCTCGTATGCCGGGCCTGGGACCTCGAGGCCGCGGTTGCGTTCGAAGTCGACCTGGCGGTCCTCCTCGCCGCATCGCCGGCCGGGGAGGAGACCTTTGAAGACGTGACGACCTTTCCCGCCGTCTACCAGGACCTGGCCGTTGTGCTGTCAAGCGAGGTCGCGGCCGCGCAGCTGCGCGAGGTCGTACTCGGCGCCGGCGGCGAGCTGCTGCAGGCCGCCGAGGTCTTCGACCTCTATGAGGGCGAGCAGCTCGGCGAAGGCAAGAAGAGCCTCGCGCTGCGGCTCGAGTTTCGCGCCGCCGACCGCACCCTCACCGACGAGGAGGTCGTCGCCAAGCGGGCCGCGATCGAGGCCGAGCTGACCAAGATCGGGGGGTCGCTCCGTGGCTGAGGTCAACGCACAGCCGCTCCACGGCGACCCCGCCGCCCGGGTCCTTATCGCCGGCGCTTCCGGTTTCACCGGTGCGCTCGCGGCGCAGATCGTTTGGCGCCACCCGAAGCTGGAACTGGTCGCGGTCACCTCGCGCAGCGACGCCGGCAAGCGGCTCGATCGCCTTTACCCGCGCTACCGGGTGCCGCTCGAGCTGACCGAGCTCGACCTCGACCGGCTCGACGGGATCGACGCGGCGATCGTCGCCTACCCGCACGGAGCCTCGGCGCCGGCGGTGGCCGCGCTGCGGGGTCACGGTGTGCTCGTCGTCGATCTCTCGGCTGATTTCCGCTTGCGTGATCTCGCTACCTACGAGCGCTGGTACGGCGAGCACGGCGCCGCCGAGCTCTTCGGCGAGGGCATCTACGGGCTGACCGAGATGTACCGCGACGAGCTGCGCGCGGCGAAGCTGGTCGCCACCCCCGGCTGCTATCCGACCGCGAGCGTGCTCGCGCTGGCGCCACTGGCCGAAAAGGGCCTACTCGCCGACGTCGTCATCGACGCCAAGCAGGGCGTCTCCGGTGCCGGTCGCGGCGGCGGTGACGCGATGCACTACGTCTCGATGGACGAGAACGCTTTCGCCTACAAGACCGAGGGGCACCGTCACCGGCCCGAGATCGAACAGGAGTTGGCGGCGCTGGGCAGCCCGGCGCCGGTCACCTTCGTCCCCCACCTGCTGCCGCTCGACCAGGGCGAGCTGACCAGTTGCTACGCCCAGACCAGCGAGCCGCTTTCCAAGGACGCGGTGCAGGCGCTCTACCGCGAGCGCTACGCCGACGAGCCCTTCGTCCACGTCGTCGACGGCCCACCCGGCCTGCGCGACGTGCGCGACACCAACGAGTGCCACGTCTACGTCACGGTCGAGGAGCGGGGGAGGGTGCTGGCCTTCTCGGCGCTCGACAACCTCTGGAAGGGCGCTTCCGGGCAGGGCGTGCAGAACCTCAACCTGATGCTGGGGCTCGCGGAGACGATGGGGCTGAGATGAGCGACTCCTTCTTTAAGTCGCGCTGGGTCGAGCCCCCCGCCGGGGTGGAGGAGCTCGATCCCGCCCAACTCGCGCCGGGGTTTCGCGCCGGAGGCGCCCACTGCGGCCTCAAGGGCGGCGGCAAGACCGATGTCGGCCTGATCGTCTGCGACGCCGAGCAGGTGTCCTCAGCGGTTCTGCTCACCCGCAATGCCTCGGCCGCGGCGCCGGTCCGGGTGATCCGCAAGCGCTGCGAGCGGGACTCGATCCGCGCCGCCGTTGTCAACGCCGGCAACGCCAACGCCGAGACCGGGGAGCAGGGCTACGCCGACGCGGTCGCGATGTGCGACGAGGCAGCGACGAAGCTGGGGCTGCGCCCGGAGACCGTCGCCGTCGCCGAGACCGGCGTGATCGGTGTGCCCTTGCCGATCGAGGCCGTCCTCGGCGGGATCGGCGAGGCCTCCGAAGCCCTGTCTGAGAGCGGCGGCGTCACCTTCTCCGAGGCGATCCTGACCACCGACCGCTGGCCCAAGCGTTGCACCCTGCGGGCTGGAGGCGTGACCCTTTCCGCCCAGGCCAAGGGCGGCGGCATGATCCAGCCGAATATGGCGACGATGCTCTGCTTCGTGCAGACCGATGCGGTGGTGGAGGACCCCGACGCAGCCCTGCGGGCCGCAAGCGACGCCTCCTTCGAGCGGATCACCGTCGACGGGCAGATGAGCACCAACGACACCGTGCTGCTGCAGGCGACCGGCACGGCGAGGGAGCCGCTGCCCGCCGGCCTGCTCGAGGCGGTTCTCTTGCAGCTGGCGATCGAGGTCGTCGCCGACGGTGAGGGGTCGTCGCGGGTCGGTCGCATCGAGGTGAACGGCGCCGCTTCGCAGGCCGAGGCCGAGCGGGTCGCCCGCGCGATCGCCAACTCACCGCTGGTCAAGACCGCACTGTTCGGCCGCGACCAGAACTGGGGACGGATCGCCCAGGCCGCCGGTATGGCGCTGGCGGGTGAGGATCTGGAGGAGATCGGCGGCGAGACGATCGATAACGCGGAGCTGGCCGCCGACGTCGCCGAGGCCGAGATCGGCCTGCGCCTCGATCGCGGCGAGTACAGCGCCCACGTCTGGTTCTCCGACCTTGGCTACGAGTACGTCCGCATCAACGCCGAGTACACGACCTAAGAAAGAGCGATGACCGCAAACGTCGACACACTGCTCGAGGCACTGCCCTACATCAAGGAGTTCCACGGCCGCACCGTGGTGATCAAGTACGGCGGTGCGGCGATGCGCGAGGAAGAGCTGCGCGAGGCCTTCGCCACCGATGTCGTCCTGCTCAAGTACGTCGGGCTCGACCCGGTTGTCGTGCACGGTGGCGGCCCCGAGATCAGCGAGTACATGAAGCGGCTCGGCATGGAGGTGCGCTTCCACCACGGCCTGCGCGTCTCCGATGCGGAGACGGTCGAGGTGGCGAAGATGGTCCTGCTTGGCAAGCTCAACTCCGACATCGTCCAGCGCCTCAACCGCCACGGACAGCCGGCGGTCGGACTCTCCGGCGAGGACGGCTCGCTCTTTGAGGTATCGCCGGTCGCCAACGCCGAGGAGGTCGGCTTCGTCGGCTCGATCGAGCGGGTCGACGTTGACGTGCTCAACCACATCGCCGCCGACTACATCCCTGTTATCGCCTCGGCCGCCTCCGACCGCGCCGGCCAGTCCTACAACGTCAACGCCGACGAGGCGGCCGGCAAGGTCGCCGCGGCGCTCGGCGCGCACAAGGCGATCTTCCTCACCGACGTCGAGGGCTGGCGGGCCGATGCCGAGGATCCCGGCTCACTGATCAGCCGCGCCACCGTCGACGAGGTGGCCGCGCGGCTCGGGCAGATCGAAGGCGGCATGCGCCCAAAGCTCGGCGCCTGCGTCGAAGCGATCCGCGGTGGCGCCCAGTCGGCCCACATCATCGACGGCCGCAAGCCGCACTCGCTGCTGCTCGAGCTCTTCACCGACGCCGGCATCGGCACGATGGTGACGCCGTGAACCTGACCGACCTGCAGGCGCTCGAGGAGCGCTACCTGATGCGGACCTACAAGCGGGCGCCGGTCGAGTTCGTGCGCGGCGAGGGCGCCCTGCTCTGGGACGCCGAGGGCAATGAGTACCTCGATTTCCTCGCCGGGATCTCCGTCTGCTCGGTCGGCCACTGCAACCCTGAGGTGGTCGAGGCGGTCCGCGAGCAGGCCGGTCGCCTGATGCACACCTCCAACCTCTTCTACACCGAGCCGATGGTGCGGCTGGCCGAGGGGCTGGCCGAGTCGAGCCTCGGCGGCCGCGTCTTCTTCTCCAACTCCGGCACCGAGGCGAACGAGTGCGCGATCAAGATCGCCCGCAAGCACGCCCACCGGCGCGGGATCGAGGCGCCGCAGATCGTCAGCTTCGAGCGCGACTTCCACGGCCGCACCTACGGTGCCCTCTCGGCGACCCCGGCGCTCGCCGCCAACCCCGCGCTGGCGCCGATGCTGCCCGGCTTCCGCTCGGTGCCGCTGAACGACGCGGCGGCGCTGCGCGCCGCGGTCGGCGAGAGCACCGCCGCGGTTCTGATCGAGCCGATCCAGGGCGAGGCCGGCATCTACCCGGTCAGCGACGAGGCGCTGCTTGCCGCGCGCGAGGCCTGCGACGAGGCCGGCGCGCTGCTGATCTTCGACGAGATCCAGACCGGCATGGGCAGGACAGGATCGCTCTGGGCTTACGAGCAGACCCCCGTCCGCCCCGACGTTTTGACCAGCGCCAAGGCGCTCGGCGGCGGCATGCCGATCGGCGCCTGCGTGACCACCCCGGAGGCTGGCGAGGTGCTGGAGCCGGGGGATCACGGCTCGACCTTCGCCGCCGGCCCGATCGCCAGCGTCGCCGCTTTGGCCGTGCTCGAGATCGTCGACGACCCGGTGTTGCTGCGCGGCGTGCGTGAGCGCGGCGCCCAGCTGCGCGAGGGCCTGCTCGCCCTCGACGCGGTGCGCGAGGTGCGCGGCCGCGGCCTGATGGTCGGTGTCGGGCTGAAGGACGGAATCGATGCCGCGGCCCTCGGCGCCGCCCTGCTCGAGCGCGGCCTGATCGTCAACGTGCCCGAGCCCGGAACGTTGCGCCTGCTGCCGCCGCTGACGGTCGATTCGGCCCAAATCGAACGGGCCGTTGGCGCGATCGGCGACGCACTCCTAAGCTACGCGGCCAATGAGCTCGGATAAGCGACCACGCGAGCCGCGCGCGCTGACCAGCAGCACGGCAGAGCGCCTGGCGGCGATCGTCGAGGCAGCTGAGCAGGCCGCCTCGAAAGTGATCGACGACGCCGAGGAGCAGGCTCGCCGCCAGCTCCAGGAGGCCGGTGCCCGTGCCGACCGGATCGTCGCCGAGCGCCTGCGCGCCCTCGCCGACGAGCTCGATCCCCAGCTGCACGCCGCGCCGCGCGCCGAGCCCCACCTGCGCCCGGTCGAGACGGCGTCGGAGTCGGCTGCCGCGCCAGGGCCTCGCTCGAGTGCCGCCGGTGCCCGCCTGCTCGCGACCCAGATGGCTGTATCCGGCAGCAGCCGCGCCGAGATCGAGCAACGGCTGCGCAACGGTTTCGAGATCGAGGACACCAGCGAGATACTCGACGCGATACTCGGACCGGAGGAGTAAGTGCCCTGTCACGTAACGTCTGGCCGGAAATGACGGCCCCAGATCACCGCCATACCGCGTCCTCAGTCGCCCAAATAGCGCTGCTATTCGGGCTCCCTGCGTCCTTGTCTGGCGGCGCCTGGACCTCCTCATTTCTCGGCCGACGTCACGAGACAGGGCACTGACCATGCACGAGGACCCGACCCGGATGATGCGCCAGCCCGACGAGCACAAACCGCACGGCAACATGCGCCTGCTCGTCGCCGCGCTGATCGCCGTCATCGTCGGCTTGGTGCTCGCCGTCGTGGTGATCGCCAATAGCGGCGACAGCGGCGGCTCGACCTCGACCGTAACGACCGTTCCCAACGAAACGAGCGCGACGACCGAGACCACAACCGGCTCGACCACCGAGACCACCACCTCGACCCCGACCGAAACGACGACCACGTCGGAAACCACCACGACTCCGACTGAAACGACGACCACCACGCCGCCAGAAGAAGAAAACGGCAGCGGCGGCATCGGCGCCCCGTAAGTGACCCCCGACTCTCCCGCACAGGTCCGCACGGCCTCCTACGAGGCCGATCCCGCCGAGGTCCGGCGCGTGCTGCTGCTCTACTCGGGCGGTCTCGACACCAGCGTGATGCTGAAGTGGATCCAGGACTCCTACGGCGCCGAGGTCGTCTGTCTGACCGTCAACCTCGGTCAGCCCGGCGAGGATTACACCGTGATCGAGGAGAAGGCGAAGCGGCTGGGCGCTCTCGAGTGCCACGTCGTCGACGCCCGCGAGGAGTTCGCCGCCTCCTACGTGCTGCCGGCGATCAAGGCCAACGCCCTCTACGGCGGCGGCTACCCGCTCTTCACCGCGCTCGGTCGGCCGCTGATCGCCAAGCTCGCGGTTGACTACGCGCGCCAGACCGGTTGCGACACGATTGCCCACGGCTGCACCGGTAAGGGCAACGACCAGGTGCGGATCGAGGCAACGGTGGCGACGCTGGCGCCGGAGCTGAAGACGATCGCGCCGGTGCGCTCCTGGCAGATGGGCCGCGAGGAGGAGATCGCCTACGCCCGCGAGCATGGCATCCCGGTCAAGGGCGGCACCGAGGTGGCGCCTTACTCGATCGACGACAACCTCTGGGGGCGCTCCTCGGAGGGGCGCTGGATCGAGGACCTCGACCACGCGCCCGAGGACGATGTCTTCCAGCTGGTCACCCGCCCCGAACTGGCGCCCGACGAGGCCGAGACGGTCACGGTCGAGTTCGAGGCCGGTGTTCCCGTCGCTCTCAACGGAGAGCGGCTGGGGCTGGTCGACCTGATTGAACGCGCCGCGGAGATCGGCTGCCGCCACGGCGTCGGCATCGTCGACCACATCGAGGACCGCATCGTCGGCCTCAAGGTGCGCGACATCTACGAGGTGCCGGCAGCCGCGATCCTGCTTCCCGCGCACCAGGAGCTGGAGAAGCTGGTCGGGACGATCCACCAGAACCAGTTCAAGCCTGAGCTCGACAACAAGTGGGCCTACCTGGTCTACGCCGGCCTCTGGTGGGAGCCGCTGCGCACTGACCTCGACGCCTACATGGAGGCCGTCAACGCCCAGGTAACGGGCACGATCGGGCTGAAGCTCTTTAAGGGCAGCGCCAGAGTTGTGACCCGCTGCTCGCCCAACGCCGTCTACGACGCCGACCTCGCTTCTTTTGACCAGTCCGGCGGACTCTTCTCCCAGACCGCATCGCCGGGCTTCATTGAGCTCTGGTCACTGCAGTCGCGGATGGCTCACCGGATTCGCCAGCGCGGGGAGGAGGACGCGCAATGACATACGACAAGCTCGGCAAGACCGCGATCCGCTTTGCGTTCAAGTACGTCCGCCGCCGCTACCGGCGCCAGATCCGCATCGGGGCCGCCGTCGCCATCGCCGGCATCGCGATCGCTGCCTACCTGGCGAGCCGCAACGTCCCCGAGGGCTGAGCCCGCCCAGGTGCAACGCTTTACGGTGCTCCCAAAGACGTAACGCGTTGCACTTGCAAGGCGCCTTGCGCGCTATCGACAACTTGTAAGGGTTCGCTAACAAAGTCCGCTAGCCTCGCTTGCTTCGTGGCGCGGTCTATCGCGACAAAGGCAGGTGGCCACGGCCGCCTTGCCATCCTCTCCTTTGCATTGCTGGCCTCGGCACTGCTGCTGGCAGCTACCGCCGATGGCGCCAACATCGACGGCCTGCAGGCCAAGGTCGCGGCGGCGCGCAGCGAAGCGGGTTCGCTTGCCTCGAAGCTGCAGGCGGCTCAGGCCGAACTCGCGGCGGCGCAGGAGGAGGCGGCCGTGGCAAGGGCCCGCGAAGAAAAGCTCACCAGTCTGCTCGCCCACGGCGAAGAACGGGCGGCGCGGCTGGCCGGCGAAGTCGAGGCTACCCAGCGCCATCTCGCTGCCGAGAAGAAGCGCCTCCGCCGGGCGCGTGGGGTTCTCTCGCAGCGGCTCGTGGCGATCTACGAGAGCGGCTCGCCGAGCACCGCCAGCGTGATCCTCGCCTCGAGCGACTTTGAAGAGCTGGCGGCGAGGACCGAATACCTCGACCGCATCGAGCAGTCCGATTCGGACCTAGCGCGCCGGGTCGAGCAGGTGCGCCGCTCGGTCACTCACGAGCTGAAGCTGGTCGCGGCGCTTAAAGCCAAGGCCGATGCTTACGATGAACGGCTCGCCGCGGCCCGCTCGGAAATTTCCGCGGTGAAGCAGAGTGCCGAAGCCGCGGCTGTGCACCTGCACTCGGTTGCCGCCGCCCGTTCGGCCTCGCTCGCATCGCTGAAATCGCAGATCGGCGGCTGGGTCAAGGACATCGAGGCGGCCAAGGCAGCCGAAGCCGAACGGATCAGCGCCGCTGAAGCCGAAGACGAAGTAGAACGCTGGCTCGGCGGTCCCTTCTCGATCCCGGCCTACATCGTGATGTGCGAGTCGGGCGGCAACTACGGCGCGATCAACGCATCCAGCGGTGCCGGCGGCGCCTACCAAATCCTCCCCTCCACCTGGGAACTCTACGGCGGCCAAGGCGAACCCCAAAACGCCCCGAAGCCCGAACAGGACCGCATAGCTTCAGAAATTTGGGCGGACTCCGGACCAGGCGCCTGGGTCTGCGGCTAGGGCAGATCCCGGGGAGGGGTGAAGCGTCTTGTACTTTTTCGGCGTCCACCTTGCGGCGCCAGCAGGTGACTCTCCATCGAAAAAGTTAAGCGGAACCCCTCCCCGGGATCTGCCGTCCCAAATACCACGCAACATGCGCGGAAGACGCGCAAAAGCAGCTCGCTCCATCTGAGCTGATTGGCATGATCGACGCTGCCGTGAGTAGCGCCTCCGCCGTCCACCTCCACGCCCACAGCGAGTACTCGCTGCTCGATGGCGCCTGCAAGATCGACGCGATGGCGGCCCGGGCCGCCGAGATGGGCCAGCCGGCCCTGGGGCTGACCGACCACGGTGTGATGAACGGCGCGGTCGACCTCTATAAGGCCTGCAAGAAGCACGGGATCAAGCCGATCGCCGGCTTCGAGGCCTACTTCGTCGACGACGTCAAGACCCTCAAGGAGAAGCCGAAGTACGAGCGCAACCACCTCACCCTGCTGGCCGAGACCGACACCGGCCTCGCCAACCTGGTCAAGCTCACCTCGGCCGGCTTCCTCGAAGGCTTCTCGCGCGGCAAGGCCAACGTCGACATGG
>DATNGZ010000016.1:0-153392 GCA_035605695.1 Solirubrobacterales bacterium | reverse complement strand
TTCGTCTCGTAGCTGCCGTTGCCGTCGAGGTCCCATTCGTATTTGACTACGGTGCCGTCGGGGTCCGACGAAGTGGCGGCGTTGAGGCTCACAGCCGTACCTGTCGGCACCGGGTTGGGAGTCGCGGTGAAGGAGGCTGTGGGGGCGCGGTTGGAGACCGTCAGGGCGCGGGTGGTCGTCGCCGTGCCGCCGTTGTTGTCGGTGACTCGCAGGCCGACGGTAACGCTGCCCGCGGTGGCGAAGGTTTTGGTCGTGGTCGCGGTGGCGCCGGTGCTGGTCTCGTACGTGCCGTTGCCGTCAAAGTCCCATTCGTATTTGGCGATCGTGCCGTCGGGATCGGTGGATCCGGAGCCGTTGAAGCTGACCGGGCTGCCGCTCACCACCGGGTTGGGCGTGAGCGTGAAGGAGGCTGAGGGGAGACGGTTCTGGACCGTGAGGACACGCGTCGTGGTTGCTGCCCCCGCGTTGTTATCGGTGACGCGCAGCCCGATCGTCGGCGTGCTCGCGCTGGCGTAAGTTTTAGTCGTCGCCGCCGTGGCGCCGGTATTCGTCTCGTAGCTGCCATTGCCGTCGAGGTCCCATTCGTATTTTGCGACGGTGCCATCGGGGTCGGTAGAACCAGATGCGTCGAAGCTCACGGCGGTGCCGGTCGGAACCGGATTTGGCGTGGCCGTGAAGGAGGCTGAAGGAGCACGGTTTTGAACCGTGAGGGCCTGTGTCGTCGTTGCAGTGTCGCCGTTGTTGTCAGTGACTCGCAGGCCGACGGTGACGCTGCCGGCGACGGCATAGGTATTCGTCGCGGTCGCGATCGAGCCCGTGTCGGTCTCGTAGCTGCCATTGCCGTCGAGGTCCCATTCGTATTTGGTGACGGTGCCATCGGGGTCGGTAGAAGCAGTCCCGTTGAACGTGACCTGCGTACCGGTTGGCACCGGATTTGGCGTGGCCGTGAAGGAGGCTGAAGGAGCACGGTTTTGAACGGTCACGGTCCGCGTGGTCGTTCCGGTCGAACCATCATCGTCGGTAACGCGCAACCCGACTTCGCGAGCGCCGGCGCTTTCGAAGGAGCGCGACGCGGTCGCCGTGGTGCCCGTATTCGTCTCGTAGCTACCGTTGCCGTCGAGGTCCCACTCATATTTGATGACGCTGCCGTCGGAATCAGCAGATGCCGAGGCGTCGAAGCTGACCTGGCTCAGGGTCGTGGCCGGGTTGGGCGTGGCGGTGAAGGAGGCGGAAGGAGCTTTGTTTTGAACCGTCAGGCCAACCGTGGTCGTCGCCGTCGCGCCGTCGCCATCCGTCACCCGCAGGCCAACGGTGACGCCGCCTTTGGCTGGGTAGCTTTTGGTCGTCGTCGCCGTGGCGCCCGTGGTCGTCTCGTAGCTGCCGTTGCCGTCGAGATCCCACTCATATTTGGCGATCGGGCCCTCGGGATCAGATGAGCCGGAGGCGTCGAAGTTGACCTGGTCACCGGTCGACACCGGGTTGGGTGTTGCCGTGAACGACGCCGTCGGCAGCGTGCCCTGGACCGTGACGGTACGCGTGATGGTCGTCGTTTCACCGACGTTGTCGGTCACCCGCAGGCCGACGGCTACCTCGCCGGCGGTGTCATAGCTCTTGGTCGCACTTGCGGTTTCGCCGGTATCGGTCTCATAGCTACCATTTCCGTCGAGGTCCCACTCGTATTTGACGATCGCGCCATCGGGATCCGTTGAAGCCGAAGCGTCGAAGCTGGTAGGGAGCCCGGCCGCTACCGGATTGGGGGAGGCCGCGAAAGAGGGCACCGGCGGTTTGCCGATGCTGGCATCGAAGTGCGCGGCGACCTCTGAAGAGCTGAGGGCCCGGTTGTAGAGAGCGACCTCATCGAGACTGCCGTTGCCAAACAGCGTGATGGCGTTGCGCGACATGAAGTAAAGACTTGAGTTGGCGAAGTTGCCCGCACCGGTACCACTGGCGGTCTTTTCGTAGGAGATCGGCTGGCCGTCAACGTAGGGGACGACCTGTTGAGCGGCCGGAGCCTGGCTGTCGAAGACCAGCGTGTAGTGGTGCCAGGCGCCCGCACTGGGCCTTTGGAAGTAGGCGTTGTTGCGCGACCCGCCACGGCCGATCGCGACGCCGAACTTGCCGCCGAGCTCACCCGCATTGGGGTCGACCAGGAAGCCGCCGTCGTTTTGGTTGAAGTTGGGCGTGTACTCGAAGGCGAGCCGATCATTGTTGGCGTAGGCAGCCCAGTTGAGCCAGAATTCGAGCGTCAGCTGCGAGGTGCCGGAGAGGTTGAGTTTTGCGCTCGCGGTGCCGTTGTTGCCGTCAAAGCTTGCCGCTGTGTTGGGGTCGCCCACGAGCGCGCCCGGTTTACCGAAGCCGATCCCACCTTCGGTGATAGCGGCGTTAGAGCCAACGCCGTCGGTGAAAGTGGGGCCCGATTTCTCGCCCAGGCGCCAGTAGTCGATCAGGCCGGGGGTTGAGCTGACGGCGCCGTAGTAGGAGCCGACGACGCTGACGACCCGCGTGGTTGTCGTGGTTTCACCGCTGTCGTCGGTGACCCGCAGGCCGATGGTTACATCGCCGCCATTGGTGTAGCGCTTGGTCGTCGTCGCGGTCGAGCCCGTATCGCTCTCATAGCTGCCGTTGCCGTCGAGGTCCCACTCGTATTTGACGATCGTGCCGTCCGGGTCCGAGGAGGCCGAGGCGTTGAAGCTGACCTGGGTTCCGATTGGGGCAGGGTTGGGCACGGCGGTGAAAGAGGCCGTAGGCGGCTGGTTTTTCACGGCCAGGCTGACGCTGCTGGTGGCGGTGGCCCCGTCGTCGTCGGTGACCTTCAGGCCGACTTGGTATGTACCGGCTACGGAATAAGTTTTAGTCGTCGTCGCGGTCGAGCCCGTGTCGGTCTCATAGCTGCCGTTGCCGTCCAGATCCCACTCGTATTTCGTAATCGTGCCGTCGGCATCCGAAGAGCCGGAAGCATCAAAAGTCGCCTGGGCTTTGGTTTCAACCGGGTTCGGCGTCGCCGTAAAGGACGCCTGGGGCGCGTTGTTGCCCCTGGCCAGATAGTGGGAATTAATTTCCCCCGCGTTCAGGGCCCGGTTGTAGATCGCGACCTCATCGAGATTGCCTTTGCCGAACAGGGCCGAGGCGTTGCGCGACATGAAGGAGAGGGTCGAGTTGGCGAATTTGCCCGCGCCGGTGCCGCTGTTGAGCTTTTCAAAGGAGACCGGTTTGCCGTCCACGTAGGGGAGGACCTGCTGGGTCGCAGGCGCTGTCGTGTCGAAGACGAGCGCGTAGTGGTGCCAGGCGCCGGCGCTGGGCCGCGCGAAGTAGGCGTTGTTGCGCGATCCGCCGCGGCCGATGCCGACGCCGAACTTGCCGCCGAACTCCGCGGCATTGGGGTCGACGATGAAACCACCGTCGTTGTCGTTGAAGTTCGGGGTCAACTCGAAGGCGAGGTCATCGTCATTGGCGTAGGTGGACCAGTTGAGCCAGAATTCGAGTGTCAGCTGCGAGGTGGCGGAGAGATCGACGTTGGCGCTGGCGGCGCCACTGGCGCCGTCGAAGGAGGCGGCCTTGTTCGGATCGGATTCGAGCGCGCCGAGCGCACCGAGGGTTACGCCGCCTTTGAGTGTGGCGGGACTCGGGCCGGAAATGTCAGCGAAGGTTGTGCCCGACTGCTCGCCCAGGCGCCAGTAGTCGACCAGGCCGGGGGTCGAGCCGATCGCGGCGCTGTAGGCGCCGCCCACGGTGACGGTCCGGGTCGTTGTCGCGGTGCCGCCACTGTTGTCGGTAACCCGCAGACCAACCTGGTATTCGCCGGCACTGGAGTAGCTGCTGATCGTGGTCGCGGTCGAGCCCGTGTTCGTCTCGTAGCTGCCGTTGCCGTCGAGGTCCCATTCGTATTTGACGATCGAGCCGTCGGGATCGAAGGAACCCGAGCCGTTGAAGCTGACCTGTGCATCTGTCGCCGCCGGGTTGGGCGTAGCGGTGAACGACGCCTGGGGGGAGTTCTGCTGAACCACGAGCGTGCGCGTGGTGGTTTCCACGGCGCCGCCGTTATCCGTGACCCGCAGCCCGATCTGGCGGTTTCCTTCCGTTGAGTAGCTGCTGGTCGTGGTCGCAGTCGAGCCCGTGTTCGTCTCGTAGCTGCCGTTGCCGTCGAGGTCCCATTCGTATTTGACGATCGAGCCGTCGGGGTCCGATGAAGCTGAACCGTTAAAGCTGACCTGCGTGTTGGTCGGGACCGGATTGGGGGAGACCGAGAAGGAGGCCTGCGGCAATTTATTGGTGCGGCTGGCCTGGAAATGGGCGCCGATTTCGGTTCCGGTCAGGGCGCGGCTGTAGATCGAGAGCTCATCGAGATTGCCTTTGCCGAACAGGGCCGAGGCGTTGCGCGACATGAAGGAGAGGGTCGAGTTGGCGAATTTGCCCGCGCCGATACCGGTGTTGAGCTTTTCGTAGGAGATCGGTTTGCCGTCGACGTAGGGAATGATCTGCTGGGCCGCGGGAGCCGTGGTGTCGAAGACGAGGGCATAGTGGTGCCAAGCACCGGCGCTGGGCCGAGCGAAGTAGACGTTGTTGCGCGATTCGCCGCGGCCGATGCCGACGCCGAACTTGCCGCCCATCTCGCCTGCGTTGGGGTCGACCAGGAAGCCGCCGTTGACGTTGTTGAAGTTGGGCGTGAACTCGAGCGCGAGGTCATCGTCATTGGCGTAGGCCGCCCAGTTGAGCCAGAATTCAAGCGTCAGCTGCGACGTCGCGGAGAGATCGACGGTGGCGCTGGCGGCGCCGGTCGCGCCGTCGAAGGTCGCGGCTGTATCGAGATCGCCTTCCAGGGCACCGGTTGCTCCAAGCGCGAAGCCGCCTTGAGCCGTCGCCGGGCTGGAGCCGACGGCGTCGGCAAAGGTGCTGCCCGATTTCTCGCCGAAGCGCCAGTAGTTGTGCACTCCCGAGGTTGCGATGACTTCGGCGCGGTAGGCACTGCCTTTGCCGACGACCAGCGCGTGGGTGACGGTGGAAATCCCGGCGCCGTTGTCGGTGACCCGCAGGCTGACCTGGCGGTCGCCTTCGCTCGAGTAAGAGCGGCTGGCCGTGGGGGTCGAGCCCGTGTTCGTCTCGTAGCTGCCGTTGCCGTCGAGGTCCCATTCGTATTTGACGATCGATCCGTCGGGGTCCGATGAACCGGCGCCGTTGAAGGTGACCAGCGCTTCCAGTGAAGCCGGGTTGGGGGAGATGGTGAAGGCGGCTTTTGGCGCGATGTTGCCAGGCGTGCCATTGCTGATGACCAGTGTGCGAACTGCCCCATCGGCGCCGCCGCCGCTGTCGGTCACCCGCAGGCCGACCGTCACTTCTTCGGCGCTCGCATACGTTTTCGACGTGGTCGCGGTCGAGCCCGTGTTCGTCTCGTAGCTGCCGTTGCCGTCGAGGTCCCATTCGTATTTGACGATCGAGCCGTCCGAATCGGTCGAGCCGGAGGCGTTGAAGGTGACCAGGCTTCCTGCCGAGGCCGGGTTGGGGGTGGCTGTGAAGGAGGCTTCCGGCGGTTCGTTGCCGTCGATGACGACGCCGACCGGGGTCAGCGGCTCAACTCCGCCGTCGGCAAAGATGTTGTAGGTCGCCTGCTGGATTCGCGGGTCGCTGAGGTCGACCGGCGGGTCTTCGTAGCTTTCACTCGGTTTGTCCAGATAGTGATGAGCGAGACCCCAGGACCACTGGATCGTGCCGGAGGCGAAGACGAGGGCGCCGCTGGCGGCTTTGTACTTGACCGCCGAGACCGTGGTCGGCTGGCCCGGGGGGGCGGTGGTCGAGTAGAGCAGACCCTCGTCCTGGATCCACTCGGGCGGGCTTGGGGCGCTCCCGACGTCGGTCAGGCTGACGCGCTTGACACCGCTCGGCTGTTTGCTCAGGTACTGGGCCTGGGTCGGGATCGAGTCCCACTCCCAGCCGTTGAGCTTGCTGTTGATCGTGGTGCTGCCGGTCTCCGATATGCCGGTGTTGCGCCAGATGCGGTCGCCGGCGTATTCGTCCGCGCCGTTGGTGGCGGGAATCGTCAGGGGGTAATCGAAGTTGTCGTTGTCGCCGACGTACATCGAGCCCAGCAGCGAGTTCTCCGGTTGGTTGGGGCCGACGCGACCTCCAGTCGGGGCGTTGGGGTTACCGGGGGGCGCCCCGTCATCGCGCCAGGTGGTGGTCGCGTATTTGGGGTTGTCGTCGGCGGTGCCGGCTTTACCGTCGAGCCCCAGAGCGTCGTCTTTGGTGCCTTTGACCCCGTCCGGGCCCCAGTCGTTGACGCCCTTGGAGCCGTCGGGGACGCTGCCTTCTTTGGTCCCCTCGACCGCCTTGTAACAGACCAGGGTGCGGCCGCCGTCCTCGTAGCGGATCTTCCAGTACCCGGTGTTGCCGCTGAAGGAGGCGATGTTGACCCCGGCGTCGCGGGCCGCCTTGTAGCCGTTCATCTCGGCTTCGGACCAGTACTCGTCGTGGCCCGAGAAGACCAGCGTTTTGTGGTTGAGCAGCTGTCCAGGGTTCGAGTCGACCGAGACGCTCTCGGTGTAGTCGACGTCGTAGCCCTCGCGCTCGAGCCAGGCGACCATCGGGAAGTCAGCTTTGAGGAACCAGTTGGCGTCGTTGTAGTCGTTGACGTAGGGGCGTTCGAAGGAGACCTTGACCGCGCGGCCGGTGCCGGTGATCGTCTGGAAGCCGGCCGAGTTGAAGCGGTAGAGCGAGTGGCCGTTGAAGGAGTTGTAGGCCTGGTAAGTGGCGGTCGGCAGTTTGTAGAGAAGGGCGGATTTACGCGCGTCATTGCGAACCGTGAAGATGATCTGGTTGTCCTGGCTGTTGGCCAGGTCCTTGATTCGCACTAGATATATGCCCGAGGCCGGCAGCGAGCTGCCCGGCACGGTGAGGCTGGTTTCCCAGTTCTCACAGGACCAGTAGCCGGTCGTTTCGTCGGGGGATTCGCAATGACGGTCGTTGTTGATCGTGACTTTTTTGTTCTGGTAGACGAGCCGGCCGCCGCTGCCGCCGTACCAGCCCATACGGAAGACGCTGACTTCCGCGCTCCCCGTGCCCGCCTGGTTGGCGATCCGCAACGGCACCCCTTCGCCGAGGTCGACGCTGGTCTTGGTCGCGTAGCCGGTGATCCCGTCCTGGTCGTAGTTAGTCAGCTGCCAGGCGGTCGATCCCGCGCCCATGCAGTTGTTCTCATTGACGACCGGGTTGGAGTTGGGGCAGCTGACGGCTGCCCCGGCGGGGGAGGGTAGGACTAGTAGGGCTCCGAGCAGGAGCAGCAAAAGTGGGAGGCGAATTCGCATTGTCAATTGAGCAACGCGACACCTTCCCATTCCCTAACGCGGCCCTAGGATGAAATTCGTCCAATCTTCGGATTGAACTCGGCCAAAACGGCACCGAAAGTCTTGCTAAGGACTTTTCGTTCCTGATTTGTGCGCACCGCTCTGGCCGCCTTTTCGCTCTCGCTCCTCGCCGCCATCTCGATGGCGACGCACTGGGGCGGGCCAATTTCTTGGGAGACCGATGCACTCTTCTACCAAGCAAAGAGCGAGGAGATCAGCGGCACCGAGGGCGCGACGGCGCGACGGCAAGTCTTCGGTGGTCCGCTCTCCGATTATGAGCGGGGACTGGAGGCCGAGTCGCCCGATGAACCGCCCCGGGTCAGCGATCCGGCCTGGGTCGAATACAGCTCCGACTTCTACGCGCGGCGACTGTTCCTGCCGGCGCTCGCAGTAGTCATAGAGCCGCTGTTCGGGCTCCACTCGCTGCAGGTCCTCTCACTGCTCGGCTTCATCCTCATTCCCGCCCTGCTCTTCCTCTTGTTGCGGCGACGCCTCTCTTTCGCCATCAGCCTTGGAGTCGCCGCCGCGGTCATTCTCTGGCCGCCGCTACGAGCCTGGTCCGTATTCCCGCTCACCGACAGCAGCGGCCTCGCCCTCTTGATCGCCGCCCTGCTCTGCGCGGTACTGGCGATCGAGCGGAGCCGGCGCTGGCTGGCACCGTGGTTCGCCTGCGTTCTGGCGCTGGCCTTCACGCGTGACATCGCCTTCATCCCCGTCATTGCCGCCCTCGGGCTGCTCGTGGCACGCCGCGACAGGCCGTCCCTGGCTCTGTTCGGCTGCGGGGTCGCCGCGGCCCTGCCGGCGCTCTTCGTGCACGGCGTCTCGGAGTCGAAAGCGCTTGCCTACGTCTTCAACAACCACACGATCCCCACCGACACCAGCTGGGGCGCGGTGCTTTCCCAGTACCCCTCCAACATCGGTCACATACTCGGGCGCTATGCCGACTACGCAGCGGGTAATCCGCTCGTCGTCTTGGCCGCGCTCGGCGGCATCGTCGCTGCCTTCGCGCTGACGCCGCGCCGCGACACGCTGACGATCCTGCTCTGGTCGACCGTTCCGGGCTACCTGCTGCTGATGGCCGTCGGACCCGCCTTCTCCGCCTTCCGCTACGAGCTCGTCCTGGTCCCCCTGATCGCCTCTGGCTACGCATACCTCGCCGAACGAGTGCTGCGGCGCGCGAGTGAGACGAAGGGGAATCGCGAGCTAGCCGGCAGCATGGCCCAGCCGTGAGTTCGCGGGCCGCAAGCGTGCCAACCGGTGAGCACGGTGGGCCGGCGGTGCTGTTGATCGCCGTGCACAGCGCCGCGCCGGGTGGCGCGCAGGCGATGGCCCTGGCCCAGGCAGAGCGCTTTGCCTCGCGCTGTTCGATCGTCGCCGCTGTTGCCGAGGGCCCGCTTCGCGAGCGCTTCGCCGCCTGTGGTGCGGTGATCGCCCCGGCTCCGTCGTTGCCGACCTGGGACGTCTCCCCGGGCCGCTGGGCGTTGCAGCTACTGCGCAGCTGCGTCGATGCCTTCCGCCTGGCGAGGACGATTCGCCGCCGCAAGGTCGACGCGGTCCTGACCAGCAGCACGGTGCTGTTGGCTCCGGTTCTCGCTGCCAGGCTTGCCGGAGTGCCGTCATTTGCCCATGCTCGCGAGTGGCCGACATCGCGCTCGGGCAAAGCCGTCTTCTGGTTGCAGCGCCACTGCGCCGATGTGATCGTGGCGATCTCCGCCGGCGTCGCGGCGCGCCTCGGAGGACGGGGCCGGGCCCGCGTCGTCCGCATCGCCGATGGGATCACGGCGAGGGAGGGCAAGCCGCTCGCCGCCGCCTTTGGCAGCCCCTTGCGGCTCTGCGTGATTGGCAGCCTCACCGGCGGCGACGGCAAGGGCCAACACCGTGCCGTTGAGACACTCGCGCTGCTCGGAACTCTAGGGCTCGACGCGAGGTTGAGTGTTGTCGGGCCTGTCCTTGACGAGGCCTACGCCGAGCAGGTGCGGGCAACCGCCGCGCACTTGGACGTGAGCGAGCGGGTCGAGCTCACCGGCTCGGTCGACGACGTCCCCGCTCTACTGGGTGACCACGACGTTCTGCTCTTCTGCTCGAGTCAAGGGGCCGATGTGACCCCGTTGGTCCTGATGGAGGCATTGATCGCGGAGCGCCCGGTGGTGGCCGCCGAGGTTGGCAGCGTTGCCGAGGTCCTGGGCGGGGGCGAGTTCGGCACCGTCGTTGCGGCCGAGGATCCGGCGGCGATGGCCGCCGCCGTGATCGCGCTGGTTGCCGATCCCGAGGCAGCCAGGGGGCAGGCAAAGCGCGGCGCCGAGCGGGTGCGGCGCGACTATGACCGTCAAGCGGGGCTCGATCGGTTGTGGGATGAGATCGCCGCCGAAAAGGCCACTCGCAACGGCGCACAAGTTCCCCCGTCTTTCATCCGTTTCTCAGACGATCACCCCCATGACCCCATGGCCCAAGTCGACCGCTAGGACCGCGTGAACTTCATTTACTTCCTCAAAGAGCTCTGGCAGCGGCGCCTTGCCGTAGCCCTCGCTGCCGTCGGCGCCGCAGTAATCGCGGTGCTGGTCGTCTTCAACATCAGCCCCTCTTCGATGTCGCTCAGCAAGCGCGATCACGTCGAAGCCCACGGTTCGATCGAGATCCTGATCGATTCGGAAAGGTCGCCGATCGCCGACGTCGGGCGCGATCTTGAACCGCTGACAGCGCGTGCTGGCGTTTTCGCCCGCTATATGGCCGGCGGCAACGTGATCAAGCAGATTTCAAAGACGACCGGGATCCCCGTCAAGCAGATCGAAGTGGCGGGACCGGCGCCGCTGCCCGGCGAGGCGGTCGGCACCACCGCGCCGCCGACCAACATCCGCCCCTACGGGTTCCAGATCGTCCAGCGCGACGAGCTGCCGATCGTCAACGTCGAAACCCGGGCGCCGACCGTGCCCGAGGCGCGCGAACTCGCCGCGGCCGCCCCGGCGGCGATCCGCGGGATCGTCTCCACGATCCAGGCGCAGCAGCAGATCCCCGATTCCAAGAAGGTAACCTTCCGCGTGCTCGGGCCAGCCCAGGCCGACCTCACCAATGAAGCACTGGGGATCAAGGCGGCGCTGGGGATCTTCGTCGTGCTCTTCGCCCTCGGGGTCCTCTTGATCTTCGGCATCCCGCGCCTGATCGACGCCTGGCGCGCGGTCGATGCTGAGCCGCCCGCCGAAGGACAGTTCGGCGTCTTCCCACACATCCCACCGGCACTGCCGGGAGACCCGGCTGTACCGCCGGCCCTCGCCCCTGCGGAGGCAATCGCTGAGCGAGCGCAGTTGGAGATGCGCCGCGGCGGCGATGTCTGACCAATCGCAGCAGGTTTCCCGCGGCGAGCTTCGCGAGGCAACGCTTGATGGAGTGCGCTGGATCTCAGCGACGAGGCTTGCCTTTGAGATCGTTGCCGTCGTCGGAGCGGTGGTGCTGGCGCACCTGGTGCCGCCTGCCGAATACGGGCGTTTTGCGATCGCCCTCGTCATTCCCGAGATCGCGCTCTCGTTGGTAAACGAGGGGCTGGGCACGCCGCTGGTCCGCCACCAGGCCGTTACTCACCGTCATACCGAGGGCACGATGGCAATCGGCGTCGTCGGTGGGCTGGCCCTAACTGCACTGACCTACTTCGTCGCGCCGCTCCTGGCCACACCGCTATTCGGCGCCGCGACGAGCGAGCTAATCCAGCTCTACTCGCCGGTATTCACTATCGCTGGGGTGATGATCGTGCCGCTGGCGATGCTTCAGCGGCGGCTCGAGTTCAACCGCATCGGTCTCTCCGAAGTGGTCTCCGCCGCCGTCACCACGGTGGTTTCGATCGCGCTGGCCCTGGCCGGCCTCGACGCCGAGGCCTTCGTGCTCGGCAGCATCGCCGGGATCTTCGCCTGGGCGACGGTGCTGCTCCTCTTCGCCGGCTCGACGCCGCTGCCGTTCTGGCGCGGTGCCGAGATCAGGGAGATTGCGGCGGTTGGGGCGCCCGCCGCCGGAGCCGGCCTGGCCGGCATCGGCAGTCGCAACGTCGACTACGCAATCCTCGGCGCGCGGCTGACGCCCTCCGCGGTTGGCTTCTACTACCGCGCCTTTACGCTCGGGGTTGAATACGAGCGCAAGGTCAGCGGCATCGTCTCGCGGATCGCCTTCCCGGTCTACTCGCGGACCAAGGACATGGTCCACCTGCGCTCCGTGCGGCAGCGGATCGTCCGCCTCAACGCCACCCTGATCTTCCCACTGATGGTCTTCTTCATCGTCGTCGCTCCGGTTCTGGTGCCGTGGCTGTTCGGCGCCCGCTGGGAGCCCGCCGTCGTGCTCGCCCAGATCCTCGCCGTCGCCGGCATGGCGGGGACCCTGAAGAACACGATCGACCCGCTGGTCCTCGCCGCGGGCAAACCACGTTCGCTGATGGTCTTCAACATCTTCGAAGTCGGGCTCTACGCCGGCATGCTCTTCCTCGCCTCCTCCGGCGGCGACCTGGTCCTCGTCTGCGCCGCGATCGCCGGCTTCAGGGTGGCAGCGCTGATTGCTTCTTACGCCTTCCTGCTCGGGCCGGTGCTTGAAAGCTCGGTCTTCGAGCTGCTCGACGACGCCGGCCCGGCTCTGCTCGGCTGCCTAGCCCTCGCCGCCGCTGCGCTGCCCCTGCGCCTCTTCCTCGACGCCCCGACGGTGCCTCTGTTGGCGGCATGCGCGGCAGCTGGGTTCACCGCATACGCCCTGGTATTGCGCCTAATCAGCCCAGCCTCCTGGGCCGACATCCGCCTCATCGCCAGCCGCCTCATCCCCTGGCTGGATGCGGAGAAGCAGCCACCGGCAATCAACGGCGACCTCGCCGTCGGCATGCCCGCCGCCGTCGCCGAATAGCCGACTCCGTACCGCGCATCCGATATTGACCACACCCTAGGTGGGTGAATGTCGGATGGGCTGAAGTAGCGGCCTTGGATTTGTTCGAGCAGCGCGCTAGAAGCTGGAGCTAGGAGGCGCGGCCGTTGGTGGCCAGCGCCAGATCCGGCACCTGCACGCCCTGCTGGGCAGGCTCGGCGCCGTCGGCGATCTTGCGAGCAATAACGATGAACTCGTGGTTGTTGGTCTCGCTCGCGACTACCTCGAAAGGCAGCCCGTAGAGCTCGCGGGCACGCAGCATCAGCGCCAGGAACGAGGTCAGGGTGAAGGTGTGGAAGTGGATCGAGTAATCCTGCCGCTCCAGCGCGGCGGCGTGGGCGGAGACCTCGTCGGCCGGAACCTTGATCGCGAGGCGCGACCATTCCTCGTAGTGCTTGGAGCGAGAGCCCTCTGGCCCTTGCTCGTGGTCGCGGAGGAGGTGCTCCAGCGAGGTCTCCTTGCGCTCGCGGTCAAAGGCAGTGCGACGACGATCGGGCGCGGCCAGGTAGAGGACGCCTCCCTCGCGCAGCACGCGGGCGTGCGAGAGCAGGGCGCCGATCGGGTCCTGGCAGTGCTCGATCAAGTGGTTGACGATGACGAAATCCATCGAGCCGCTGGGGACCGAGTTGAGCGCCTCACCGTCGTCGATGAAGTCGGGGGTGACGAGCTCGTACTCGTCGAGCTCGGGATAGTGAGCGCGCAGATCCTCGACGCTCATCCGGTCGACGTAGCGGGCGCGGGCGCCGCGCGGCAGCGCCAGCGGTAGGTGCAGGGCACCGACCTCGAGGCCGTCTCCCTGCAGGTAGCGCCCGGCGAGATGGCGGCGGACGGCGACGTGGCGGCGCTCGGAAGCGAAGACGACCCGCCGGGTGGCGTCCTTCGCGCTTCTGATCTTTCTCCGCACGGCCTTCACGCTGGAATAACGACGGGGCCCGCCCGGCTCTTTTGTGCGCAAGCGCGGCGGTCCGCGACTCGTTTCTCGACTGATGCCAGAACACCGCCTGCTGATCATCACGCCTGTGCGCAACGAGGCCGCCCACATCGAACGGGTTGCCCATGCCCTCGCTGCGCAAGCGCGGCGCCCCGAGCACTGGCTGGTGGTCGACGACGGCTCCGATGACGAGACGCCTCAGATCATCCATCGCCTGGCCAGCGAAATCGACTTCATGCACGTCGTGTCGACCCCGCCCGGCTTCACCGCCCCAGCCAACGATCGGCTCAAGGTGGCGGCGGCCCCGCGTGCCTTCAACTACGGCCTGCACACGATCGACCCCCGGGAGCTCTCGCTCTTCACCCATCTCGGCAAGCTCGACGGTGACATCGAGCTGCGCCCCGACTACTTCACCTCGCTGCTCGCCGAGTTCGACCGTAACCCGAACCTTGGCATCGGCGGCGGCGTCGTGCTCGAGCAGCACGGCACGGAGTGGGAGCCGACCTCAAGCGCGCCCGAACACGTGCGCGGCGCGCTCAAGCTCTACACACGTGAGTGCTTTGCCGCGATCGGCGGCGTCTGGGAGCGCCTGGGGTGGGACGGGATCGACGAGGTGACCGCCCGCATGCTCGGTTTCGAGACCCGCTCATTCGATCGGGCCGAGGCGCTTCACCACCGGCACACTGGCAGCGCCGACGGCCGCCTGCGCGGCCACGTCCGCTGGGGCGAAGCGCACTGGATCCTCCACCACGGCTTGCCCTGGACGGTGATGCGAGCGACCAAGGTGGCGCGGGTCAAGCCGCGCGGCGCCTCCAGCGCCGCCTACGTCTACGGCTATGCGCGCGCGGCGGTGCGCCGCGTGCCGCGGGTTGACGTCGAGGGCTACCGCAAGTTCGTCCGCGCCGAGCAGCGGCGGCGGATCGTCGACCGCCTGCGACGCCCAAGCGCGCCGCGCAGCGCCGTTCCCTTCCCAGGGGGATGAAAGAAGGCCACCCCGCGGGCCGTTTCTAGTTCGCGGTGTAAGCCGCACCGAATTTCAGACCATGGAACTGGCGCGAACCCTCAAGACCCTCTGGATCCGGCGCCGGCTGGTGGCTCTCGGTGCCGTGTTCGCGCTGATCGCCGCCCTGCTCAGCGTCTACAGCATCGGGCTCTTCCCGCCCTCGATGACCAGCCGCACAAACGTTTTCGCGACGGCCTCCACCCAACTGCTGGTCGACGCCCCCGACTCCGCCTTCGCCGACCTCGAAAACGACCTGACGCCGCTGGAGACCAGGGCCGCCGTATTTGCCCGCTTCCTGGCCAGCCCGGTGGCGCTGCAGCTGATCGCCCAGGAAGCCCAGGTGCCGCTCAGCTCAATCGAGGCCGAGGGGCCTTACGACATCAACCTGCCGGTAATCCAGCAGGAGCCGACCGCCGGCCAGCGCAGCTCGCAGATCATCGGCGAGGGCGCGCTCTACAGGCTGCGCTTCGAGAACAACCCGGTGCTGCCGGTCGTCTCGGTCTTTGCCCAGGCGCCGACGGAAGCCGCGGCGATCGGCCTCGCCGACGCCGCGCCGCGGGCTCTGCGTACCTACATCAACCGGATCCAGGCCAGTCAGAACACACCTCCGGGCCGACGCGTGGTGATTCGCAAGCTCGGCAACGCAACCGGTGGCGTTGTTAATGAGGGGGCCAACATCCAGATCGCCCTGCTCGTCTTCATCATCGTCTTCGGCGCCTGGTGCATGCTCCTGATCCCGGCCCAGACGCTTGCCCGCGGTTGGCGCGAAGCCGATGTCTACGGTGGCTCCAACCCAAATGGGGACCCCCGTCCCGGCACTCACGAGCGCGAAACTCAGAGCGGCTTCGGCTACCCGGGCGGCGAGCACGAGCGAGTGCGCTGATGAGGGCCGCGGCACGGCATTTGCCGATGCGCGAAGAGAACGCCTGGCCGTACACGCGCCGCCCGCTGCCCTGGCTCTTTGCGGCGCTTCTGGTGATGATCTTCCTCGTCCCCTTCGATGCGATGCAGCTCAAGGTGGCAATGCCGGTCAGCTCGGATTTCGACCGTTTTCTGGTCATGGCGATAGTCGGCGTGTGGGCGATAGGGACCGCCCTCGGCAAGCCGCAGGCGGTTGAACGACTGCGACCGCCCGGCTGGGCGATCGGGATGATCGCCTTCCTCCTTGTTGCCGTTGCCAGCATCGCCTTCAACGTCGAGCGGATCACCAATCTCGGCGAATGGGACGACGCGCAGAAGCACCTCGCCGTGCTCTTCTCGTTGGCGGCGGTCTTCGCGATCGTCACCCTCAACCTGCGCGCCTCGGAGCTGCGCCCATTCTCGGTCCTGATCGTGGTGCTCGCCGTGATCACCGCCACCGGGACGATCTACGAGAAGAAGAGCGGCTTCAACGTCTTCTACGAAACCTCCGCGGCTGTCTTTTCGCCGATCGCCGACGTTGCGCCCTCGCCGACCGACGTCAATCCCGACCCGAGCACGACGCCGCGACCGACGATCACCGGTCCGACCCGGCACGCGCTCTCGGTTACCTCGATCCTCGGCATGGCCCTCCCCTTTGCCGTTGTCCTGGCGGCGATGACGCCGGTCCGCCGCCGCCGCATCCTCTGGGGCCTTGCCGCTTGCATAATTATCGCTGGGGCGCTGATCACACAGCGAAAGTCGGGGGCCGTCGTGCCGGCGATGGCGCTGCTCGTCCTCTTCGTCCTGCGCCCGCGCCAGCTGCTGCGACTGGCGCCGTTCGGGGTGGTCGCGCTTGCCGTCGCGCTGGTGGTCACGCCGGGCATCTTCAGCACCGTGCGCGAGCTCGGCCAGACCAAAGAACAGGATTCGACCGAGGGGCGGACGTCCGACTACCCGGCGGTCGTCCCCGATGTCCTCACCCGGCCGATGATCGGTCGTGGCTTTGGCACGCTCGACTCCGAACGCGTCGACACTTACCGAATCTTCGACAACGAGTACCTGGGGCAGCTGTTCCAGGTTGGCGCCCTCGGCCTGCTCGCCTTCATCGCCCTGATCGTGACGCCGCTCTTCGTCGCCCGTTCGGTGCTGCGCTCCGATGACCCAGTGCGCGGACCGCCGGCGCTTGCCGCCGGCGCGGCCTGCCTCGCCTTTGGCGTCGCCTGCTCGCTCTACGACATCCTCACCTTCCCCCAGGCGCCGTACCTGTTCCTCTTTATGGCGGCGATTTGCACCTGCGCGGCCTCGGTCGAGGTCCCGGCGGGCTGGACGGCGCGAGTGCCCACGGTAATGCGCCGCACGGTGACGACATGAGCGACGGCCGCCCCGATCTGAGCGTCGTCATCGTCACCCATAACGGGCGCGAGATGGCGCTGCGCACGCTGCGTTCGGCTCGGGCATCGCTAGGTGGTCTGGCGGCGGAGTGGATCGTCGCCGACAGCGCCTCGACCGACGGCACGCCGGAGGCGATCGAGCGCGAGTTCGACGACGTCGAAGTACTGCGCGTCCCCAACCGCGGCTTCGCTGCCGGCAACAACATCGGCATCGCCTGGGCGCAGGGCCGCTACGTTCTCCTGCTCAACCCAGACATAGAGGTGCTCGAGGGCAACTTCGCCGAGCTGATCGCGGCGCTCGACTCGCGGCCAGACGTGGGCATCGCCAGCGTCGTTCAACGCGGGACCGACGGTGAGCTGCAGTACTCGATGCGCCGCTTCCCGTCACCCGGCAGGGACCTTGGCGAGTCGCTCTTCGCGGCGCGCTGGCCGATCTTCAAAACGATGCAGGAGCTTGAGACGCGGCCAGGGGTCTACCGGCTGGAGATCTCGGCGGATTGGGTATGCGGTGCGTTCCTCTGCGCCCGGGCCGAGGCGATCGCCTCGATCGGCCCGATGGACGAGCGCTTCTTTCTCTACTCGGAGGAGATCGATTGGTGCCTGCGGGCGCACCAGGCGGGCTGGGACGTTCGCCACCTGCCGCTGATGACCGTGACGCACCACGCCGGCCGCCGCGACCGTGGCGACCTGATGGCGCAGCTCGCCTACTCGCGCACACTCTTCGCCCGCAAGCACCACGGCAGGCTCGGGGCGCTGGGCATCCGCGCCGCGCTGGCCGTGGGGTACGTGCTGCGGATCGCGCTGCGGGTCCCGCAGGCGCTGTTCAAGGCCGCTGCGCGCGAGCGGATCCGGGCCGAGGCGAGGGCGCTGCGCGTCCTGCTCGGGTTCGGAGAGCCGCCGCTGCGGGCCGAGCCGCCGGCGCGGCCGTCCAGTCCTTCCGCCACCGTCCTCGACGAAGCGAGGTAGACCATCTGCGGCATCGTTGGACAGGCGCGCAGTGACGGCAATGTGGTCGACGGCGAGCTGCTGGCGGCGATGTGTGCCGGCCTCGAGCATCGCGGTCCCGACTCGCGTGGGATCCACCTCGACGGTCAGGTCGGTCTGGGCATCCAGCGTTTGCGCGTGATTGATCTCGCCACCGGCGATCAGCCCGTCTATAACGAGGACCGCTCGGTCGCGGTCGTCCTCAACGGCGAGATCTACAACTACCGCGAGCTGCGCCAACGGCTTGCCGCCAACGGGCACCGCTTCGCCAGCGACGGCGACACCGAGGTGATCGCCCACCTCTACGAGGAGGAGGGCCCCGACTTCGTCAAGTCACTGGCCGGGATGTTCGGCCTGGCGCTCTGGGACGCACGGCGGGGAGAGCTCTTCATAGCCCGCGACCGGATCGGCAAGAAGCCGCTCTTCTACGCCGAGCGGGGCGGCACGATCTCCTTCGCCTCGGAGCTGTGGGCGCTGCTGGCTGACGGCGAGATCTCGCGCGAGGTCGATCCCGTCGCGCTCGATCGCTTCTTCACCTACACCTACGTCCCCAGCCCGTTCAGCGCCTTCCGCGCGGTACGCAAGCTGCCGCCGGCCTCGCTGCTGCGCTGGCGCGCCGGCAAGAGCCGGATCGAGCGCTACTGGAAGGCGGACTTCGCCCCAAAGATCGATGTCGGAAGTGACGCGGAGGCCGGTGAGCTGGTCCGCGACGCTGTCCGCGACGCCGTCCGCCGCCGCATGGTTGCCGACGTGCCGCTCGGCGCCTTCCTCTCCGGTGGGGTCGACTCGACGGCCGTCGTCGCGGCGATGGCCGAGCTCTCGAGCGAGCCGGTGAAGACTTTCTCGATCGGCTTCGAGCAGAACGGCTTCGACGAGCTGCCCTACGCGCGCGACGTCGCCGAGCGCTTTGGCACCGAGCATCGCGAGCTGGTCGTGCGACCCGATGCGGTCGAGCTGCTGCCCAAGCTCGCCCGCCACTACGGCGAGCCTTTCGCTGACCACTCCGCGATCCCCAGCTTCTACCTGGCCGAGATGACCCGCCGCGAGGTCACCGTGGCGCTGACCGGTGACGGCGGCGACGAGGTCTTCGGCGGCTACGGGCGCTACGCGCACGGGGCGATCATGCAGCGCCTCGATGCGGTGCCCGCCGGGCTGCGTCACACGGTCGCCGCGCTGGCCGGTCGGGTAAGCCCCAGCGGCGATCTCAACAGTCCCCGCAACCGCCTGCGCCGCGCCTCGGCGCTGCTGCCGCTCTCGCCGCAGGACCGTTACGTGCGGGCGATGTCGCGCTTTGGCCTCGACCTGCGCGAGAACGTCTACACACCGGAGTTCCGCGCCTCACTCGAGGGCTCGGCGGCGGAGACGATCGCCGAGCCGTGGGGGTCCTCGACCGCGCTCGATCCGATCGACCGCATGCTCGACGTCGACCAGCAGACCTACCTGCCCGGCGACCTGCTGACCAAGATGGATATCGCGACGATGGCCTACGGGCTGGAGGCGCGCTCGCCTCTGCTCGACCAGGACCTGGTCGCCCTTGGCGCCTCCTTGCCAGCTCGCTTCAAGGTGCGCGGCCGCGAGAAGAAGATTGCCCTGCGGGCGGCGTTGCGTGGCGTCGTTCCCGACGAGCACATCGACCGCACCAAGCAGGGCTTCCAGGTGCCGATGGCCGAGTGGTTCCGCACCGACCTGCGCGAGCTGGCCCGTGAGACCCTGCTCGGCGGCGGCGCCGAAGGGCGCGGCTACCTGCAACAGGACGTCGTCGCAGGTCTGCTCAATCGCCACCTCGCCCGCGAGGAGGACAACTCATCGCTGCTTTGGAGCATGCTCAGCTTCGAGCTCTGGCACCAGCAGGTTGTGGAGGGACGGCCGAGCGAAGAGAGGGCCCATGCCGTCGCCTGAGCGGGGCTGCCACGTCCTGATCCTCGTCCCGGGCAGACTCGGCGAGAAGCTCAGCGGCCCAGAGATCCGCGCCGTGCGGCTCGGCCAGGCGCTCACCGCCGAGCATCGAGTGACCCTGATGGCACCGGGAGCGGCAGGGGGAGAGCACGATGGCCTCCCGGTCGTGCCGTTCTCCCGCCGCGGGCTGCTTCGCGAGGCGCGCCGCCACGACGTGCTGATGGCTTCGACCGTGCCTCCGTTCGCGCTAGCACTGAAGCGCAGCCTGCGGATCGTCGCTATCTCCGACCAGTACGACCCGGTTGAGATCGAGCTCGGCACCCTCGCCAAGGGCGCCAAGCGGGCCCGCGCCACCGCCCGCGCCGCGCGCCGTCTGCAGCTGCGCAGCGCCGATCTCGTCCTCTGTGCCGGCCAGCGCCAACGCGAGCTACTTGAGGCGGAGATCGAGACCTTCGGGGAATCCAACCGGCCGCCCCTGCGCAACGTGCCCTTCGGGATCGACGGAGAGCTGCCGCTGGGAAACGGCCACCCGCTGCGCGAGCACTTCGCGCAGATCGGAGCCGACGACAAGGTCGTGCTCTGGTGGGGCAGCCTCTGGCGCTGGCTCGATGCTGAGACGGCGATCCGCGCCGTCGCCTCACTGGCGGACTCCCGCCCTGACGTAAAGCTCGTCTTCACCGCCGGTCGCCCGCCCAACGGCGACGCCGAGCGGCACTCGGTGCTTGCCGAGGCAAAGGGACTGGCGGCGGAGCTCGGCGTACTCGACCGCTCGGTTCTCTTCCTCGAGCAGTGGGTGCCCTTTGCTCAGCGCGGCGACTACCTCAGGGACGCCGACCTCGGCCTGACCCTTCACCGCGACACCGAGGAGGCCTCGCTCGCCGCCCGCGCCCGCTACATGGACTACCTCTCGGCCGGGCTGCCGTGCGTGCTCGGCCGCGGCGATGAGACCGCTGAGCGCTTCGAGCAGTCCGGCTTCGCGACCCTGGTCGAGGCCGGCTCACCGACCGCTGTAGCCGCCGCGATTCTGGCCTCGCTGGACGAGCAGGCGCGGGTAAAAGCCACCGCCGCTGGACACCGGCTTGCCGATGAGTTCCGCTGGGGGCGCGTCGCGGTGCCGCTGCTGGTTGAGCTGCGCGAGATCAGCCCGGAGGCGAGCGCATCGACCGGCTCGCGTCAACTGGGCCGCACCACCTCGTACTACGCCCGACGCGTGGTCGATCGCCTGCTGCCCTCGCACTGAATGCGACGCCTGGGTCAGGGCGCTTCGTAGCCGGCAGCGAAGGGCAACCCAAGCGGGGCGTAGGTCGCGCGGCCCGACCAGCGCGGCGACCAGCGTCGCAGCGAGTGCCGACCACTCGCCGAGGAATCGCTGGAGACGTTGTAGTCGTAGGTGCCCCAGTCACCGGCTCGCCCCTCGGTCGAAATATCACCGCCGTCGCTGGTCTCGGCGAAGACGTTGTTCTCGATCCGATAACCACTGCCCGGGGGACTGCTCGCTTCGTCGCGGAAGAGACACCCCCAGCGACTGCCAACGATCGTGTTGTGACTGAAGACGAGGCCATCAGATTGGTAGATCTGGCAGGTGTAGCCGCGACTGTCGTGGTCGAAGAGGTTGTTCTTGACCACGACCTTGCGGAAGTAGCCTTCCTGGAAGAGCAGGCTCTCCTGGGTACCGGTGTAACGGGCGATGTTGTTGGTGAAGGCGATGTCGCGGCCACCGCCGAAGATCTGCCAAAGGTCCTGGTGGTCTTCGTGACTGCCGAGCAGACTGGGGCCGAGGAAGGTGTTGCGATCGACAATCCAGTGCACCGGGGTCGCCGACTGGATGTAGTCGGAGGCCGTGCTTTCGATCGTGTTGCCGCGAACGATGACGTGGCGGGCGTCGCCGACACCCTCGATCCCGTATCCATAACCGGTTTCCTGGCTGCCGCTGTAATCGATGTCGTGGATGTAGTTACCTTCGATCAGCACGTTGTCGATCTGCTTGCCGATCCGGTAGTCGCCGAACATGTAGATGCCGTTGCTGCCGGTGATGTTGTTGTTGACAAACTGAATATTGGAGGCCGAGGGAGAGACGCTGACGCCGTCGCTAACGTCGAGGGCGACGAAGCGCAAGCCGGATGGATCGATCAGATCGATCCCGCTCAGCTTCGCCCGAGCGCCTGGAGCCGACCGGATTGTTACCGCGGGCGACTTTTTAACTCCCGCCGCCTCAATCGAGTCATACGAGCCCGCCTTCAGGCAGATCGTCGTGCCGCCGCGAGTGGCGGAGATCGCCTGCTCGACACTTGACCCGGCGCCAAGCGTCTTTGTGCAGCGGACGCCGGAGCCCGGTTTGGCATCAGCCGGAGACAGATCCGGAAGGGAGGGGGCGAGCTGCAACCCAGCTGCCGCCAGGAGCAGAATTACCGGAAGCCACCAGACGCGCACGGCGCCATTGTGGCACGAGCGCACGGCGCGGCCGTTTCCGGGCTAAGGCCTAAACCCCGCCTCAAACGGCAGCCCGAACGGAGTGTAGCTATTGGTGTCCGACCAAGAAGGAGACCAATTTCGTACTGAATGGGAGCCGCTGGCCGAGCCATCACTGGAGACGTTGTAGTCGTAGGTGCCCCAACTGCCGGCCCGACCCTCGGTGGAGACGTCAACGCTGGCCTCGGTGTTAGCGAAGACGTTGTGATCGACTTGGTAGCCACTACCGGCCACGCTTGAGGCCAGATCGCGGAAGAGGCACCCCCAGTGGCTGCCGACGACGGTGTTGTTGCGGAAGACCATGCCGCTCGATTGATAGAGCTGACAGGTGTAGCCGCGGGAGTCGTGATCGAAGAGATTGTTTTCGATCACCACGTTGCTGAAGGCGCCCTCCTGGAAGAGCAGCGACTCATGGGTGCCGGTGTTGCGGGCGACGTTGTTGCTGTAGGTGATATTAGTGCCGCCGCCAAAGATCTGCCAGAGGTCCTGGTGCTCCTGGGGGTGGGCGCCGACGAGGCTGGGGCCGAGCAGCGTGTTGCGGGTGACGATGAAGTCGATCGGACTGGCCGACTGCAGGTAGTCCGCAGCAACGCTCTTGATCGTGTTGTCGGCGATCGTGAAGCGTTCGACTCCGTTGACCGCGGTGATTCCGTAGCCGTCGGCTGGTCCTTGAGACCCCGTGTAGTCGAGATCGTGGAGGTAATTCCCGTCGATCAGGACGTCGGTGACGTTGGTGCCCCTGCTCGCCTCGTCCCCGTTGGCGCGGATACCGAAGGGACCTGTGAACTCGCTATCGAGGAACTCGATGTGGTTGGAGGCCCCGATCATCTCCGCTCCACCGGTGAATTTCAAATCCCGAAATCGCAGGAAGCTCGAGTTGTTGAGTATCGAGTAGCCGAGGCTCGCAAGCTGATCACCGTTGGACTGCACGGTCACATAATCGGACTTGCTGACACTCGAGAGGTTGAATGACCAAGACCCGCCATCAAGGCAGATCACGGTTCCGGCGGGCGCCGCGGAGATTGCGCTGGAGAGATTCGTGCCGGGGGAGAGAGTTTGCGTGCAGCTGCCGCTTTCGACCGTCCAAGCACGGCCTGCCGGTGAGGCGTCGGTGTTGCCGGCGGCGTCGGTGGCTTTCACCGCAAAGGTGTGAGGGCCGAGTCCGAGAGAGGCATAGGCCTGCGGCGTCGCGCAGGTGCTCCACGGGCCGGCGTCAAGTTGACACTGAAAACTGGAGCCGCCCTCGCTTGAGTAGAAGCCGAAGCTGGCGGCGAGCGAGAAGGTCGTTCCCGACGGTCCGGAAGCGATCGAGGTCTGAGGCGGGGTTGTATCGGGTGCTGCTTCCACAGTCCAAGTCCGGCTCGCCGGTGAGACATCGGTGTTGCCGGAGGCGTCGGTGGCTCTCGCCGAGAAGGTGTGCGAGCCAGCGGCCAGGGAACTGTAGGAGGTTGGCGAGGCACAGTCCCCCCACGGTCCCGAGTCAAGCGAGCACTGAAAACTTGAATTGGCCTCGCTCGAGCTGAAGCCAAAGCTGGCGCTGGTAGAAGTGGTTGTCGCCGACGGTCCGGAGTCGATTGTGGTGTCGGGCGCGGTCATATCGCCCGAAGCTTGAACTGTCCAGCCACGGGTCGCGGGGGTGAGGTCGATGTTGCCTGCTGAGTCGACGGCCCTGACCGAAACGGTGTGTCCACCCAATGCCAGAGAGGCGAAGGACTCCGAAGCACCGCATGCGTCCCAGACTCCGGAGTCGAGCTTGCACTGAAAGCTCGAACCGCTCTCGTTCGAAGAGAAGTTGAAGTTTGCCGTAGTCGATGTGGTGGCTCCGAGGGGCCCGGAGACGATCGAGGTGTTGGGCGGTGTGGTGTCTCCCAGCGCTCGCACGACCCAGCTTCGGCTCGCCGGTGAGGCATCAACGTTGCCGGCGGCATCGGTCGCCCTGACCGAAAAGCTGTGCGAACCGACGTTCAGGGCGTTGTATGTCTTCGGCGAGCTGCATGTGTCCCAGGATCCGGAGTCGAGCTTGCACTCGAAGCGCGAGCCGCTCTTGCCCGAGGAGAAGCTGAAGCTGGCGTTGGTTGAGGTGGTTGTTGCGGCAGGTCCCGAAAGGATCATGGTGTCGGGTGCGGCGGTGTCGCTCCGTGACACGCTAGTAGTAATGAGGATCGCAACCGCCCGCAGGACTCCGACCACGCCCGGGACGCTCGCTTGGTCGCGGGGGTCCGAGCCGGCAAGCAGCTCGGCGCCATCGCCGGCCCCGTCACCGTCGGTGTCGAACTTGCGCGGGTTGGTCTTGGTGCGGTGCAGCTCGGTTGAGTTGCGCAGGCCATCCTTGTCGGGGTCTGCGCTGCTGCGAAGCTTCCAGTAGAGGACGGCGTGGCCGGTATTCAGCCCTCGATAGCTCGGGGCCGCTGCCGAAATCCGAGCGCCGCCAACGGGGTCCTGGCTTGGCTGGCCCTGGGCCGTGGCCGGGAGCACGAACACTGCCAAGAAAGCAGCCAGCAGAAGTTGACGAGTGCGCACGGGCCGCATTCTTGCATGTGGCCAGGTCCGATACCGAGTTCTAGGGTCTATATCCGGCGGAAAATGCGAGTCCCTGGGGCACATAATTGGTCGCATCCAGCCACGAGGGGGACCAATTTCGTACCGAATGTGAGCCTTCGGCTGATGCGTCACTGGAAACGTTGAAATCGTAGGCGCCCCATTCGCCGGCGCGGCCCTCTTCAGAGATATCGAGGCTGGCCTCGGTGCCGACGAAAATGTTGTGATCGACTTCATAGCCGCTGCCGGGGGGGCTGTTTGCGAGGTCGCGGAAGAGGCATCCCCAGTGGCTACCGAGGATCGTGTTGCTGCGGAAGATCAGGCCCGCTGACTGGTAGATCTGGCAGGTATAGCCGCTGGAGTCGTGATCGAAGAGGTTGTTCTCAACGTCTACGTTCGCGAAGGTGCCCTCCTGCAAGAGCAGGCTCTCCTGCGTTTCGGTGTTGCGGGCGACGTTGTTGGTGAAGACGATGTTTTCGCCGCCACCGAAGATCTGCCAGAGGTCCTGGTGGTCTTCGTGCTCACCGAGCAAGCTGGGGCCGAGGAAGGTGTTGTGGTCGACGACCCAATTGATCGGGGAGGCCGACTGGATGTAGTCGGAGGCCGGACTCTTGATCGTGTTGGCGCGGATTGTCATGTTGCGGACGTCGCCGACGCCCTCGATCCCGTAGCCGAAGCCGGTTTCCTGGCTGCCGCTGTAGTCGAGGTCGTGGATGTTGTTGCCTTCGATCAAGACGTCGCTGATCTGATCGCCGATTCGATAGTCGCCAAACATGTAGATGCCGGCGACGCCGGTGATGTCGTTGTCGAGGAACTGAATATTCGTCGCGGAGGGAGTGACGGTGGTGCCGCTGGTGATGCCCAGCCCGACGAAGCGCAGGCCGGAGGGATCGGTGAGGCTGATGCCGTCAACCGTCGCCCGCCCGTTGGGGCCAGAACGGATCGTCACCGGTGGGGACTTATGGGCGCCCTCGACGGAGATGTTTCCGTAGCTGCCTTCCAGGCAGATCACGTCGCCGCCGGCAGCCTGCGAGATGGCGTCGGCGACGTTTGCTCCCGGAGGGAGGGTTGTCGTGCAGTCGCCAGGCGGTTCCGGTTCGGTCACTGTCCAACCGCGAACGGATGGAGTGACGTCGGCGTTTCCAGCCGCGTCGGTGGCCGTGACCGTGAAGGTGTGAGCGCCAACGCCGAGAGAGCTGTACACCTTTGGCGAGGTGCAGCTGCTCGCCACTTCGGCGTCGAGCGAGCACTGGAAAGTAGAATCATCCTCGCTCGAGCTGAACCCGAAGCTTGCGCTGGTCGACGTGGTCGTGCTCGAAGGTCCAGAGCTGATCGAGGTGTCGGGCGGAGTGGTGTCGACGACTGGCGGAGGTTCGACCGGAGCCTGGGGCAGGGAGGCAGGTGACTGCAGGGACGTCACTCTTAGATCGAGTGGGCCGGCCGGAGCACTGACGGCCCCCGGCGGGAGGCTGGCGCGTTTGACAACTCGGGCCGCCCTGAGGCCGAACCTGTTGTGCGCACGCTTGCCATGCGAGAACGCCGTTGCCGGCAGCATCGCGGCTGCACAGAAAAGAAACAGTAGAAGCGCTCCGGCCCGCACGCGACGATTGTTACAGGCGCCTCGCGGCCAAGGCACCTGCCTGAGATCAGCTCAGGGACGGTATCCCGCGGTAAATGGCAGCCCAAGCGGGATGTAGTTACTGGCGTCCGACCAAGAAGGAGACCAATTTCGTACTGAGTGGGAGCCGTTGGCGGAGCCATCCTCCGAGACGTTGTAATCGTAGGTGCCCCAGCTGCCGGCCCGACCCTCGGTCGAGATGTCTGAGCCTTCGGCCGTATTGGTGAAGACGTTGTGGTCGATCTGGTAGCCGCTGCCGGCCGCGCTTGAGGCGAGGTCGCGGAAGAGGCACCCCCAGTGGCTTCCGACCACGGTGTTGTTGCGGAAGACCATGCCGGTCGATTGGTAGAGCTGGCAGGTGTAGCCGCGCGAGTCGTGATCGAAGAGATTGTTTTCGATCACCACGTTGGTGAAGGCGCCCTCCTGGAAGAGCAGGCTCTCTTGGGTTTCAGTGTTTCGGGCGACGTTGTTGGTGAAGGTGACGTTTTTGCCGCCGCCGAAGATTTGGACGAGGTCCTGATGGTCAGCGTGGCTGCCGAGCAGGCTGGGGCCGAGGAACGTGTTGTGGTCGATCAAGACGGTGTTGGGCGAGGCGAACTGGATGTAGTCGGAGGCCGGGCTCTTGATCGTGTTGTCGGTGATCGTAAAGCGGGCAGCGCCGTTCGATGCGGTGATGCCATAGCCGTTTGCCGTGCCCTGGGTGCCGGTGTAATCGAGGTTATGCATGTTGTTGCCGTCAATCAGGACGTCGGTTACTTCGGTGCCGTTGCTCTGCTCCTGGCCATTGGCGTGGAAGCCGAAGGGACCGACGAATTCGTTATCGACGAGCTGAATTTTGCTCGACGGCCCGAGCGCCTCTATCCCGCCCGTGAATTTGAGTCCCTGGAAGCGCAAGTTGGTCGCCTGGTTCAGCATTGAGTAACTGAGAGTCGGAGAGGCACCCGGGGCCGGCTGCACCGTGACCATGCTGGACTTGTTGATTTTGGTGACGTTGGCGCTATAGGAGCCGGAGCTGAGGCAGATGACCGCTCCGGCAGCGGCGGATGAGAGGGCGGTGGAGAGGTTGGCCCCTGAGCTGAGCGTCTGAGTGCAGCTCGCGCTTCCGCCGCCGCCTTCGGCGGCCTGCACGGTCCAGGCCTGTGCCGCAGGGGTCCCATCGGCGTTTCCGGCGGCATCGATCGCTTTGACCGAGAAAGCGTGAGAGGCGACCGCCAGGCCGCTGTAGGCCTTGGGCGAGGTGCAGGCACTCCAGGATCCTGAGTCGAGCTTGCACTGGAAGGACGACCCACCCTCCGTCGCGGAGAAGCCAAAGCTGGCCGTGGTCGATGTCGTCGCACTCGACGGTCCCGAGGTGATCGAAGTATCAGGCGCGGTCGTGTCCACCGGGGGCGTTGCCACCGCTACGGTCCAGCTGCGAGTGGCGGGCGAGGCATCAGTGTTGCCGGCGGCATCGGCGGCTTTAACGGAGAAGGCGTGCGATCCCACCGCCAGGCCGCTGTAAGTCTTGGGCGAGGAGCAGGTGCTCCAGGCACTGGAGTCCAATGAGCACTGGTAGGTGGAGCCGCTCTCGCTGGAGCTGAAGCCAAGACTCGCACTGGTGGACGAAGTCGTACCGGAGGGACCCGAACTGATCGTGGTGTCTGGCGCGGTCGTATCGGCAGGCGGTGTCCCCGCCTGCACGGTCCAGCTATCCGTCGCGGGAGATGGGTCAGTGTTGCCCGCAGCGTCAGTCGCTTTGACCGAGAAGGTGTGAGTGCCCACGGCGAGTCGGCTGTAAGTCTTGGCTGAAGTGCAGCCAACCCACGAGCCCGAATCCAACTTGCACTGGAAGGTCGAGCCACTCTCGCTGGACCTGAAACCAAGGCTGGCGCTCGTCGAAGTAGTGGTACCGGCAGGGCCCGAGCTGATCGTGGTGTTGGGGGCGGTCGTGTCGGCGGGGGGTGGGGGGACAACCGGCGGGGGTGTCGGAGGACCGGCTGGGGCGCTGGCCGGATCGAGCGGATCCGTCCCGGCGCGCACCTCGGTGCCATCACCGAATCCATCGCCGTCGGTATCGGAGCGCCGCGGATCTGTTTTCGTCCTGTATCTCTCGATCCAATTGCTGAGCCCGTCGTTGTCGGAATCGGTATGCCACGAGTAAGTTCTTGCTGCATTTGCGCGCTTAGTGACTGGGACCGCTTGTTTAGTGACCGGGACGGCTTGAGCCGACCTCAGGCCGTTGTGACCCGCCGGGCCATTGTCACTGACACCAGCTGCTGCAGAGGCAACGGAGGGAGCAATAAACAAAGCGACCGCGCTGAAGGCGATCGCGAGGTGAAAGCGGGGCGGGGCGAATGTATGAGAAAGCTTGCGCATTGCCCTCGTTATCGGTGAAGGTGAACGCGCCTGAACTCGCGATGGCCCTTGACTGGACGAAGGTCTTAGCATGCCCCTGGACTACCCAGTTTTCTTTAGCCAAACCATTGGCCGAAAGTTCAAGTAGCGGACCTACGTTTTTGGGGGTGATGCGCAGACACCTCCACCGGCTCCGTAGGTTGCTGCCACTTTCACTGCGCTGCGCGCTTCAAGAGCACTCCCCAAGCCGATCCCGACGCTGGCGGGAATTGCCAGGAGTTGAACGTGTGCCCGCCGATGGACGAGCGGTTTTGACTTTTGACGACGGCCCAGATTCTTCGCCGCAAGGAACCGCAGTGGTCCTGGACGCCCTGGACGCGGCCGGCGCGAAGGCGACCTTCTTTCTGGTCGGCGAGCAGATCGCCGACTCCCCCGAGCTCGGGCCCGAGATCCTCGCCCGCGGTCACGAGATCGGCGTCCACGGGCAGCGCCACTTTCGTCATGACCGGGTACCAAGCGCCGAGTCCGCCGAGGACATCGAGGCTGGCTATGCCGCCGTGGCGGCAATCGGCGGAGCCAAGCCGCGCTTCTATCGACCGCCGTACGGCAAGCTTTCTCCAGCCGGAGCCGAGACCTGCCGTCGCCTCGGCCTCGAGGTCGCCTACTGGTCGACCTGGGGGCTGGACTGGGAGCCGCTACCTGCCCAACGCATCGCCCGGCGGGTGAACCGCGACCTCAATGACGGCTCGATCGTGCTGCTGCACGACTCCGCTCGCTACGCAGTGCGACCTAACGCAAATGAGACGGCGCGGGCAATCGAGGCGATTGCCGGGCGCGCCGCTGAGCTCGGCCTCGCCCTGGTCACTCTCGACGAAGCCTGCGGCAGACGCTCGCCGCGGGCAAAGACGGCGAGATGAGCCCGCGGCGGGCGCCCTCCGAGAGAGTTTTGATCGTCGCCTCTCCCGGCGGTCACCTCTTGCAGATGCTCGCTTTGGAGCCCGCCTGGGGGGACATGGAGCGGACCTGGGTCACCCTGCGCTCGACCGACGTCGAGTACCTGCTCAAGGACGAGCAGGTTATCTACGGACACGGACCGACCCCACGCGACATCGGCAACTTCTTCCGCAACCTGCGCCTGGCCTGGCGGGTGCTGCGCGAACAGAACCCGAGCGTTGTCATATCCACCGGCGCCGGCCTGGCGCTTCCCTTCTTCATCCTCGGCCGCCTCCAGCGCCGTCGCCTCGTCTACGTCGAGTCGATCACCCGGGTCGAGAAGCTGGCGCTGACGGGGCGGCTGGTCTACCCACTCGCCAGCGCCTTCTTCGTCCAGTGGGACTCGCTTGCAGAGCTGCGCCGGGCCCGCTTCCACGGGAGCGTCGCGTGATCTTCGCCACCGTCGGCTCAACCCAGATTCCCTTCGAGCGCTTCGTGCGGGCGCTCGAGACCCTCCCCGGCGAGCAGCTGCTGGTCCAGCACGGTCCGGTGGATCCTCCCGCGGGGGCCGCACGAACAAATGCCTTTATGCAGTTCCCGGAAATGATCGAGAGCATGGAAGCGGCCGAGGTCGTGGTTTGCCACGCCGGGGCGGGCAGCATCCTCTGCGCGCTGCGCGCCGGCCATACCCCGGTGGTTGTTCCGCGCCTGAAGCGCTACGAGGAGACCGTTGACGATCATCAGGTCGAGTTCAGCCGGGCGCTCGCCGCGGAGGGAAAGGTGATCGCCGTCGAGGACCTTGACTGCCTGAGCGCAGCGGTCGAGGGGGCGCCGTCGCGCCGCTCGGCCGCCGAGCGAACCGGACTGCTGCCGATACAAGCCGCTGTTCGGGAGGCGCTGCACGCATCTCCCGTCCCCGCCTGAATCCCTGCTCAGCTGACGGCGAGGGCCGCGCGAGCCGCTCGCGAGGCCTCGGCCACCTGCTCGTCGCTCAGCGCCGGGCCCATTGGCAGCGCCAGCGATTCGGCTGCGGCGGAATCGACTCCCGGCAGCGGGACCCTCGGCACGAACTCGCCCAGAGCGGGCTGGCGGTGAAGCGGAATCGTGTAGTAGGCGCGAGCGCCGATCCCACTGGCGGCGAGCTGCTCGGCGAGCCGGTCCCGCTCGGGGCAACGGACAACGTAGAGGTGGTAGCAGGACTCGCCGCCCGCCGTCTCGGTTGGCAGCTCGACCGCCTCGCCGAGCCCGTTGTTCGCGTAGGCCGAGGCGACGCGGCGACGCGACTCGGTCCAGCCGGCAAGGTGGGGGAGCAGAACGCGCAGGCCGGCGGCCTGCATCTCGTCGAGCCGCGAGTTGTAGCCCACCTCCGTGTGCAACACCTTGTCCTCGGAGCCGTGGAAGCGGAGCGTGCGGGCGATCGCGGCGACTTCATCGTCGTCGGTGACGATCGCGCCGCCGTCGCCGAACCCACCCAGGTTCTTGGAGGGGAAGAAGCTGAAGGTGGCGGCGTCACCGAGGGCGCCGGCCATCCTGCCTTCGAGCTTGGCGCCGGCTGCCTGCGCGGCGTCCTCGAGCAGGCGCAGGCCGTGCGCCGCGGCGAGCTCACGCAGCTCGGCCATTGGCGCCGGATTTCCGTACAGGTGAACCGGCAACAACGCCTTGGTGCGGGGGCCGATCGCGGGCTCCGCCGTGGCCGCGGTCATATCGAACGTATGCGCGTCGACGTCGCAGAGGACCGGCGTCGCGCCGGCGTTGACGACGGCCTCGGCCGTTGCGTAGAAGGTCAGCGCTGGCACCACCACCTCGTCGCCCCGCTCGATTCCGAGGGCGCGCAGCGCAATCGTCAACGCGTCGGTCCCGTTAGCCACCCCGACGCAGTGGCGGGCGCCGAGGAAAGCCGCGAACTCCGCCTCGAAGGCCTCGACCTCGGGACCGAGGATGTACTGCCCAGAGCGCAGGACGTCGTTTTGGCGCGCCACGATCTCATCGAACAGCGGCTCAAGCACAGGCCTGACGGCAAAGAGCGGAACGCTCACCCGGGCGGCCTCTCGCCGCGCGCGGCGCTCAACGCCAGCGCTCCAACAGGTCCTCGTCCGGGACCTGGCGAACGCTGCGACCCGGCACGCCCATAACGACGCTGCGCGGCGCGACATTGGCGACGACAACTGCGCCCGCGGCGACAAAGGCCTCTTCGCCGATCTCGATCGCCGGGCAGACTACGACGCCGGCGCCGATCCGGCAGGCGTGGCGCAAGAGCGGCCCTTCGAGCTCGAACTCCGTCGGGTGGCGGTCCATCGTGTTGTCGTTGGCGAGGGTCACGCCGGGACCGATGAAGACGTCGTCCTCGACGACGGTGCCCGCCGAGAGGTAGCAGCGCGCCTGCACGCTGGAGCGAGCACCGATCCTGACGCCGGGGTCGACCGAGCTGAGACTGCCGACCGTCGCGCCGGGACCGACCTTCGCCCCGTCACGGATCTGGGCGTGATCGCCAATCCGCGCTCCGGCGCCAATCTCAACGCCGGCGTGAATGACGGCGTAACCGCCGATCAGCACGTCGGGGCCGATCTCGACGCCGGCGCCGAGCAGCAGCCCGGGGGCCAAATCGGATGGCTGCAGCGCTGCCCCGCTCACCGCGCGAATGTCCCGAAATCTCTTGACCCGTCGATGATCGGCGGCATGCTAACGGTCGCAGGGCGGCGAAAGCTGGGCGGCGAGCATTCCGTTGTCTGTGCATGAAAGCAATGCACCGTCGCTGCCCGTCAACGACACCTACACCGCGACCATGAAGATCGGGATCGTGGGACTTGGGTACGTCGGCCTGCCGCTCGCGGTGGCATTCGCCGAGTCCGGGCATGAGGTCGTCGGGCTCGACTCCGACCAGCGCAAGGTCGAGGGCATCAACGCCGGCCGCAGCCACATCGAGGACATCAGTGACGCGATCCTGGCGCCGCTCGGCAAGCGGCTGCGGGCGAGTGCCAACCAAGCCGACCTCGCCTCCTGCGAAGCGGTGATCATCTGCGTGCCGACGCCGCTGACCGGCTCGCGCGAGCCCGACCTGACCTACCTGATCGAGTCGGCGACCGCGCTCTCTCAGGTACTGCAGCCCGAGCAGCTCGTGGTACTTGAGTCGACCACCTACCCCGGTACGACCCGCGAGCGCCTGCTGCCGATCCTCGAGGAGTCCGGCCTCTCTGCCGGCCGCGACTTCCACCTCGCCTTCTCACCCGAGCGAATCGACCCCGGTCGCACCGATTACACAGTGAAGACCACGCCGAAGCTGATCGGCGGAATCACGCCGGCCTGCACCGAGCGCGCCCGTGAGCTCTACGGCTTGATCTGCGACGAGGTTGTCGTCCTCTCCAGTCCGGAGACGGCCGAGCTCTCAAAGCTCCTGGAGAACATCTTCCGTTCGGTCAACATCGCCCTGGTCAACGAGATGGCCCAGCTCTGCGATCGGCTCGGCATTGACATCTGGGAGGTTGTCGACGCGGCCTCAACCAAGCCCTTCGGCTTCATGCGCTTTGACCCCGGCCCCGGCATGGGTGGTCACTGCCTCCCGGTCGACCCCTTCTACCTCGCCTTCAAGGCCCGCGAGCACGACTTCTACCCGGAGTTCATCGAGCTCGCCGGCAAGGTCAACCAGACCCAACCCGCCTTCTGCGTCGAGCGAATTGAGCGGGCGCTCAACGATGCTGGCAAGCCGGTCAACGGCTCCAAGATCCTCATCCTCGGAGTCAGCTACAAGGCCGGCGTCGGCGATATCCGCGAGTCGCCCTCGCTGAAGATCGCCAAGAAGCTGATCGACCTCGGCGGCGACGTCTCCTACCACGACCCTCACGTGCCGGCGCTGAAGGACCTCGGTCTCAGCTCGGTCGAGCTAGATGAGGCATTGCGCGGCACTGACATCGCGGCAATCGTCACCGCGCATCCCAGTGTCGACTACGAGGGCGTCGTCGACACGGCGCCGCTGGTTGCCGACTTCCGCGGCGTCACTCGCAGCATCGACGCTAAGAACCTGGTCAGACTTTAGGCCCACTCAGGCAATGACCGTTAGCGCGCCTGGCTCGGCGCGCAGCTTCAAGCGCGTCTTCTCGCCGATGTAGTCACCGTCGACCTGAACCGGGAAGGGGCGGACGATGCCGTCCTTGGTCTCGGAGGTGGAGGAGACAGTGGCCTCGCTGACCGCGTCGAACTGATCGATCTGGCGATGGCGGGAGGCGGGGCGCTGCTCGCTGAAGAGGCGCGACATCAGCATCGGCATGTCGCGCTGGGTGGCTCGCTTCAGTACCCCAAGGGCGAGCGTTCCATCGTCGATCGCGACTCCCTCACAAACCCGCACCGGACGGCTGGCGAAGTAGGTGAACGGGTCGGAGTTCTGGGCCAAGGCGGTGACGCCCTCAGCCGAGTCGCCGCCACCGGTCTCGACCTGGAGCCGGACGGGATTGACCAGGTAGGAGCGATAGAAGGCCGAGATCGCCGCCCAGCTGAAGTAGTAGGGGCCGGCCGCTGACTTCAGCCGCGGGTGGGCGTCGACACGCTTGACCACCGTCGCATCGATCCCGGCTCCGCAGGAGAAAACAAAATGCCGGTCGTCGGCCTTGCCGAGGTCGATTCGCCGCGGCTGCCAATCGTCAGCTACTGCCAGCAGGTGCTCAGTCGCATCAACTACATCGTTGGGGATGCCCAGCGTGCGGCAGACGACATTGGTCGAGCCACCGGGTAGCACCGAAACCGGCACATCGGTCCCGGCCAGCCCGTTGACGACCTCGTTCAGCGTCCCGTCGCCGCCGAAGGCAACGACCACGTCATAGCCGTGATCCCGAACCTCGCGCCCGATCTCGGTCGCATGGTTCTGCGCCTCGGTCGAGACGGTTTCAACCTCATAGCGCCCCTGCAGCGCGTAGACCACAAGGTTCTTGAGCCGATCCGAAACCGTCGTGGCGTAGGGATTGACGATGATCAGCATCCGCTTCTTGGCGGACCGGCGGCTACCCGGTCGCCTCATAGCGGATCACCTCGCCATCCTCGGCTTCGCGCACGCGGCCCTCGTTTACGAGCAGGTCGGCGTGGCCGATCACCTCGGAGAGGGTCAGGTAGGCCTGGGTGACGGCGACGTTGCCCCAGATCGCCTGGGCGATCTCGTAGCCGCTGCGCGGCTGCTCGGCGATCAGCTTGTAGATCCTCTCCTTGCGGCGCTCGTGCTTGGCGATGCGGTCATCGATCAGGGCGACGTGATCGGTGACCGGGTCGCCGTGGCCGGGGAGGACGATCTCGGCTGGCATTTCGCGCGTCTTTTCCATCGACTCGATGTAGGTGACGAGCGCCTGCGGCCGCTGCTCGGAGCCGTCGAGCGCGCGTGAGATCAGCGGGTTGGAGGAGATATGGGCGATCAGGTGGTCGGCGGCGAGCAGGATCTTGCGCTGCTGATCCCAGAAGACCGTGTCGGAAGGGCTGTGGCCGGGGCGATGGATCGCCTGCAGAGTGCGGTCGCGGAAAGTGATCTCCTCGCCATCGGCCAACGGCTTTGTCACGGTCACCTGCGAGCCCCAGGCGCGGAAGCTGCGCGAGACGCTGCGCAGCGCCACCGTCACCTCCTCGGGAATACCGTTGCGGATCATCAGCTCGACCGCGAAACGGTCCTCGGCCTCGGCGTCCTCGTCGAAGTTGGCGAGGCGCTCGGCGGCGACGCCGATCGCCGCAACCTCGGCGCCCGAATGCTCGACGATGATCTCGACCAGGCCGAGGTGATCGATGTGCTGGTGGGTGACGATGACCAGCTCGATGTCGTCGATCGAGTGCCCGCGCGCACCGAGCTGCGACTGCAGCTCGTCGAGCGCCTTGCCCGAGTTAGGACCGGTGTCGACCAGGGTCAGCGGCTCGTCCTCGATCAGGTAGCAGTTGACCCGCCCAACGGCAAAGGGAGTGGGGATGCGCAGGCAATGGATCCCGGCCAGGGCCGCTTGCTCAAGCGCCTGATCCGGCGTCAGCGTCACGCCCGGATCAGCCCGAGCACCTCGTCGCGCTTGGCCTCCATGTCCTCGCTCGAGACCAGCGACTCGAGGTTGAGCCGCAGCAGCGGCTCGGTGTTGGAGGGCCGCACGTTGAAGTGCCACTGGGGGTAGTCGACCGAGATGCCGTCGAGCGTCGTCTGCTCGCCGTCGGAGTAGCGCTCGCCGATCTCGGCCATCTTCGCCTCCGGATCGGCGACCTCGGAGTTGATCTCACCGGAGATGAAGTAGCGCGAGCGGAACTCGGCCATCAGCTCGCCCAGCGAACGCCCGTCGACAGAGAGCAGCTCCAGGACCAGCAGCGCCGGGATCGTGCCCGAGTCGGCGTTCCAGAAGTCGCGGAAGTAGTAATGGCCGGAGACCTCGCCACCGAAGGCGGCGCCCTCCTCGCGCATCCGCCGCTTGAAGAAGGCGTGGCCGACGCGGGAGAGGTCGGAACGGCCGCCTTCGGCGGCGATCAGGTCGGGCACGGCGCGGCTCGAACGCGGGTCGTAGAGGATCGTCGCACCGGGGTTCTTCGCCAGCGCCGCGCGAGCGAGCAGGGCGCAGATGAAGTCGCCGTCGCAGAACTCGCCGCTGCCATCGATGAAGAAGCAGCGGTCGGCGTCGCCGTCCCAGGCGATGCCGAGGTCGGCGCCGGAGGCCCGCACGCGGTCGATGATCATCCGCCGGTTCTCCTCCAGCAGCGGGTTCGGCTCATGGTCGGGGAACTCGCCGTCGGGCTCGAAGTACATCTCCTCGAGGTCGAGTCCGAGCTTGCTCAGGATTGGGCCGACCATCGGTCCCGACATCCCGTTGCCGCCGTCGACGACGACCTTCATCGGCTTCACCCTGTCTGGGTCGATAAAGCCGAGTGCGCTGGCGCGATACTCGTCCCAGATGTCGACCTCCTCGAAGGAGCCGCCGCCAGGGGCGTGGCCAAGGCCCGCCTCAATCTCGTTGCGCACGTCGCCGATCCCGGCTTCGCCGGAGAGGGGGAGGGCGCCCTCGCGGACCAGCTTCACCCCGGTGTAGGCCTTGGGGTTGTGCGAAGCGGTGACCATCGCGCCGCCGTCAAGCTCGCGCGAACCGACCAGGTGGTAGAGCATCTCGGTGGCGATCATGCCGGCGTCGATCACGGTCGTACCCTCGAAAATCATGCCGTCGCGCAGCTCGGCCGCCATCGCCGGCGCGGTCAGCCGCATGTCGCGGCCGAGGCCGACGCGCAGCTCGGTCGGTTGCTTGCCGCGCAGCCGGGCCAGCACCCTGGCGAAAGCGCGGCCGATCGCGTGCGCCGTGGTCTCATCCATCTCGGTCCCGTAGAGGCCGCGGATGTCATAGGCCTTGAAGATCCCCGGCGGGGCCAGGGTCGGTTGCTCGCTCAAAATGCTCCCTTCAGTGCCTCATAGCTTTGCTCCAGCGTCTGCGGCATCACCCTGGTGTCGGCGATAACCGGCATGAAGTTGGTGTCGCCGCCCCAGCGCGGAACCACATGCATGTGAATGTGATGCTCGACCCCGGCGCCGGCGACGCGGCCTTGGTTGAAGCCGACGTTGAAGCCGTGTGGGCTGTAGACGTCCTCGAGCCGGCTCATCGCCAACTGGGCAAAACCCATCATCTCCGCCACGGTCTCGGGTGGCAGCTCCTGGATCCGCCCGATGTGCGCGTAGGGGGCGACCATCAGGTGGCCGTTCGTGTAGGGGAAGAGGTTGAGAATGACGAAGCTGTGCTCGCCGCGGTGGACGATCAGGGTCGCCTCGTCATCATCGGCGGCCGGCTTGGCGCAGAAGATGCACTCCTCCTCGCTGTCCTTCGACGCGTCCTTCACGTAGGCGAGGCGCCAGGGCGCCCAGATGCGGAAATTGGCCACAAGTCCGATCCTATGGGGACGCGCCGGCGATTGAGTGTCGAGAAGGCTAATCGCAGGCGCGTCCGGCTACAGCCAGCCGCGACGGCGGAAGTAGGCGACCATCGCGACCAGGATGCCAAGCATGCCGCCGAGGACGATGAAAAATCCACCAACATTGCCCTCGAAGGGCACCCATGAGTTCATCCCGAAGACGCTGGCGATAAGGGTCAGCGGCAGGACGATGACCGTGATCGAGGTGAGCACGCGGAGGATGTCGTTGACGCGGTGGGAGATCACCGACTCATTGGTCTCGGCGAGGGCCTCGACGACCTCCTTGTAGTTCTCGAGCATGTCCCAGATCCGCTCGTGAGCGTCGACGATGTCATCGAAGTAGATCTCAAGGTCAAGATCGGTGGCGAGGTAGCGCTGCTTGACCCGCTCGAGGTCGCGCAGCACCGGGCGCTGCGGGCGGATCACCTTGCGGAAGTTGATGATCTCCTGCTTGACGTTGGAGATGTCGCGCACGACCTCCTCCGAGCGCCCCTCGAAGATGTCGTCCTCGAGCGCGTCGAGCTTGTTGCCGATCTTGCGCAGCATCGGGAAGCAGTAGTCGAAGCTGTCGTCGACGAGGCGGTAGAGCAGGTAGCCCGAGCCGCGAGAGAAGAGCTGTTCGCGCAGCTCCTCCTTGGCCCGGCAGCGCTCGAAGAGATACTCGACCGGCTGCAGCGGCTGGTTGGGAATCGTCACCACGTAGCCGGGGCCGACAAAGAGGTCGAGCTCGCCGGTACCCAGGCGACCGACAGCCGGGTCGAAGACCGGGAAGTGGAGGACGATGAAGAGGTAATCGTCGTAGACGTCGATCTTCGGCCGCTGATTGCGCGAGAGCACGTCCTCGAGGTCGAGCGCGTGGAAGTCAAAATTCTCCTCCAGCCAGGCGCGCTCCAACGAGCCGGGCCGCTCGATGTTGACCCAGCGCAAGCCGCTGGAGTCGATCTGCTCGACGTTGGGCGTCTGGGGCTCAGCCGCGGGGGCGGAGATGAGCTCGCCGCGCCGGCCGACGCGCCGCAGCCTCGGCTTCGGAAGGTTCGGCATCGTTCACGCTCATCGTCTCGTCGGGCATAGCCGCACTAGGTTAGCCGTCGACCTCCGTATTGGCTGACCGGGAATGCCCCTGGTAAGGTTCATGCCTACATAAGCGCCACATCTAGAGGGGTGGAGGGACTGGCCCGATGAAACCCCGGCAACCGCCTCGGATCTCAGATTCGAGGGAGGTGCCAACTCCAGCAGGTCTCGCGACCTGGAAGATGTGGGGAAAGTCCGATCGGACCTCTGCCCCACAAAAAGGCGGAGGTTTTTTTGTTGGCGGTAACAAAAAGGAAGATCGGATGGCAATAGAGAGCTTGAAGTGCAAGGAGTGCAGGGCGACCTACGACCTCGGTGCTCATTTCGCTTGTGAGAACTGCTTTGGTCCGCTCGAAGTGGCTTATGACCACTCGGGACTGGACCCGGCCGAGACCAAGCGCAAGATCCAGGCCGGCTCGCAGGGAATCTGGCGCTACGCCGACTTCCTGCCCTTCGAGGGGCGCCCCGGGGATCCGCTCGAGCCGGGACTGACGCCGCTGCTGCGCGCCGACCGGCTCGCCGAACGCCTCGGCCTCGACGCCGAGCTCTGGATCAAGAACGACGCCGCCAACCCGACCCACTCCTTCAAGGACCGGGTCGTCGCCGTCGCCGTCGCCAAGGCGCAGGAGCTGGGCTTCGACACCGTCGCCTGCGCCTCGACCGGCAACCTCGCCAACGCCGTTGCCGCCCACGCCGCCGCCGCCGGGCTCAAGTCCTACGTCTTCGTCCCCGCCAACCTCGAGGAGCAGAAGCTGCTCGCCACCGGCATCTACGGCACCAACCTGGTCGGCGTGCGCGGCAACTACGACGACGTCAACCGGCTCTGCACCCAGCTCGCCGAAACCCGACCCTGGGCCTTCGTCAACGTCAACCTGCGCCCCTACTACGCCGAGGGCTCGAAGACGCTCGCCTACGAGACGGCGGAGCAGCTCGGCTGGGAGCTGCCCGACCGGGTCGTCTGCCCGATCGCCTCCGGTTCGCTCTTCACCAAGGTCGGTCGCGGTTTCCAGGAGTGGCTCGACATCGGCCTGGTCGAGGGCTCGCTGCCGGTCTTCAACGGCGCCCAGGCCGAGGGTTGCAGCCCCGTCGCCACCGCCTTCGCCGAAGGCTGGGACGTCTGCAAGCCGCAGCGGCCGGAGACGATCGCCAAGAGCCTCGCAATCGGCGACCCGGCCGATGGTCCCTACGCGGTCGAGCAGGCACGGCGCACCAAGGGCGGGGTCGATTCCGTCACCGACGCCGAGATTCGCGACGGGATCAGCCTGCTGGCCGAGACGACTGGGATTTTCACCGAGACCGCGGGCGGCGTCACCATCGGCGTCCTAAGGAAGCTGGCCGCCCGCGGCGAGATCGCCGCGGGCGAGCGCGTCGTCGTCTACATCACCGGCGAGGGACTGAAGACGCTCGACGCGACCCGCGATAGGTTCCGCATGCACGAGATCGACCCCGACCTCGACAGTTTCGAGTCCGAGTTCCGCCAGGAGGTAACCGTCTGATGTCAGTCACCGTGAAGATCCCGACCCAGCTGCGCGCGGCGACCGGGGGGGAGGCCGAGCTCGACGTCACCGGCTCCACCGTCGGCGAGGTTCTCGACGCCGTCTTCGAGGCCCACGGCACCCTGCGCGAGCGGATCACCCAGGACGGCGACCTGCGCCGCTTCGTCAACGTCTACGTCAGCGGCGAGGACATCCGCTTCCAGGAGGGTCTCGACACGCAGATCGACGATGGTGCCGAGGTGACGATTCTGCCCGCCGTTGCTGGTGGTTGAGCGGTCATCCCGGTAGGGGTTCCGCTTAACTTTTTGGATGGAGACGGACTTGCTGTCGCCTCAGGGATGGATGCCCAAAAAGTACAAGACGCTCCACCCCTACCGGGATGACCGCTAAGCCCCCGGTCGCGATCCTCTGCGGAGGTCGCGGCACGAGGCTGCGGGAGCGGACGGAGACCGTTCCCAAGGCGCTGGTTGAGATTGGGGGGCGGCCGATTCTTTGGCATGTGATCGGGATCTACGCGGCGCAGGGGTTTGAGCGGTTTGTGCTTGCGACGGGATATCTGGGCGAGATGGTGGAGGAGTTCGTCGCCGGGGAGAGCTGGCCTGGTGGGGTGGAGGTGGAGTGCGTCGATACTGGTCTCGATACGCCGACGGGCGGACGGATCGCGCGCCTGAGTGAGCAGCTTGGTGGGGAGAGCTTTTGCGCCACCTATGCCGACGGCGTCGCCGATATCGACCTCGGTGCGCTGCTCGAGTTCCACCGGGCGCACGAGGCTCTCATCACGGTGACGGTGGTCCAGCCGCACCTCCAATGGGGAGTCGCGAAACTCGACGACGAGGGCAAAGTCGAGGGCTTTGTCGAGAAGCCGCGCAGTGAGCACTGGATCAACGGGGGGTTCTTCTGCTTCGAGCCCGGTGCGCTCGATTACATCGGCGAGGAGAGCGTGCTCGAGCGTGAGCCGCTCGAGCGCCTCGCGGCTGATGGGCAGTTGGCGGCGTTCCGCCACGAGGGCTTCTGGGATTGCATGGACACCTATAAGGACGCGGTCGTGCTCAACGACCTCTGGTCTTCCGGTGCCGCCCCTTGGCCCACCTGGGCAGCGAGTGGAGTGGCGGCCCAATGAGCTTCCGGTGCGCCTTTTGGACCCCAGGGGTACATAAAGCGCACTGGAACGGGAGTGGGAGATGAGTGGCCGTGTCTTGGTGACGGGGGCGCATGGGTTCGTCGCCTCGCACCTGGTGAGGGCGCTGCTGGCCCGCGGCGATGAGGTGCGCGTGCTCGACCGGCCCGATCCGCGGCTTGCCGATGTCGGCGGTCCGCGCCGCTCCGCCCTCGACCTGCTCGGACTGCGCGAGGAGGTCGAGCTTGCCGAGGGCGATTTGCGTGAAGCCGAGGCCGTCTCGGGCGCGGTCGCCGGTTGCGACTCCGTCTTCCACCTGGCGGCGCAAACGATCGTCGGCGTCGCCCGCTCCTCGCCGGTGGAGACGCTCGAGGTCAACGTGCGCGGCGCCTGGAACGTCTTCGAGGCCTGCCGCGAGCACGCGGTGGAGCGAGTCGTCTTCGCTTCTTCAGACAAGGCCTACGGCTCCAGCCCTGAGCTGCCTTACCGGGAGGACTTCCCGCTGCGGGCCGCCTACCCCTACGATGCCAGCAAGGCCGCCGCCGACATCATCGCCCGCAGTTACGCCAGCGCTTACGGCGTGCCGCTGGCGGTCACCCGCTTCGCCAACATCTACGGCGGCGGTGACCTCAACTTCTCCCGCCTGATCCCTGAGACGACGATCGCGGTGCTCGAAGGGCGCCCGCCGCTGATCCGCTCCGACGGCAGCCCCGAGCGCGACTTCCTCCACGTCGACGACGCCGTCTCCGCCTACCTGGCGATCGCCGCCGCGCTCGACGGAGAGGGAGCGAGGGGAGAGGCCTTCAACGCCGGCGGCGAGCGCCCGCACTCGGTCCGCGAGGTGGTCGAGCTGATCGCCGCAGCGGCGGGCACGGGTATCGAGCCCGAATACCTCAGCAGCGGCACGCCCGAGGGCGAGATCGACCGCCAGTTCGTCGACTCGACCAAGCTGCGCAAGCTAACTGGCTGGCGGCCGGCGGTTGGCCTTGCCGAGGGTCTAAAAGACACCCTCGACTGGTATAGAGAGCACCCGGCTGCCCGCCCTGCAAAGGTTTCCGCTTAGCCATGTGCGGACGATTCACGGTCACTGCAAAAAACTCGAAGCAGATCGCCGACAAGTTCCAGGTCGAGCTGGAGAAGGCGCTGGAGCGGAACTCGGACGGTAAGGCGCCACCGCCCTCAAAGGAGCGGGTGAAAAAGGTCGAGTCGGCGCTGGGGCGCTTCAACGTCGCTCCCAGCCAGGAGGTTCTGACGGTGCGCTCCTCGCCGGACCCCGAGGAGGCAGCGCAGGGCGAGCGCGAGGCACGGCTGATGCGCTGGGGGCTGGTGCCACGCTGGGCCAAGGACCTCAAAGTCGGCTACCGGATGATCAACGCCAAGGCCGAGAACCTCAGCTCCAGCCGCGCCTACTCACCTCTGGTCGGCAAGTTTCGCCACCGCTGCCTAATCGTCGCCGACGGCTTTTACGAGTGGATGAAGGCCGAGGACCCCAAGCAGCCGCGCCAACCCTGGCGCTTCACGGTCGACGGGGGAGAGCCCTTCGCCTTCGCCGGCCTCTGCACCCGCAAGGAGTGGGAGGACCCCGAGGACCGTGGCTTTGACGACGGCTGGCTCTACAGCTGCACGATCGTCACCACGACCCCGAACGAGCTGGTCGCCAAGGTCCATAACCGGATGCCGGCGATCCTGCCGGGGCCCGAGGCTGAAGCCGCCTGGCTGCGGCCGGACCTCGAGCTCGAGGACGCGGTCGCGATGTGCGCACCGCTGCCGGCCAATCGGATGGACAGCGCCCCCGCCAACCCGAAGCTGAACAAGGTCGGCAAAGGCAGCGAGGAAGGTCCCGAGCTGCTCGTCGCGCCCTAGCTGCGCAACGAGCCGGCGGTGCGGACCGTGGCCGAGCCCGCAGCGGTCTCAATCGTGCAGGCCATGCGGGCAGCCGGCGTCGCGGTGGTGCGCCAGATCGAGACGAAGGGCAGCTTCAGGTCCTCGGTCGGACGACCGTTGGGGAAGCCCAATTTCCAGACCTGCTGCCCATCCCGGTAGGGCGCCCACTCGACGACAATGCCTTTCTCGGTCGTGTAGCGCTCGCCGATGACATCGCTGACTTCAACCGAGGCGAGGTCGGTGCTGTGCGAGCTGAACTCGACCAAGGAGGTTTCGGACGTCTCCTGTTCGAAGAGGTCTTCGCTGGAGCGCGGGTAGGCGGCGCGGCTCTTCGAGGTCTGCGCAATTAGCGCTGGCCGTGGCACGTGGACCGCGCAGCTCAGGCGCCCCCGTCCGACCGCGGAACCGGCGTCAATGGTCAGCACCGCCGAGACCCGGAAGAGGGTGTAGTCGCTGACGTTGGGTTCGGTTGAGCGAATTTCTGCTTTCGAGAGGCCCATCTCTCCCCCGCCAGGGATTGCGACCGGTTTCGAGCTGGACATCGGCGCATCTTCGACCCACTCCAGCGTCGCTGCCCCGATTGGCTTATCGGTGCTGAGCACCGCTGCTGCCAGGGTCGCGAGCAGACCGATTGCGATCACGACCAAGGCCCCGCGCGGCGGGCGAATTTGCTTCTCGTCGGCCATCGGGCGCGACAGTATTGGAAGCGGCAGCGGATACGCCGGCATCCGCCGCCCGGGCGCCTAGCTACCGTACGTGCGTGGCCGATCGCGCGAAGTCGTCCCAGCGGGCAGACGTGAGCTTCAAGACCGCGGACCTGCACGGTCGCGAGATCGGCTATCTGGGCGGCGGCCAAGGACCGGTGCTGCTGATGATTCACGGCATAGCCGTCAGCTCCGAACACTGGCGCGATGTGCTCGAGCCGCTGGCAGCTCATCACACGGTCATAGCCTCTGATCTGCCGGGGCACGGCATGTCGGTGGGCGGTCCCGGCGACTACTCGCTGGGCAACCTCGCCACCGGCCTGCGCGACCTCCTGTTCTCGCTCGGCCACGAGCGCGCCACGCTGGTCGGTCACTCACTCGGCGGCGGCATCGCGATGCAGTTCGCCTACCAGTTCCCCGAGATGGTCGAACGCCTGGTGTTGGTCTCCAGCGGTGGCCTCGGGCCGGAGGTCAGCCCCGTCTTGCGCGCCGCCGCGCTGCCCGGCGCCGATCTCTTCATCGCGGCAACGGCAAGCATGGGGGAGAAAGCCGGCAGCGCGATCGGCCGCGGCATGGCCGCGCTTGGGATGCGGCCCGGGCCCGACGTCGCCGAGGTAGCGCGCGGTTACGCGGCGCTTGTCGACCCGCAGCGCCGCAAGGCCTTCCTCGCGACCCTCCGCTCCGTGGTCGGCACCAAAGGCCAGCAGGTCTCGGCCTCGGATCGGCTCTATCTGGCCGAGGAGGTGCCCGTCCTAATCATCTGGGGCGCCCGCGACCCGATCATCCCCGCCCGCCACGGCGAAGAGGCGCACCGCATGCTCCCCGGCAGCCAACTGGAGATCTTCGAAGGCACTGGCCATCTACCCCAGGTTGAGCAGCCACTGCGCTTCATCGCCGTGCTCGAGCGCTTCCTCGAGCAAAACGAGCCCGCCAACTTCGACCGCGAGGAGTGGCTGGCTAGGCTCAAGACCGCCTGATCCAGGCTCGCCGAGACGCGCCCGACAGGATTCGAACCTGTGGCCTCCGCCTCCGGAGGGCGGCGCTCTATCCAGCTGAGCTACGGGCGCTCAGGGGCCAGTCTAGCTTTGGGTGGCTGAGGCGCCGCGTCGCGTAGGCTCGCAGGCTCGCATGGATCTCTCGGCGATCTTTCTCGGCACAGGGGGCTCGGTCCCCTCGGCGCGGCGCTCGACCGCGAGCGTGATGCTGATCCGAGGGGGCAGGCGGATGATGTTCGACTGCGGCGAAGGGACGCAGCGCCAGCTGCAGCGCTCGCTTGGGCTCGCCCAGGTCGACGAGATCTACCTCACCCACTTTCACGCCGACCACATCCTCGGCCTGCCGGGCCTGCTCAAGACCTACGACCTCACCGCCCGCGAGGAGCCGCTGACGATCTACGGGCCGCGCGGCCTGCACGACCTCTTCAAGACGCTGGGCCGGCTGATCGGCCGCACCGATTACGACCTCGAGCTGGTCGAAATGGAACCCGGCGACGCGATTCGCCACGATGACGCCGAGGTGCGCGCCTTCGCGGTCGAGCACAGCATGCGCGCCCACGGCTACACGCTGATCGAGGAGGAGCGACCCGGACGCTTCGACCCGGAGGCGGCCAAGCGCCTTGGAGTCGACGAAGGGCCGGCCTTCGCCGCCCTGCAGCGAGGGGAGGAAGTGGCGGGCGAATCCGGCCCCGTGCGTCCGGACGAGGTGATGGGCGAGTCTCGCCCTGGCCGCACGATCGCGCTGACGGGAGACACGGCTCCGTGCCACTCAACGGTCCAGGCAGCCGCCGACGCCGAGCTGCTGATCCACGACGCAAGCTTTTCCGAGGAGGAGGTGCAGCGAGCGGCCGACACCGGCCACTCAACCGTTGGCCAAGCCGCCTCCGTCGCCCGCGAAGCGCACGTGAAAATGCTCGCCCTGGTCCACATCTCGTCTCGCTACCACGTCGGCACGGTCCTGGAAGAGGCCCGCGAGGTTTTCGAGCCGAGCTTCGCCCCCCGCGACTTCGACGTCATAGAGATCCCCTTCCCAGAGCGCGGAGAGCCCAAGCTCGTGCCCAACGGCGCTCGCGAAAGAGATCAGCCAGAGACCGAGCCGGAGGTCTAGCGCCGCGTCTGCTGCTAGCCTCGTGGCCGTCCTTTAACCAGGCCCTGTGAGGCCAGGAAGGAAGCAAAACTCAGTGAACGAGAAGGTCGTGCTGGAGCACGACGATCTGCAGCGAACTCTGCGCCGAATCGCGCACGAGATCGCCGAGAAGAATCCCGAGCCGCAGAGCTTGGCCATCGTCGGGATTCACACGCGTGGCGCCCTGCTCGCCCGCCGCCTCCACCTCTTGCTGGCCGAGCTGAGCGGAACCGAGGCGCCGATCGGTGACGTCGACATCTCCTTCTACCGCGACGACGTCGGCGCCAAGGCGCCCGCATCGCAGCCGGTCGTCCATGCCTCCCATATCGACTTCGACCTCGCCGGGCGCACGATCGTCCTCGTCGACGATGTTCTCTTCACCGGCCGCACGGTGCGCGCCGCGATCGACGCTCTCTTCGACTACGGCCGCCCGCAGCGGGTTCAACTTGCCGTGCTCTGCGACCGCGGCCATCGCGAGCTACCGATCCGCCCCGACTACGTCGGCAAGAACCTGCCGACCGCCCGCGAGGAGCGGGTCAACGTGCGGCTCGAGGAGCACGACGGCGCCGACGAAGTGACGATCTCCGCGCCGCAGCCCGCCGAGGTGAGCGGATGAGGCATCTGCTCTCGATCGAGCAGCTCTCCAAAGTCGAGATCGAGGCGATCCTCGACCGGGCTGAGAGCTTCGCCGAGGTCGGCCGCCGCGACATCAAGAAGGTTCCGACCCTGCGCGGTCGCACCGTCGTCACCCTCTTCTACGAGTCGAGCACCCGCACCAGCTCCTCCTTCGAGCTGGCCGCGAAGCGACTCTCCGCCGACCTCGTCTCGGTCAGGGCGGCCGGCTCCTCAGTCGACAAGGGCGAGTCACTGAAGGACACGATCGCCACCCTCTCCGCCTACGAACCGGCGGCGATCGTGCTGCGCCACCCGCATGCCGGCGCGGCGCACATGGTCGCCAACTGGGCCGATGCCACGGTGGTCAACGCTGGCGACGGCAAGCACGAGCACCCGAGCCAAGCACTGCTTGACGTCTACACGCTGCGGCGCCAGCTCGGCTCGCTGGACGGCAAAAGGATCTGGATCGTCGGCGACGTCCTGCACAGCCGCGTCGCCCGCTCCAACCTGATCGCCTTCAAGGCGATGGGGGCGGAGCTGACCGTCTGCGGCCCGCCGGCGCTGATCCCGCGCGGGTTGGAGCAGCTCGGCTGCGAGGTCACCCACTCACTCGACCGCCTCGGCGAGGCCGAGGTCGTCTACGCCCTGCGCCTGCAGCGGGAGCGGATGCAGGAGAGCTTCGTGCCCTCGCTCCGCGAGTACGCCGCCCACTTCCAGATCGACTCCCGTCGTCTCGGCCGCCGCCAACTGCTGATGCACCCCGGTCCGGTCAACCGCGGCGTTGAGCTCTCCGGCGAGGTGATCGACTCGCCGCAATCGCTGATCGCCGAGCAGGTCGCCTCGGGCCTGGTCGTGCGGATGGCGATCCTCTACGAGCTGCTCGCCTCCAGCGACGGGGAGCGGGCCTCCGCGCATCGCAACGGCGCCGGACGGCCGACGCCGATAGGACAACCGGCGTGAGCCTGGCCCAGCTGGACATGCGCGTCGGCGAGGGCGCGGACCTCGTCCTGCGGCGCGCCACCGTGCTCGATCCCGTCGCCGGCATCGATGCCCGCCACGACGTGGTGATCCGCGACGGGTCGATCGCCGAGCTGGCGGCGCCCGGCGAGGCCTTGGCCGAGGGCATCGAGGAGATCGACGCCGGCGCCCTCCACGCCTTTCCCGCCTTTTTTGACCCGCACGTCCACCTGCGCACTCCCGGCCAGGAGCACAAGGAGGACATCGAGACCGGCAGCCGTTCGGCCGCCGCCGGCGGCTACTGCGGCGTACTGGCGATGGCCAACACCGAGCCACCGGTCTCCACACCCGCCGACATCGAGGCGCTGCGGACCAGCGCCCGCGCCGCGGCTTCCGTGCGAGTCGGTTTCCTTGCCACCGTAACCAGTGCGATGCAGGGCGAGGAGCTGACCGAAATGGCCTCCCTGCGCGAGGCCGGCGCCTGCGGCTTCAGCGACGACGGCCTGCCGATTCGCAGCGCTCTGGTCCTGCGCCGCGCCCTCCAATACCAGCGCCTCTGCGGCGGCACAATCGCCCTGCACGAGGAGGACCCCGACCTCTCCGGCACCGGCGTGATGCACGAAGGGCCGGTTTCCGCCGTGCTCGGCCTCGACGGTATCCCCTCGATCTCGGAGTCGACGATGATCGCCCGCGACGCCGCCCTCGCCGGCTACGAGGGTGGCCGCATCCACGTCCAGCACCTCTCCGCCGCGGAGTCGGTTGAGGCGGTGCGCGCGGCCAAGGCCGGCGGCGTGCAGATCAGCTGCGAGGCCTCGCCGCATCATCTCTGCCTTACCGACGAGGCGGTGCGAAGTCTCGACCCACACCGCTTCAAGATGAATCCGCCGCTGCGCACCGAGGCCGACCGCCAGGCCCTAATCGAGGGGCTGCGCGACGGCACGATCGACTGCGTCGCCACCGATCATGCCCCGCACGCGCCGGAGGAAAAGGAGGTTCCCTTCGAGGCGGCGGCAATGGGGGTGACCGGCCTGGAGACCGCCTTCGCTTCGCTGTACACCGAGCTCGTGATCCCCGGCGTGCTCGACCTCGCGCTCCTGATCGAGCGGATGGCGGGCGGCGCCGAGCCCTTCGGAATCGAGCGACCCTCGCTGGCGCCCGGAAGCGAGGCCAACATCGCCCTCTGCGACCTGGGCGCCGAGTGGACCGTCGGCGAGGACGGCTACGAGAGCCGCTCCTCGAACTCCTGGTGCGGCGGGCGCAAGCTCACCGGCCGTGTGCTGATGACCCTCGCCGGCGGCCAGGTCGCCTACCGCCTGCGCAGCTTCAGCCTCGGGGTCGCAGCATGAGCGAGGGTTACCTGCTGCTCGAGGACGGGGCGCGCTTTGACGGGGTGCCCTGTGGCGCCGAAGGACCCGTAACCGGAGAGGTCGTCTTCAACACGGCGATGACCGGCTACCAGGAGTCGGTCACAGACCCCTCCTACGCGGGCCAGATCATCGTCTTTACCTACCCGCTGATTGGCAACTACGGGGTCTCAGCAGCGGCAATGGAGTCCGACCGCATCCACGCTCGCGGCGTCGTCATGCGCGATCCCAAGAACGGCGAGGACGTCGCTACCGCCGAGGGCGGTTGGCTCGACTGGCTCGCCGACTGCGGCGTACCGGCGATCGGCGGCGTCGACACCCGCGCCGTCGTCCGCCACATTCGCGACCGCGGCGCGATGCGGGGCGGCATCTTTCCCGCGGCGACGCCCGCAGCTGAGGCGCGCGAACGGGTTGCCGCCGAGCCCTCGATGGACGGCGCCGACCTCGCTCGCACGGTGACCCCGCCCGAACCGGTCCGCTTCGAGGGCGATGGCCCACACGTGGTCGGTATCGACACCGGGATCAAGCTCAACATTGTGCGCCAGCTACGCGAGCGCAAGTGCCGAGTGACCCTGCTTCCCTGCACCTCATCGGCCGAGCAAGTGCTCGCCGAGAGTCCCGACCTGGTCTTCCTCGCCAACGGTCCCGGCGACCCGGCGGCGCTCGGCTACGTCGTCGAGACCGTCCGCGATCTGGTCGGCAAAAGTCCGCTCTTCGGCATCTGCCTTGGCCACCAGCTGCTCTGCCGCGCCGTCGGCCTCGAGACCTACAAGCTCCCCTTCGGCCACCGCGGCGCCAACCACCCGGTCAAGGAGCTGGCGAGCGGCCGGATCGAGATCACCTCGCAAAACCACGGCTTCGCGGTCCAAGGGCCGAAGGGGGAGCCGCGGATCGAGGCCGACGAGCCGGTGCGTTGGGAAACCGACTTCGGCGCCGCCGAGCTCTCCCACCTCAACCTCTACGACCGCACGGTCGAGGGCCTGGTGCTGAAGGATGTGCGCGCCGCGACCGTCCAGTACCACCCCGAGGCCGGTCCCGGCCCGCACGACGCCCGCCACCTCTTCGACTCCTTCCTGGACCTGGCCCATGCCTAAGCGCACCGACATCGAGAAGATCCTGCTGATCGGCTCCGGCCCGATCGTGATCGGCCAGGCCGCCGAGTTCGACTACTCCGGCGTGCAGGCCTGCAAGGTCCTGCTCGAGGAGGGCTACGAGGTGATCCTGGTCAATTCCAACCCGGCGACGATCATGACCGACCCGGAGTTCGCCACCGCCACCTACATCGAGCCGCTGCTGCCGGGTCCGGTGACGAAGATCATCGAAAAGGAGCGCCCCGACGCGCTGCTGCCGACCCTCGGCGGGCAGACCGCGCTCAACCTGGCGATGGCGCTGCACGAGGACGGCACCCTGGAGCGCTTCGGGGTCGAGCTGATCGGCGCCGACTCCGCCGCGATCCGCCGCGCCGAGGACCGCGAGGAGTTCCGCCAGACGATGACCGAGGCGGGACTGCGCATCCCCTGGTCGATGACGGCGGAAAGTCTCGCTGAGGTGGACGAGGCGCTCGCCGATGGCCGCATCACCCTGCCGGCGATCGTTCGCCCGGCCTTCACGATGGGTGGCCAGGGCGGCGGCGTGGGCTGGAACGAGACCCTCTTGCGCCAGGTTGTTTCGGAGGGGCTGGCAGCGAGCCCGATCGATCAGGTGCTGGTGGAGGAGTCGGTGGTGGGTTGGGGCGAGTTCGAGCTCGAGGTGATGCGCGACCGCAACGACAACGTCGTGATCATCTGCTCGATCGAGAACGTCGACCCGATGGGCGTCCATACCGGCGACTCGGTCACCGTGGCGCCCGCCCAGACCCTCACCGACCAGCTCTACCAGGAGCTGCGCGACCAGGCGATCAAGGTGATCCGCGCCGTCGGGGTCGAGACCGGCGGCTCCAACGTCCAGTTCGCGGTCAGCCCGCGAGACGGTGAGATCGCCGTGATCGAGATGAACCCGCGGGTCTCGCGCTCCTCGGCCCTGGCCTCGAAGGCGACCGGCTTCCCGATCGCCAAGATGGCGGCGAAGCTGGCAGTCGGCTACGCGCTCGAGGAGATCCCCAACGACATCACCCAGGCGACGCCGGCGTCCTTCGAGCCGACGATCGACTACGTGGTGACGAAGATCCCGCGCTTTGCCTTCGAGAAGTTCCCCGGGGCGGAGGGCAGGCTCTCGACCTACATGCAGAGCGTCGGCGAGGTGATGGCGATCGGGCGCACCTTCCGCGAGTCCTTCGCCAAGGCGATGCGCTCGCGCGAGCTCGACACCGAGGCAGTGATTCCGCCCAGCGACGAGGCACTACTCGAGATCCTCGAGAAGCCCTGCCCGGAGCGCTTCGACTGGATCCTCGCCGCTTTCGAGCGCGGCATCGGGGTCGAGGCCGTGCACGAGCGCTGTCTGGTCGACCGCTGGTTCCTGCGCGAGCTCAAGGCCCTGGTCGAGGAGGGCGACGGCACCGAGGGGCTGGCTCGCACTTACAAGGCGGTCGATACCTGCGCCGCCGAGTTCGAGGCGACTACGCCCTATTACTACTCGACCCACGAGCGGCCCTCAGCAGGCACGGCCTCTTCCGAGGTGCGCCGCGGAGATCGCGCCGCGGTGGTCATCCTCGGCGCCGGGCCGAACCGGATCGGCCAGGGGATCGAGTTCGACTACTGCTGCGTGCACGCAGCGATGACCGCGCGCGAGCTCGATCGCGACGCGGTGATGATCAACTGCAACCCGGAGACCGTCTCGACCGACTACGACACCTCCGACCGCCTCTACTTCGAGCCGCTGACCAAGCAGGACGTGCTCGCGGTCTGCGAGCAGGAGAACCCCGAGGGAGTGATCGTCCAGTTCGGCGGCCAGACGCCGCTGAAGCTGGCCCGCGCCCTGGAGGATGCCGGCGTGCCACTGCTCGGCACCCCGGTCGACGCGATCGACCTCGCCGAGGACCGCGGCCGCTTCGGCGCCTTGCTGCGCCGGCTTGGGGTCAAGCACCCGCCCTACGGCACCGCCCTCTCCGCCGAGGAGGCAACGGTGATCGCCGAGGAGGTTGGCTTTCCCCTGCTGGTCCGCCCCTCCTACGTGCTCGGCGGCCGGGCGATGGAGATCTGTTACTCGACCGACGACCTCAACGCTTACCTGCGCGCCCACGTCAAGGCCGATCAGGAGCACCCGCTGCTGCTCGACCGCTTCCTCGAGAACGCGATCGAGGTCGACGTCGACGCGCTGGCCGACGGCAGCGACGTCCACGTCGCCGGGATCATGCAGCACGTCGAGGAGGCCGGCGTGCACTCCGGCGACTCGGCCTGCGTGCTGCCACCGATGAGCCTCGGCGAGGAGATGCTGGAGGAGATCCGCGCAACGACTAGGCAGATAGCGCTCGAGCTCGGCGTGATCGGACTGATCAACATCCAGTACGGGGTCGCCGGCGGCGAGCTCTACGTGATCGAGGCCAACCCGCGCGCCTCGCGCACCGTTCCCTTTGTCTCCAAGGCAACTGGGGTGCCGCTGGCGAAGGTCGCGGCACGGTTGATGCTGGGCGAGAAGCTAGCCGCCCAGGAGTTGCGCGAACCACCCGCCGGGATGGTCAGCGTCAAGGAGGCTGTGCTTCCCTTTGCCCGCTTCGCCGGCGCCGACTCGATCCTTGGCCCGGAGATGAAGAGCACCGGCGAGGTGATGGGGATCGCCCCCGACTTCGCGACCGCCTTCGGCAAAGCGCAGGCGGCCGCGGGGGTGACACTGCCGACCGAGGGCTCGGTTTTCATCACCGTGACCGACACCGACAAGGCCGCCGCGGCCGAGGTAGCCAGCCGCTTCCATGACCTCGGCTTCGAGCTGATCGCCACCGCCGGCACCGCCCAGGCGATCGCCGCACGGGGCGTGCCGGTGACACCGATCAACAAGATCACCGAAGGCTCCCCGCACGTCGTCGACATGATCCAAGAGCACCGCTGCGCCCTCGTGATCAACACGCCAACCGGCTCCGGCGCCCGTGCCGACGGCTACGAGATCCGCACCGCCGCCGTCCGCCACGGCATCCCCTGCGTGACCACGATGACCGGCGCCACCGCCGCCGTCAGCGCGATCGCCGCCCAGATCGCCGGCGACTCCGACGTTCGTTCCCTCCAGGAGATCCACGCCCTGGAGAGGACGAAGCAGGCGCAATGACCGCCCCCTTCGGGCGCCGTCTCTGCAAGGTCACCGAGAGCCGCGATTCCGGCGGCTACAAAATCTTCTCCCTGCTCGACAGCGAGGGCCCCGAGCCCCAGCCGGGTCAGTTCTACATGCTCGCCACGGGGGCCCATTGGGAGCAGAGAGCCCAGCGTCCGTTTCTCCCCCGAGCCCTCTCGGTAGCCGACGCCGCGCCAGCGGTGAGTTCGTCTTTTCTCCCGGATAGCGAGACAAACCACGAAGTCAGCGGCGTGCGGCTCGACTTTTTGATCGAGGGGATCGGGCCTGGCACCGACCGGCTGTGCGAGCTCGGGCCGGGGGAGAGGGTTTGGGTCAATGGGCCGCTCGGCAACTCATTCTCCTCGCCGCGCGAGCTCTCGGCGGACGCCGCCGGCGCGATCCTCGTCGGCGGCGGCATCGGTATCGCCCCGCTGGCGCTGCTGCGCCGCAGCTTGGCCGCGAAGAACATCGCCGCCCGCGTCCTGCTCGGCTTCCGCGACAAAGCCCACTCGGGCGGCCTCGACGATCTCTTTTCCTGCTGCGAGGTCCGCCTCGCCAGCGACGACGGCCACGTCGGCCACCACGGCTACGTCACCGACCTGCTGAGATCGATGCTCGCCGGTGATGACGCAGCCAGCGCGGCCGTCTATGCCTGCGGTCCGCCGCCGATGCTCAACGCGGTCGCGGCACTCTGCGCCGATCGGGGCGTCGCCTGCGAGCTTGCGATGGAGTCGCCAATGGCCTGTGGCTACGGCGCCTGTTTCGGCTGCGCGGTGCCTAAGACCAGCGGTGGCTACCTGCGCCTCTGCGTGGACGGTCCAGTCGTTCGCGCCGGCCAAGTCGAGGCGATGCATGCTTGATTTCTGCGGGATCGAGCTGCGGCACCCCGTCCTCAACGCATCGGGCACCTTCGATGCGATCGCGGCGCGGCGGGTCTACGGCGATGCCCTGCTCGAGGACTTCCCCTTCAGTGCCTTCGTCTCGAAGACGATCACGCCGGAGCCGAGGGCCGGCAACGAGCCGCAGCGAATCTGGGAGACACCGGCGGGAATGATCAACTCGATCGGCCTTCCCAACAAGGGACTGGACGGATTCCTGGCTGATGACCTTCCTCAACTTGCAGAGCTTCCGGTGCCCCTGATCGTCTCAGCAATGGCGACGAACCACGAGGACTTCGCGCGCTTGGTCCGAGGTGTCGAGGAGAGGGACGAGGTGTCGGCCCTCGAGCTGAACGTCTCCTGCCCCAACGTTCACTCCGGCCTGATCGTCGGCGAGCAGCCAACCGAAACTGAGGCATTGCTCGAAGCGCTGCGGCCGCTCACTGAAAAGCCCCTGATCGTCAAGCTGACGCCCAACGTGACCGACCCGGCTGCGGTCGCCGTCGCGGCGGAACAGGGGGGAGCGAACGCGGTCTCGCTGATCAACACACTGAAGGCGAGCGCGATCGACCCCGCCAGCGGTGAGCCGGGAATCGCGGCGGGACACGGGGGGCTTTCGGGCCCGGCCGTACGGCCAATTGCGATCGCACAGACGCGCGCCGTGGCCGCGGCCGTGTCGATCCCGATCGTCGGCATGGGGGGCGTGGCCAGAGGCGCTGACGCACTCGAATTCATTGCTGCCGGAGCGAAGTTGGTCGCGGTCGGAACCGAGAATTTCCGCGACCCGCGCGCCGGGGGGCGGGTGGCGAGCGAGATTGCCGGAGTGCTTGAAAACGGTCGAAGCGGCGCTCGCTCGCGCCCCAGGGCCTAAACCTCGACTCGAGGTTAAGGTGAATTTCGGCAGAAATGGGTTACATGACCTTGCGCGCCCGCAAGCCGCGGCTATACTCGCCGCGCACATGCCTGCCCCAGTCAAGACTTCCGCCGCTGCCCCCGAGAGATCGCTGGACCAGCGGATGGACGCGCTCAAACGCGCCAACGACATCCGCACCGCGCGAGCGAAATTGAAGAAGGACCTGAAAGCGGGCAAGGCCAACATCCACACCCTGTTGCTCGACCCGCCCGCGTACGTACTCACGGCAAAGGTCTTCGACATGCTCCTGGCAGTGCCCAAGTACGGCCGGGTGAAGACCAACCGGATCCTCAATCAGTGCAGGATCTCGCCATCGAAGACGATCGGCGGCCTCTCAGAGCGCCAGCGCGCAGAGCTTGTGTCGCAGCTGCGCCGATAGCGGCCGCTGCAAATCGGCGCATATCGGCGTCCTCGGTCGCTCGCGTGCAGAGCACGCCACGCTCCCTGCGTCCGGCCGATCTGCTTGATTTTCGCGGCCGTTCGAGAGTCGAAATGTCAAAGGTCTTTGTCATCACAGGTCCATCAGGAGTGGGCAAGGGAACGCTGATCAGCGAGCTACTCGAACGGGTTCCTGGTCTGGAGCTGTCAATCTCGGCGACCACTCGCGAGCCGCGCCAGGGGGAGAAGAACGGGCGCGACTACCACTTCCTCACCCTTGAGGAGTTTGATCGCAGGATCGCGGCCGAAGACTTCATCGAGTTCGCCACCTACAGCGGCAACCGCTATGGCACGCTGCGCTCCGAGGTCCGCAACCGGCTCGACGAGGGGCACTCGGTGGTCTTGGAGATCGAGGTGCAGGGAGCCCGGCAGGTGCGCGCCGCGATGCGCGAGTCGGTCCAGGTCTTCATCGTCCCGCCAGACCCGGCATCGCTGCGCCGGCGTCTCGAGTCGCGCGGCACCGACAGCCTCGAGGCGATCGACGCCCGGCTCGAGGTGGCCGAGCAGGAGCTCGCCGCCCAGGACGAGTTCGCCCACCGCGTCGTCAACGATGACCTCGAGCGAGCCGCGGATGAGCTGGAGGCAATCGTGCGCGCCGAGATCGGGATACCACTAGACTCCGGAGCCGATGATCAAACCACGCGTTGACAAGCTTCTGGATCACACCGACTCGCACTACGCGGCCGTAGTCGTTGCCGCCAAGCGTGCCCGGCAGATAAACAGCTACTTCCACAACCTTGGCGAGGGCAGCTTTGGCGAGTACCCGCCGCCGATGGTCGATATTCCCGCCGACCGCAATTATCTCTCGATCGCACTCGAAGAGGTCGCCGCCGGCAAGCTCAAATACGAGTACCGCTCGTAACCGCGCCGCCGGCGCGGCGGACCAAGGAAAAGCAATGGCCAGAATCCTGGTGGGCGTAAGCGGAGGGATCGCCGCCTATAAGGCGCTTGAACTGGTGCGCCTGGCAACCGTGGCCGGTCACGGCGTCCGCGTGCTGATGACCGAGGGCGCCACCCGCTTCATCGGCGCCGCGTCCTTCGAGGGCATCGCCGGCGCCCCGGTTCTGATCTCCGAGTTCGAGCGCGATCCACTGCGCGGCGCCTTCCCAGGGGATCCAGCTCCGGAGCACGACCCGATCGGCCATCTCGAGCTGGCGGCCAACTGCGACGCCTACATAGTCGCCCCGGCCTCGGCTAACACCCTGGCCAAGCTGGCTGGCGGCAGCGCCGACTCGATGCTCACCACGTCCTTCCTCGCCTGCGCCGCGCCGCGCCTGGTCGCGCCGGCAATGAACGACCGCATGTACGCCGACGCCGCGACCCAGGCCAACCTCGCAACCCTGCGCGACCGGGGTGTCCATGTAATCGAGCCCGACGAGGGTGCCCTCGCCTCCCGCGGCGAGCACGGCAAGGGCCGCCTCCCGGACCCAGCCCACCTTCTGGCGCTGATCGAAGCCGAGCTGCCAACAGGCCCCCGTCCCTGGGACGGCCTCAAGGTCCTGGTCACCGCAGGCGGCACCAGAGAGCCAATCGACTCCGTCCGCTACATAGGCAACCGCTCCAGCGGCCGCATGGGCATAGCCCTGGCCGCAGCCGCAGCCCGAAAGGGCGCCGACGTAACCCTGATCGCGGCAAACGTGTCCCTCCCGGAGCCCCCAGGCGTCCACCGCATAGACGTGGAGAACGGCGAGGAACTGGCCAAGGCCGCCCAAACCGAGTTCCCCAAGACCCACGTCCTCCTGATGGCGGCCGCCCCCGCTGACTTTCGTGCAAGCGATGTCGCAGAGGGGAAGCTGATCCGAGACGACTCCATCGATCTCCACCTAGAGCCCACCGCCGACATCCTCGCCAGCCTGAGCACCTCAAAGACCGATCAACAAACGGTCGTAGCCTTCGCTGCTGAAGCGGGCGAGAACGTCGAGCGAGCTCGCCAAAAGCTTGCACGTAAGAAGGCAGACCTGATGGTTCTCAACGACATCTCGAACCCCCAAATCGGCTTCGAGAGCCAAGAAAACGCAATAACCCTGATCGACTCAGCGAGCACCGACCACGTCCCACAAGCTTCCAAGGACGTCATCGCGGACAGCATCCTCGAGAGAGTCGACCAGCTAAGAAGCAAGCAAGCTCAGCCAAATCGGTAGCTCCAGCGGGTGGCGCGGTGGCGGGGGTCCCCCATAGCGCAGGGCGCCGAAGGCGTCCGAGCACATGGGGGAGGGCCGCCGCGACAGGACCCGCTGGCCTGAGCGCAAGGCCGAGCTATACTGACCTCAAGCTTTTGTTCGTCCCGATGTACCTCGAAGTGGGCCTGGCCCACTTTTTTTACGCCTCAAGCCAATGCAAGACCTTCAAAATGACATCCAGCAGCAGCTTCGTGAGCTCGATTCCGAACTCGACCTGGTCGCCGTAGAGCAGCCCGGCAAGGAATCGCTGCGCCTCTTCATCGACCACCCGAGTGGCGTCGACCTCGCCCTCTGCGAAAAGGTCACCAAGCACCTCAATCATCTGCGGGCCGAGTACTCGCTGGAGGTGTCCTCGCCCGGACCCAAGTACAGCAATCACAAGGAGCCCCAGTGAGCAAGGAGATCGTCGAGGCAGTCAAGGCCCTGGAGCAGGAGAAGGGGATCTCCGCCGACAAGCTGATGGACGCGCTCGAGGACGCGCTGCTCTCCGCCTACAAGAAGACCCCCGGCGCGGCGAAATACGCCCGCGTCGACCTCGACCACGAGACCGGTGACTTCCTCGTCTTCGAACTGATCCTGCCGCCCGAGCTGGAGGAGAAGCTGCTCGCCGAGGCGGCCGAGGCGCAGGAGGAGGAAGAGCGCGAAATCGATCCCGAAACCGGGGAGCTGCGCGAGCCCGAGGATCCCGAGCTCGACCCGGAGATGATTGCTCCTTACGAGGACCAGATCACGACCCGCGACGTCACCCCCGAAGACTTCGGCCGCATCGCTGCCCAGACCGCCAAGCAGGTGATCCTGCAGCGGATCCGCGAGGCCGAACGGATGATGATGTTCGACGAGTACCAGGACCGGGTCGGCGAGTTGATCACCGGGATCATCCAGCAGTCCGACAAGCGCTACACGCTGGTCCAGCTGCGCGAGCGGGTCGAGGCGCTGCTGCCCAAGTCCGAGCAGGTCTACAACGAGCGCTACGACCACGGCATGCGGGTAAAGGCCGTGATCACCGATGTTTCCGACTCGACCAAAGGGCCGGCGATCGTCGTCTCCCGTCGCAGCTCCGAGCTGATCAAGAAGCTCTTTGAAATGGAGGTCCCCGAGATCGCCGACAAATTGGTCGAGATCGTCGGCGTCGCGCGTGAGCCGGGCTACCGCTCGAAGATCGCGGTGATCTCTCACGCCGACGGCGTCGACCCGGTCGGCGCCTGCGTTGGTCCGCGCGGCTCACGGGTGCGGATGGTCGTCTCCGAGCTACGCGGCGAGAAGATCGACATCATTCCCCACAACGACGAGCCCGCCCGCTTCGTCGCCAAGGCGCTCTCGCCGGCCCGCGTGCGCGAGGTGATCGTCGACGACGACGAGCGCCAGGCGACCGTGATCGTCCCCGACGACCAGCTCTCGCTGGCGATCGGTCGCGACGGCCAGAACGCCCGCCTCGCCGCCCGCCTGACCGGCTGGCGGGTCGATATCAAGTCGGAGACCGAGTTCTCGCAGGAGGACCAGGACGTCGAGTACGAGGGTGAAGAAACCTTCGACGGCCGCTGCCTGGCGGTGCTCTCGAACGGCCGTCGCTGCCCGAACGCGGCGATCGCCGACTCGACCTACTGCGGCCTGCCCCAGCACCAGGCGCTGAGCCGCTTCGATACCAACCAGATGCTGGTGATGGCGCCGGTCACCGAGACCGAGGTCGCGATCCTTGCCGATCCCGATGCCGATCAGGGGCAGGTCGACGAGATCGTCGCGCGAGCCGAATCCGAGTTCGACGAGGCTGCGGCCGCTGCTGAGGCCGAAGCGGTCGAGGAGGCTCCCGCTGAGGGTTCTGAGGAATCGGCTGCGGGTCCTGTCGTCGAGGATGACCCGTCGTCCTCGCAAGCTGCGGGCGACGTCCCATCCTCGACGCCACCCGCAGAAGACGCCGCTGAGCCTCAGGATGGAACCGTCGAGGCAGAGCCGGAGCCCGTCGCCGAGGAGGCAGAGCAAGCCTAGTGGCGAAAAAACGGGTTCACGAGATCGCCAAAGCGCAAGGGCTGGAGAGCAAAGAGGTACTTGCCGCGCTTAAAAACGCTGGGATCGAGGCTAAAGCTGCCGCTTCGAGCGTCGACGAGGCAGCCGCGCTGAAGGCAATTCAGGCCGCCAAGGGGAACGGTGGAGCCGCCACAACAACCGAGACCGAGCCCGCGCATCCGGCTGCCGCACCGCAGCCGCCAAAAACCGCCGAGGCGCCTAAGCCGGCTGCTCCCAAACCCGCTCCGCCCGCATCTCAAGCCTCGAAAGGCCCTGTTCGACCCGCAGGCAAACCCGCTGCTGGCGGTGCGACGGGTGGTGGCGCTGGCAAAAAGCGTCGTGTGGTGATCGATTCGCAGGCTGCCCGTCGCGATCAGATGGGCGGGCCGCCGCCCCAGCGTCCGCCGCGCAGGCGTGGCGGCAGGCGCCGCCGGCCGTTGCTGGAGGAGCCGCCGCCCAAAGCCGCTGAGGTCGAGCCCGAGGCGACGAAGGTCCCATCCGGCGCGACCGTGCGTGAGGTCGCTGAGCTGCTTGGCCTGGGCAGTGCCGAGGTGATCAAGAAGCTGATGACGATGGGGGAGATGGCGACCCTTACCCAGACCCTCACCGACGAGTCGATCGCGGCGATCGCCGACGAGTACGACCGCAAGCTCGAGATCGTCACCATCGCCGACGAGGAGCCCGAGGAGCCGGAGTTCGAGGACAGCGACGAGGAGCTGGCCGACCGGCCGCCGGTGGTCACGATCATGGGCCACGTCGACCACGGCAAGACCTCGCTGCTCGACGCGATCCGCGAGACCGAGGTCGCCGCCGGCGAGGCCGGCGGCATCACCCAGCACATCGGCGCCTACCAAGTCCACCACGCCGAGAAGACGATCACCTTCCTCGATACGCCCGGTCACGCCGCCTTCACCGCGATGCGCGCCCGCGGCGCCAAGGTCACCGACATCGCCGTCGTCGTCGTCGCCGCTGACGACGGCGTCATGCCGCAGACCAAAGAGGCGATCGACCACGCCCGCGCCGCCGACGTGCCGATCCTGATCGCGGTCAACAAGATCGACAAGGAGGGCGCCCAGCCCGACCGCGTCCGCAACGAGCTCGCTGCCGATGGCCTCACTCCCGAGGACTGGGGCGGAGAAACCGTCTACGTCGACGTCTCGGCCAAGACCCACGAAGGGCTCGACAAGCTGCTCGAGATGATCCTGCTCGTCACTGAGCTGGAGGAACTTGGCGCTAACCCCGACGCTCCCGCCTCAGGCACCGTGGTCGAGTCCCAGCTCGACCCCGGCCGCGGCCCCGTCGTCACGATCCTGGTCCAGCGCGGCACCCTGAAGGTCGGCGACTCGCTGGTCGCCGGTCCGCAGTGGGGCCGGGTGCGGGCGATGCACGACTTCACCGGCAAGCGGGTGCAGAGCGCCGGGCCGGGGATGCCGGTCGAGGTGCTCGGCTTCGACGGCGTCGCCGACGCCGGCGAGTTCGTCCGCGCGGTCGAGAACGACCGCCGCGCCCGCCAGGACGCGCAGGAGCGCGCCAACCGGCTCAAGACCGAGGCTTTGGCTCGGCGCCAGGCGCGCAAGGTCAGCCTCGAGGAGGTCTTCTCGCGGGTCCAGGAGGGCGAGATCAAGGAGCTCAACATCGTGCTCAAGGCCGATGTCGCCGGCTCGCTCGAGGCGCTGCAGGACGAGATCGCCAAGGTCCCGCAGGAGCAGGTCGGGATCAACATCATCCACTCGCAAACCGGCGGCATCAACGAGTCCGACGTGATGCTGGCCTCGGCCTCCGACGCGATCATCATCGGCTTCAACGTGCGGCCGCTGGCCGACGCGCGCAAAGCGGCCGAGCGCGAGGGCGTCGATGTCCGCACCTACTCGGTCATCTACAAAATCACCGAAGACCTGCGCAACGCGATGGAGGGCATGCTGGAGGCGGTCGAGGTCGAGGAGACGCTCGGCGAGGCCGAGGTCAAACAGACCTTCAAGGCCTCCAAGGTCGGCCGCATCGCCGGCTGCATCGTCACCGAAGGCAAGGTCGCCCGCGACGCCAGCGTCCGCCTGATCCGCGAAGGCACGGTCATCTGGGACGGCAAACTCGGCTCCCTGCGCCGCTTCAAAGACAACGTGCAGGAAGTCGAGGAGGGCCAGGAGTGCGGCATCGTCCTCGACGGCTACGCTGACGTCAAGGAGGGCGACATGCTCGAGTTCTACAAGACAAAGCAGGTCGAGCAGACGCTGGATTAGGATGGCAACGCCTCGCATGCGCCGCATCAACGAGGTGCTTCGCGAGGTGGTAGGCGCAGCCATCTCCGAGCTCAGCGACCCCCGCATCGGCTTCGTAACCGTGACCTCGGTTGAGACCAGTCCCGATCTCCGTGCCGCCAAGGTGTACGTCAGCGTGCTCGGCTCCGACGAGGAGCGCGAGGCGACGATGACCGGCCTGGGCTCCTCGCACGGCGTGCTGCAGGCGAAGATCGCCGCGGAGACGCGAATGAAGCGCACCCCGACCCTTTCTTTCCACTACGACGAGACGGTCGAGCAGGGCATGCGGATCTCGCGCCTGCTGCTCGACGAGGAGGAACCATGAGCGGCGACGCCGCCGGCGTAACCACCGTCGGAATCGAGCAGGTCGCAGCCGAGCTGCGCTCGCGCGAGCGCTTCCTGCTCACCGCCCACGAGGGTCCCGACGGCGACGCGCTCGGCTCGCTGCTCGGCATGCACCACCTGCTCGGCCAGCTCGGCAAGGACTCGGTGATGTTCATGGCGGCGAAGGAGTTCCCGCTGCCGATCGAGTACCGCTTCCTGCCCCTGGAGGAGGTCTTTCATGAGCCGCCGGCCGACATGGCCGACCGCACCGTCGTCTTCCTCGACTGCGGCAACATCGACCGGATGCCGGTCGAGTTCCTCAGCGAGGGGAACAACTTCCGCATCAACATCGATCACCACCACGACAACACCCTCTTCGGCGATGTCAACCTGGTCGAAACCGGCGCTTCTTCAACGGCGGAGATCGTCTACGGGCTCGCCACCGCGCTCGGGGCCGAGATCACGCCGGAGATCGCCTCGGCGCTCTACGTCGGCTTGATTACCGATACCGGCAAGTTCATGTACGAGAACACCAACGCCCGCACGCATCGCATCGCCGCCGAGCTGATCGACGCCGGCGTCGCCGTCGACGAGACCTACCGGCGCCTCTATGAGCACGTCCCGATCGAGAAGCTGCAGCTGCTCTCGCGTGCTCTGGAGGGGATACGCCGCTACTGCGGCGAGCGGCTGATCATCTCCTACATCACCGACGCCGACTACGAAGCGAGCGGGGCTGGCGCCGAGATGACCGAGGGCATCATCGACCACCTGCGCTCGATCGAGGGGTCGAAGGTGGCGGCGCTGATCCGCGACCAGGGCGACCGCGGCCGTGCCGCGCGCAAGGTCAGCCTGCGCTCCAGCGGTGGTGAGATCGACGTCTCGGCGATGGCGCGGGCGCACGGCGGAGGGGGGCACAAACGCGCCGCCGGCTTCTCCACCGACCTCGAGCTCGACGATCTGGTCAGCTTCCTCTGCGGTGAGGTCACCGCCCAGCTCGGCCCCTGAGATGGCGCACCGCGGCGAGGGAACCGTGCTGCTCTGCGACAAGCCGGCGGGGATAACCTCCCACGACATGGTGCAGGCCGTGCGGCGAGAGCACGAATGCAAGGCGGGCCACGCCGGCACGCTCGACCCCTTTGCCACCGGCCTGCTGCTCGTCCTGCTCGACGGCGCCACCCGCCTGCAGCGCTTCCTCACCGGCCTGCCGAAGACCTACGTGGCTGAGGCGCGACTCGGTTGGCGCTCGAGCACCGGCGATCCCGACGGAGAGCTGAGCGAGACCGGTCGCATTCCGGCTTCGCTGGATCTGCCGACGGGCCGCGTGCGCCAGCGCGTGCCGATGACCTCGGCGGTGCGGGTCGGCGGCGAGCGGCTCTACCGCAAGGCACACCGCGGGGAGGTGGTCGAGACCCCCGAACGCGAGATCGAGGTCTACCGCGCCGATCTGCTGGCCAGCGACGCCACAAGCGCCGAATATGAGATCGAGTGCTCGACCGGCACCTACATCCGCACCTTGGTCGAGACCCTCGACGACGCCTACTGCGCTCAGTTGCGCCGCACCGCGATCGGGCCCTTCAGCATCGATGACGCCGGCGAGGAGCTACCCCTGGAGCGGATCGCCGCGCTTGTCCCGGCCGCTGCGGAGGCCCTGCGATGAGCTTCCGGTGGTCCTTTTGGACCCCAGAGGTCCATAAAGCGCACCGGAAGGGGTTGTTGTGAGCATCCAGGTGACTTCGCTGCCTGACGCAGAGCCCCGACCGCGCCACGTCGCGATCGGCACCTTCGACGGCGTCCACCGCGGCCACCAGGCGGTGATCGACGACGCCGACACGGTCCTCACCTTCGATCCGCACCCGCTAGAGATCCTGCACCCAGCGGCGCTGCCGAAGCTGATCATGCCCTCCGGGGTCAAGCGCGACGTGATCGAGGGGCTTGGCGTGGACGAGCTGGTCGTGATCCCCTTCGACCGCGAGTTCGCCCAGCGCAGCGCCGAGGAATTTATCGAGAGAGTGCTGGTCAAGCGACTCGGAGCCGAGAAGGTCTCGGTTGGCGAGAACTTCCGCTTTGGCGCCAAGGCAAAGGGGGATCCCACAATGCTCGCCGCCCACCCGGAGTTCCAGACCAGGGTTGTGCCACTGGTCGAGGTCGACGGCGAGACCGTCTCCTCGACCCGGATCAGGGCGTTGGTCGCCGCCGGCGACATGGAGGGCGCCCGGCACTGCCTCGGCGCCCCCTTCATGGTCGAGGGCGAAGTGGTCGGTGGCGACCAGCGCGGCCGCGAGCTCGGCTTCCCGACCGCCAACATCGTCCCCGACGACCGCCTCGCGATCCCCGGCCACGGTGTCTACGCCGCCTTCGCCAACGGCGTCCCAGCCGCGGTCAACGTCGGCGTCCGCCCGACCTTTGAGAGCGGCCGCGGCGTCCTGATCGAGACCTACCTGATCGACTTCGAGGGCGATCTCTACGGCACCGACCTGCGGGTCGCCTTCGTCGCCCGCCTGCGCGGCGAGAAACGCTTCGCCAGCGTCGAGGAGCTGATCACCCAGATGCGCACCGATGTCGAGGACGCCAAGCGGGTCTGCGCCGGCTTCACCGGCGCAGGGGAGGGGCAGTGATCGGTGTCCGCCTCGCGGCTGCCCTCGCCGGGCTCGTCGCGATCTCCTGCCTGATTAATGCGGCAGCGGCTCCGGCGGCAACCGGGCGGGGGACCGAATACCCCCTTGGCGGGGGGGTGCACGCAACTGCCCTGACCGTCGGGCCAGACCAAAACATCTGGTTTGCCGGAACGAGGTACAGCCCCGGGCAGTCAGTTGACGTCGTCGGCCGCTCGACGGCGGACGGCCAGATCACCGAATTCGCCCTGCCGGCACGCGGCGAAGCGGAACTGGGAATTTCGTCGATCACCGCCGGGCAGGACGGCAACCTCTACTTCACCGAGCCGAACGCCAACCGCTTCGGCCGTATCAGTACAACAGGGGAGATCTTCGAGTTTGTTCTGCCGAACCCGGGGAGCAAGCCGCGCACGATTGTCACTGCTCCCGATGGCGCCCTTTGGTTCACCGAGGAAGGCATCGACCGGGTCGCGCGCTTCAGCGCCACCACGAGCACCCTTCGGGAGAGGCAACTGACGCAGGGAGGGAGGCCGACGGGTATCGCCGCCCGGGCCGACGGCACGATTTGGATCACGGAGCCGGGCCTCGACGAGCTCGCGATAGTGACGACGGCGGGGGTCAGCTCGTTTCCAATTTCCTTTGCCAGTGCCGGGCCCAATGCCATCGTCCCGGGTCCCGAAGGCAATGTCTGGTTCACGGAGGAAAACGGTCCCTGGATCGGCCGGATCACTTCCGCGGCGCTCACCAAGGCCAGCTACGAACGGCTGGAGCTGCAGATCAGCCAGGGCACGCGTTGGCTCGCCTTCGGCCCCAGCGGGGATTTCTGGTTCACGACCGGCAACCGCATCGGCTCAATATCCCCGGACAAGCTGGTCGCCGAGCCGGCTTGCGTCGCGGCGGGCTGTGACTTGCCCGTGACTGCGCTCGTAGCAGGCCCAGAAGGGAGCCTCTGGTACGCCACTGGAGCGACGCCTGGCAACGCCGGCGCTGCCCCGGGGACGATCGGCAGGTTCCTGCCGCCCCGCGTCAATGTGACGGTCTCCCCACACGTAGGGCGCTTGACCGGACGCTACGTCAAACTCGCGATCGGCTGCAAGGGGGGAGCCGCGGGTCAGTTCTGCCGCGGGCGGGTGCAGATCCGCGGCCGGCTCGGCGGCAAAGGCGGCGCGGTACTCGGTTCTCGCGGGCTGGAATTCCACGTGCACTCGGACCGCAGCATCCGGGTCAAGCTCTCGTCCTCGGCGGCCGCGCTGCTCAGGCGCGAAGGACGGTTGGCGGCGCGCGCGACCGTCTCGCTCGCGGGCGGCCGCCGCACGAGCAGAAAGCTGGTTCTCCGGGCGAGCGGTCGAGCGCGTGGACCGGCTCGCGGCTGACGGTCCCGGACCTGGTCTGTGCTAGCTTCCAGCGGCCGTCAGCTCCATTAGGAGCGCGGCACTTTTTACGAAATGGGCCTGACCAAGGAGAAAAAAGACGAGCTGATCGGCAAGTACGGTCGCGCCGATGGCGATACCGGCTCAGCCGAGGTTCAGGTCGCCCTGCTCACCGAGCGGATCAATGAACTCACCGAGCACCTGCGCACGCACGCCAAGGATCACCACTCGCGTCGCGGTCTCTTGATGCTGGTGGGCAAGCGCCGCCGCATGCTGCGCTACCTCGAGCGCCATGACCTGGAGCGCTACCGCGCCCTGGTTGCCGAACTCGGCCTGCGCAGATGATCGCCGCCGGGCAACCGGCACCCGAGTTCACCCTTCGCAACCAGGACGGGGAGAAGGTCTCGCTCTCCGACTTTCGCGGCAAGAAGGTCCTCCTCGTCTTCTACCCGCTTGACTTCAGTCCCGTCTGTAGCGACCAGCTCTCGATTTACCAGGAGGTCAAGCCGGAGATCGAGGCCAAGGGCGTGCAGATGGTCGGGATCAGCGTCGACAGCGGCTTCGCTCACAAGGCCTTCCAGGAGAAGCTCGGCATCGACACGCCGCTGCTCGCCGACTTCGAGCCCAAGGGCGAGGTCGCCCGCGCCTACGGCGCCTACATCGAGAAGGTCGGCCACGCCAACCGCTCGCTGGTCCTCGTTGACGCGGAGGGCACGATCGAGTGGGTGCACGAGTCGCCGACGCCGCTGGAGATTCCCGGCGCCAACCTGATTTTCGACGCGCTCTCCTGACGCCCGACCTGACCAGCGCCGCGGTGCCGCCGGCCGGGCCGGACGATCACCGCAAGGGGGAGGGGCCCGAGCTGATCGTCTATGCCGATCTCGGTTGTCCGCACTGCGCCTCGGCCTGGGTGGAGATCTCCAAACGTGAGGCGACGGTCGTCTTTCGACACTTCCCGGTCGCCAGCAAGCACCCGCGCTCACCCGCGTTGCACGCCGCGGCGGAGGCAGCGGGCCTGCAGGGCCGATTCTTCGCGATGGTCGACGCGCTCTACGCGGACCGCGGCCACGTCGACGACCCGCACCTCTGGCAGCGGGTCGAGCGGCTCGGGCTGGACCTGGAACGCTTCGAGGCCGACCGCCGCTCCGCCTCAATCGCCGCACGAGTCAGGCGCGACTTCGAGTCCGGAATCCGCGCCGGCGTCACCGGAACCCCCGCAATCTTCGACTGAGCGCCCTTGTGTACTCTCTTTTTGAAAGAGAACGAGAGTTCTGAAAGCAGATGGCCGCCATCCGGGCGGCCGGAGGTAGGACAACTAAATGAGCATGTTTGACGTAACCCGCGTTTCGGCGGACATCGGCGACAGCCAGATTTCCTTCGAGACCGGAAAACTCGCGAAGCAGGCGGGTGGCGCGGTCGTGGTTCAGGCCGGCGACACGATGGTGCTCTGCACCGCAACCGTCGGGAATCTGCGCGACGTGGACTTCCTTCCCCTTACCGTCGACGTCGAGGAGCGGATGTACGCCGCGGGCAAGATCCCCGGCTCATTCTTCCGTCGGGAGGGCCGTTCAGGTGAGAAGGCGACCCTGACCGCCCGCATGATCGACCGGCCGATCCGGCCGCTGTTCCCCAAGGGCTGGCACTACGAGACCCAGCTCGTCGCGATCCCGATGTCGGTTGACCAGGTCAACCCCTACGACATCCTCGCGATGAACGGCGCCTCGGCGGCGCTGGCGATCTCCCCGGTTCCCGTCGCCGCCCACGTCGGCGCGGTGCGGATCGGCAAGCTCGACGGCGACTTCGTCGTCAACCCCTCCGAGGAGGACCTCGCCGAGCTCGACCTCGACCTGATCGTCGCCGGCACCGACGAGGCGATTCTGATGGTTGAGGCCGGCGCCAACGGCGTCACCGAGCAGGAGATTCTCGACGCGCTTGACATCGCCCACGGTGAGATCAAGAAGCTCACTGCCGCGATGGAGGAGCTGCAGCAGAAGGCCGGCAAGGAGAAGATCGAGGTTGAGGCCCCCAAGATCGACGAGGGCCTGCTCAGCGACATCCGCTCCTCCCACGGCCAGGCTCTGGTCGACGCGATCGCGACCGAGGGCAAGCTGGAGCGCTACGAGGCGATCGACAAGGTCAAGGACGAGGTAGTCGGCAAGTACGCGGTCCCGGACGACGCCGGCGAGGTCGACGAGAAGCGGGTCGCCGAAGTCAAGGCAGCCTTCGCCTCGATCGAGAAGGACACGATCCGCAAGGCAATCGCCGTCGATAAGAAGCGCCCCGACGGTCGCGCCCAAGACGAGATCCGGCCGATCGAGTGCGAGGTCGACATCTCGCCCCGCGTACACGGTTCAGCGCTGTTCACCCGCGGTGAGACCCAGATCCTCTCCAACGCCGCGCTGGGCACGACGCGCATGGACATGCGCATCGACACGCTCGGCCTGGAGACCTCAAAGAAGTTCTGGCACCACTACAACTTCCCGCCCTTCTCGGTCGGGGAGGCCGGCTTCATGCGCGGCCCGAAGCGTCGCGACATCGGTCACGGTGCCCTCGCCGAGCGCGCCCTGGTGGCGACGATCCCAAACGAAGAGGACTTCCCCTACGTGATCCGGGTCGTCTCCGAGACGCTCGAGTCCAACGGCTCCTCTTCGATGGGCTCGGTTTGCGCATCGTCGATGGCCCTGCAGGCCGCCGGTGTTCCGGTCACGGCTCCCGTCGCCGGCGTGGCAATGGGGCTGATCAAGGAGGGTGACGACTACATCGTCCTTACCGACATCGCCGGCGTCGAGGACCACCTCGGCGACATGGACTTCAAGGTTGCCGGTACCGCGGACGGGATCACCGCTCTGCAGATGGACATCAAGATCACCGGCGTCACCTTTGAGATTCTCACCGACGCGCTGGAGCAGGCCAACAAGGGCCGTCAGTTCATCCTCGGCAAGATGGCCGAGGCGATTGACGGGCCGCGCGAGCAGCTCTCCCAGCACGCGCCGCGGATCGAAGCAATCAAGATCGATCAGGAGAAGATCGGCGCCGTGATCGGTAAGGGTGGCGAAACCATCCGCGCCCTCTGCGAGGAGTTCGAGGCCGAAATCGACGTCGAGGACGACGGCACGATTCGCATTTACGCCCCGACCGGCTCGCTGGTCGAAGCCTGCGTCGCCCGGATCGAGTCGATGACTAAGGAGGCCGAAGTCGGCGACCGCTACAACGCCGCCAAGGTCGTCAAGACGACCACCTTCGGCGCCTTCGTCGAGCTGGTCAAGGGCACCGACGGCCTGCTGCACATCTCCAACGTCAAGCCAGGTGAGCGGGTCGACTCGGTCGACGACGTGCTCAGCGCCGGCGAGGTGATCGACGTCACCGTAGTCGAGGTCGACCGCGAGCGTGGCCGCATCGGCCTGCGCCTCTCCGAGGACCCCTCGGTCGCCGGTAAGAGCCCCGAGGAACTGGCCTCGGTCGGTTCCGGTGACGGTGGCCCGCGCCGCAACGGCGGCGACCGCGGCGGCCGTGGCGGCAGCCGCGAGGGACGCCGCCCCCGCGGTGGCGACCGCGAGCGACGCGGCTAAGTACGAGCATTGAGCGCACCGCAGCTAACTGAGCAGAGTTCGGGCGTACGGGTCGTCACCGAGGAGGTACCCTCGGTGCGATCCGTCGCGCTCGGGCTCTGGGTGCGCACCGGCTCGCGCAACGAGACCCCGCCGCAAGCGGGGATCTCGCATTTCCTCGAGCACCTGCTGTTCAAGGGCACGGCTCGCTTCTCGGCGATCGAGATAGCCGAGAAGCTCGACGGGCTGGGCGCCTCGGTCAACGCCGCCACGGGCAAGGAGACCACCCACCTGCACGCCCGCTTCCTCGACGAGCACACCGAGGAGGTCTTCGACCTACTGGCCGAGATGCTGCTGGCGCCGACCTATCCCGAAATCGACTCCGAGCGCGACGTTGTGCTGGAGGAGATCGCGATGTACGAGGACGAGCCGCAGGACCGCGTCCACGACATCCTCGCCGAGGCCGTCTTCGGCGACCATCCCCTCGGCCGCCGGGTGCTCGGCGAGGCCGAGGTGATCAGCTCCGTCCCGGTGCCCGATATCGAGGCCTACCGCAGCGCCCGCTACACCGGCGCCAATATCGTTGTCGGTGCCGCCGGCAATATCGATCACGCTCGGATCGCCGAGCTTTCCGAGCGCCTCGTCGCTCCCTCAACTGGCGGGACGAACGGGCAGGCCGCCGTCAAGCCCGAGGATGCCGCGCGGCGGTGCTTCTACGAGAAGGACACCGAGCAGTACCACATCTGCTTTGGCGCGCCCGGGATCACCCGCGACGACGAGCGCCGCTATGGCCTCGCGGTGCTCGACTCGATCTTCGGCGGCTCCAGCTCCTCGCGGCTCTTTCGCGAGGTGCGCGAGAAGCGCGGCTTGGCCTACGCAGTCGGTTCCTACAGCGAGCAGTACACCGACTCCGGCCTGATCGCCAGCTACGTCGGCACTAGGGAGGACAACGTCGAGGAGGCCTGCTCGATCATCGGCGCCGAGCTGGCACGGCTGCGCAGTGAGCCGGTCTCCGCCGAGGAGCTGCGCCGCGGCAAGGAGAACGTCAAGGGACGCCTCGTGCTCACCTCCGAGTCGACCGCGGCCCGGATGGCGCGGATCTCCCGCGCGACCCTGTTCGGACTGCCGATCGATGACCTCGATCAGATGCTCGCCAAGGTCGACGCCGTCAGCGTCGACGACCTGACCGCGCTGGCGCAGGAGCTCTACCGCCCAGAGCGGCTCTCCGCCGCCTGCGTTGGCCGCGACGAGAGCCGCTTCCGTGATTCCCTCGCCCCGGTCAGCGAGGCATTGGTCGCAGCATGATTCGCGTTGCCGTGTCCGGTGCCGCCGGACGCATGGGCCAAGCCGTCTGCGAGACCGTCGAGGGAGCGGAGGACACCGAGCTCGCCGCCAAGGCCGACCCAGCGCTTGGCGTCGCGCTCGCCGACACGCTTGGCGATGTCGACGTCGTCGTTGACTTCACCACTCCCGAAACCGCCCTTGCCAACGCTGTGGCCTGCCTCGAGGCCGGCGTTCACGTCGTCGTCGGCACGACCGGCTTCGACCTCGAAGAGCTGCGCCAAGCGGCTGAGGCCTCGCAGGCAAACTGCTTCGTCGCCCCCAACTTCGCGATCGGAGCGGTGCTGTTGATGGAGGTTGCGCAGAAGATCGCTCCGCACATGCCCGAGTGCGAGATCATCGAGCTGCACCACGACAGGAAGCTCGATGCGCCATCAGGCACGGCGAAGCGCACTGCGGAGCTGATCTCGGCCGCCGGCGGACACGTTCACGAGCCGATTCACTCGGTGCGCCTGCCCGGTCTGGTTGCCCACCAGGAGGTCGTCTTCGGCGGCGCCGGTCAGACGCTCAGCCTCCGCCACGACTCGATCGACCGCCGCTCCTTCATGCCCGGTGTGCTGCTCGCCGTGCAAAAGGTCGGCGGACTCAACGACCGCTTCACGGTCGGGCTGGAGAAGCTGCTTTGAGTCCCCGTCCAGCCTCTCGCGATACCCTGGCCCGATGAAGGAGATTCGCGGCGTTCTCACTGCAATGGCGACGCCTTTCAAGGAGGGCGGCGCGATCGACGAGAACGCGGCCCTGAGCCTGGCGACCTTCCTGCTCGAGCACGGCTCGCACGGCCTGGTCGTCTCCGCGACGACCGGGGAGGCGCCGACGCTGACCGACGAGGAGGCGCTGGTCCTACTGCGCGCTCTGCGTAACGAGGTCGGCGAGGAGGTCCTGCTGGTCTGCGGCACCGGAACCAACGACACACGCCACTCAATTGAGTTGACTAAGGGCGCCGCCGAGGCAGGAGCAGACGCAGCTCTGATTGTCACGCCCTACTACAACAAGCCCAATCCCGCCGGCATCCAAGCCCACTTCGAGACGATTGCCGCGGCCATTCCAGACCTTCCGATCATCGCCTACAACATCCCCTCGCGGGTGGTCGTCAACGTCCCGCCCGCGCAGCTCGCTGAGCTGGCCAAGATCGACAACGTCGTCGCGGTCAAGCAGGCCAACAACGACGAGATGCAGCCGATCGAGGGCATGGAGATCCTCGCCGGTAACGACGATGTCTTCCTCAAGACGCTTGAACTGGGCGGCGCCGGAGGCATCCTCGTCGCTTCGCATCTGGTCGGTCCGCAGATGCGCGAGATGTGGGATGCGGCGCAGGCGGGAGAGATCGACCGCGCCCGCGAGATCGACGCCGGGTTGCGCCAGCTCTACGCCGCGATCGGCATCACCACCAACCCGATCCCGGTCAAGGCCGGCCTGGCGATGATGGGCCTGATCCCGACCGATACTTTGCGACTTCCCCTGGTGCCCGCCGACACGGAGCAACGGGCGACCATGCAGGCGGCGCTGGAGAGCGTCGGACTGACTCCGGTGACCTCCTAGTGCCGGGCCGCAAGCTCCGCGTGCTGCCGCTCGGAGGACTGGGCGAGATCGGCAAGAACATGACCGTGGTCGAGTTCGACGGCCGCATCATCGTCGTCGACACCGGCCTGATGTTCCCGACCGCCGAGATGCTCGGCATCGACCTGGTCCTACCCGACTTCTCATACCTGCGTGATCGCGCCGACGACATCGAGGCGATCGTGCTCACCCACGGCCACGAGGACCACGTCGGCGCACTGCCCTACGTGCTGCGTGAGATCGGCATGCCGCCAGTGATCTACGGCGGCCTGCTGACGATCGGCATGGTCCGCTCCAAGCTCGACGAGCACAAGCTCAAGGACGCGCCGCTGGAGGAGCTGCCGGCCGGCGACAAAGTCAAGGCCGGCCCCTTCGAGCTGGAGCTGGTCCACCTCTCGCACTCGATCCCTGACGCGCGCGGCGTCCTGCTCACCACCGAGGTCGGCACGATGCTGATGACCGGTGACTACAAGTTCGACCAGACCCCGGTCGACGGTCGGCCGGCTGACATCTCACGCCTGGCCGAAGTCGGTCGTGACGGCCTACTGCTGCTCTGTGGCGACTCGACCAACGCCGACCGGCCCGGGGTCGCGCCCTCGGAGTCGAGTGTCGGCCCGGCCCTGCTCGAGACCTTTTCCAATTGCGAGGGACGAATCATCGTCACCTCCTTCGCCTCCAATATCCACCGCGTGCAGCAGGTGATCGACGCGGCGGTAAAGCTCGATCGCCGCGTCGCCCTGGTCGGCCGCTCGATGCGCAAAAACTTCAACATCGCCTCCAATCTGGGTATCGCCAACGCGCCTTCGGGACTCTTCATCCAGCCGCGCGAGATCGAGAACTTCCCCGACGAGAAGGTCGTCGTGATCTCGACCGGTAGCCAGGGCGAGCCACTCTCGGCGCTGCGACGGATGGCCAACAACGATCACCGCGACGTCGAGCTGCACTCCGGCGACACCGTCGTCTTCTCGGCCACTCCAGTGCCCGGCAACGAGCGCGCGGTGAACGAGACGATCGACCGCATCTACGAGATCGGCGCCAGCGTGGTGACGGCGAAACAGGCCCCAATTCACGCCTCCGGCCACGGCTGGCAGGAGGAGCTGAAACTGATGCTCAACCTGACCAAACCGCGCTACGTGCTGCCCGTTCACGGTGATCACCAACGTCTGCGCCTGCACGCCGAGCTGGCCGAATCGGTCGGCATCGCCTCCGAGAGCATCTTCCAGGGCCGCAATGGCCTGCCGCTGGAACTCGACCAGAACGGGGCGGGCTTCGGCGAGGACATTCACGCCGGCGTGATCTACGTCGATGGGGTCAACGTCGGTGAGCCCGATGACGTCGCCCTACGCGACCGGCGCGAGATCTCCGCCGACGGCATCTTCATCGTCGTCGCGACGATCTCCTCCGACGACGGCCAGGTCGTCGCCGACCCGGAAGTGCTCTTTCGCGGCGTCGCCTTCCTCGAGGAGGCCGATGCCCTGGTCGAGGAGCTCAAGGACGTGGTCGAGGACTGCCTCGAGGACGCCGCCAACGCCGGCACCCGCGAGCTGCACCTGATCCAGGAAGACCTTCACGACGCAGTCGCCGGCCTCGTCTACAAAAAGCTGCACCGGCGACCGATGATCATCCCCGTCGTCGTCGAGGTCTGAAACGACTTCGTAGCGCCGAGGAGCCTGGTCGGTCCCCAGAGGCACACTCGCCAGGCCCACCACCACCGGGGAAAGACCGGTTCGACTCAAATCAAAACCCAAGCCCGCCTATAAAAAAGTGGGCCCACCGGAAGACGTTGGGGAGAGTTCCGGTGGGCCCTGTGTCTCGTCCGCTGGGAAAATTAAGGCGGGACGCTAAAGGCGTTCTAAAGCGGGCTTAATTACCTGCTCAGATCTGTTCAGCGGCAGGCGCACGCGGAAGAGAGCGCCGCCGGATTCCGACTCCGCGACCTCGACCGTGCCACCGTGGGAAGTGGCGACAGCGCGAACGATTGCCAGGCCGAGGCCGCTGCCCGGACCCACGGCGGTGTCGGCCGGACCCTCGCCGCGAACGAAGCGGTCGAAGATCTGGGCGCGGATCTGGGCTGGAATCCCAGGACCGTCATCGGCGATTTCAACCAGCGCCTCAGCGCCCACTCTGTGCACGTGCAACTCGATCTTCGCCCCGGGCTGGGTGTGACGGGCGGCGTTGTCGAGCAGGTTGAGCACCATCCGGTGCAGCTCGTCGGGATTGCCCTCAACCGGCAGCGCGTGCTCGTTGTCGATCTCCAGCTCGCGCTCGCCCAGTACCGGGGCCATCTCCACGGCGGCGCTGCCGGCGATCTCCGCCAGGTCGCAGGGGCGGTGCTTGCCGACGCGCCCGGCGTCGGCGCGGGCCAGCAGCAACAGATCGCCGACCAGGCGGCTCATCCGGCGCGAGGAGCGCAAAGCCGAGTCGACGATGGCGCGATCCTCGTTGCCGTTGCGCCCGTCCAGCGACGCCTGAAGTAGCTCGAGGTTGGCGAGCACGCTGGTCAGCGGCGTGCGCAGCTCGTGCGAAGCATCGGCGACGAACTCGCGCTGCTTCTTCATCGCCGCCTCGCGCTCGGCCCTAGCGGCGTCGAGCGAGCGCAGCATCTGCTCCAGGGTGTGGGCCAGTTCGCCGACCTCGTCGTCGGCCTTCGGGTCGGGCATATGCCGGGACGGATCGCCGGTTGCACCAATCTGGCGTGCCGTCGCGGTCAGCGCCGAGATCGGCCGCATCGCCCGCGCCGCGATCGCCACGCCCCCCAAGCTTGCCAGCAGGGTTCCACCGAGGATGCCGGCGGCGATAAAGAGCCAGAGCCGGTCGACGGTCGAGTCGACGTGGGTGAGGCTGCGCCCGTACTGGACGAAGCCGGTGGTAATGCCGGTGTCGCTTGTGACCCTGGCGGTCGCCGCCCGGGTCTGTCCGTGATCGGAGAGACCGACCAGATGCGGCACGCCGAGCTCGGAGGCGCCGCTGCTTTCCTTAATCAGGTTGCCGCCCGCGTCAAAGACCCTTGCCGAGGCGCTGTCGGGACGAACGAAATCGTCAAGCTGAGGGCCGTGGTAGTAGGTGCCGAGCGGAGTGTTGACGATGCGGATTTCGCCGGCCAGGGTCTGCGCCGCGCTGCTCACCTCGCGGTTGAAGTCATCGCGGATGCGGCTCGTCGCGACCTGACCGATCACGGCGCCGAAGACGAGCAGGATCACCAGGGTGAGCCCGGCCGAAACTCCCGCCAAGCGCCATCGCACCGGCCAGTTGCTCGGTCGCAACCGCATCGGCCATGCTCCGACGGCCCTACGAAACGGCCTCATCGCTATTCCTTGAGGACGTAGCCGGCCCCGCGTTTGGTGTGCAGCAGGCGCGGCTCGCCGCCGGCCTCGAGCTTGCGGCGCAGATTGGAGATGAAGACGTCGATCGTATTGGTGGCCGCGGTCGGGTCGTAACCCCAGACGTCGTCGAGCAGGCGCTCGCGTGAGACGACGAGGCGCTCGTTGCGCATTAGGTACTCGAGCAGCTCGAACTCGCGGTTGGTCAACTCCAGCTCTCGCTTGTCTCGCTTCACCTCGCGCGTGTCGGGGTTGAGTGACAGGTCACCGACGCTGAGTGAGGCGGCGCCGCGCGGTGGCCGCCGCCGCAGCAGCGCCCGGATTCGCGCCAGCAGCTCCTGGCGCTCGAAGGGCTTGACCAGGTAATCATCGGCGCCGCTGTCGAGGCCGTCGACGCGGTTCTCGGTCTCGGCCCGCGCGGTCAGCATCAGGATCGGCACGTCGCCCTCGGCGCGCAGGCGGCGGCAGACCTCGATGCCGTCAAGGCGGGGGAGACCAAGGTCTAGGACGACGAGGTCGGGGACGAAGCCGGTGGCCACGTCGAGCGCATCGACGCCGTCGGCTGACGTCTTTACCTCGTAGCCCTCCTGGCGCAGCGAGCGACGCAGGACGTCGGCAATCTCGGCGTCGTCCTCGACAACTAGGACTCGGCCGCCGGCGATCTCTGGGTCGCTGGTAAGCATTGCCGTCGATGTTAGACGGGCATAGGCCTGGTTTCGCAGGGATTTAGCTCGAATTTATGCCGCTAGCAAGGGCGATTGGGCAGGGCTTCCACTTAACTTTTTCGGTGGAGGGCCTGCTGCTGTCGCCGCAAGCGAAGCGCCGAAAAAGTACAAGACGTTCCAGCCCTGCCCAATCGCCCGTCCTCGGGCGCAGGGGAGGGACCCTTGATGTCGAACCCGGCCCTATGTTCGTGCGTAAGAAGCGCGGGACGCCCGCGCGCCGAAAGGCTAAAAGCAAAGCGAAAACCCCCAGAGCTAAGGGCCATGGCGGCAAGCTTCATTTGCCGCGTGCCTTGGAGCAGCGGCATTTGGATCTGATTGGGCTGTTTTTGATTGCAGCCGGGGTTTATTTGAGCTTTGTGCTCTTCTTCGGTTGGGAGGGGGGCAAGGTCGGCTATGGGCTTGAAACAGCGCTCGTTTACCTCGTTGGCGCTGTTGGCGCTCGGATTTTCACTGTCTTGATGCTCGTGGTCGGCGGGCTACTGGTCACCGGAACTTCGATTTCGACTTTGTTCAAGGGGATCGGCCGGGGGTCGCGGCGGGTTTTCCTTGGCAGTCGCGGAGCGGCGCAGACCGCTATTCAGACGCGGCGGGACCGGCAGGGTGAGGAGAAGACCTTTTCGTTTGAGACCGAGCCTGGGCCCACCGATGTGATGAGCGCTTATCCCGAGGAGGATGAGGTCGAGCCGACCGTTGCGCTTATCGAGGAGTCCGACGAGGTTGTTGAGGAGGCGGTCACCGAGAGCTTCGATGCTGAGCTTGCCTCGATCGAGGCGGAGGAAGATGCCGCTGTGGCCAGTGAGGAGCCTGTGGTTGAGCAGATTTCGCTTACGCCGCAGGGCAACAAGCGCGGAGTGACGATCTCCGAGGGGATCGATTACAAGCCGCCGCCCGCCAAAGCGCTGGAACGGGGCAAGACCGACAAGGGAGTCGATCCTCGCGATCACGAAATCGTCGGTCGCAAGCTTGTCGAGGCGCTCGGCCACTTCGGGGTCGAAGCGAAAATCGTCGGCATCGTCAGCGGCCCGCACGTCTCGCGCTACGAACTGCGGCTGGCGCCCGGCACCAAGGTGAAGAAGGTCACCGAGCTCTCCAACGACCTTGCCTACGCGCTTGCTTCGACCGACATTCGCATCCTGGCGCCGATCCCCGGCAAGCAGGCGGTCGGTGTCGAGGTTCCGAATACGCGTCGGCGCATCGTCCGGCTTGGTGACATCTACGCCGGCCGGCCAGAGAAGACTTCGCCGCTGGTCGCCTGGCTGGGCAAGGGAATCGACGGCAACGCGGTCTGGACCGACCTGGCGAAGATGCCGCACGTGCTCGTCGCCGGCACCACTGGCTCGGGCAAGTCCGGCTGCGTCAACGCGATCCTCTCCTCGATCCTGATGCAGGCTTCGCCCAATGACGTGCGCCTGGTCCTGGTCGACCCCAAGCAGGTCGAGCTCAACCACTACGAGAACGTGCCCCACCTATTGACGCCGGTGGTCACCTCGCCGCGCCTCGCCGCCAACGTGTTGGCCAACCTGATCGGCGAGATGGAGAGCCGCTACGGGATCATGGGACAGGCCCGGGCGCGCAACCTCGGCGAGCTCAACCGGGCCCGCGCCAAGGCCGGCGAACCGCCGCTGCCGCACATCCTCTGCGTGATCGACGAGCTCGCGGACCTGATGATGGTCTCCCCGGCCGAGGTCGAGGACTCGATCATCAGGCTGGCGCAGAAGTCACGCGCCACCGGCATCCACCTGGTGCTGGCGACCCAGCGCCCCTCGACCGACATCATCACCGGCACGATCAAGGTCAACATCCCCGCCCGGATCGCCTTCGCGGTTTCCTCGCAGACCGACTCGCGGGTGATCCTCGATCAGGGTGGGGCAGAGGCGCTGCTCGGGCAGGGCGACATGCTCTTCCGCGGCGCCGGCACGTCGAAGCTGCAGCGGATCCAGGGCGCCTTCATCACCGAGGACGAGATCGCCCGCATCACCGGCCACTGGGCCAAGCAGGGCGAGCCCGAATTTGAGGCCGAGCTGCTCGAGGTTGTCGCCGAGAAGGGCGTCGAAGCCGAGGGCGACTACGACCCCGACAGCGATGACCTGCTCGACGAGGCGATCCGCGTCGTGGTCGAGACGGAAACCGCTTCGGTCTCGATGATCCAGCGCCGCCTGCGGGTCGGCTACACGCGCGCCGGCCGGCTGATCGACATGCTCGAGCGACGCGGCGTCATCTCCGGCTACGAAGGCTCCAAACCACGCCAGGTTCTGGTCACGGCGGCCGACATGGCGCGCCTCACCGGCGGCGGCGGAGAGTCGCAGGAGTCCGAGTCCGAGGCGCCCGCAGCAGTGCCCGAGTAGTCCAGCGGCCATCTCCGGTGGACCTCTCGATCCCGGGGTAGGACAATGGGTCGGTGGACCGCCCGATCGGCAGTGTCTTTCGCGAGGCGAGAAATCGGCGCAAAGTAGACCTTTCCGAGGTCGAGGCGGCGACCCGGATTCGCGCCCGCTACCTGCGAGCAATCGAGAACGAGGAGTGGGACGTCCTGCCTGGGGGCGTCTACACGCGCGGCTTCATCCGCACCTACGCGGCGTTTCTGGGGCTAGACGGAGAGCGACTGGCCGAGGATTACCGCAAGAACGTCGAAGGGAGCTCCCGAAGCCTGACGCCCGAGCCCGCCGCGGCGTCTATCCCCGGCCAGCCGCGCGAACGTCGCTGGCCGCTTCCGCGCGCCAGTTGGGTCGCGATCGCCGCCGTCCTACTCGTCGCCGTGATCGCGATCGTCGCTATTCCTGGCGGTGGAGAAGGCGGTGGCAGCGGTGGCGTTTCGCAGAGCAAGCCCGCGGGGGAGAGTCGTCGACAACGGCAGAAGCAGAAGCCTTCTCAAGAAGCCGCAAATGGCGTCTCCGTCCAGCTCGCCGCCAGCGCTGAAGTTTGGGTCTGCGTCCTCGATGCTCGCGGCAAACCGCTGATTGACGGTCAGATCCTGCAAACGGGAGCCGAAGAAGGCCCGTTCCGCTCCGGTAGCTTCACTGTCTCATTTGGCAACGGGGAGGTCTCGATGCTCATCGATGGCAGGGAAGCTGAAATTCCGACGACGTCTAGCCCGATCGGGTACTCAATCGATTCCTCCGGCGGCCTGACCCAGCTCGACGAAGCGGAACGACCAAGCTGCACATGAGCGACGAGCTGCGGGCGGGGATAGTCGTAACAGGGACCGAGGTCCTAACCGGTCGCATTGCCGACCGCAATGGCCCCTGGATCTCCGAACAGCTGGCCGGGCTCGGGGTCGACGTCGCCCACATACTCGTCGTCGGCGATCGCCCCGATGATCTCGAGGCGGCACTGCGCTTTATGGCCGCCGAGGGAATGGACCTGATCGTCACCTCGGGCGGCCTCGGCCCGACCGCCGATGACCTGACCGCAGAGGTCGTCGCCAGCTTCGCCGGCCGTGAGCTCGTCCTCGACGACGAGGTCGAGGAGAAGATCGCGACGATCCTGCGCAACTTCGCCCGCAGCTTCAGCTTCGACGAAGAGGCGGTGCGCGAGGCCAACCGCAAGCAGGCAATGGTCCCCGACGGCGCGATCGCGCTCGATCCCGTCGGCACCGCGCCCGGCCTGGTCGTGCCAGCCGAGAAATCGCTGGTGATCGTCCTGCCAGGACCACCTCGCGAGCTGCGGCCAATGTGGCCTACCGCCCTCGCGACGGGTCCCGTGCGGGAGCTGCTGGAGCAAGCGACACCTCTTCGCGGCTACACGCTGCGCATGTTCGGCACCCCGGAGTCGGAGATCGCCAAGAGCCTGCGCGAGATCGAGGCAGAGGGAGTGGCCCTGCCAGAGGTTGAGATCACCACCTGCTTGCGCCGCGGCGAGATCGAGATCGACGTGCGCTTCCGCGACGACGCCGCGGCAACGGCCGAGGCTGTGCAAGCAGGTCTGCATGCCCGCCATAGCCAGCATCTCTTCAGCCTCGACGGGGAGACGATCGACTCCCAGGTGGCGCGGCTGCTGAAAGGGCATCGCCTCGGGCTTGCCGAGTCCTGCAGCGGTGGCCTGCTGGCCGCCCGCGTCACCGACCTGCCGGGCGCCTCGGCCTACATGGCGGGCAGCGTCGTCGCCTACTCAAACGAGGCGAAGGCGGAGCTGCTCGGGGTCGATCCAGGCCTGATCGAGGTTAAGGGCGCGGTCTCGCCTGAGGTGGCGGAGGCGATGGCGCTTGGCGCGCTGGAGCGCTTTGGGGCCGATCTGGCCGTCTCGATCACCGGCATCGCCGGCCCCGATGGCGGCAGCGAGGAGAAGCCGGTCGGCTACGTCTGCTTCAACGCCCGCCTCGCCGACGGCACGACATTGGCCCGCGATCCGGTGATTCCCGGCGGCCGCGCCGACATCCGCGAACGCTCTGCGCTGGTCGCGATGCACATGCTTCGCATCCTGCTCAGCGGCGAGGACGCGCCCCTCTAGGCCCTCGGCCGGCACGCTTTCGTGACACCTAGGCGTTGTCGTGTGCGTCGCCGCCCCTTAGCGTGGTTGCGATGACGAAGGAGAGACTGAAGAGCCCGCGGGCACGCCTCTTCGTGGCGCTGGACCTGCCCGAGGAGGTGCGCGACCTAATTGCGGCATGGGCCGGAAGAGAACTGAGCGACCCAGCACTGCGCCCTGTGCCGCGCGAGTCGCTTCACATCACGCTCGCCTTTCTCGGCTACATGCCCGAGCGGCAGATCGAGCCCCTGGCGGAGCTCGTCAACGGCCTCAGGGAACGGGCGCCGCTGGTCCGGCTCGGAGATCCAGTTGGCAAGCCTTCGCCGAAGCGACCCCGGCTCTTCGCCCTTCCGGCCGATTCTCCCGGTACCGTCGCGATTCAAGCCAACCTGGAGGGACGACTGGTCGCGGAGCGCTTCTACAAGCCCGAGAAGCGAGCGTTTTGGCCCCACGTCACCGTTGCCAGGGTCAAGCCCGAGGGGCGCGGCTCGAAGCGGCCCGGTTCCGTCAGGAGGCCGCCGGGGGAGCTGCCGGCCGAGCTCTTATCGCCCCTTCTAGGCGTCCGGTTGACGCTCTACCGTTCCGAACTCCAGCCGCGTGGTGCGCGATACACCCCGCTGGCGCAAGTCGAGCTGTCCGAAGACGGGCGGCAGTGAGGTGAGAGAACAGATGGCAGACAAAAAGGCGGCTTTGAATGAGGTCTCGGCGAAGGAAGCCAAGGCCAAGGACGCGGCGCTCGAGGCCGCGGTAACCCAGATTGAGCGCGACTTCGGCCAGGGTTCGCTGATGCGGCTCGGCGCCGAGAGCGCTCTGCCGGTGGAAGCGATCCCGACCGGCGCCCTGGCGCTGGACCTGGCGCTCGGCATCGGCGGCGTGCCCCGCGGCCGGATGGTCGAGATCTTCGGCCCCGAGTCCTCGGGTAAGACGACGCTGATCTACCACGTCATTGCCGAGGCTCAGGCGAGGGGCGGAGTCTGCGTCTTCATCGACACCGAGCACGCGATGGACCCGATCTACGCGCGGGCGATCGGCGTCGATACCGACGAGTTGCTGGTCTCCCAGCCCGACTACGGCGAGCAGGCGCTGCAGATTGCCGATCGCCTGATCGCTTCTGCGGCGATCGACGTGATCGCGATCGACTCGGTCGCGGCGCTGACGCCGAAGGCCGAGCTGGACGGCCAGATCGGCGACACCACCGTCGGCCTGCAGGCACGGCTGATGTCGCAGGCGATGCGCAAGCTGGCCGGCAACCTCAACCGCACCAACACCGTCTGCCTCTTCACCAACCAGATCCGCGAAAAGGTCGGCGTCCAGTTCGGCTCGCCGGAGACCCAGCCGGGCGGCCGGGCGCTGAAGTTCTACGCCTCGCAGCGGCTCGACATTCGCCGCATCGAGACGCTCAAGGACGGCACCGAGGCAGTCGGCAACCGGGTGCGGGTCAAAGTCGTCAAGAACAAGGTGGCGGCGCCGTTCCGCCAGGCCGAATTCGAGATCGAGTACGGCCAGGGTATCTCGCGCGAAGGCGAGTTGCTCGATTTCGGCATCGAGCACGACATCGTCCGCAAGTCGGGCGCCTTCTTCTCCTACGGCGAGACGCGGCTCGGACAAGGGCGCAACAACGCCAAGCAGTTCCTGGTCGAGAACCCCGAGATCGCCAGTGAGATCGAGGCCAAGATCAGGACCGCACTCGGCATCGGCGCCGAGGTGCCGGCAGGGGCCGAGGCGGCGCCGGTTGTGGAGGCGCAGGCTGCCTGACGGCGCCTGCGCCGCGTGGATAGGATTCCGCTCACATGAGCAACGGTGACCTCTTTTACGTCTGCGGGATCGCGCTCGCGGTCTCGGCGGTGCTGGTCAGCTTCCTCGGGCTGCGCGTGAAGAGCTTCCCTGGCAAAGCGGCGCCGATAGTCGCGCTCGGCTTCGTGCTTCTGATCGGTGCCACCACGAGCTTCGCCGTGCTCCACGCCCAGGACGAGGAAGAGGCAAAGGCGGCGGAGTTCTCGGAGGCGAACAAAGAGATCACCAAAGAGGAGGCCTCACCGGTCGAAGCCGAAAGCGAAAAGGCGCCGGCGCCGAAACCCGCACCGGCCGCCAAAGGATCAGGAGGCACCCTGCAGCTTGCCGCCTCGCCGACCGATCTCGCCTTCGACAAGACGAGCTTGACCAGCCAGCCGGGCAAAGTGACGATCGACTTCGACAATCCCGCGACGCTTGAACACAACGTCGCGATCGATCGGGACGGCAAAGAGATAGCCACCTCCGAAACGATCTCCAAGGGCAAGACCTCGGTCAGCGCCGACCTCGCTCCCGGCACCTATACCTTCCTCTGCACGGTCCCCGGTCATGCCGAAGCGGGCATGGAAGGCACCCTCGTAGTCAAGTAGCGAGCAGCGCCGTGCGGGCGCTAACCTCGACGCATGAGGAGCGGGAAGCGGTACCACGTCACCACGTTCGGCTGCCAGATGAACGTGCACGATTCCGAGCGGATGCAGGGCATGCTCGAGTCCCTGGGCTATGAGGAGGCCGAGAGCCGCGACGGCGCCGACCTGATCCTCTTCAACACCTGCTCAATTCGCGAGTCGGCCGACAACCGCTTCATCTCCCACTTGGGAGAGGCGAAGCGGCTCAAGTCCGAAAACCCAGAGCGCGTTGTCGGAGTCGGCGGCTGCTGGGCGCAATCGGTCAAGGACGAGGTCTTCCAGCGCTTTCCCTTCGTCGACGTCGCCTTCGGCCCGGGGCAGATCCACAAGCTGGCCGAGTTCCTCAACTCCGACTCGCTCAGCGCCCAGGGCTACTTCGAGTTCGAGGACTTCTCCGGACACCTGCCGACCCGCCGGGTACGCGAGTTCCAGGGCTGGCTGCAGGTCTCCCAGGGCTGCAACTGCAACTGCTCCTACTGCATCGTGCCCTCGACCAGGGGCCGCGAGGTCAGCCGCGACCCCGCCGAGCTGCTCGCCGAGGCGGAGGCCCTCGCCGCCGACGGGGTGCGTGAGATCACCCTGCTCGGACAGAACGTCAACAGCTACGGGCGCGACCTGCCGAAAGAGGGACGAATCGGCTTCGCCGAGCTGCTGGCGCGGGTCGACGGGGTCGCTGGCATCAATCGGATCCGCTACACGAGCCCGCACCCAAAGGACATGAAGGAGGACGTGATCCGCGCCCACGCGGAGCTGGCGGCTGTTTGCGAGCACATCCACCTGCCGCTGCAATCGGGCTCGAGCACCGTGCTCAAACGAATGCGCCGCACCTACGACCGCCGGCGCTACATGGACCGGGTCTCGCTGATCCGCGAGCACGTCCCCGACTGCGCGATCACCACCGACATCATCGTCGGCTTTCCGGGGGAGACCGAGGCCGACTTCGAGCAGACCCTGGAAGTGGCCGACGAGGTCGGCTACGACAGCGCCTTCACCTTCATCTTCTCGCCGCGGCGTGAAACCGAAGCCGCGGGGTTCGGCGAGCAGATTCCCCATCCGGTCAAGGTCGAGCGGATGGAACGGCTGGTCGCGCTGGTCCAGCGCCGGGCGAATGAACGGGCGCAGCGGTTCGTTGGGCGGGAGATGGAGGTTCTGGTTGAAGGGACCAGCCGGACCGATGAGACTCGGCTCAGGGGGCGGACCAGGCATAACAAGGCTGTGAACTTCGAAGGTGATGCCAGTCCCGGCGAGTTCGTTGAGGTCGCGATTGACGAGGCTACTTCGCAGTCGCTTAGAGGGGTGACGGCGCAACCCCTCACTCAACTGCACGCTCGGTAGGAGAGGGAGTTGGGGCAACCCCTCACTCAACTTTTTCGATGAGACGGTTGGAGCCGTCCGAGATCGGACTGCCGAAAAAGTACAAGCCGTTCGGGGCAGCCCCAACTCCCTCTCCACAGGCCGATTGAGCTATTCGCACATGGACGTAATCGCAATCTTTGGGCCGACCGGGGTCGGCAAGACTGGCGTCGCGATTGCGCTTGCGGAGGAGCTTCGGGAGCTTGGCGAGGATCCGGTGGCGATCTCTTGCGACGCGCTCCAGGTTTACGAGGGGCTCTCGGTGCTTACCGGGGTTGCCACGGCTGCCGAGCGGGAGAAGCTTGAGCACAGGCTGGTTGGGTTCGTGCCGATAGGCGAGACCTTCAACGTCGGCAATTACATGCCGCTGGCGCATGCCGAGATTGATGCCGCGCTTAAGGCAGGGCGCCGACCGATCGTCGTAGGGGGGACTGGTCTATATCTGCGGGCCGCCTTGGCGGAGCTTTCCCTGGTCAAGGCGCCGCCGGAAGCTGCGGATTCAGAGCTGTGGTCGCCCGAGACGCGGCACCCGACGATGATCTTTGGGCTCGATATGGATCGGGAAAGACTCTACGAGCGAATCGACGCGCGGACCGAGGCGATCGTCGTCGCCGGGGCCCGGGACGAGGTCGTGCGGGCCGAGGAGGCCGGGCCATCGCGGACCGCGCGCAAGGCCCTCGGCTTCGACGAAGTGCTCGCCGGCGATATCGAGCTGATGCAGAAGCGCTCGCGCAACTACGCCCGCCGCCAGCTGACCTGGATGCGCAAGATTCCCAACCTGCACCGGATCGACCGCACCGACCGTTCCGACGATGCGGTCGCGGCCGAAATCGCCAACCAACTCCGCTGACTTCGTGTTTAGTCGCGCTATGCGCGAACAAAGGCGAACTCACCGACGGGGTGACTGGTCAATAGGCTGCGACGGGTGAAATTCGAGAAGTGGCAGGCGCTGGGGAACGACTATTTGATCATCGAGGCCGAGGGGCTGCCTTGGGAGCTGACCGCGGCGCGGGCGCGGCGTCTATGTGATCCGCATTTCGGGATCGGCGCCGATGGGGTGCTGCTGCTCTCGCGCAGCGATGATCCGCAGCTGGTTGCCGAGCTGCGGATCTTCAATCCGGACGGGTCGGAGGCCGAGTTGTCGGGCAATGGGGCGAGGGAGGCGATCCTCTACCTGCGCCGCAACGGCTGGACCGACGCGGACACCTTCTCGATCGGAACGGTCGCGGGGCCCGTCACGCCGACAATCACCTCCGAGCGAACCTGCTCGGTCGAGATGGGACGGGCCTCGACAGAGTCGAAGGACTTTCTCTCCGAGGATGCCGACGGCAGGGGGACGCTGACCACGGGGGGGCGGGCCTGGGCTTTCCAGCACGTCTCGATCGGCAACCCCCAGTGCGCTATTGAGGTTGCCGAGGGACTCGAGGACCTGGACCTGAGAGAAATCGGCCCCCCGATCGAAGGCCACCGGCTCTTTCCCAACCGCACCAACGTCTCGTTCTTCTCGGTTGACGGCAACCGGGTTCGGGCGCGGATCTTCGAGCGCGGCGTGGGGGAGACGCTCTCCTCGGGGACCGGCGCCAGCGGTGCCGCCGTCACCGCTTTCCTCCGCGGTGCGCCGAGCCCGATTACGGTCGAGCTCGATGGCGGTGAGCTCGAGGTCGAGATCTCCGACGATCTCGATGTCACTCTCAGCGGCTGGGCCGAGCCGATCTGCTCCGGTGAGCTCTCGGTCGAGATGCTCGCCGCGCTGGCTGGTCTGGACAGTTAGATTTCCGCGCCCATGGCGATCTCAGATCCATCCAAGCGGCTGGAGGCGATGCCTCCCTACATGTTCCAAGAGCTCGAGCGGCGCATTGCCGATAAGCGCGCCGCCGGCATCGACGTGATCAGCCTCGGCATCGGCGATCCCGATGAACCGACCTACCCGCACGTCGTCTCGGCGATGCAGGAGGCGGTCGCCGAGAACGGCAACCAGAAGTACCCGAGCAACCGTGGGCGGGAGGAGTTCCGGGGAGCCTTCGCCGATTTCTATGACCGCCGCTTCGGCGTCGAGATCGACCCCGAAAACGAGGTGATCCCGGCGATCGGCGCCAAGGAGTGCATTTACAACCTCTGCTTCGCCTTCCTCGACCCGGGCGACGTCGCGCTAGCCTCCGACCCCGGCTACCCGGTCTACACCGGCGGCCCGATCCTCGCCGGCGCGACCCCGGAGCTGCTGCCGCTGCTGCCGGAGCTGGGCTTTGCGCCCGATCTCAGCGCCGTCCCGGCCGACGTGGCCGCCAAGGCGCGGCTGATGTTCATCAACTACCCCAACAACCCAACCGGCGCCGTCGTCCCCGAGGGATTCTTCGAGATGGTCGTCTCCTTCGCCCGCGAGCACGAGATCCTCGTAGTTCACGACAACGCCTACTCGGAGACGACCTACGACGGCTACGTCGCGCCCAGTTTCCTCGCTACACCGGGCGCCAAGGAGGTCGGGGTCGAGGTCTTCTCGCTCTCCAAGGGCTTCAACATGACCGGCTGGCGCTGCGCCGCGATCCTCGGCAACGCCGAGGCGGTTCAGACCTACTGGCGGCTGAAGACCAACGTCGACTCCGGCCTCTTCGAGGCCGTGCAGATGGCCGGTGTAGCAGCGCTGCAGGGGCCAAGCGGGCCACTGGAGCGAATGAACGAAACCTACGTCCGCCGCCGCGACCTGGTCGTCAACGCCCTGCGTGAGATCGGCGTCGAGGTCAGCGCCCTGAAGGGCACGATCTACGTCTGGGCACCGGTTCCCGAGGGCCACACGTCGACCTCTTTCTCCGAGCTGGTGCTCGAAGACGCCGCCGTGGTCGTCTCACCGGGCTCGATGTACGGGCCCAGCGGCGAGGGCTTCTTCCGCATCTCGCTCACCACGCCCGACGACCGCATCACTGAGGCCGTCGAGCGCATGCGCGAGCATCTGACCTAGGCGTTATTCGACGTCTACTTCGTCGACCATGCCCTTGAGGGCGTGGGGCGGGCCGCCCTGACGGTCGGTGATGAAGCAGAAGAGCACGTAGCGACCCGGCTTCAGGTCGAGCGTGACGAGCTGACCTTCGCCGCCTTCGAGCACGGCCGTGGACTGGAAGTTTTCTTCGTCGAAGGGAGGCTTGCCTTTTTCGCTTTTGAAGGCCTGTTCGACGTCCTCGGCCGTGTTGTCACCGGTCAGCGGCGCGGCGAGCATGTGGTGCGGCTGGGTGCCGGTGTTCTCAAATGCGACCTCGGTCTTGCCGGAGGTCAGTTGCTCGGCTTTAAAGCCGTACTCGAAGGCATCGACCGTCTCATCGGCTTCCACCGTCTCATCGGAAGAATCGCCGGTGACTTTCATGGCCGGGACGGAAGCGGGATCGGACCGGCTCTGGCTGCCTTCGGTATTGAACGCGTAGTAGGTGCCCGGCTCCAGCACCTGGGTCACGGTCTGACTCTTGCCCGCAGCTGTCGTCCCGATGCCGCCGCCGGCAAAGAACCACTCGGGGAAGGCCTTGCCCTGCATCGCGGATTCCAGCCCTTTCGTCACTTCCGCGGCAGAGTGATCGCCCTCGACTCGAATCAGCTGAAGATCGCCTTCACCTTTGCGGTCGTTCCTCAAGGTGATCTCGGCCAGGCCCGTCTCGGCGCTCGAGGGCCCGCTGGTCTTGGCGTCTTTGCCGTCCCCACTCAGGGTGAAGGTGAGACTTTGGGTGTCCTCTGAGCCGCCGCAGGCGACGAGACCCAACGCGGTCAGAGCGGAAAGGGTAAGGCAGACAGCGATACGGATTGACAGTCGACTGGCGTTCGGTCTCATTTCAACTCCCCTTGTTGGCTGACGAGACGTCCGTATCCACGGACGGAGACACGCTAGCCGCTTACGCGGTCGCCCTCTCCCCGCGCTTTTCCCAGTAACGGTTGAGACCGCGCCACTGGTATTGAGGGGGGACCGCCTGGAGGAGCTCCTTTGCGGCCTCTGAGTCAAGACTCTCGGCGACCATGGCGCGGTGGTGGCGCTCGTAGTCCTCCTCTGAGAATTCGCGGGCAAGGTCGGCCTCTTCTCGCAAACGCTTGCGGACGGCCTCGAGGTGGTCGATCGGGTCGTCAATCGCGCCGAAGTGGGTGAGGGCGAGGCGCTCGGGACGCCAGGACTCGACGATCGCGATCGAGTCGAGCCAGGTCTCGATCTCGATGTCAGGAGGTGGAGTTGGGGGGACGATCAGGTCCGACGGCGGGATTCGCACCGCTGCGACGTCACCGACAAAGGCGGTGCCGCTCCCCTCGTGGAAGTAACAGACGTGGTGGGAGGCGTGGCCCGGGGTGTAGGCGACGCGCATGCCGAAGATATCCTCGCCGCCGGCAAGCGGCTTCACATTGGCCTCGGGCACCGGCACGATCTCCCCCCAGAGGCGCTCCATCTGGTCGCCATATAGGCGCTCAGCGCTGGCGAGGAGCTTCGAAGGATCAATCAGGTGCCGGGCGCCGCGCTCGTGAACGTAGACCTCGAGGTCGGGCCAGCGCCGAACGAGGGCGCCGGTCGCCGCCGCGTGGTCGAGGTGGATGTGGGTGAGCAGCAGTGCCCGCGGCCGCTCGTCGCCGAGCGCCTCCAGCAGAGTGTCCATCGAGGACTGGGGCCCCGGATCGACAAGGAGATCGTCGACCTGCCAGCAGCCGATCACGTGCGGCCGTCCCAAATGCATGACGTCAATAACGCGCATGAACTGGTGGTGCTTCAGGCAGCCGGGTCGGGGAAACGCTCGTCAGCCACCAGCGTTTGGCGGATGCCCTCTTCCAGACCGCGCGGAGCGTAGCCGAGCTCACGGCCCGCCTTCTCATAGCTGGCCCAGAAGGTGACGCCGTCGGCGGTGGAGATCAGCTCGCGCAGGTTGGGCGGCTGGCCGATCATCTTGCCGACCAGCGGGCCGATCGGGGTCAGCGCCTTCATCAGCCCGGTCGGCATGTTGCGCTTCGGCGCCTTGCGGCCGCTCACCGCGGCGATCGCGTCGATCGCTTCGCGCATCGTGACCGCCGGCCCGCTGATCACGTAGGTCTCACCGGCCACGCCCTTGTCGAGCCCCAGCAAGATGCCGCCGGCGATGTCCTCGACGTGGCTGAGGCAGATGCCGAGGTCGGGGAAGGGCAGGAGGAAAAGCCGCCCGGCGAAGAATTCCTTCAGCAGGTCCGCGACCTGCGATTCGTCGCCGGGGCCGTAGACGCCGCCGGGCTGGACGATGACTGCGGGCAGACCCTCATCAGCCATCATCCGCTTGGCGATTTTGTGCGCCTCGAGCTTGGTCTCCTCGTAGTAGGAGGTGAATTCTTTGCCCGGATGCTCGTAGGTCTCGTCGACCGTCTTGCCGTGGGTGTTGCCGAAGATGCCGCAGGTCGAGACGTAGACGACCTTGGGGACCTTGGCCTCGAGCGCGGCCTTGAGGACGATCTCGGTGCCGTGGACGTTGGCCTCGTACATCGCCGGGTGCTGCTTGGCGGGAATCCCGACCTCGTACATAGCGGCGGCGTGGATCAGGCCGTCGCAGTCTTCCATTCCCTCTCGAAGCACTGCGGCGTCGCTGAGATCGCCGCTGACCAGCTCGCAGCCGAGCTCGGTCAGCTTCGCCGCTTTCCCAGGCGTCCGGACCAGGCAGACGACATCGTCACCGCGGGCACGCAGCTGCCGCACGACCTCGCCGCCGATGAAACCCGTTCCTCCCGTCACGAAGACCTTCACGGCGCTAAGCCTATCCGCACCTACAATCGGACGGGATGGAACGGTCGAGGAACGGACGCAAGGCAGAGACTCACCACAAGGCGACGAGCGCCGGCGTCGCCAATCCTCGGGCGCGTCAGCGTGCCCTGGCGATTGGCATCACGACGGGCAGGGAGGAGGGTGAGCCGCTCGCCGAGCTGAAGGAGCTGCTGCGCACGGCCGGCGTCGCGACGGCGGGCGTGGCCGTGCAGCAACGCGAGAAACCCGACCCCGACCGCTACGTCGGCCGCGGCAAGCTGACCGAGCTGAAGGAGCAGATCAGCGCCTGCGACGCCAATTTGGTCGCCTGCGACGACGAGCTGGCGCCGCGCCAGGAGCGCAACCTCGAGGAGGCCTTGGGCGTGCCGGTGATCGACCGCACCGCGGTTATCCTCGACATCTTCGCCGACCACGCCCATTCGGCCGAGGGCAAGCTGCAGGTCGAGCTGGCCCAGCTCGAATACAACATGGCCCGCATGCGGGGGCTGTGGACCCACCTCGAGCGCCTCGGCGCCGGGCGTATGGACGGCGGCATCGGCACCAGGGGCCCGGGCGAGAGTCAGATCGAGACCGACCGGCGCCTCGCCCGCGATCGGATCGCGGCGCTGCGGCGGCGGCTGGTGCGCCTGGAGCGCAACCGCGGCGTGATGCGGGCGCGGCGCGAAGGCTCCTCGCTACCGCGGGTCGCGCTGGCCGGCTACACCAACGCCGGCAAGTCGACGCTGCTCAACGCCTTGACCGGCGCCGAGGACGGCGTCGGGGTTGGGGACCGGCTCTTCCACACCCTCGACCCGACCACGCGCAACATCGAGCTCTCCGGCCGCGATTACCTGCTGACCGACACGGTCGGCTTCATCGAGAAGCTGCCGCACCAACTGGTCGAGGCCTTCAAGGCGACGCTGGAGGAGACCGTGCTCGCCGACCTGATCCTCCACGTCGTCGACGCCGCCTCTTCGGAGCAGCGCCAAGCGGCCGACATGCAGGCGGTCAACGAAGTGCTGGAGGAGATCGGCGCCGGCGAGGGACCGCGGCTGCTCGTCCTCAACAAGGCGGACCTGCTCTCCGCGGAGGAGCGCGACGAGGTCCTCCTGCGCCACCCCGACGCGGTGCTCGTCTCCGCCCTCGACGGCGCCGGCCTCGACGCGCTGCGCGAAAAGATCGAGGCGGCGTTCGAGGACACCCTTGCCGAGGTCGAGCTGCTGATCCCCTACGCCGAAGGCGCGCGGCTGCACGAGCTGCACGAGGTCGCGGGGGACCTGGAGCGCACCGAGCGTGACGATGGCGTCCTCGTCCGCGCCAAGGTCCCCGTCGCCGAGCTGCACCGTTTCAACGATCTCGCGGTCGTCTAGGGTTCGCCGCCGTGGAGCTTCCGGTTTCCAAATTGAAAGACGAGGCCGTGCTGCCGACACGGGCGCACGAGGGTGATGCGGGCCTGGACCTCTACGCCTGCGAGTCCGCGCATATCGGACCCGGGGAGCGCTGGAGCGTCGGAACCGGGGTCGCCGTTGAGATTCCCGAGGGGCACGCCGGCCTGGTGCTGCCGCGATCCGGGCTGGCGAAGAAGCACGGGATCACGCTGGTCAACGCCCCCGGCTTGATCGACTCCGGCTACCGGGGCGAGCTGCGGGTGCTGCTGCTGAACACCGACCCGGCCGACACCTTTCGGGTCGCGCCTGGCGACCGCATCGCCCAGCTGGTGATCTCCCCGATCGTGCTCGCCGAGCCGGTCGAGACCGCGGCACTCGCCGAGTCCGCTCGCGGCGACGGCGGCTTCGGCTCCAGCGGGCGCTAGCTCCTCCTAGGCAGAAAGGGCGGCGCGGCGCGCCGACTCGTGGGCGGCGCGCTCGAGGCTGTCGTCGAGGGGATCCAGCTGCGGGCGAGTGCCGTAGCGACGCTCGAGCGCGAGGGCGATCAGGTGGTCCGCCAGCCAGGCGTTCTTGGGCAGTAGCGGGCCGTGCAGGTAGGTGCCGATCAGGTTGTCGCGGCGCACGCCCTCGAGTCCGTCCTCGCCGTTGTTGCCGAACCCTTGGAGCACGCGGCCGAAGGGCTGGGCCGCAGGACCGAGGTGGGTGCGGCCGCCGTGGTTCTCGAAGCCGGCCAGAGTCTGTGGCCTATCGCCGAGATCGACCTCGATCGCGACGTTGCCGATCAGGCGTGGTCCCGGCGCTCGCGTCGTCTCCAGGTCGGCGAGGCCAAGCCCCGGCAGGCGCTCCTCGCCGAGCTCGTAACTGTGGCCGAGCAATTGGTAACCGCCGCAGACGGCGAGCACGACGGCGCCGTCGCCCGCCGCGGCAGCGAGTGCCTCGCGCTTGCTCGCGACCATGTCGGCGGCGACGGCGCGCTGGTCGCGGTCCTGCCCGCCGCCGATGTAGACGAAGTCGTGGGCGCCGGGATCGAAGCGATCGCCCAGCCCGGCCGCGGAATACTCGAAGCCGATTCCCCGCCACTCGCAGCGCCGCTGCAAGAAGATGATGTTGCCGCGGTCGGCGTAGATGTTCATCTGCTCGGGGTAGAGGGTCAGCAGCCGCAGCTCCATTAGCTCCCCTTCTCGAACAGGACGACGGTTGAGCCGACGTGGGCATCGGTCGCCGGGATCTGGCGGCGGCCCGCCGGGCGCAAGCCAACCCCCAACGCCTCTTCTTCGAGCCTCCCGGCCGAGAGCATTTGTAGCTCGATCTCGTTCAGCTCGTCGCTCATGTTGCCATCGGGGTCGACCGTCTGGCGCAGGCGCCGCAGCAGGATCGAGTCCTCGTAGACGATCGGCTCCAGCGGCAGGCTCGAGTAGATCCAGCCTTCGACCTGGCGCACGTCGGGAAGCGGCGGCAGGGCGCCCTCGGGCAGGGCGGTGGGCACCTCCTCGACGATCGCGAAGGCCGCGCGGGCGCCCCGTTTCATGTTGTGGAGGGCGCAGGCGAGGCAGGCGATCCGTGCCTCACTGTCCTCGAGCAGTTGGATCAGCTGCATCGGCGCCAGCACGAGGCCGAAGCGGGTGGCGAAGAAGTCGAGCTCGCGGACGTCGACGTGCTCTGCGTCGGCGCTGCTTCCCCATCCCCGTTCCCAGACCGCCTCGACCAGCTCGCGATCCCGGTCAAGGCCGATTACGAGATGGGCGCCGCGCTCCGCCAAATGCAGGGTCACGCGCCCGGCCCCGCAGCCGAGCTCCATGATCGGCTCTTCCTCGCCCAGGGAGTCGGCGAGCTCCTCCCAGAGCGGCAGGTCGGCGGTGTAGCCGCCGCACTCAACTTCGTGCCAGATCAGCTCGCTCACCGCCAGAACTCCTTGGCGAGACCGCGGTCGGCGAGCAACCTGCGCAGCTCGAGCAGGGCGGTGTAGGTGGGCAGGGCGAAGAGGCGGCCCGAGGCGGAGTCGACGGCGCGGTCGAGCGAGGCCCCGATCTCCGGCACGACCTCGATCGCTGCGGCGGGCCAGCCCGCGTATTTGAGCCGCAGCGCCATCTCCGGCGCCCTCGTGCCGGCGCAGACCACGCGCCGCACGGCGGCCGCGAGCAGCTCGAAATCCGCGTCCCAGATCCAGGAGACGTCGCGCCCGTCGGCGATTTTGTCGTTGAGCCCGATCCAGAGGTCTAGCCCGCCATCACCCGCCTCGAGCAACAGCGTGCGCAGGACCTCGTTGGCACCGGCGGGGTTCTTGATCAGCAGGATCGAGAGCTGCTTGGCGGCGATCTCGATCGTCTCGACCCGGCCGAACGCCGCCCGCATTGCAGCGAGGGCGGGGGGAATGCGCGCCGGGGCGACCCCAAGCTCGATTGCCGCGGCCACCGCGGCGAGCGCATTGTAGACGTTGTAAAGGCCGGGCAGGGGCAGCTCCAAGCGCAGCTCGCCGCCGGGCGTGCGCAGGGTCAGCCGCGAGCCCTCCATGCCGCGCAGCTCGATCGCGGTCGCGGCCACAGTCGGCGTCGGCCGCATGGCGCCGCAGTTTTCGCAGGAGTAATGACCGAGGTGACCGACGAAGGCACGCTCGTAGACGTAGGGATGCCCGCAGCGCCGACAGTGCTTGGCGTCGAAGGCGTGCTGAAGCTCGGGCAGGGCCTGCGAGGCGTCCTCGATGCCGAAGTAGGTGACCCCCTGGCGCGGCTCCCCGGCCTCGTCGCGGCCAAGATCGGCGATCGCCGGGTCGTCGGCGTTGAGCGCGAAGCGCGTGCGCCCGGCCCTCGCCGCTACGGTCTTCGCCCAGTCCTCCGCCAGCGCCTCCATCTCGCCGTAACGATCGAGCTGATCGCGGAAGAGGTTGCCGAGCACGATCAGCGAGGGATCAAGCTGGGCCGAGACCTGCGCGAGCCAGGCCTCATCGACCTCGAACAGCCCCTCGTGCCCGCGCTGCTCGAGCAGCGCGGTGGCGACGCCCCAGGTCATGTTCGACCCCGCTCGATTGTGGACGGGTCGGCGGCCATCGGCCTCGAGCACGGCGGCGATCATTCCCGCGGTCGTCGTCTTGCCGTTGGTTGCGCTGATCAGCGTCGTGCCGCGGTCCAGCCTCCGACCCAGGCGGGCCAGCGCCTCGGGCTCGAGCCGCAAGAGGACCCGACCCGGCAGCGTCGTGCCGCCACCGCGGCCGCTAAAGCGGCTGGCAGCACCGATCAGGCGCGCCGCGGACAGCTTTGCGCCGAACAGGGTCCCGTTCGAGGGCCGGGTCCGATCCGCGCCGTCCGCCAAGGCCCTCAAGCCCCGGTCGCGGGCGGCACGAGAACGCTGAGGGCGCGCGGCAGAATCCGCAACGAAACGGGGAGGTCGGTGAGGTGCTCGCCGTCGGCGAAGACGGGGAAGGGGCGGCTGGCGGTCAGTTCCACCCGGGGGGCCCGAAAAACGCGGACCTCGTCCTCATCGACGTGGGTGCCCTTGAACACCTTCGGCAGGTTACTTATGAAGCGCAACTTGCCAACCTCGCCGACGGTGACAATGTCGAACTCGCCGTCGTCGAGCTCGGCGTCGGGAGCGATGAACATGCCGCCGCCGAATGCCCGGTTGTTGGCGACCGAGACCGAGTAGCCGGTGAAGCGGACCCGTTCCTCGCCAGCCCGCACGGTGAAACGGCCCGGCTTCCAGGTGAGCAGAGTGCGCAGCGCCGCGTAGGCGTAGACAAGGTTGCCGCGCAGGAAATTGGTCTCGTTTGCGAGCTGGTTTGCGTCCGAGTCGAAACCGATGCTGACGATGCCGAGGAAGCGCTTGCCGTTGGCCTCGCCGACGTCGATGCGGCGAGTCTCCCCGGCGGCGAGGACGGCAACGGCCTCGGCCGGGTCGTCGGGAATACCAAGCACGCGGGCAAGGTCGTTGCCGCGGCCGCCGGGCACGATTCCCAGCGGGGTCTCGGAGCCCGCCATCGCGCCGCCGACCGCGCCGAGCAGGCCGTCGCCGCTGATCACGACGGGGACCTCGGCCGCCTCAACCGCCCGCAGGGCGCGTTCGGCGCCGTCCTCGAGCCCACGCGTCCGCTCGACCCGGAAGGGAATTCGCCGCGCGTCGAGCTCCTGCTCGACTTTGGGAAGCAGCTTCAGCGTGCGACCGTGAGCCGAGTGCGGATTGACCAGCAGCGTCAGTGGCATGCCCTCGATCTCCATCCGCTCGCAGCCTAATCGGAGCGGGGCGAAGCGCCGTCCTCGCCGAGCCTGGCGACGAAGAAGTTGCCGTTGCCGGCCTCTGCCTCGTGCAGCGCAACGAATCCGAGGCGAGCCAGGCGGCGGCGCAAGAGGCCCTCCCGGGCCGCGGCCAGAAAGCCACGCGGCCGGGAATTGGCGAGGACCAGGTGGCCACCGGGGCGCAAGACGCGGGCGATCTCCGCCGCTACGGGAAAGCCGTCGACTTGGGTGACCAGGTCGAAGAAGCCGTCGGGGTAGGGCAGGCTGCCTGGCTTGCCCTGCTTGAAGGCAACCCGTCCTTCAGGGTCGAGGCCGACCCGGGCGCTGGCAGCGCGAACCAGGGCCGGCGAGGAGTCGGCGCCCCGTACCCGGGCAGCGGGGAACTCGCGGGCGAGGAAGAGCACCGCGTCGCCGTCGCCACACTCGACCGCCAGGGCGCGCTCTGGGACGGGAACGTGGAGCACCGCGGCGGCGAGAGGAGTAAGCGGCGGGGCACGCACGGCGCCGATCATCGCAAGCCCGGCTGCCGCGACCCGATGTTCTAGGCTTCGCGCCGATGCAGGAGGGGACCAACAGCCACGCGATCGCCCGCGCCGTCTTCGCGGCGGTTGCGATTGGCGTCCTCACGGCTATCCTGGCCGGCTGCGGCGGCGGCGACAGCAGCAGCGACTCGACCGCGACCGCGGCAAGCACCAACAGCTGCAAGGAAGTCGAAGCGCCGGCGCCGAAGCAGGTCACCCTCAAAGCACCACCGCAGACTGTGAAGAAGGGTGAAAAGCTGACCGCGGTCGTGCAGACCAGCTGCGGGACCTTCGAGATCGCGCTGGACTCGACCCGGGCGCCGAAGACGGTCAACTCGTTTGCCTACCTCGCGGAAGAAGGCTTCTACGACGACCTCACCTTCCACCGCATCGCTCCCGGCTTCGTGATCCAAGGTGGCGATCCGCTCGGCACCGGGGTCGGGGGGCCTGGCTACACGGTCGACGAGCAGCCCCCGGCCAACCTCGCCTACACCAAAGGCACAGTGGCGATGGCGAAGAGTTCGGCTGACCCGCCCGGCCGCTCGGGAAGCCAGTTCTACGTGGTCACCGCCGCGGATGCTGGCCTGCCACCCGAATACGCGCTGGTTGGCAAGGTCGCCAAGGGCTACGACGTCGTCACCAGGATTGAAGATCTCGGCGCCACCGCGGCCGAAACGCCGAAGCAGACGGTCGTGATCGAAAAGATGACGATCGACAAGGGCTAGCTGCACTAGGCTGGCTGGGCGATGGCGAAGGTGGACATAGGAGACGCGGCGCCCGACTTCGAGCTGCCGGGCACGGACGGCAAGAGCTTCAAGCTCTCCGAGCACCGCGGCAAGAACGTGGTCCTCGCCTTTTATCCCGGCGACGCAACCACGGTCTGCACCAAGCAGTTCTGCTCCTACCGCGACAACAGCGAGCGGATCGACCAGCTCGACGCCGAGGTGATCGGCATCTCACCGCAATCGGTCGATTCGCACGAGCGCTGGGTCGAAGAGCAGGAACTGAACCTGCCGCTGCTGGCCGACGAGGATCTTGCCGTCAGTAAGAGCTATGGGGTGACCGGGTGGCTCGGCCCGCTGGCCCGCTTCACCGAGCTCAACGAGACGCCGGGCGGCCGCTATATCCAGCGCGCGGTCTTTGTCATCGACGGCGAGGGGATCATTCGCTACCGCCACGTCTCCCGCACCGGCGCCACCTTTCAGACTGTCGACGACCTCGAGCGAGCCGTCGCCGCCCTGGCCTGATGCCGGGCGCCCCGGCGCCGTTCGTCGCCGGGCAGGCGCCGGCGATCCGCGGCGAGAAGGCGGGGGAGGGGCCACCGATCGTCCTCTGCCACGGAATTACCGCGACCCGGCGCTCTGTCGTGCATGGCTCGCGCAGGCTGGAGCGCGACGGCCACAGCGTGATCGCCTACGACGCGCGTGGGCACGGCGAGTCCGACCCGGCGCCGGCCGGCCAGGGTTATGGATACCCGGAGCTGGTTGACGATCTGGAGGCCCTAGTCGCCAGTAAGGTGGGCGAGGGGCCGTTCGTTCTCGCCGGCCACTCGATGGGAGCACACGCCGCCGTCGCCTACGCCCTGCGCCATCCCGAGCGGGTGGCGGGCCTGGTAGCGATCGGCCCGACCTACACCGGGACGGTCGCCGCCGGGTCGCTGGCGTACTGGGACAGCCTTGCCGCCGCGCTCGAGAACGGCGGCATCGACGGCTTCGTCGACTACATCGACCGCAGGCAGGGAATCGATCCGGCCTGGCGCGACTCGGTCCTGCGCTTCACCCGCGAAAGGATGCTGCGACATAGGCATCTCGATGCGATCGTCGCCGCCCTGCGCGAGGTGCCTCGCTCGCGGCCCTTTGAGGCGCTTGACGAGCTGGAGGACCTCGAGGTGCCAGCGCTGATCGTCGCCAGCCACGACGCCGCCGATCCGGGTCATCCCTACGCAATCGCCCGCGAATACGCGCAGCGGCTGCCGCAGGGAAGACTCGTCAGCGAGACCGAGGGCCAGTCGCCGCTGGCCTGGCAGGGCGGCCGGCTCTCGCGTGAGATCGCGACGTTCTGCGCCGAGCTCCAGGTCGCCGACCGCATGCGGTCGTAGTTCTTGCCGGATAGCGGAAAGAGCTACGACCTCGGACTTAGTCTTTCCTCAGGCCATTCGGCTAGCTTCCCCAACGTGAAGGCGCCGGCCGAGGGAACGCTGCGGGGGATCGCGACCTTCCTCGCGACTTTTGGCATCGGCGTCGCCACCTACATCGCGATCGCCGACTCCGGCGGCGGCTCGCCGGTTTGCATCGCCGGCGGCCACGGCTGCCAGACCGTGGCCGAAAGCTCCTACTCGCACCTACTCGGCGTCAACGTCGCGATCTTCGGCATCATCGGCTACGTGGCGCTGTTCGCCTGCGCGCTGCTGCGCGGCGACGGGCCCCGCATGGTCGGCTTCGTGGTCGCCCTGGTCGGCTTCGGCTTCAGTCTCTACCTGACCTACCTCGAGCTGTTCACGATCGACGCGATCTGCCAGTGGTGCGTCGCCAGCGCCGTGCTGATGACCCTGCTTTTCGCCACCAACGCAGCCCGGATGCTCGCCTACGCGGGCACCAAACGATGAGCGGTCGCCGCGACAGGGAGGCGCGCCGCGAAGCGCGGCTGCGCGAGGACGAGCAGGCAGGGGCGGCGGAGCGCCGCCAGCGCTTGATCAAGCTGGGCAGCGCCGCGGGTTTCCTCGCCCTGGTCGCCGTCGCCGTCGTGGTCGTCATCAGCGGCAGCAACAGCGGCGGTGGCGATGCGAGCAACATCAGCGACGCCCAGGCGGTGAACCAGCTGCTGAGCGGGATCCCGCAGGACGGCCTGACCCTGGGCGAGCCCGGCGCCAAGGTGACGCTGCTCGAGTTCGGCGATCTGCAGTGCCCGTTTTGCAAGGGCTACTCCGAAGAGGTCATACCGCAAGTGATCGAAAACCAGGTCCGCGCCGGCGAAGCCAAGCTCGAGTTCAACAACTACACGATCATTGGCCCGCAGTCGACGCCCGCCGGCGCCGCCGCGATTGCCGCCGGCGAACAGGGCCGCGGCTGGAACTTCGTCGAGCTCTTCTACAGGAACCAAGGCGCCGAGGACTCGGGCTACGTGACCGACGCTTTCCTGACCGCGATCGCCAGGGGCGCCGGCGTGCCCGACATCGCCAAGTGGAACGCGGCCCGCAAGAGCAAGCGCGTCCTCGGCGAAGTCGCGGCGACGACAGCCGAAGCCGAAAAACTCGGTTTCACCGGCACGCCGTCATTCGCGGTCAAGGGCCCCGGAACGGCTGGGATCGAAACCCTCAGCACGCCCGGCTCAGCAGGTGACCTCGAATCGGCCATCGAAAAGGCCTCCTGAGGCCTACCTGCAACGTTTTGCAGTCCCCGTGGAGCCGTAACGCGTTGCACCGCTGATCGTAAGTAGACATAACCTCCATTATCGTGCGTTGAATCGGCGTGACGGCCTGGCACGCCCCGCGATTAGACTGGCCGCGATGAGGCTCCCCGTCTTCGAACCGATCACCAAGGGAGTGCTGCTGGCGCTCTTCTCCGTCGCCGTCGCCAGCATTGGCGGATCTTTCTTCCTTGGCGCGATTCCGCCGGCTTCGCCCGAGCTGCTGCAGAGCCTGGCGACGATCGGCGCGATCTTCGTGCCCGCTTACGTGGTCGAGGTCGTCTGGATGGTGCCGCGCATGGGCCGCGGCGAAGAATTTGAAGAATGGCTCGGCTTCACCGTCGGCGCCGGCATCGCCGGGCTGCTGGCGATCGCCGTCGCCCTGCTCGGTGTCGAGCACCGCGTTGCGGGTCACGCCAACTCGCTCGACGATCTCGGTCTCTCCTTCGTAGTCGTCTCGCTCACGATCCTCGCCGGCACGCTCGTGCTTCAGCCACTGCTGGCGCACCGTTTCACCGATCCCGAGTCCGACTAACTGACCCTCACCCGGTGAGCGTCGCGCTGCCACGCGCCAGCGGCCTGATAATCGGCGGCGTCTTGGGCAGGCGGTCGTGCTCGACCTGCTCGAGCTCAAACGGCGAGGCTTCGATCATCGCAACGGTGTCGCGGTTGCAGTGACAACCGTCGGCGAGGAAGCGCCAGGGCCTCTCGAGCCGGTCCTGCCAACGGGCCAGGTCCGGGTGCCGGGAGCGAACGTGCTCGACGAAAAGCAGCTTGCCGCCGGGTCGCAGCACTCTCGCCGCCTCGGCCAGGGCCGCCCGCGGGTCCGGCACCGTGCAGAGGACCAGGGTGAAGACGATGGTGTCGACGCTGCCATCAGCGAACGGCAGGCGTTCGGCCGGGGCTTCGATCGACGAAACCCCCTCCCCCGAACCCTCGAGTTTGCCTCGAAGCTTCTTGAACATGTGCGGGTCCGGCTCGACCAGCACCAGCTCGCTCACAGCCGAGGGGAACAGATCCGCGTTCACCCCAGTTCCGGCGCCGACATCGACGGTCCGGCCGCTTGCCCCGGCGAGTGTCTCACGCCGCATCTCCTGCAGTCCGGCCTCCTCGGTCGCCTTCAAGCCGCGGTCGTAGAGCGCGGCGAAGCCCCTCCCCCAGGTCGCGTCGTAGATTCGTCCCATCACCGCTTCCTACGTCGAGCGCGCCAGATGGGTTCAAACCCGGCTAGGCCGCCTCGCGCTCGGGGCTCGGCTCGGCCGCGCTGGCGTCGCCCTCGGCGCGGCTGTGCGCGGCCCGCTCCTCATAGCGGCGGCGGGCGCCGTGGTCGACCTCGGTCATCAGCTTGTCGACTTTCATCAAGCGTCCCAGGCCCTCGCGCATACCGCGCGGCAGGTTCGAGACCAGCTTGAAAAAGGCGCCGTTGATGCGCGGTACCCAGACGTCGAAACGCGGCACTTCCAGCGCGTCGACGATCTCGTTAGCGACGTCCTCGGCCTCGACCGGCCTGATCAGGCGCTGGCCGACGCCGGCAGTCAGCTCGGTGTTGACCACGGTCGGCATCACGCAGGCGATCTCGATGCCGCTGCCGCGCAGCTCGGCCCGCGCCGCCTCGCTGATCCCGACCACGGCGTGCTTGGTGCCGGAGTAGGTGGCGATGCCGGGAAAGCCGCCCTTGCCCGCCTGGGAGGCGAGGTTGACGATGTGGCCGCTGCCGCGCGGCTGGAAACGCTCGATTGCCAGCTGCATGCCGACAATGACGCCATAGACGTTGATGTCGAGTTGGCGCTTGAGCGACTCGTCGGACTCCTTGGCGAAGGGGGTCACCGGCATGATTCCGGCGTTGTTGATCAGCACGTCGATCGGCCCGAGCTCGAGCGCCGCCGCATCGAGAAAAGTGGTGAAGGAGCCGCGGTCGGTGACGTCGAGTGGTAGCGCGATGCTGTTGCCGCCGAGGCCCGCCGCGGTCTCTTCGGCCAGGCTCAGGTCGAGGTCGCCGATCGCGACGCGGCAGCCCTTGCGGACCAGCGCCGTCGCCGTCGCCTTGCCGATCCCGCGCGCACCGCCAGTTATCGCCACGACCTTGCCGCTGAGGTTCTGCCGTTGCTTCGCCATCGGGACCTCCTCCTCCAGCGCCCGCTAAGCCGCCGGCTTGTAGACGGTGACCACGGCGGCGCCGCCGAGGCCGATGTTGTGCTGCAGGGCCAGCTTGGCGCCCTCGACCTGGCGCTTGTCGGCCGTGCCGCGCAGCTGCCAGGTCAGTTCCGAGCACTGCGCCAGCCCGGTCGCACCCAGCGGGTGACCCTTGGAGATCAGCCCGCCGGAGGGGTTGACGACGACCTGGCCGCCGTAGGTGGTTGCCTCTTCCTCGACCAACTTGTGCGCCTCGCCCTCGGCCGCGAAACCAAGCGCTTCGTAGGTGATGAGCTCGTTAGCGCTGAAGCAGTCGTGTAGCTCACAGACGTCGACGTCAGCGGCGACGACACCGGCCTCGGCGTAGGCCTCGTCGGCCGCTTGCTTCGACATGTCGGAGCCGACGATCTTCATGCAATCGGTGTCCTCGGCGAAGGTGGAGCTGAGGTCGGTGACCATCGACTGGCCGGCAATCTCGATCGCCCGGTCCCAGAGGTCGTGCTCGTCGACGTAGCGCTCGGAGGCGACGATCGCGCAGGCCGAGCCGTCGGAGGTGGGCGAGCACTGCAGCTTGGTCAGCGGGTCGTGGATCATCCGCGCGTCCTTGATCTCCTCGAGGCTGTAGACGTCCTGGAACTGGGCGTAGGGGTTGTTGACCGAGTGCTTGTGGTTCTTCCAGCCGATCCAGGCGTAGTGGTCGGGGTTGGAGCCGTACTTCTGCATGTGGTCGCGGCCGGCGTTGCCGAACATCTGCGGCGCTGGCGGCGACTGCTCGGGGTCGCGGATCTCGAACATCCGCATCGCGTGCTTGTCTAGCGCGTTGGTGCGGTCGGTGTACTTGACGCCGAGCGAGCCGGGCTCCATCTTCTCGAAGCCGAGCGCGAGCGCGCACTCGACCAGGCCGCCCTTGACCGCCTGGCGCGCCAGGAACAGCGCCGAGGAGCCAGTCGAGCAGTTGTTATTGACGTTGACGACCGGGATCCCGGTTAGTCCGAGCTGGTAAAGCGCCCGCTGGCCGTAGGTAGAGTCGCCGTAGCAGTAGCCGGCGAAGGCCTGCTCGACGTCGGTGTAGGGAATACCCGCGTCGGCGAGCGCCTTCTCCCCCGCCTCCTTGGCCCAGTCGGGGTAGTCGCCCTCCTTGCTGCCGGGCTTCTCGAACTTGGTCATGCCGACCCCGATCACGAACGTGCGGTTGCTCAAAGTCTGCTCCTGTCTCGTCGCCGCTCGTTGCCGGCGAGTTTGGCTGCCTGGCCAGGAAATCTACCGGTCGGGCCGACCGGATGGCGATACTGCGCTGAATGATCGTCGACTGTGCTGTCTACGAGCGCGGGAAACGGCGCCCCGGGAAGCTCTCCCTCGACCAGGCCGGCAGCGCCGGTCATGCGGATGACACTTTCGTCTGGCTTGGCCTGGTCGAACCGACCGCGGAGGAGTTCGACGCGATCGCGGCCAAATTCAACCTCCACGAGCTCGCCGCGGAGGACGCGGTCAAGGCTCAGCAGCGCCCCAAGGTCGAGCTCTTCGGCGACACCTTGCTGGTCGTCGTCAAGACGGTCACCCACCCCGACTCGCCGCACGGCATCAAGGTCGGCGAGCTGCTGCTCTTCGTCAACCCGGATTTCGTCATTACGGTCCGCCACGGCGAGGGCGAGCTGAGCCAGGTCAGGGAGCGGGTCGAGCACCGCCCGGACCTGCTCGCGCGCGGCAGCGGCGTGGTCCTCTACGCGATCCTCGACCACGTCGTCGACGGCTACGGCGAAGTCGCTCAGACGATCGACGGTGAGATCCAGGCGGTCGAGGCCGAGGTCTTCTCCGCCGAGCGAACCAACCCGGCCGAGCAGATCTACAAGCTCGAGCGAGAGGTCCTCGACCTTTACCGCGCGGTCGCTCCCCTCTCCGAAGCGGTCGACGAGATCGCCGAAGGCCGCTTCGACGCAATTCCCAACGACCTCCACGAGTACTTCCGCGACGTCCACGACCACTTGCAGCGGGTCACCGGCCGGGTCGCCAGCTTCCGCGAGCTGCTCAGCAGCGCCCTGCAGGCGAACCTAACCCAGGTCTCGGTTCGCCAAAACGAGGACATGCGCAAGATCTCGGCCTGGGTCGCGATCGCCGCCGTGCCGACGATGGTCGCCGGGATCTACGGAATGAACTTCGACCACATGCCGGAGCTGCATTGGCGCTACGCCTACTTCACCGTTCTCGCCTTCATCGCCGTAGTCTGCTTTGCCCTGTACCGGCGCTTCAAGCGCGTCGGCTGGCTGTAGCCGGAGCAGGTTGCCGGCGTCGCTGCCACGGCGCTTGATCTCGTGGATTGGACCAGATCAGAAACGCAGCCCCGGCGATCGCGATCCCGATCGCGGTGGCAAGGGCGCGCTGTCCGGCCGCGTGCAAGGCCGGCTCGCCGATCGAGTCGGCGAGCAGCACGGCGTAGGTGGTGATCGCAGCAGTGAAGAGCGCGTACTGGACCGTCAGCAGGCCGTAGGCGAAGGCGGTGGCGATAGTCAGCGCTAGCCCGATCGCGATGCCGTCACCGCCGAGCCACTCAGCCAGCGCAGTTGCGATCACGAGGCCAGCGAGGGTGCCGACCGCGCGCAGGAACAGCCGGCGGAAGGTCTCATCCTGCTCGGGGCGCAGAACGAAGAGGATCGTCAGCGGAATCCAGAAGCCGTGCTCACTCATACCGAGCAGCCAGTAGGCGGCGACGCCGGCCCCGAGGGCGGCGCCGAAGCGGAGCGCGTGACGGAGGCTGACAGAGCGCAGGGTCAAGTTGGAACGCAGCGCGTCCAGGGCAGCGCGAGTGCTCCAGCCATTCTCCCCTCCCTCCTCGCTGCGCTCGCCGCTGAGCCAGACGCAGAGCGACCAGGCCGCCTGTAGCAGCCCGCCCGCGGTGGCGAAGAGCAGCGCCGGGAGAGTGTCAGCGAGGTCGAGCGGTAGGCCTTGGGTGATCAGCAGTGAGAGGGCCACCGAGAGTCCGGCGATTGAAAATCGAAGCGAGACGGCGAAGCAGTAGCCGGCAGCGGCGCCGACCAGGGCCATCGTCAGCACCGCGAGGATCGGATTGGAGCCGGTAAGGACGCCGAGCGCGGCGGCGACCCCGATCGGCAGCGCGGTCGCGGCCTGCCACGCCGCCCTGGTCCGCGCCGGCGCATCAAGCCCCGGGAAGCCAGCCAGCAGCGCGCCGGTTCCGATCGCGCCTTTGGTCGGGCTGTCCAGGCCCAGCTCCAGCAGCAGTGCCAGGCCGACCGGCACCGCCACCAGGGCGCCGCGGCGCAGCGCCGGCCCAGGCTCACTGGGCCCGATCGCGAAAAGCGGCGCGGCCCGCAGCCGCGGCGCCGTGCCACTGGCGTTGAACAGTTCCACCGGCCGCAGTCTCGCTACGGCATCGGCGTCAAGGCCAAAACGTCAAGCGACGGTCCGCCGTCAGGTATATCGAGGGCCTGGGAAGGTGTTTCTTGTAGTAACACGGGCACCTGTTGTCCTCGCAGGCGACGCCATCGTTGTCGCCGTCGAGACGATCATGGTCGTAGCGCGGCCCACCGTGCTTGATGAAGAAGATCTGGGCGGCTCGTTGAGTCGCAAAGTCAATGCAGTCCCTATCGGTGGCGAAAGCAGCCGAGGGCAGAGCCGCAAAGGCCAGGGCGAGGAGCGCGACAACACCACTGGCTAACTGGACCCTACGAAGGACAAGCGACATTTAGTACTCCTCTCGTTCCGGGGTAGAGACGCGAGGCATCCTAAAGAGCGGCTGGGAGGCCAAATCAGCGGCTGAAGCCTCCCGAGTACCCTGGTGAGCCGTGATCGTCGCCGCCTTGAGCACCGATCCTGCCGCGGGAGTCGGCATCTTCGCCGCCCTGGCGGCGGGCATTGTCTCCTTCCTCTCCCCTTGCGTGCTGCCCCTGGTGCCGGGCTACCTCTCGGCCGTCAGCGGCGTCTCGGCGGCGGACTTGGAGACGGCGGGATGGCGACGCATCCTTGGCCCCAGCCTGCTCTTCGTCGCCAGCTTCTCGGTGATCTTCATCGCCGAGGGGCTGACCGCGACCGCGCTCGGCTCGGCCTTCAGCGACCACCAGGAGCTGCTGACCAAGATCGCGGCGGCGCTGATCATCGCCATGGGTGTCCTCTTCGTCGCCTCGCTTTTCGTTACCCGGCTCAACCGCGAGTGGCACGTTGACGCTCTGCTTGAGCGGGCCGGCCGCGGCGGGCCGGTGATCGCCGGCGCCGCCTTCGCGATCGCCTGGACCCCCTGCATCGGACCCACCCTCGGCGCGATCCTCACCGCCGCCTCGCTCTCCGGCTCCGCCGCGCACGGAGCGCTCCTCCTCACTGTCTACTCAGCCGGCCTCGCGATCCCCTTCCTGCTCACCGCGATCGCCTTTTCGCGCATGACCACCGCCTTTACCGTGGTCAAGCGCCACTACCAAGCGATAGTCGCCACCGGCGGGGTGATCCTGATCGCGATGGGCATCCTGATCTGGACCAACCAGCTGACCGTGCTCAACGCCGAAGCCCAGAGCTGGCTCAGCGGCCTCGGCCTCGACTTCTGGAACTCGGTCTAAAGGCCCATCCGACTTTGACCACCCTCCAGATGGGTGAAAGTCGGATGCGTGGTGACCGGCCTCAGTTATTGACGACGGGCACGAGGGTCTCGACCTCCTGGCCGATCGCCTCGGTCTCTTCGAGCCCCTCGCCGTCGACGTCGCGCGAGCAGACGATGCGGAAGCGGCCGGTGCCGATCTCCGCATCGGGCACGACCGGCAGGCCGCGGATGTGATCCCAGCCCAGCCGTTCGACCTCGAACGGGTTCATCCGCACCTCGGCCGCCGGGAACGGGCAGCTTGAGTTGTGCTGGTCGATCGCCTTCGAAATCGCCTCAAGGTTCTTCGCCTCTGGGGAAGCCATGGCCGCAGTCTAAAAGGGTGCGGGCGACTGAGCTCGGATTGCGGTCACAGCGTGCCGCCGGGGTCATAGGCCTCGCCCGGGGTCGCACCGACGACGAGCAGGCGAATGCCCTCGGAGCCGGGCGTGACCTTTCGCTTGACACGCGGATCGACCCGCGCGATGTGGTCGGGATCAAGCGGATACTCCTCTCCTCCCGCGTAAAGGGTCCCCGAGCCGCGCAGGGCGACGTAAACCTCCTCTTGACCAAGCTGCTGCGGGCGCTTGGCGAACATCTGCCCACCGATGCCGTCCGCGGAGTGATCGTGCTCGGGGTAGTCATTCGCCCCGGGCGCAAGCTCGATGATCGAGATGCCGAAGGCGCTGACACCGAGGCCGGCCGCGGCTTTGTGGAATTTAATGCCCTCGAAGAAGCCCTCGATCGCATCGATTTCGCCGACCTCGAGATACGTTACGTCACCCATGGGGCGATGCTACCCGCCGTCGCCCGGGGTCAATCGGGAGGCCACTGTCCCGTCCCTTCGCGGTCCTACCATCGGGGACGTGGCTGCGAGGACCATCGCCCATCTCGATATGGACGCGTTCTATGCGAGCGTCGAGCTGCGGCGCAGGCCGGAGCTGAAGGGCAAGCCGGTTGTCGTCTGTGGCTCGGGGCCGCGCGCGGTCGTGACCACGGCCAGCTACGAGGCGCGCAAGCTGGCCGGGATTCACTCGGCGATGCCGGCCGCGGTGGCTCGGCGGCGCTTGCCCGATGCCGTCTACCTGCAGCCCGACTTCACCGCTTACCGCGAGGCCTCGGGACAAGTGATGGCGGTACTGCGGCGCAACGCGGAGACGGTTGAGGTTGTTGGGCTCGATGAGGCCTACGTCGACCTGACCGGGATCTTCTCGCCGAAGGCAACGATGCGGCGGATCGCGGCTGAGATCCAGGACGAGACGGGCCTGACCTGCTCGGTCGGGATCTCGGAGAGCCGCATGCTGGCCAAGATCACCAGTGAGCTTGGCAAGCCCGCCGGACTCGTCGTCCTCTCGCGGGAGGAAGCGCTGGAGCGGTTCTCCGCCGACTCCCCCGGCCTGATCCCGGGGATCGGGCCGAAGTCGGTCGCGAAGCTTGAGGCGATGGGAATACGCACGCTCGCCGAGCTGGGCGCGCAGGACCCGGCAACCCTGGAACAGTCCTTCGGGCCGCGACAGGGACGCTGGCTGCACAGCCGCGCCTGCCTCGAAGACGAGACCCCGATCACCGTGGTCCGCGAGACCAAGTCGCAGTCGACCGAGATCACCTTCGACGTCGACGTCCGCGACCGGGCGGAGTTGGAGGCTCATCTCAAGCAGCTGGCCGAGGAGCTCTGCCGCCGGCTGAGCAAGCGCCAGCTGGAGGGGCGCACGATCGGGATCAAGATCCGGCTCGACGACTGGACCAACGTCACTCGCTCCCACAGCGTCGACCAGGCCACAAACGATCCTGCCCTGGTCGGCCCGGTCGCGCTCGACCTCTTGCGGGCCTACGACCCGCAGCGGCCGGTGCGACTGCTCGGCGTGCGGCTGGCCGGCTTCGACGGCGGCGAGGCCCCCGAGGCCGATGACGCACCGGAGGCCCAGATGCAACTAGGCCTAACCGCCTAAATCCCTACCTGCTGGAGAGCAGGACACCGACGCCGGGGAAGCCGAGTCGCTCCCTGGTCGCGGCGGTGAGGTCGAAGTCGCGGCCAGCCACGTAGGGGCCACGGTCGACGACCGGCACGGTGATCGTCTCACCCCGGTAGAGGAACTTCACCTTGGCGCCGCAGGGCAGCGTCTTGCTCGCCACGCCGAGCGTGCCCGGTTCCAGGGTGCCGCCGCAGGCGAGCCCGCCGCCGTAGAGACCGGGGCCGTAGTAGGAGGCCGCCGCTTCCCGGTAGGAGGTCAGGTGCCGGGCGACGCTCGCCGATCCCCTCATCCGTCGCTCGTGAACACCGTAGGCCCGCACGCTGTAGGCGCCGATCCGGTCGGGGCTCCAGCGCAGGGCGAAGGACCCGTTCGGCCGGGTTGTCGCGCCGGCGACACCACCCTCCGGCCCGCGGAAGACCAGCTTGACTCGGTGCTCGCCGCGGGGCCGCACCTGGCCCTTGAGCACGACCTTGGCACCGCCCAGCACCTCGTGCCGGGAGACGTGCAGCGATACGTGGGAAGCGATACGCGGATGAGCATGCTTGGGCGCGGTCGCCATGGCGGTACTTGCACCAGCTGTAAGCAGGGCAGCAACAGCCCCCGCGGGCATGAGGAATCGCATCTGTGATCACTCGCTTTCTTGCCTGCCTACGGGGTTAGCTGACGGGCTCGCGACTGCCGGCACGGTGCCGGGCAGCCGTTACGGACGGCTCGCCGTCCGATTCGCCCCCGTCGCGGCCGAGAGATGGCCGTGACCTTGGGTCCCCCGCTCCCTGCGCGCTCGCGCGGGACTCGGCAGATTGGGCTCGTTCTTGTGAACGGCCAAGGTAGGGACCGGATTGCCCCTACTTAGTGACGCCGATCACAGTGCAGCATTCCTCCCGGGCGCGCAAATGGCTCCAACAAGCGCTTTGCGCGGCCATCAAGGACTTCTTTGTGCGTGTGCGAAGATTTCACCGTGAGCGCGGACCGCCTGACTGGCCTCGATTCCTCCTTTCTCCACATGGAGCGGGCCGGCGCCCACATGCACGTCGCCTCGACCAGCATCTTCGAGGGGCCGGCGCCGAGCCACGCGGAGTTCCGCGACCACATCGCCTCGCGACTGCACTTGGTTCCCCGCTTCCGCCAGAAGCTGCGCTTCATTCCCTTCGGCCAGGGCCGCCCGGTCTGGGTCGACGATCCCCACCTCAACCTCGATTACCACGTGCGCCAGACCGCGCTGCCGGCGCCGGGCTCCGAGGAGCAGCTGCGCAACCTGGCGGCGCGGATCTTCTCCCAGCAGCTCGACCGCAGCAAGCCGCTCTGGGAGCTGTGGCTGGTCGAGGGCCTCGACGACGACCGTTTCGCGATCGTCGGCAAGAGCCACCACGCGCTCGTCGACGGCATCTCCGGCGTCGACATCACCACCGTCCTCTTCGACCTCGAGAAGGAGCCGGAGAATCCGCCCGCGCTGCCGCCCAAGTGGGCGCCGCGGCCCGAGCCCACCGACCTCAAACTTCTCGCCGACGCCCTGCAGGAACGCGCCACCAGCCCGCGTGAGTTCGTCCGCGGCGTGCGCGCGGCGCTGCGCGGCCCGCGCCAAGTCCTGCGCGGGGTCGGCGCGACCGGCAAAGTGATCGGCGCCGGCGCCGCCGCCCCCTCGACCCCGTTCAACGTCGAAATCGGCCCCCATCGCCGCCTCGCCTTCGTACGCACCGACCTCGAACTTCTCAAGGCGGTCAAGAACGAGCACGGCGGCACCGTCAACGACGTCGTCCTCTCCGTCGTCACCGGGGCGATCGGCAACTACCTGCGCGCCCGCGGCCACGACACCGAGGACCTCGAGATGCGGGCGCTGGTGCCGGTCAGCGTGCGCGCCGAGGAAGAGCGCGGGGCGCTTGGCAACCGCATCTCGGCGATGATGGCGCCCCTGCCGATCTGGTGCGAGGACCCGGTCCAGCGACTGCACCTGATCACCGAGACGATGGGTGACCTGAAGGGCTCCGGCCAGGCGGTCGGCGCCGAGCTGCTGACCAAGATCGTCGACTTCGCGCCGACTACGATCGCCTCACAGGCGGCCCGCCTGCAGCCGGCGCAGCGCTTCTTCAACCTCGTCGTCACCAACGTCCCCGGGCCGCAGTTCCCGCTCTTCGTCCTGGGGCGGCAGATGGAGTCAATCTTCCCACTGGTCCCGCTGGCGCGCCGGCAGGCCCTCTGCGTCGGGATCATGTCCTACAACGGCCAGGTCAACTTCGGCCTGGTCGGCGACTACGACGCGATGGCGGACCTCGACAGCTTCGGCCTCGACCTCGAAGGCGCGATCGCCGAACTCACCGGCGAGGCGCCAACCGCCGCTCAGCGAACGAGCCGCGCCGAGGCGCGGAACGGCGCGCTTTCGGTCAAGTAGGCCCAGTCGAGCCGGCGGGCGCTGAAGCCCGAGGCGCTGGTGTCTGCGTTGACCAGGACCGCGGTTAGACGGTTGAAGCGACCGGGACGGGCCAGGCGCACGCTCATCGAGCCTCCGTTCCCCTTATAGGTGAGAGCGCTGATCACGCGGCCGTTGCGCTCGCTGCCGATCCGCCCGACCAGCGCCACGCCCGCGGCGTAGCCGCGCGGCGCGGTGACGCTGGCGACCACGGCCCGCCCGGCGCTTGGGCGAACGTGCAGCAGCTGAAAGGTCGTGTGATTGAGTCGGCGGTCCAGTACCCGACCGTTTAGCGGCAGGTTGCCCTGGCGCGATACGTCCGGGTAGGAGTCGCCTTCGTTGAAGACCGCGTCGCTGCGCCACTCGGGCAGGTCGCCGGCGAAGCGGGCGAAGTCGTGGCTGAAGTCCGAGCGACCCGCCGCTTCGATTGCTGAGTTATAGGCCGAAACCGAGAAGCCGCCGGGACGGGTGCTGACCGCGCGTGCCCAGGCGTGGCGCAGGACCGAGCGGCCGTAGCGGCGCGCCAACCACTTGTTCCAGACCGCGGAGCCGTACTCCTTGATCGAGTTCGCCGTCAGCGGCGTGTCGAAGCGCTTAACCCAGCGACGCACGTAGCGCAGGTAGTCGTTGATGCCGTTGTAGACCTGGTCCTCCATCCAGACCGCGGTCGACTCGGCAAACCAGGCGTCCTGGTAGGCGTCGTAGCCGAACTGGAGGATGTGGTTGTACTCGTGGGCCAGGGTGACCTCGAGGTCGTGCTCAGAGGTCGTCCCCGGGAACTCGAGCGGGTCGTAGTCGTTGTCGAGGACCAGGTAGCCGTGCAGGTGGCGCGGCAGCCGGTGCGCCTTGCTCGCCTGGCCGCGATCGGGGGCGGCGTAGCCGAAGAGGGCACCGCCGATCTCGTCGAGGTAAATATCGGTCTTGCAGTTACCGCCGCCTTTGCGGCCGTCGCACTTGGGGTCGCGCCAACCGAGCTTGCCGTTCTCGATCGAGTAGACGTGGTCGGCCACCGCCTGCACCCGGTCGATGTAGTCGGGCACGCCGTCGCCGTTGCCGTCAGCGGGGCTCGGCGCGTCGATGCCCTCCGACACCCAGTGAACGCAGAAGTGCCGCGTGCAGGCCGGTGATTTCGGCGCCTCGGGCACCGTGTAAGCGTTGCGATTGGGGTCGGGATGGTCGGTCGGTCGCGCCGCCGGCGCCCGGAAGACCCACTGGTCAGCCGCACTGGCGCGCGCCGGAACAGCAGAAAGAACGGCGACAGCCGCCAGCGATACCCCCATCAGCCCCCAACGCGCCCGCACCCGCCGCAATCTACAGGCCTTCCAGGCCAGCTCCCCAGGGTGAGTTCGTGTTTTCTCTCGCATAGCGAGACTAAGTGCGAAGTCAGCCTTGGGCGGCGATACTTCAGCCCTGACCTCCGTGTGGACATCGACGTGCGCGTAGCCCTGGCCCAGATCGACCCTACGGTCGGCGACATCGACGGCAACGCGGCGAAGATCGCCGAGTGGATCGGGCGCGCCCGCGGCGAGGGCGCCGAGCTGGTGATCTTCCCCGAGCTCTGCGTCCCCGGCTACCCGGCCGAGGACCTTTATCTGAAGCGGCATTTCGTCGAGGCCAACCGGCACGCGGTCGAGGAACTGGCGCGGGGGGTCAACGGGATCGTCGCCCTGGTCGGATTCGCCGAGCCGACTGCCGCCGATGCCGAGGGGCGCCAGGCCCACAACTCGCTCGCCGTGCTCGCCGACGGCACCGTCCGGGCGGTCTACCGCAAGAACAGGCTGCCCAACTACGCGGTCTTCGACGAGCAGCGCTACTTCATCGCGGGCGGCGAGTCGGCGACCGTCAAGGTCGGCGAGCAGCAGATCGGCTTGACCGTCTGCGAGGACGTCTGGGCGCCCGGGCCCCCGGCCTCGAGCGAGGCGGCGGACGGGGCGAGCCTGATTGCCAATCCGTCGGGATCGCCGTATCACCGCGGCAAGGGGCGCGAGCGCGAAGCGATGCTGGCCGAGCGCGCCCGCGCCTACGGTGCCCATTTTGCTTTTTGCAACCTCGTCGGCGGTCAGGACGAGCTCGTCTTCGATGGCCACAGCTTCGTCGTCGACCCGCAGGGCAAGGTGATCGCCCGCGCCGCACAGTTCGAAGAGGAGCTGCTGGTCTGCGAAGTTCCCTCCCCCGCCCCGGGCCCGTTTGCCGAGCCAATGTCGGACCAGGCCGAGGTCTACGCGGCGCTTACCCTCGGCCTGCGCGACTACGTCGGCAAGAACGGCTTCCGCCACGTCGGCGTCGCTCTCTCGGGCGGGATCGACTCCGCCCTCGTCGCCCTGCTCGCCGTCGATGCACTCGGCCCCGAGCACGTCAGCTGTGTGGTGATGCCCTCGCCGCATTCGAGCCTTGAAACACAGCAGGACGCGCGGAATATCGCCGCAAACCTCGGTACAGAGCTGATCGAGATCCCGATCGAGGCGGCGATGGCTGAGTACGAGAACGCTCTCTCCCCCGCTTTCGGGAACAGCGGTGCGGAGGAGTCCGGGGAGGAGCCGCTGCCGCGTGACCCGACCCGGCCCTCGGAGCCCGACCTGGCGGCCGAGAACATCCAGGCGCGGATCAGGGGAAACCTGATGATGGCGCTCTCCAACAAGCATGGCTGGCTCGTCCTTACCACCGGCAACAAGAGCGAGATGTCGGTCGGCTACGCGACCCTCTACGGCGACATGGCGGGCGGCTTCGCCGCGATCAAGGACGTGCCGAAGACGCTGGTCTACGAACTGACCCGGCACCGCAACGCGAGCGCCGGCCGCGAGCTGATCCCCGCCTCAGTGCTAGAGCGGGCGCCCTCGGCCGAGCTGCGCCCCGACCAGCTCGACAGCGATTCGCTGCCGCCCTACGAGCTGCTCGATCAGATCCTTGAGTCCTACGTCGAGCGCGACCAGGGCCGCGAGGAAATGATCGCCGCCGGCCTCCCCGCCGATGTCGTCGACGAGGTGGTGCGGATGGTTGACCGCTCCGAGTACAAGCGCCGCCAGGCGGCACCGGGGATCCGGATTACGCCGAAGGCCTTTGGACGAGACCGCAGGCTGCCGATCACTAACCGCTTCGGCGGTTAGCCAGACTTCGGAATCGGCCTGACCGCGATCGTCATCTGGGCGAGCGCACAGAGCTTCTCGTTTGCGTCGAGGACTTCGGCGTCCCAGACCCAGGTGGTGCGGCCGCGGTGGCGAGCCTTGGCGCGCACCTCGGCGTGACCCTCGGTGACCGGACGGATGAAGTTGACGCTGATCGACTGACCCATCGCCATCATCCCGTCGCCCATCACCGCCAGCGCGGTGGCGCGGGAGCAGACGCTCTCGACCAGGCTCGACATCACGCCGCCGTGCAGGAGGCCGACCGGCTGGCGCAGCTCGTCGCGCATCGGGAGACGCACGCGGGCGTGCTCGGGATCGTCATCGAGCCACTCGGTTCCGAGCAGCGCGTCGAAGTGGGAGAGCAGTCCGCGCGGGTCGTCAGCCATCGCGCCAGACCCTATCTCTGCGGGGCGTGTCTGAGCTAAGCCACCCATATAGGGGCTTAACCTCAGACACCCCCCTTCCGCGGGCGGCTGGCATAGGCTTCCGATCCGTGGCGCTGACCGACGACCAGAAGGCGATGCTGAGGCTCCTCTCTGAGCGCGGCGAGGAGAGCTACGGCGACATGGCCGCGCTGATGGGCATCAGCGTCGAGGAAGCTCGCGAGCGGGTGAAAGAAGCGCTGGCCGAGGTCGCGGGCTCTGGGACGGCTACCCCTGACGCGCAAGAGCCGCCGGCCACCCCTCAACCTCCAGCGCCGGAGCCGCCGCAGCCCGTGGTCAAGCAACCGTCTCCACCGCCACCAGTCGCAGCGCCGAATCCAAAGCCTCCGGCGCCTGCCGCCGAGGCCTCCGCGCCCAGCGCTGGCGCCGACAAGCAGCGGCCAAAGCTTCCTCGCGTGAAACTGCCCAAAGACCGCGGCGCCCTGATTGGCCTCGGCGCCGGCGTACTTGTCCTGGTGATCTTCGTCATCGTGCTCCTCGTCAGCGGCGGCGACTCGAGCTCAACCGACACCACCGCTTCAAGCGAAGGCCAGGGTGGCACGACGCCGGCGGCGTCTGAAGATCCGAATCTCACCCAGGCCGTGCTCTCCGCGGTCGACGGAAGCGATGCAAGCGGCACCGCGCTCTTCGGCCGCTTCAAGAAAAACGTCCTGCTGCAGGTGACGGCGGAAGGCCTCGAACCGTCGCAGTCGGGCGAGTCCTACGCGATCTGGCTCTCGCACTCGGGTAAGGCGATGGTCCCGGTCGGCACCGCCAAGGTCCCGGACTCAGGTGATCTCGCCGCGCGGTTCCAGATCCCGACCGCGGTGCTGGTCCTCGTCGCCCGCAGCGCCTTCAACGAAATCGACGTCACCCGCACCAACGACGCGACCTTGAGCGCGTCAATCGCCAAAGCAAGGCAGAGCAAGTCGGAATCTGCCTACACCGGCACCGACGTGATGAGTGGCAAGATCACCGGCCCCTTCGTCGGCGCAGCCTCCAAGACCAAAGGCGAATAGTCAGCCGAGCAGCTTGCCTGGGTTCATGATCCCGGCTGGGTCGAGCTGCTGCTTGACCGCGCGCAGCACGTCGAGGCCAGTCCTCCCCACCTCGGCCTCCATATAGGGGACGTGGTCGCGACCGACGGCGTGGTGGTGGGTAATCGTGCCGCCATTGGCGACGATCGCCTCAGAGGCAGCACGCTTCACCTCTTGCCACTGCTCGATCTCCTCGCCCAGGCGGGCGCGGGAGATGAAGGTGAAGTAGAGCGAGGCTCCGTCAGGGTAGGCGTGCGAGAGGTGGCAGAAGGCGAGGCCGGGAGTTCCCTGGCCGGCGAGCGAGTCGCGGATCGCGCTGCCCACGGCAGTGTGCAGGGCGCCGAGCCCGGACCACGTCTGCGAGGTCTCTAGCGTCTCCACCATCGCCCCCATCGCCATCAGCGTGTCGCGGAGATACGGGCCCTGGTAGCGGCCGTGCTCCCACGACCTTCCCGCCGACTGGCCGAGGTAGACGGCACCGCCCTTGCGCAGCGCTCGCACGCTCAGCGCCCGGCGCCGGGCTACCGACTCCTCCTCGCCCTCGAAGCCGACGATCATCAAGGCACCCCGGCGGCGGCGGCGCAAGCCGAGGTAGCCGCCGAAGAGGCTGCCGCTGAGACCGCGCGGGCCGGAGAGGGCCAGCGAGACCTCGGTCTCCTCCTCGTCGGAGACGCGGATCACGTCCGGCAGTCCCGAGCCTTGAGCCAGGGCGCGGACGATCTCGGCCCCGGCTTCGAAGCTCTCCGCGATCCAGGCCTCGTAGCGGCGTTGTCGCGGTGCAGGTCGCACACGGACCGTCACGTCGGGGATCACGCCGAAGGCGCCCTCCGAGCCGACGACGAGCTCACGCAGAGCCGGCCCGGCGGCGGTGTGCGGCGTCTCCAGCGTGCTCAGCTCGCCCGCAGGAGCGATCAGGCGGACCGAGCTGACGAGAGAGTCGAAACGCCCGTAACCACTTGAGGCCTGGCCGGCCGAGCGGGTCGCGGCGAAGCCGCCGATCGTCGCGTACTCGAAACTCTGCGGATAGTGACCGAGGACGAGGCCGTGCTTGGCGAGCTCGGCTTCCGCCTCGGGGCCGCGCAGGCCAGCGCCAAGCCGCGCCGTCAGCGAGCGGGGCTCGATCTCGACTTGCCGCAGGCGCGCGAGGTCGAGGCTGACCAGGCGAGCGTGGGATCCGCGCAGCGGCTCAACCCCACCGACCACGCTGGTGCCACCGCCGAAGGGCACCACTGCAACGCCTTCGGCCGCGCACAGGTCCAGAACGCGTTTCACCTCATCGGCATTTGCCGGCAGCAGGACGGCATCGGGTGCTGACTTGAGCCGGCCCGCGCGCAGGCGGGCAAGGTCGGCGTAACCGCAGCCGGTCGCGTGGCGAATTCGGTCCTCGGCGCCGCTGAAGACGTTCTCCTCACCGACCGCATCGATCAAGCTTTGCGGCAGCGGCTCCGCCTCCGGCAGCTCGAAGGCGTCGAGCTCAGCCGCCCGCGGCGAGGGCTGCAACTCGCCGACCCGCTCGCGCAGCGTCGCCAGCGCTGCGCCGTCGAGCTCCGGCGCCACTGCCGGGTCGCCCCAGCCCCACCACTTCGAGTCGCGCCGCGGTCCGCTCACGTCAGCGCCCGCTCGATCCCGTCCAGGGCTTCGTCGAGCAGCGCGCCCTGGCCCCGCCTCATCATCGGCGAGCCAAGCCGGGACAGTCCGCGCAGGGTCTGCGCGGCGGCAAGCGTTACCGCGGTGCCGCCATCGTCGTCACCCAGGCTGACCTCGACCTCGTAACGACGCAGATGACGCTCGAACGGCGTGCCCGGGATCAGCTGCTCCCAGGCGAAGCGCTCGCCCTCAACCGACTCGCGGCAGCGAAAGTCGGCTCGCACACCCCGCCCCTCGGCCGTCCCCAGCACCTTGGTCCACTGCGAGTCGGCCCCTTCGCCCTCAACGCTCTCTACCCGCATCGTTCGCGGCCACCAGCGCGGCAGGCTGTACGGATCGGATACAAGCTCCCAAACCGCAGCTGCAGGCGCGCCGACTTTGCGCCGGCGGGTTACGCGTGGCATCGCAACGCCCTAGGGCCTATCCCTAGTCACCGGCAAGTCGCCTCAAGTCTCTAACCAACAGCAGGTGCTTGAGATGACTCACCGTCGCCGCCAGGCTCTCAAGGCTCTCCAGCGCCTCTTTGCGGCGATCGGGGTTGCGCGAGCGCAGCGAGGGTCCGAGCAGCGCTTCCAGCAGGTTGGCCTCGCGGTCGGCCGAGGAGCGAAAGACGCGCAGGTTGCGGGCGGCGACGCCGACCCGGGAGAGCTCGTTGGCCGAGCGGACGACTTCGCGGTCGGTCTCGTCATAGACGGTCTTACCCTCGCGTTTCTCCGGCTGCACGATGCCGAAGTTCTCCAGTTCGGCGATCAGCTCCTCGCGTGCGCCGGTCTCCTCGACCACTTCGTCGAGGGTCAGGTAGGCGCGTGAGGTGTTGACCAGGATCGCCCGCCGCACCGAGCCGCCGGACGGGCGTTTGTCCGAGCCGCTGGTCGGGGTGACGATGTCCCCACCGGCGGCCAGCTCCTGGCGAATCACCCGCAGCGGCAGGAACTCATCGCGCTGCAGGCGCAGGATCGTGCGCAGCCGTTCGACGTCGGACTGGCTGTAGAGGCGGTAGCCGCCCTGGGTGCGGCGCGGCGTCAGCAGCTTCTGATCCTCGAGGTAGCGGATCTTCGAGATCGAAACGTCGTCGAACTCGCTCTGCAGGATCTTGCAGACGGCGCCGATCGTCAGGGCCTTACGCGGGCGCGAGTCACGCTGGCGGGCCTGCTGCTCGGAGACGGCCATCGCCAGCGCCTACTTCTCCAGGTAACTGAGCTTGTACTTGCCGACCTGGATCTCGTCGCCGTCGGCGAGCCGGTGGGACTCGATCCGGCGCCGGTTGACGTAGGTGCCGTTGAGCGAGCCGAGGTCGTCGATGTAGAGCCCGTCACGGCGGCGCACCAGCAGCGCGTGGTTGCGCGAGACGGTGACGTCGTCGAGGAAGACGCCGGCGTCGGGGCTGCGACCAATGCTGACCCGGTCCTCGGCCAGAGCAAAGCTCTCCCCCGCCCGGCCGCCGCCGGCGCGGATCACCAGCGCCGCGCCGCTGCGCTCGACCGTCTCGTCGATGTCGACCGGCTGCATCTCGCCAGTGTCATCGACCGTGTAGGTCATCGTCGTCGGCTCATCGCCGCTCCCGCCCTCGGCAGGGCCACCCAGAAACGCGCCGCACTTCTGGCAGTAGTTGGCGCCCTCGGGGTTGGCGAAACCGCAGTCTGGACAGTGGACAGCCATCGGGCCCTGCGCCTCAGGCGGCGGAGTCGTCCTCGGGAACCTGCGCTTTACCGGCCAGGATCTCGGTCAGTTGCGCGACGTCGTCGCCGGAGAACATCGTGTCGCCGCGCTCGTGCTTGTTGCGCAGCCGGTTGACCAGCTCGGCACGGAGGATGTCGATCTTGCCGTGCAGGACGCGACGTTTGTAGGAGATCTCGTTCTCCTCCTCCGTGAGGTTGTCGATCAGGTTCTTCAGTTCCTCATCGCTGAGCGAACCAAGATCGGGAAAGGTGTCCTCCATCTCGCTCCTTCTTCGCGGGTCATGGCCTCGGTTCGGCCGCTCGCTCGATTATAGGTAGCGAGACCCAAGGGTCAACCGAAGGTTGAAGGTTTCTTCGGGACTGACCGCCCTCTTGCAGCCGCTGACTTCGTCTTTAGTCTCGAATAGCGAGACAAAACACGAAGTCATCCTTGGGTGGCTCGGGCTTCCCTGATTCCGGTTTGGGCGTAGAGGACTGTGGCGACTATCGCCAGGACGAGGCCGACTATTAGTAGCGCTGCTGGGACCCAGCCGGCGAAGACCATGGCGAAGAAGATGCCGCCCATAATCGGGAAGACCGAGATCCGCCCGGGCCAGTTGACGCGGATCTCGACTCCGTGGCGCAGCCCGTACTGGGCGAGGATCAGCATCGCCACCTCGCGGGCGGCGAGCAGGGCCAAGGCCCAGCGCGGCAGCAGCTCGAAGTGCCAGCAGACGACGGCGCCGGAGAGGATCGTCAGCCGGTCGACCAGTGGGTCGAGGATCGAGCCGAGCCGGCTGTACTGGCCAGTGACGCGGGCGAGGAAGCCGTCGAGGTAGTCGCCGGCGGCGATCAGCCAGAAGACGATCGCGGCCGGGGCGCTGCGGCCGTCGCCGGATTCGAAGGCGAGGTAGAGGAAGACCGGCAGCGCGGCGAGGCGGATGTAGCCGACCAGGTTGGGCAGGGTCCAGGGGTTGAGCGGCTCGCCCTTGCGGACCTGGCGCGGCGGCGGACCGCTGCGGTCGAGGCCGAAGAGGCGGCGTACGCGGCCGCGGCCAAAAGGGGCCGAGTCAGTCATCGCTGGACTGGAGAAGCGCCTGCGCCTCGGCCGCCGCCTCGCCGACGGGCAGCCTGTGCCCTGCCCCGGAACCGCGCTCACTCGCCTCGACCACGCCCTCGGCGAGGCCGCGGCGACCGACGACGATCCGCAGCGGACAACCGAGCAGCTCGGCGTCGGTCAGCTTCTGCCCGGTGCCAGCGTCGCGCTCGTCGTAGAGCACCTCGACACCGGCGGCCATGAGCTCCTCGTAGAGCTTGTCGGCGGCGACGCGCTCCTCCTCGCCAGCCTTGGCCAGCGAGACCAGGTGGACTTGCCAGGGCGCAATCGCGGCCGGCCAGACGATGCCGCGCTCATCGGCGCCCTGCTCGATCGTCGCCGCGGCGATCCGCGCCGGGCCGATTCCGTAGCTGCCCATCACGATCGCCCGCTCGGCCCCGGCGTCATCGAGGAAGGTGGCGCCGAGCGGCTCCGAGTAGCGGCTGCCGAGCTTGAAAATGTTGCCGACCTCGATCGCCGGCTCGATCTCGATCGTGCCGCCGTTGGGACCAGGGTCGCCGGCCTCGACCGTGCGCACATCCATCTCTTCGAATTCGAAGTCGCGGCCGGGCTTGACCCCGCGCAGGTGGGTGTCGGGCTCGTTGCCACCGGTGACGAAGGAGTCGCCGGCAATCGCCGTGTCCTTGATCACCAGCACCTTGGCGCCAACCGGGCCGATGAAGCCGACGGGGCCGATCTCGGCTTCGATCTCCTCCGGCCGCGCCTGGCGGAAATCGGCGCCCAGAGCGTTGCGCAGCTTGACCTCGTTCAGCCGGTGGTCGCCACGAATCAGCACGATCACGATGCCGCGGCCCTCGACCAGCACCGGCAGCGCCTTGACCAGTGCCCCGGCGGGCAGGCCAAGATGGCCGGAGACCTCCTCGATCGTGGCCAGGCCAGGCGTGGAGATCCTCTCCGGTGCATTCAACGCCGCGGGTAGCTCAACCGCCTGCGCCTCGGCCGAGGCAACCTCGACGTTGGCGGCAAAGCCCGGCGCCAGCGCGACCTCGTTCTCGCCAGCCGCGCACGGCGCCATGTACTCGTGGGCGCCGGAGCCACCCATCATCCCGACGTCGGACTCGACCTGGTACCAGCGCAGCCCGCAACGATCAAAGATCCGGGCGTAGGCGCCGGCCTGAAGCTCGTAGGAGCGTGCCAACCCCTCCTCGTCGCGATCGAAGGAGTAGGCGTCCTTCATCGTGAACTCGCGGGTGCGCAGGACCCCGGCCCGCGGACGCGCCTCATCGCGCTCCTTGGTCTGGATGTGGAAGAGCATCAGCGGCAGGTCCCTGTAGGACCGGACCTCCCGCGCCACGTGCTGGGTAACGCACTCCTCGTGCGTCAGCGCCAACACCATCGGCGCCCCCTTGCGGTCCTCCAACTTGAACAACTCGTCAATCGCGTAGCGCCCGGTCTTCTCCCAAGCCTCGGCGGGCTGCAGCACCGGCATCAGCATCTCCTGACAGCCGATGCCCTCCATCTCCTCCCGAATGATCCCCTCGACCTTGCGCTCCACCCGCCAACCAGCAGGCAAATAACTCCACAGCCCGGCCCCAACCTGCCGAATCAACCCAGCTCTAACCATCAGCTTGTGGGACAACGCCTCAGCATCAGCAGGCGCGTCCTTCAGGGTGGGAATAAAGCTCTGGCTAAAGCGGGTCACGCGGGAAACCTACCCGGCCGACGAGGAGAGGGTCGGGTGCGACGCCGCAGCGCGGCGGTCTCTTTTTCGCACAGCCCCGTCCACGAGAGACACGACGCCCACGGCGAAAAAGGCAGCGCGGAGGCGGCGTACCCGACCCTCTCCTATGCCCGCTACGCCCGAGTGAACCGACGTCCGGCCGTGGGTGACGCCTCCTCGTCCAGCAGCACCTTGTCCGACTCGCCCCTCTCGACCGCTTCCTTCTCCATCATCGCGATCTTCTCGGGGGTTAGTTCGCCGGCGTTTTCCTCCTCGATCTTGGCCAGCCAGGCGGCGCCCTCGCGCGACTCGTCCTCGTCGAACTCGACCGTGCCGCGGTCGAGCGACTTGTCGATCTCCTCGAAGAGGGTGTCGACCAGGTTCTCCTGCGGGACCTTGCGCAGCGGCTTGCCGTGGGCGTAGATCAGGCCCTCGTTCTTGGCGCCGGCGATGCCGAAGTCGGCGTGGCTGGCCTCGCCGATCCCGTTGACCGCGCAGCCGAGCACCGCGACCTCGATCGGCTCGGCGTAACTTTCAAGTCGCTGCTCGATTTCGGCCACGACCGAGTCCATGTCGAACTGGAGGCGGCCGCAGGTCGGGCAGGCGATCAGAACCGGGCCGCGCTCGCGCAGCTGCAGCGCCTTGAGGATCTCCCAGGCGACCTTGACCTCCTCCTCGGCGTGGAAGGTCGAGAGGCTGATCCGGATCGTGTCGCCGATCCCATCGGCGAGCAGGGTGCCGAGCCCGACCGAGGACTTGAGCGAGCCCGACCACTTGGTGCCGGCCTCGGTGATCCCGAGGTGCAGCGGGTAGGGAATCTTCTCCGAGAGCAGGCGGTTGGCGGCGATCGTGTTGGGCACATTGGTTGACTTGATCGAGACCTTGAAGTTCTCGAAGTGGAGGCCCTCCATCAACTCGACGAACTCGATCGCGGCAGCGACCAGCGCCTCGACCGGGCTCTCGCGCTCGAGCGCGTGCAGGTGCTTGGGCAGCGAGCCGGAGTTGACGCCGATTCGCATCGGCACGCCGGCCGCCGTCGCCCGCTCCGCCACCTCGGCGACCTTGTCGCGGCCACCGATGTTGCCCGGGTTGAGGCGGATGCAGTGGGCCCCCGCGTCGATCGCCTTCAGCGCCAGCGTGTGGTTGAAGTGGATGTCGGCGATCACCGGGATCGGCGAGTCAACGACGATCGTCTTCAGCGCCTCGACGTCCTCGTCGCGAGGCACAGCCACGCGCACGATGTCGGCGCCCGCCTCGGCGACCTTGTGGATCTGCTCCATCGTCGCCGCCAGGTTCGCGGTCTCGGTCTTGGTCATCGTCTGCACGACGACCGGGGCACCGCCGCCGATCGGCACGCCGCCGACGAATATCTGCCGCTTGGAAGCCATGCGGCAAGCGTAGCGACAGCGCTCCCCTGGGCGGTTTGAACCCGATCGCCCGATCGCCCGTATGCACAAACGCATGGGTACGCGGGAGCGGGGAGAACCGAAGGCATTTGGCGGCGGAACCCGGGTGCGGCTTGCCGTGCCGCTTCTGGCTTCTCTCGTCATTTTGATCACCGCGGCGCCGGCCCAGGCGAGCTTCCACCTGATCAAGGTGCGCGAGGTCTTCCCGGGCACGCTCGCCCACCCGGAATCCGACTACGTCGAGCTTCAGATGTACGCGAGCGCCCAAAACCTCGTCAACCTCGGGGACCTGGAGGTGCTCAACTCGGCGGGCACGGTGACCAGCCACTTCTCCCCGGGCAGCAGCGTTCCGCGCGCGGCGAACCAGAGCACCGTCTTGATCGCCAATACGGGCTTCTCGAGCCAGTTCCCCAGCGTCACGCCCGACTTCACCGATGGTGGCCTCGATCTGGACCCGGCCGGCGGCGCGGTCTGCTGGCCCCAGACCGAGCCGCCCTTCGACGATTGCGCCTCCTGGGGGAGCTTCAGCGGCCAGGCCTCGCTGCCCTCCCCGGGCGACAGCGCTCCCGCCGCGGCGATTGCCGACGGGAAGGCGCTTCTGCGCACGATCTCCCCCGGCTGCTCGACCCTGCTTGAGAACGCCGACGATGCCAACAACAGCTCAGTCGACTTCTCGCCGCAGACCCCCAACCCGCGCAACAACGGGGTGACGCCGAGCGAGAAAGAATGCGCGGCACTGCCGAACACGACGATCGTCAACAAACCGGCGAACCCGACCAAACTGACGGCGGCCTCCTTCACCTACCAGGCGACCCCGGCCGCCGGAGCCGAATTTGAATGCAGCCTGGACGGGGCGCCGTTCGCCAGCTGCGCCAACGCCGGGATCGAATACCCGGGACCGCTCAGCGCCGCCAGTCACAGCTTCGAAGTCCGCGCGGTCAATTCCGCCGGCGCCGACTCGACCCCGGCCCCCTACACCTGGACGGTCGACACGACGGCGCCAACAGCGACGATCCAGACCCACCCCGCAGACCCAAGCGCCGGCGCTAGCGCCGCCTTCACCTACCAGTCGAGCGAGGTCGGCTCCAAATTCGAATGTAGTCTGACGAGCGGCGTCGAACCCGACTCCTTCGCCTCCTGCGCTGGCTCCGGCAAGACGTACAGCAGCCTCGCCAACGGCGCCCACACCTTCAAGGTCCGCGCCACCGACGCCGCCCTGAACCAGGGGGCACCAACGAGCTTCGAATGGACCGTCGACAACTCACTGGCCGACACGGCGCCGCCGCAGACGACGATCGAATCGCGGCCGAGCGACCCAAGCGAGAGCCCGATCGCCTCCTTCACCTACGCCTCCAACGAGCCCGGATCAAGCTTCCGCTGCCGGCTCGACGGCGCTGGCTTCGCCGCCTGCCCGCCGAACGGAATCACCTACACGGGGCTCAGTAGCGGCCCGCACAGCTTCGAGGCGGAGGCGACCGACCCCAGCGGCAACACCGACCCGACACCGGCGGGCTACAGCTTCACCGTCGTCCTCGCGGGTCCGCCCGCAGCTGCGCCGATCCTGCTCCCGGCGCCGCGGCCGCTGCCGACAGTCGTGCCCAGCACCAAGCTGACCGGCAAGCCGCCCGCCACGACGCATGACCGCACGCCGACCTTCCGCTTCGACTCCGACCAACAGGGCGCGGTCTTCCAGTGCAAGCTCGACCGCGAACCGTTCAAGGCCTGTCGTTCGCCCCTGACGACGAAGAAGCTCTCCTACGGAAGCCACACCTTCCAGGTGCGCGCGCTCGCCGCGGGCACGGCCGACCCCAGCCCGGTCAAACTCACCTTCAGGATCCGCAGACCTTGAGCGCTCGAAGGCTTCTTCCCGTCGGCCTGGCATTGGCGGCGATCGCACTCTCGCCCGCGCCGGCGACTGCGACGTTCCACGAGATATCGATCCGGGAGATCTACCCGGGCTCGATCGCCCGCCCCGATTCCGAATACGTCGAGCTGCAGATGTGGGCCCCCGGGCAGAACCTCGTCGGGGGCCACTCGCTCAAGACCTACAGCGCCTCCGGCGCTCCCACCGGTACGACCACCTTCGGCGATGACGTCTCGGGTGCCGCAAACCAGAGCACGATCCTGCTCGCGACTCCTGCCGCCGAATCCGAGTTCGCGGTCGCACCCGACGCCGCGATGGCGCCGAACCAGCTCGAGCCGGCGGGTGGCGCCGCCTGCTGGGCGGACTCGATCGACTGCGTCTCCTGGGGCAGCTTCACCGGCTCGCTGACCAGCCCCGCCGGCTCGCCCGCAACGCCCGTCGGGATCCCTGACGGGATGGCGCTGCGCCGCACGATCTCACCGGGCTGCGCGACCCTGCTCGAGCCGACCGACGACCGCGACAACAGTGCCGTCGACTTCTCGGCCGTCTTCCCCAGCCCGCGCCCCAACTCGGTCGCGCCCAGCGAGCGCGCCTGTGCGGCGGCCGGCGGTCAGGGTGGCGCTGGAGGTCCCGGCGGCCAAGCCGGGCGCGGAGCGCCGCAGACGATTCTGAAGCACAAGCCGCCGCGCAAGACCCACGACCGCACGCCGACCTTCCGCTTCGCCGCCGACGAGGCCGGCTCAACCTTTCAGTGCAAGCTCGACTCCAAACCGTTCAGGGCCTGCCGCTCGCCCTTCACCACCGCCCGACTCTCATCCGGTCCTCACACGTTCAGGGTCCGCGCCCGCGATGACTCCGGCAGGCTTGATCCGTCCCCGGCCTCGTACTCCTTCAAGGTGAGCGCGAAACGCGGCTAGTTACCAGCTGCGCGTCAGCTGGATTTTGAAACGCGGATCGGTGAGCGAGACGTTCGGGGCGCCGAGGAAGGAGACGGCGAGGGCGCCGGTCCAGCTCTTGGCGCCGGTAGGACCGCGCTGGAAGGAGCCCGAGCCGGTGAACGGCGACGGCGGCGTCACACCCGCGGAGCTGAGGGCATTGTCGAAGGCGAAGGTGGCGGGCGAGGCGCGGACGGCCACGCCCCGGAAGACCCCCAGCGAGCCCACGGTCTGCTCCATCTCTGCCAGATACCCCGCCTTGCCGCCGCGCTCGCTGGCACTGAAGTACATCGCCGTGAGGCCGGAGCGCACGAAGGAGTAGAGCCGCGTCACCTTGTGACGATTTTCGCCGTGCCCTTCGCCGCCTCCTTCGAGTTCTTCGAAAAGCGTGTCAAAGCACCTGAGGAAACGCGGCGTGACAACGTTGCCCTTCACCCGGTGGACCTTGGTTGAGACATAGCCGCCCTCACCGCGGAAGCGAAGCGAACCGACAAAGACGCCGGGGCGGATCTTGTAGCGGTCAGCCCCGACGCAGTGCTTGTGGCGTTTGCCGTAGGTGACGCCGCCGGACTGATGGAAGCGCATGTCGACGTTCCCCAGGGCTCCGAAACTGGCGTCGATCGCGGTCGGGCTTACTTTCCCGCGAGCAACGTAGCTGCTCCAGGCCCTGCGACCGTGAGAGCGGTCAGGGCTGGACACGGTGATGACGGCAGTAGCGCCGTAACCACCGACGGTAAATCTGTACCCGTTGCTCGCGGTGAATTGAAACTGGAGGTCGGACCCGCCCCCGGCCGCCGCGCCCGCCGGGAAAGCCAGCAGCGCAACGAAGGTGAGGGTAGCCCCCAGAGCACGGAGGTGTGCCAGTCGCCGTCGCCTCACTTGACCTTCGCCGCCCTGGCGTACAGCTTCGCCACCTCTTTGCCGAAGTAGGGACCGTAGTTGGTGTCGTCGCCGGGGTAACCGTCGGCGGTAACACCATTGAGGACATTGCCTCCCGATATCACCCAGCCTCCGCCGGATGCCCCCGGGCTGATTTCGCAGTGAACGGCGAGGTCCAGCGGGCCGGGGCTAAGCAGGGAGAAAAAGGAGTGGCCCTCGTAGGGCGTCTGCCCGCAGTGCTGCAGGGTGGCGCCGTCGAAGGGCTCGGCGACCGGGTAGCCGTAGACGTCGAAGACCTGGTTGTGAGGAAGGTTCCAGGCGATGTCGTCGGCGCCGACGGCGTCGGCGAGGCGCTGGCCGCGTTCGTTGCGGGTGACGACGGCAGCCCCGACGTCGTAGTTCGAGTTTTCCGACTTGATCCACTGCGGGGTCGAACCGAGCCATTTTGCGACGAAGGTGCCGAAGGGACGCTGGCCATAGTGATAGCCGGGGACAAAGACCCACTTCGTGCCCATCCAGTGCCTGCCCTCGTGGACGCAGTGTCCCGCCGTGATCACGAGGCTGAAGCTGGGTGCGTTGACCGAGGTGCCCGAGCAACGACCTAGCGTGCCGAAATGACCGACGACGAAGATCACACCGTTCTGACTGACGCCGGGGGCGGTCGGGTCGGCGATCGTTTCGGTGGGGACAACGCTCTCACCGGGCAGCGGCGTCGGCGGCGCACTGCCGGGAGTCCCGTCCCCCAGCTGAGCGCTTCCGGGCAAATGGACCGGCAGCGCCCGCGCCTGCCGCATCCGCTGCGGCGTCCAGAAGCGACGAGCCTGGTCCAGCCGGGTGCCGGTGGCGAGCGAGGAGGCAGAAGCCCCGCCCTCGGCTGCATTGGCCGAGGCGGTAGAGACCACCACGAGCAGGCACGACAGCAATGCCGCGAGCCGCACGGTCACGCTAACGGACGTTGAAACCTTCGCCGGTAAGGCGGCCGATGTCGTTGCTGAGGCCGATGAAGAAAAGCATTATGACCAAAACAAAGCCGAGTGCTCCGGCTCGCTCCATCACACGGTATGGAACCGGAGCCCCCCGCACCTTCTCGACCAGGCTCCAGAAGATGTGACCTCCGTCGAGGGGCAGGAAGGGGAAGAGGTTGATCAGGCCGAGCGAGAGGCTGACCACAGCCAAGAGGGTGAGGGCCTCGCGAGCCCCGACGTCAATCGTCTGATTGGCGACGTCGCTGACCCCAACCACCCCGGACACTTCCTTGCGCTGCTCGGAGTCGAAGATGTTGGCGAATACGGTCACGGTTTTGCTGGAGACCAGCCAGATCACGTCTCCCGCGCGTTCCGCGGCGGCGGCGGCGCTGAGGTTGGCCGGCTCCGTTCCGTAGGAGAAACCGATTCGCGTACGTCCCGCCGCCTTTTCGTACTCCGGACTCACCGTGAGCGTTTTGACCTCGCCGTCGCGGCGCACCCGCAGCGTGACCGGAGTCGCCGCCTTGCAGCCATCGACCGGCTTGCCGGCGCATTTGTGCGAGCCGACGTCTTCGTAGAAGTTTTCGAGCCGCGTTTCGGCATCGGCGTTCGGGTAGCTCTTGCCGTCGATTGCGAGGATGCGGTCGCCGGGCTTGAGCGCCGCCGCGGCCGGAGAGCCGGGCACGATTTCATCGACCGTCTGCGTCGGTTCGCTCGCTCCCAGCGCCAAGACGAAGAGGATCGCGAAGGCGAGCGCGATGTTGACCGCCGGCCCCGCCCCGATCACCACGATCCGCTTCCAGACCGGCTGTTCGTAGTAGCCGCGGTGCTCTTCCCCGGGTGGCAGTTTGTCTTCCGGGTGCATACCGCTGATCTTCACGTAGCCACCCGCCGGGATCGCGGCGACGCCGTACTCGGTCTCGCCGCGTTTCACCGAGGCCAGCTTGGGCCCGAAGAAGAGAAAGAACTTCTCGACCCGCATCCCGGTCGCCTTCGCCGCGAAGAAGTGGCCCGCCTCGTGGAGGATGATCAGCGCCGAGAAGCCGAGGAATACCAGGACCCAGTTCATACCCTCGCCAACCCACCGACCTCCTCTTCGGTGCGGCGCCGGGCCTCGGCGTCGACGGCGAAGAGGTCTTCGAAGTGCGTTGGCGCCAGCGCCGGCATCGCGTCCAGCACCCGCTCGATCACGGCCGCGATCGCGGTAAAGCCGATCTTGCCGTCGAGGAAGGCGGCCACCGCAACCTCGTCGGCGGCATTGAGCACGCAGGGCGCGGTCCCACCCGCTTTGCCTGCTTCGAGCGCCAGCCGCAGACAGGCGAAAGTCTCGAGATCGGGCCGCTCGAAGCTGAGCGTGCCAACCGAAGCGAGGTCCAGCCTCGGCACCTCGACGTCGGCGCGCTCGGGGTAGTGCAGCGCGTAGGAGATTGGCACCCGCATGTCCGGGTAGCCGAGATGAGCGAGGGTGGCGCCGTCGTTGAGGTCGATCAGCGAGTGGACGATCGACTGCGGGTGGACGACTACGTCGATCCGCTCGAAGGGGACGCCGAAGAGATGGTGGGCCTCGATCGCCTCGAAGCCCTTGTTCATCAGGGTCGCCGAGTCAACGGTGATCCGCCCACCCATGCTCCAAGTCGGGTGCGCCAGCGCCTCCTCGACGCTGACCCCGTCAAGCTCGGTGCGGCCGCGGAACGGGCCGCCGGAAGCGGTCAGGACCAGCCTGTCGACGGTCCCCGGCTGCTCGGCGCCGATTAGCTGGAACAGGGCCGAGTGCTCGGAGTCGACCGGCAGCAGGCGCGCGCCCGTCGCTTCCGCCAGCGCCATCGTCAACCCGCCGCCGATCACCAGGCTCTCCTTATTGGCCAGCGCCACGTCGACCCCCTCGCCGAGCGCGACGATCGTCGGCGCCAAGCCGGCGGCGCCAACGATCCCGTTCAGCACCATGTCGGCGCCGGCGGAGACGACCAGCTCGCGAATCCCCTCCTCGCCGGCGAGCACCTGTCCACCCCAGGCGCCGCGCGCCTGCCTGGCCGCCTCTTCGTCGAAGAAGGCAACGGTGCGCACGCCGTGCTCCTCAGCCTGCGCAAGCACCCGCTCCCAGCTCGAGCCGGCGGCGAGCCCGACAACCTCGAGCTCGCTCGAATTGGCGACGATCTCGAGCGCCTGGGTGCCGATCGAGCCGCTGCTGCCGAGGATCAGAAGCTTCTTCATGCGCTCACAGAGAATAGGGACGCACCCAATGCCGCCGCGAAACCTCGATTTTGCGTGCTGGAGCCGTACAAACGCAGATTCGTCAGTAGACCAGCTGGACGGCCAGGTAGTAGCCGACGACGACGGTGAAGAAGACCGCGTCTAGGCGGTCGAGGATGCCGCCGTGGGGGCCGAAGAGGGTTCCAGTGTCCTTCTTGCCGAGATCGCGCTTCAGCATCGACTCGAAGAGGTCGCCGACCGGGGCGACCGCGGCCACGGCGGCGCCGATGATCAACGCGTCCGTCCCCGAAAGCCAGTCCTGGTAGAGGCCGGCGAACCAGAAGGCCATCGTGCCGATCAGGAAGCCGCCAACCAGCCCCTCGAGAGTCTTATTCGGCGAGAGACTGGGGGCGATCTTGTGCGAGCCGAACATGCGCCCAGTCGCGTAAGCGCCGGTGTCGGTGGCGAAGGTGCCGACCAGAACGTCGACGAGCAGCGCCGCGCCGTGGTGGGGCAGGTCGCGCAGCAACACGGCGTGGACCAGTGGAATGCCGATCCAGACGATCCCGAGCAGCGTCACCCCCATCGACATCGTGATCCCGTCGCGGTGGTGACGGTCGGCGCCGAAGAAAAAGAGGATGGGGAAAGACGCGGCGATGATCAGCAGCACGTTGAAGGCGGTGCCGAAGTGGGCGGCGAGGATCAGCGCCGCGACGGAGAGGTAGGCGGCGCGCTGCACCGGCCGCATCGCCCCCGTCATCTGCAGGTACTCGCGCAGACAGAGGACGCCGATGCCGATCATCGCGATCGTGAAGACGAGGCCGCCGGCGACCGTGATCGCGATCGCGAAGATTCCCCAGGGAATCGCGAAGAGGATGCGCTTGACCGTCTCCCCTCTTGCCGCGCCCTTGCCGCGTTTGCGCGGCGGCCGCGGTGCCGGTTTTGGCGCCGGCTCCTCGTTGAAGAGGTCGTCGTCGAAGAGGTCCTGCATCAGGCCCTCGCGCCGAAGCGCCGCTGCCGCGCCTCGAACTCGCTCAGGCACTGCTCGAAGGCGGCGCGGTCGAAGTCGGGCCAGAGCTCGTCGCGGAAGACCAGCTCCGAGTAGGCGCACTGCCAGAGCAGGTAGTTGGAGATGCGCTGCTCGCCGCTGGTTCGGATCAGGAGGTCGGGATCGTGCATCTCGGGCGCGTAGAGGTGGCTGCGGAACTCCTCCTCGGAGTCCCCCTTGAAGCTTCGCGCCGCGTCGACGATCTCCGCCCGGCCGCCGTAGTTGAAGGCGACGAAGAGCGTGATCCGCTCGTTGGCAGCGGTCTTCTCTTCGGCCCAGGCCATGCGCTCGACCAGCTCCGGCGCCACTCCCTCGCGGCGGCCGACGAAGCGCATCCGCACACCCTCTGCATCGAGCTCCGGCGTCTCCGCCCCGATCCGCTGGTCGAACATCGCCATCAGCCCGGCGACCTCCTCGGCCGGCCGCGACCAGTTCTCGGTCGAGAAGGAGAAGACGGTCAGCTCCTCGATCCCCAGCTCGACCGCGTCGCGCAGCCGTGCCTTCACCGTGTCGGCGCCGGCCCGGTGCCCCTCTACGACCGGCAACCCCTGCTTCTGGGCCCAGCGCCCGTTGCCGTCGGTGATGATCGCCACGTAGCGCGCGGAGGCACTCACACCTCCAAGATCTCCTCTTCCTTCCCTTTCAGGAGAACGTCGATCTCGGCGATCGCATCGTCGGTCTGCTTCTGCAGGGCGGACTCGGCGCGGCGCTCGTCGTCCTCGCCGGCTTCGCCGTCTTTCTTCAGGTCGCGCAGGTCCTGCATCACGTCGCGACGGATGTTGCGGATCGCGATCCGCCCCTCCTCGGCGACGCCGTGGACCACCTTGACCATCTCGCGGCGGCGCTCCTCGGTCAGCTCCGGAACCTGGAGCCGGATCACGTTGCCGTCGTTGCTCGGGGTCAGGCCGATGTCGGACTCCTGGATCGATTTCTCGATCGCCCCGATCGAGGACTTGTCGAAGGGCGTCACGGTGAGCAGGCGGGCGTCCGAGGTAGCGACGTTGGCCAGCTGCTTGAGCGGGGTCTGGGCGCCGTAGTAGTCGACCACGATGCGGTCGAGCAGGTGCGGTGAGGCGCGGCCAGTCCGCACCGTGGCGAGTTCGCCACGACTCGAATCGACCGACTTGGTCATCCGGCCTTTGGCGTCATCGAGCAGTTCGTCGATCAGCTCCACTGGGCTCCCGTCCTCGTCATCCGGCAGGCGCGCTGGAGACCAGCGTGCCCACCCTCTCGCCGCTGACGATCCTATCTATGTTGCCCGCGTCCCCCATGTTGAAGACGTAGATCGGCAGGTCGTTGTCCATGCAGAGCGAGAGCGCGGTCGAGTCCATCACCTTGAGGTCGCGCTCGATCGCTTCGCGGTGGCCGATCGCCGGGATGAACTTGGCCTCGGGGTTCGTCGCCGGGTCGGAGTCGTAGACCCCCTCCACCCCGTTCTTGGCCATCAGGATCGCCTCGGCGTGGATCTCCAGGGCGCGCAGGGCGGCCGCCGTATCGGTGGTGAAGAACGGGTTGCCGGTACCAGCGGCAAAGATCACCACGCGATCCTTCTCCAGGTGGCGCATGGCGCGGCGACGGATGTAGGGCTCGGCGACCTCCTTGACGTCGATCGCCGACATCACCCGCGTGTGCTCGCCCGTCCGCTCCAGCGCGTCCTGCAGCGTCAGCGCGTTGAGCACCGTCGCCATCATCCCCATGTAATCGCCGGTCGCCCGGTCCATGCCCTCGGCCGCCCCGGCCAGACCACGGTAGATGTTGCCGGCGCCGACGACGATCGCCACTTCGACCCCGCGGGCGCGGATCTCGGCGACCTGCTCGGCGATCCGCTTCACCTCACCGGCATCGGTGCCGTACTCGCGGTCGCCCATCAGCGCCTCGCCGGAGAGCTTCAGCAGGATGCGTTTGAACTGGGGGTCGTTGGCCATCTAGATCACTGATTCCCAACCCGCGTGTGACCGGGGGCGCGTGTGGTCAAGCAGATCGAGGACGCAGGGAGGCCGAATAGCAGCGCTATTCGGCCGACTGAGGACGAAGAGATGCGCAGCGCCACGCGCGTCATCCGGGTGTGTGGGGGTTGGGAATCAGTGATCTAGGCCGCGAGCCTATTCGCCGACGCGGAAGTAAGCGAAGCGGGCGATGCGGATGTTCTCGCCGGTCTTCGCCGCCATCTGCTGGCGCAGCTCCTCGATCGACTTCGAGTCGTGCTTCTCGGCGTTGACGTGGGACTGGTCGAGCAGGGCAACTTCCTTGCCCCACTTGACGAGCTGCCCCTCGACGATCTTCTCGACCACGTTGTCGGGCTTGCCTTCTTCGCGCGCCTTCTCCTCGAAGACCCGCTTCTCGGCCTCGCGCTCGTCCTCGGGGATCTCCTCGATCGTCACGTACTGAGGCGCGGTCGCGGCAATGTGCAGAGCGACCTCGTAGGCAAAGGCCTTGAAGTCCTCGTTGCGAGCGACGAAATCAGTCTCGCACTGGACTTCGACCATCGCCCCGACCTTGTCGTTGGCGTGGATATACGAGGAGACGACGCCCTCATTAGTCCCTCGCCCTTCCCGCTTAGCGGCGGAGGCCTGCCCCTTAACCCGCAAGATCTCAACAGCGCGATCCGCATCGCCATCAGACTCGGTCAGCGCGGCCTTGCAATCCATCATCGCGGCCCCGGTCCGGTCCCGCAGGGCCTTCACATCAGCAGCAGTAACGCTCATTTGCTCTCCCCCTCAGAAGCTTTCTCCTCCGCCTTCGGTGCCTCAGGAGCTTTCTCCTCGGCAGCGGGCTCCGGTGCTTTCTCGGCCGCCTTGGACTCCTCGGAAGCCTTCTCCGCGGCAGCGGGCTCAGCCGGTGCTTTCTCAGTCTCAGCGGGCTGCTCGGCCTTTGGCTCCTCGGCCGGGGCTTTCGCAGCTCCGGCCGGTGCCTCAGCTTTGGTTTTGGCGGCTCCACCTGCGGGTGGCGCGGGGCTGGGTGCCTCGCCCGCAGCTTGCGAGGACGAGGTGCCCTGCCCCGCGACAGGACCCGCAGCCGGGCGCTCTGAACCCTGAGCCGGGCGCTGGGCTGAGACGGGAGCGGGGCGCTGTGAACCCTGAGCCGGCGTCGCGGGCGCTGCTTGGGCGGGAGCGGCTTGCGCCTGTTCAGCCTGTTTGACGGCAGCCGCTTCAGCCGCCGCTTTTTTGGCCGCCTCCTCAGCTTCGAGCCGCGCTTTCTCTTCCTCCTCGCGCTTCTTACGCTCTTCTTCGTCCTTCTTGCGCCGTTCCATTTCGACCGCGATGCGCTTCTCCTCCTGGACCCGCCAGGCGCCGGCGCCCTCATCGATCGCGGAGCCGATCGTGCCGATCACGAGCTGGCAGGAACGGATCGCGTCATCGTTGCCCGGGATCACGTAGTCGATCGGGGTCGGATCGCAGTTGGTGTCGACCAGGGCGATGATCGGGATCCGCAGGCGCGCCGCCTCGCGCACCGCGATCTCCTCGGTTTTGAGGTCGGTGACGAAGACTGCGTCGGGCAAGCGATCCATGTCGCGCACGCCGCCGAGGTTGAACTCGAGCTTGGCGAGTTCGGCCAGCATCCCCATCCGCTCCTTGGTCGGCAGCAGCTCCAGCTTGCCCTCCTCGCGCCAGCCGTTGAGCTCGTGCAGGCGGGCGATCCGCGCCGACATCGTGTTGAAGTTGGTCAGCAGGCCGCCGAGCCAGCGCTGGTTGACGAAGGGCATCTTGCAGCGGCCGGCCCATTCTTCGACCGGGCCACGAGCCTGCTTCTTGGTGCCGACGAAGAGTACGGTGCCGCCGCCACTGGCGAGCTCGCCGGCGAAGCGGCGCGCGTTCTCCAGCAGCGCCTCGGTCTGGACCAGGTCAATGATGTGGATCCCGTCCAGCTCGCCGAAGATGTAGCGGCGCATGTTCGGGTTCCAGCGACGGGTCTGGTGGCCGAAGTGAACTCCGGCCTCCAGCAGCTCTTTGAGGCCTGCCTCTGGCATGGGGTAAAGCTCCTTGTTTGGCGCTGCGTTTCCCGCCGCCCTAGCCGGGATCCGGCGCAATGCCGGTCAGGATCCGGGTCGGTACGTGCGGGGATTGGTTTCCGAGCCGATCGATTGTAGAGAGGTCGTGGCTGACTAGGCGGCTCGGGCCGCCTGCAGCGCCGAAGCCAGATCGGCGGGCAACTCAGAGCTGAAGCTCATCGGCTCCCCGGACGACGGATGGGCGAAGGCGAGCCGGTGGGCATGGAGGAATTGACGCTCCAGCTCGTACTTGCGCTCTCCTCCATACGTGGTGTCGCCGGCCAACGGGTGGCCGATAGCGGCGAAGTGGGCGCGGATCTGGTGGGTGCGGCCGGTCTCGAGGCGGACCTCGACGTAGCTCTCGGCGCTGAGCAGCTCGATCACCTCGAAGTGGGTGCGGGCCTGGCGCGAGGCGGCGCCGGAGACGGCCATGCGATGGCGCTGCCGCGAGGCGCGGCCGATCGGCGCGTCGATCGTGCCGGTGCGCGAGCTGAGGCGACCGCGCGCCAGGGCGAGGTAGATGCGCTCGACTTCGCGGCGCTGGACCTGGGCCTGCAGCGCCGCGTGGGCCTCATCGCTGCGGGCGACGACGAGCAGGCCGCTGGTCCCCTTGTCGAGCCGGTGGACGATGCCGGGCCGCTCCGGATCGGCGCCGCCGCCGAGCAAGTCACCGAGCTCGTCGACCAAGGTCGGCCCGCTGTGCGAGGGAGCCGGGTGGACCACCATCCCGGCCGGCTTGTCGACCACCGCCAGCGCCTCGTCGACGTGGACTATGCGCAGCTCGTCACTCATCAGCCGGCTCGCGCGCGTAGGAGAGGGCGAGCAGCAGGACGCCGGCGGTGACGCAGACGTCGGCGAGGTTGAAGGCCGGCCAGCTGCCGATCTGGATGTAGTCAGTGACGGCGTCGGCGCGCACGCGATCGGCGAGGTTGCCCAGCGCCCCACCGGCAAGCAGGCCCGCCGCGATCCACATGCCGGAACGGGTCGGGTTGCGGGCGAAGACGTAGCCGACGACGGCGAGCGCCAGAGCGGTGACCAGGACCAGCCGGGTGCCGCCGCCGCTGGCCAAGCCAAAAGCGACGCCACTGTTGTGCGAGAGGGTGAATTCCAGCGGCCCGAGCACCTCGACGTCCTGGCCGGGCGCCAAGTGCGCCTCGATCGCCGCCTTCGCCGCCTGGTCGAGAACGACGACGAGCCCGCAGAGCGCGCCGGCGAGGCGCCAGGCGCGGGCGGCTTCGCCGCTCACCCTTCGATCAGGCCGACGACGACGGCGCGCAGGATGAAGAGCAGGAACACACCGAGGATCGGGCTGAGGTCGAGTGCGAAGCCACCGCCGCCGATCGGCGGCAGGAAGCGCCGAAAGAAGTTGAGGTAGGGGTCAGTGGTCTCTTTGACGAAGTCGAGCGAAGCCCGCAGGACGCGGTTGTAGGGCATGCGCGGGATCCAGGAGCTGAGGATGTTGAGGAAGATCAGGATGATGTAGACGAGGAAGAGCGCGCTGACGTAGTCGGCGATGTCGAACCGCGTGACAGCAAGCCAGATCACCCGCGCATCCTCTCCAGCGAGGCCCGCACGGCCGCCGCAAATGCCTCAGGAGCCCCTTCCCGGTCCAGGGCCTCCAGACCGGCCTCGGTGCTGCCACCGGGCGAGGCCACGGCCTTGCGCACGTCGGCAGGGTGCTGCCGTCGCAGCAGCTCCGCCGTCCCAGCCGTCGTCTCAACGACCAGCTCCAGCGCCAGCTGCTCGTCGAGTCCGTCCGCGACGCCGGCGTCAGCGATCGCTTCGACGGCCAGGGCCAGGTAGGCCGGCGCACATCCCATCACCGCGGTAGCCGCATCGAACTGAGAGTCCGGCAGTTCAACCACGTGCCCGAGGCCCTCGAGCAGGCCACGGATATAGGGATCCGGGTTACCGGCAACGCAAAGCACCCCCTTGCGAACCTCAACCCCGACGTTGGGCATCACCCGGACCACCGTGGCATCGGGAAAAAGGGCCGCAACCGCCGCCAGCGAGGTCGCCCCGAGCAGCGAAATGACCACCTTGGCCGAGGCAAGCTCAACGGCAACGTCAGCAAGCTTGGCCGGCTTGACCGCGAGCACGACCAGATCGGATCGCTCGGCCAACTCGACATTGGAGCCCACCGCCTCCCCGCCAAGCTCGGCCGCAAGTTCGCCGGCCCGCCCGGAACCCGAATCCGAGAACAGCATGCGGTCGACCTGACCTTGCAGTCCCCGTGCCATAGCCCCGGCCATGCTTCCAGCGCCAACGAATCCAACGATCATGCCGCGCAGACTAACTAGAAGAGATTGCACAGGAAAACTTGACTGCTCTTCGCCTCTCGGAGATGCTCATTCCGGACACGGGTCCCAGGCCCGCGCCATGACTACTGATGAGAGGAATCAGAAGATGCGCAATAGAAAAGATGGATTCAAGATTCTCGGCCTCTGCTCCCTCGCCGTGCTTGGGCTGATGGCGTTCGTCGCCGCGACCGCGCAGGCAAAAGGCGAATTCGCGATTTTAGGCAAAGCAATCGGATCAGCCGAAACGATCGTAGGGTCGGCGGAGGGGAAATCCACCTTCTTAGTGCCCTCGCTCGGGATGGAACTCGTCTGCGAAAAAGCGACGGTTGAAGGAACGATCAAAACAGGTGGTCACGGAGAACAGACTTTAAATTTCACCAGCTGCACGACTCCCCCTACCCCGACCTGCAGTGTCGTCGAACCGATCGTCGCCAATTTCTTAACCTTAGTGCTGGAACATGCCGGAGAGAAGTGGATCCTATTTACTCCGCCGACCGGATCCAAAAATTTCACCATCATTAAATTCAAATCGGGAACCGGATGCCCGCTACCACTCAACAATGAATTAACCGGCTCTTTCATCGCCTTAATCGGCCCCGAATCCAGCAAACAATTACTGGAATTCAAAAGTGACAAAGCAACACAGGAATTATTCGGCACGAAATACTCGTTTGGCACGCAGCCAGCCTTCCTCGACATGAGTGTCATCTGGGAACTCAGCGGTGCAAGCAAAGGCTGCAAATGGGGCGCCGTTTAGGCGACCGGCAGCGAAACCGAGCGGGGAGGCGCCTGCCTCCCCGCTCGGCATTGAAGCAGGAGACCTACTACCCGCCCAAGACGTCGAACAGGTCGGTGTGATCGTTCGTCCCGAGGATGTCCAGCGACCCCGGCCCGCTGCCCCACACCGGCACCACGGCCCCGGTGTGTTGCTGGCTCGGCGGCGCGGCGACCGGAGCCGCGCCAGGCCCGCCGTAGCCGGCGGTCCCGTAGGTGAGGCTGAGCGTCTGCCCATCCTTGGTCGTTAGGTTGGTCGAGTAGCCCGTCGGAACGCCCGACCCGGCTGCGTCCTCGCCGACGATTTGGCTGGTGTGGGAGTGATCGGCGGTGACCACGATCAGCGTGTCGGGATGCCGGCGCTGGTAGTCGAGAGCGACGCCGATCGCGTTGTCGAAGGCGACCGTCTCGCCGAGCTGTCCACAGGCGTTGGTCGCGTGGTCCTGCTTGTCGATTGAGGCTCCCTCAACCTGGAGGAAGAACCCCTTGCGGTTTTCCAGCAGGCCGATCGCCTTGCCGGTCATCGCCGCCAGGCTCGGCTCGTTGGCCGGGCGCTGGTTCTCGTTGCAGGGAGCCGGCGCGTTGCCCTTGCCGAGCGACGCCGCCGGTCCGGTCCACTCCAGCGACATGTTGCTGCCGTTGAAGAGGCCAAGCACCGGTTTACTGCCGTTCGGCACCGCGCTCAGCCCAGCCGCATCGCTGACGTAGCGGTAGCCCTTGGCCTGGGCCGATTCGATCACGTTCTTGCCGGTATCCGGCCCGCCGGTGATTTTCTGTTCGAAACGACCGCGACCGCCGCCCAGCAGCACGTCGACCTTGTGATCGACCTCCTGCTCGGCGATCGAGCCGAGGCCACCCGCCGCCTTCGTCTCCGACGCGCAGGCGCCCATGTCCGCCGGGCCCTGACAGCCGCGCAGCGAGATGTGCGAGGCGAGGACTGCGGGTGTCGCATCGGTGATCTCGGCGGTCGAGACATCGCCCACCTTCTTGCCCTGCTTCTGGGCCAGCTCGAGCACCGTCTTCAGGTTCGGCCCGGGGACGTTGATCGCCGTGCTCGGACCTTGTGAGATGCGCTCGTCAAGCGTCTTCTGGCCCGTCGCCCACATCGTCCCGGTCGAGGCCGAGTCGGGATCGTAGTCAGGCAAGTAGGACGGCCCCGCACCCGGCTTGACCGACCAGGTGGTGTCGAATCCGGTGAACGGCATCCGGTCGACGTTGAGGCTGTTGTGGACGCCCTGGTAGTAACGGGCCGCGGTGATCTCCTGCATCCCCATCCCGTCGCCGAGGAAGAAGATCACGTTCTGGGGGTGCTGGTCGTACAAAGCCGCGGTGACGGCGCGCCGAGTGCTGTCACGGTGCTGGTTGAAGAAGCCGGTCGCAGCCGCTGTGCCGGCGCCGACGGCCGCAACGGCCAGCGAGGCGGCAAGGGCGAAGGCGAGACGCTTTCGCTTCATCTTTTCTCCTAGTTCGTGGTTGGGCGAATCAACCGCAACCTAGGAGCGAGGTTCAGCGCCGATGTGGCCATCGCGTGGCCAAGCGGTGAAGATCCTGTGCTCGCGCGAAAAGCCGAGCTAAGACTGGTTGAAGAAACCTTTGTCGAGGAGGCGGGCCTTCTCCTCGGCGGAGACCTCGACGTTGCGCGGCGTCAGCAGAAAGATCTTCTCGGCGATCCGCTGCATGCCGCCGTCGAGCGAGTAGGTCAGGCCGGAGCAGAAGTCGATCATCCGCTTCGAGAGCTCGTGATCGGTCGTCTGCAGGTTGAGGATGACCGGGACCTGGCGCTTGAACTGATCGGCCACCTGCTGGGCGTCGTTGAAGTTCCTGGGGATTACGAGGTGGACCTGGACGTCGGAGTCGCCGTTGCCGACCGGGCGCAACGTGCGCGTGCGCGAAGCCTGGATCGGCTCGTCGTCGGCGAAGATGTCATCGATCTCGTCGCGGCGCGAGCGGCGGGCGCTGGGCAGGCGTCGCACCTGTCCCGACTCGCGTCGACCGCTGTCGAACGCCTCTTCGGAGCTCGTTTCCGGCTCGAAGTCGTCTTCGTACTCGGGACCGTAGTCGTGATCCTCGGCCAAGCCGAAGTAGACCAGCGCTCGATGCCATGTATCTCGTAGGGCCATGGTTAACGCGTGATTCGGCCCATGTAGACCGATTCCTTTACAGATTATGGCCCAGCCGGAAGTTCGTCAGATATAGAGCGCCGTGCCCAGGCGGATGATCGTGGCTCCCTCCTCGACAGCGACCTGCCAATCCTGCGAGGTGCCCATGGAAAGGCGGGCGAGCCCGTGTTCATCGGCGAGCCTCTTGAGGCGGGTGAAATGGGGGCGCGAGGCCTCGGGGTCCTGGCTGAACGGGGGCATCGTCATCAGGCCGGCGACGCGGACTGGGGAGCGTTCGATGAAAACTCCCAGCTCGGTGGGTGCGACGCCGCCCTTGCCCTCCTCACCGGCGATGTTGACCTCGACCAGGATCTCGGTGTCTGGGCCTCCGTGGCGACCGAGTTGCTGGAGCGCCGAATCGGTCGCAACCGAGTGGATCAAGCGACAGGACGGCAGCAGCTGCTTGACCTTGCGGCTCTGCAGGTTGCCGATGAAGTCCCACTCGAAGGCATCGCCCCAGCGTTCGTGCTTGGCGAGCAGCTCCTGCTGGCGGTTCTCGCCGACGAGGCGGACGCCGGCCTCGACCAGCGCTCCCATCTCCTCCAACGGCACGTACTTGGTCGCGGCGAGGATCTCGACCTCCCGCCCGGCGGTCTCGCGCACCCGCTCGAGGTTGGCGGCGATCTTCTCCGGCTCGAGGCCGTGGATCAACCCCGGCACCTCAGCCCTCCTCTCCACTGAGCCAGACGAGCCCTGCCTGTCGCCGAGGGTCGCCGTCGCGGCGATGGGAGAAGAAGAGCTCGGTCTCGCAGCAGGTGCAGAGGTCGGCGGATTGGATCTCTTCGACGCCCGCCTCGCTCAGCTGCCTGCGCGCCTCGCTCCAGAGGTCGACCTCATAGCAGCAGGGCCCTATGCCGGGGCCGATCGCCGCGGCGGTGGCACCCACCGCCGCGGCCCCGCGGAGCGCTATCCCCTGCTCCAAACCGCGCCGGCCGCCGTGCACGATCATCGCCCCGCCGGGGCCCGCGGCCGTGATCGGCAGGCAGTCGGCGCCGAAGACGAGGCCGACCACCCCGGGGTCGGCGATCACGTGGCCGTCGGCCTCCGCCGGCACAGCGCCGCCGTTGTGGAAGGCCAGGTCCGTGCCGTGCACCTGCCAGGCGCTGACGACCGCCTCTGGGTCGACCCCCAGCGCCGCCAGGGGCGCGAAGCTCTCCCGCGCCGAGCCGAAGGAGCGGGTCGTGAAGGCAGCGGTCGCTCCGGGCAACCGGGTCTCGAGCCAGCGCAGGCCATCGCGCTCACGCCACTCCATCGCCGCTCCTCGCCACGTCGATCGCCACGTCCAGCTCCTGGGCGCGGCCACTGATCTCGCCGTCGAGCTTGCGCCGCAGGGCCTCATCGAGCCCGCGGCCGATCGCCGGGCCTTGGGGAACGCCCGCAGCGATCAGCGCCTCGCCGTCGATCTCGAGGGCGACGTTGCGCCACTCGGCCAGGTAGCGGTCGAGCCACTCGGCGCCTAGAGCCCTGGCCAATGCGAGTTCGATCGGATCGCGCCCCGCCGCCAGCGCAACGGCTTCAGAGGGACGCTTCGGCCGCGCCCGCGCCAGCCCCTCCTCCCCACCGCTCGGTCCCAGCGCCGCCGCGAGAAGAGAGCGAGCGCGGGGAGCGAACCCCTCCCAGGGCTTAGACCGAAGCAACGCTGCCGCGTCGGCGGCGAGCTCGACGCCGCCCTCGCGCAGGTCGTCCAGGCCCCACTCGGCCAGAAGGGAGAGGGCCCGCGGCGCCTCGTCCTCGCCAGCGAGCCGCAGCAGCTCGGCCTCACGGCGGTCGGCCGAGACCGTTGCCAGATCCGCCTCGCGCAGCAGCGCCCCCGTCTCCGGCTCCAGCTCGAAGCCGAAGCGAGCGGCGTAGCGGGCAGCGCGCAGGGCCCGGGTCGGATCGTCAACGAAGGACGACGGATGCAGCACGCGCAGCAGACCGGCCGCGAGATCCGCCTGCCCGCCGTGGGGGTCGATCAGGTCCGCCTCGCCGGTCAGTGGGATCGCCATCGCGTTGATCGTGAAGTCGCGCCTGGCGAGGTCCGCCTCGACCCGGGCGGCGGGCTCGACCAGCGGCAGCGAGCCACGCCGCGGGTAGCTCTCCGTGCGCGCCGTCGCGATGTCGATCTCGTGGTCGTCGAGGCTCACCTTGGCCGTCGCGAAGCGCTCGTGCGAGATGACATCGGCGCCGAGCCGGGAGGCAAGCGCCGCGGCGTCACCCTCGACGACGATGTCGATATCGGCGCGGCCGCGACCGAGGAGCAGGTCGCGGACCGCGCCGCCGACGAGGTAGACGGGCTCGCTCGCCGCCTCGCGCACGGCGTCGAGCTCGGGGTAGACCCGCTGCAGCGCCTCGGCAAGGCTCTCTTTTGGCGTTCCGGCGGTCGGCATCGGTCGGTTGCCTACCATGATCGCGTGCGCTGGAGACGAGCAGGGGCCCTCCTCGCCCTCGTGGCGGTTGCGATAGCGGTCGGATTGGTCGTGGGATCGAGTCTTGACGGCGCCACGGACTCCTCATCGACAAGGGCGGCCTCGGGCGGGAAAGCGAGCTCCGCCGCGGCTGGTAAGCCCGACCTCGTCCGCAACGCCACACCGCAATCCGACTGGCAGCCCTACACCGGGCCTGTACCGATCCTCGAGTACCACGTCCTCGGCGCGCCATCGGCGGACGCTCCCTATCCCGAGCTCTACGTGGCGCGACCGGACTTCCATCGCCAGATGGACTGGCTGGAGGAACACGGCTACGAAGCGGTGACGCTGGAAGCGGTCGAGGATGCCTGGTACCACGGTGGCACCCTGCCGGACAAACCGGTCGTGCTTTCCTTCGACGACGGCTACCGGCCGCAGTTCACCTTCGCCCTGCCGGAGCTGCGCAAGCACGGCTGGCCCGGAGTGCTCAATCTCAAGACCGAAGGCTCCGACCTCTACACGAGCAACGTCGAAGCGATGATCGACGCCGGCTGGGAGCTGGCCGCGCACACGATCCACCACCTCGACCTGACCACGCTCGACGCCGAACAGCTGAAGGAAGAAGTTTCCGGTTCGCGCCAGATCCTGCGCCGCGAATACGGCGCCTCGATCGCCAACTTCTGCTATCCCGCCGGACAATTCGACGAGACAGTGATCGCCGCCGTTAAGGCCGCCGGCTACACCGGTGCGACCACCGAGATTCCCGGCTACGCGACCCGCGAGGCGCCCGACGAGCTGGCCCGCTTCGAGATCCTCGGCTCCACCGGCGTCTCCGGCCTGGCCGAAGACCTCGCCTCCGGCTAGAGCCGGACGGGGATCCCGTCGGCGGCGAGGCGCTGCTTGGCGTCGCGCACGCGGTAGGTGCCGTAGTGGAAGATCGAGGCGCAGAGGACGGCGTCGGCGTTGCCAGCCGAGATCGCCTCGCTGAGGTGCTCGAGCGTTCCCGCCCCGCCAGAGGCGATCACCGGAACCGAAACCGCGTCGGCCACCGCCCGAGTCAGCTCGATGTCGTAACCGTCGTTGGTGCCGTCGCGATCCATGCTGGTCAAGAGCACCTCGCCGGCCCCACGCTCGGTCGCCTCGCGCGCCCAGGAGACGGCGTCGCGGCTCTCGACCTTCTTGCGGCCACCGTTGACGTAGATGTCCCAGATCGCGTCGCCGAACCAACCCGGCGGAGCCGCGCAGGTGGGCGAGGCGACCGCGGACGAAGAACGCTTGGCATCGATCGCGATCACAACGCACTGGGCGCCGAAGTGGTCTGCCAGCTCGGTCAGCAGCTCGGGCCGCGCCAGGGCCGAGGAGTTGACCGAGACCTTGTCGGCCCCGGCATCGAGAACGGCCTGCGCGTCCTCGACCGAACGGATGCCGCCCCCGATCGTGAAGGGGATGAAGACGTTGTCGGCGGTGCGGCGAGCCAGCTCGACGATCGTCTCGCGCTTCTCGTGCGAAGCGGTGATGTCAAGGAAGACCAGCTCATCTGCCCCCTCAGCGTCATAGCGCTCCGCCAGCTCCACAGGATCGCCCGCGTCGCGCAAGCCGACGAAGTTGGTGCCCTTGACGACGCGCCCGGCGTCAACGTCGAGACAGGGAATGACGCGCTTCAAAACCATGCCCACACCCTAAAGCGCCCGAGATGTCGTACTTAGGGTCGGATAGCGGAAAGAAATACGACCGGAACCGGGGCGGACTGCCCGCGGGCCTGTTGAGGTCGCATTTTCCCCCGGATAGCGGAAAGAAATACGACCGCTTGGTTAGGCGGTGCGCTGGAGGGCAGCTATGGCTTCCGCGACCTTGAACTTGCGCTCGTAGATGGCTCGACCTACGATCGCGCCTTCGATATTCGAGGCGGTCTCACGAGCCAGAGCTTCGAGATGGGTGAGGTCGCCGACACCGCCCGAGGCGATCACCTGGGCCTCGGTCGCGGCCGCGATCTGATTCAGCTCCCCGAGCGCCGGGCCCTCCATCGTGCCGTCGACCTCGATCGCGGTGCAGAGGAATCTCGCCACACCGCGGGAGCTGAGCTCCGCGACGGCCTCGACAACCCCCTCCTCACCTGCTTCTGTCCAGCCCGCCAGCGCAACCTTGCCGTTGCGGGCGTCAACCGAGACGACCACCCGGTCGCCGTGTTTCTCCAGCGCCTCGGCGAGAAACACCGGGTCGCGCAGCGCCGCCGTCCCGATCACGACTCGCTCTGCGCCAGCCTCAAGAATCGCCGCCACAGACTCCGCATTGCGCAGTCCGCCTCCAACCTGAATCGGACAATCGATCGCCGCCGCAATGCGCCGCACCGCATCGAGGTTCCGCGGCTCCCCAGCCTTTGCCCCGTCCAGATCGACCACATGCAGAAACTCGGCCCCTTCATCGGCCCAGCGCTTCGCTGCGTCGACCGGGTCGGCGTCATACGCCGTCTCGCGCGCGTAGTCGCCCTGCAGCAGCCGCACCGCCTGGCCGCCGCGGATGTCGATTGCCGGGTAGAGGATCACGCCGGGACAGCTGCGCAGATTCCGGCGAAGTTGGAGAGCAGGCGCAGGCCGGCGGCGCTCGACTTCTCCGGGTGGAACTGGACGCCGAAGACGTTGTCGCGCTCGGCGGCGCAGGCAAAGCGGCCGCCGTAGGCGGTGGTGCCGAGCAGGTCGTCTGACTGCGGCCGCGGCGCAAAGGAGTGGACCAGGTAGAAGGGCGTCTCGGAATCGATCCCCTCCGCCAACCGCGACTGCTTCTCCCAGCGCACCGACGCCCAGCCGATGTGGGGAATCTTCAGGCCGGGCGCGTCGAGGACGTCGACCTCGCCGCCCAACAGGCCGAGGCCTTCGCCGCCGCCCAGCTCGGTGGTCGAGTCGAAGAGCAGCTGCAGGCCGAGGCAGATGCCGAGGATCGGCACGCCGGCCTCGCGGCGCTCGAGGATCAGCTCATCGAGCCCCAGCCGGCGCACGCCTTCCATTGCCTTAGGGAAGGCTCCGACCCCGGGCAGGATCAAACCGTCGGCAGAGCGGATCGTCGCCGCGTCGCTGCTGATCATCGCCGTCGCGCCGACGTGCTCGAGCGCCTTCTCGACCGAGCGCAGGTTGCCCATGCCGTAGTCGAGGATGCAGATCCGGGTGGTCATTCGCTCAGCGTCCCCTTCGTCGACGGCACACCCGTTTCTTCGGGATCGACTGAGATCGCGACGCGCAGGGCGCGGGCAAAGGCCTTGAAGCAGCCCTCGATCATGTGGTGGGCGTTTGTGCCGTAACGAACCGAAACGTGCAGGGTCAGCTTGGCGCTGTTGGCGACGGCGCGGAAGAACTCCTCGGCGAGCTCGGTGTCGAAGCCGGCGATCGAGGTCGTCGGCAGGTCGGCGTCGAAGACGCAGAGCGGCCGGCCGGAGATATCGATCGCGCACTCGGCCAGCGACTCGTCCATCGGCACCACGGCGGAGCCGTAGCGCCTGATCCCGGCCCGGTCGCCGAGCGCCTCATCGAGCGCCTGGCCGAGCACGATGCCGACGTCCTCCACGGTGTGATGAGCGCCGGTCTCGAGATCACCGTTGGCCTCTACTTTCAGCCCGAGCTTGCCGTGGCGGGCGAGCAGATCAAGCATGTGGTCGAGGAAGCCGACGCCCGTCGCCGCGCTCGACTCTCCCCCGTCGAGGTCGAGTGAGAGCCGGATCTGGGTCTCGGCGGTGCTGCGCTCTCTGCTGGCTATGCGGCTCATGATTCGCTCCTAATCATCGCGGACTCGCCGTGGACGGGGAATCCCTCCGCCCGAGCGAGCGCATCGACGTGTGGGGCAAGCTTCGTTGCCGCGCCCGCCGAAACCTCCACGGTGGCGATCTTGCGGCGAAAGACGTTGGGTCCGAGCGGCCCTGAGAAGCGACCGGCACCGCCGGTTGGCAAGACGTGGTTTGAGCCTGCCGCGTAGTCGCCAAAGGCAGTCGCACTGAGGCGGCCGGCGAAGACGCAGCCGGCTGTGGTGACGCGGTCGGCGAGCAGCGCCGCGTCCTCCTCGAACAGCTCCAGGTGCTCCGGGGCAAAAGCGTTGGCGAGATCGATCGCGTCGCTGAGGTCGGGGACCTGGACCAAGGCCAGCGGCGCGTCGCCGATTCCCGGCCGTTCGGCCGCAAGGCGCTCCGTCGCCGCGGCAACGGCCTCCAGCACGACCTCCTCAACCGCGGCCACGACCAAAGGCCCCTCGCCACCGTGCTCGGCCTGGGCGCAGAGATCGAGCGCCGCCCACCCCGGATCGGTGCCGTCGCCCGCCACCAGCATCAGCTCGGAGGGACCGGCGAGGGAGTCAATCCCGACCTGGCCCGAGACCGCTCGCTTTGCCTCGCGCACCCAGGCGTTGCCGGGACCGGCGATCACGTCGACCGATTCGATCGTCTCGGTGCCATAGGCGAGCGCGAAGATCGCCTGCGCCCCGCCCATCGCGTAGATCTCCTCGATCCCACAGAGCTCGGCCGCGGCGAGGACCAGCGGATTAACCCTGCCGTCGGGGCCGGGTGGGGAAGCCAGTGCAACTCGCTCGACCCCGGCAACCTGGGCCGGAATCCCGCACATCAAGACGCTCGATGGGTACGCGGCCCGACCCCCGGGCGCGTAGAGCCCGGCCGCAGAGACTGGGACTTCGCGAAGGGTGACCGTCTGGCCCTGCGGCAGCTCGACGCGATGCGCCTCGGCCGCGATCTGCGCCTCGGCGACCGCGCGCACATTGACGGCAGCCAGCTCCAGCGACTCGCGCAACTCGGGGTCGAGGGCGGCCAGGGCCTCGGCGGCCGTGCCCGCCTCGACCCGGAGCGAGGTCGGCGCTTGCTCGGTCGCATCGAAGCGGGCCGTCATGCAGAGCACCGCGCCGTCTCCGCCCTCACGAACCTCCCGCTCGATCGGGCTCACATCGACGGGCGCCTCCGAGGCGCCGACCCAGGCGCGGACCGCTGCGGCTGTCTCAGTCGCGCTCTCCCAGAGGAATGCGCGCCGTTTCACCGGCCCAGGCCCTTGCGCAGTTTTGCCGTCAGCCCGTCGACCTCGCGGGCGCGCAGCTTGTGGGCAACCCGGTTGGCGACGAAGCGTGCGGTGCACTCGAGGATCTCCTCGCGCACCTCGAGGTCGTTCTCCTCCAGGGTGCGGCCGGTCGCGACGAGGTCGACGATGCCATCGGCGAGGCCGATCAGCGGCGCCAGCTCAACCGAACCCTTGACCTCGATCACTTCGACTTGGCGGCCGGTCTGCTCGAAGTGGCGTTCGGCCGTGCGCGGATACTTGGTCGCGATCCTCATCATCCCGAGGCGGCGCTGGGACTCCCCCAGGCTCTCGTCACCCTTGCGTCCGGCGAGGACCATGCGGCAGCGGCCGAAGCCCAGGTCGAGCAGCTCGTAGACAACCCGGTCGTGCTGCTCGAGCAAGACGTCCTTGCCGGTGATGCCGACGTCGGCGGCGCCGGCCTCTACATAGGTGGGCACGTCGGAGGGGCGCATCGTCACCAGGGTGATGCCCTCGGTCTCGAAGATCAGCGAGCGCGACTCGCCGCGCACCTCGCTCGTGTCGACGCCGATCGCGTCGAGCGCGTCGAGCGTGCCGCCGAGCAGGGCGCCGCGCGGCACGGCGATCCGCAGCGGCCCCTCGCCCCTAGCTCGGCCCGTTCCGGCGACCTCTACGCTCACGACCCACCCCCCGCCCGTGGCTCCTCCTCCATCTGGGCGACGTGGACGCGCTCCAGGTAGAGGGCGAAACCCGCTGCGGGAAGGTCAACGCCGAAGCGCTTGAGCAGCTCGTCGTAGCGACCGCCACCGCCGAGCACGTGGCCCAGCGCCGGGTCGTAGACCTCTAGGATGGCGCCGCTGTAGTAGCCGAGGTCGCGCAGCAGGCCGAGGTCGATCTGGACCCGATCGGCAACCCCGCGCGCCTCCAGTGCCTCAAAGGTCTCACCGAGGCGCGCGGTGGCGCGCTCGACCGCGGCGCCGCCCATTGAGCGGGCCTCGTCCAGCACCTCTTTGCCGCCACGCAGTTGCGAGAGAGCGACGCAGGTCGCGACCTGCTCGTCGCCGATCCCATCGAGCTCGGAGAGCTCGACCCCCAGCCCGACGAGGTCGTGGGCGGCGAGGCGGCCGAGGATCGCATCGCGCGCCTCGCCCTCGACCCCGAACTCACTCAGCAGCTGGCGGTAGAGGTCGGCGTCGCCGAGGCCGATCACGGCACGGTCGAGCCCGGCCGCGTCGAGGGTTGCCTCGAGCACGTCGACGACCTCCGCCGTCCCCTCCGGCGCCGGGGCGCCGATCAGCTCCACCCCGGCCTGGGCAAACTCGCGCATCTGGCCGCGCTGCGGGCGCACCGCCCGGAAGGCGTTGGCCAGATAGCAGAGCCGCAGCGGTGGCTCGGCGCCTGCGTAACGACTGGCGACGAGGCGGGCGATCGGGATCGTCATGTCCGAGCGCAGGGCGAGCAGATCGCCGCCCTCGTCGAAGAAGCGGTAGGCGCTCGCGGCCGTGCGACCGTCGCCGCGGGCGAGCACCTCGTCGTACTCGATCGCCGGCGTCGAGACCTCGCCGTAGCCGTGGCTCTCAAAAACCTCGATCATCGCCAGGTGCAGGCGGCGCAGCTCCCGCATCTCGTCGGGGAGCACGTCGCGCGTTCCAGGTGGAATCGGATGGATCATCCGCCGGACCTTACGAGAGCGGGCGCGAAAGCCCTGCTACGCAGGGACCTCTGACGAGACCCGTTCAATCTGGGCGCCAAGTCCGCGCAGCCGCTCGTCGATCTGCTCGTAGCCACGGTCGATCTGGCGGATGTTGCCGATCTCCGAGGTGCCCTCCGCCGCCAGAGCGGCGATGAGCATCGCCATCCCGGCGCGGATGTCGGGACTCTCGACGCGTTCACCGTGAAGTCGGCTCGGACCGCTGACGATCGCCCTATGGGGATCGCACAGCGTGATCCGAGCGCCCATCGCGACAAGCTTGTCGACAAAGAAAAGGCGGTTCTCGAACATCTTCTCGAAGATCAGGATCTCGCCGTCGGCCTGCGTCGCTAGCGCCAGCGCGATCGAGGTGAGATCGGCCGGGAAGGCGGGCCAGGGCCCGTCCTCGATCTTCGGGATCGCGTCGCCGAGGTCGGACTGAACGCGCAAGTGCTGCCCCGGCGGCACCAGCATGTCGCGACCCTCGATCTCTGATTGCAGACCGAGGCGCCGGAACTGGCGGCGCACCATCAGCAGGTCCATCGGCTCAACATCGCGGATACGCAGCTCACCGCCGGTCGCGGCGGCAAGCGCCATAAAGCTTCCGACCTCGATGTGATCGGCCGAGATCGTGTGCTCGGCGCCGGCGAGCTTGTCGCGCCCATGCACCGTCATCACGTTGGAGCCGATGCCGTCGACCTGGGCGCCCATCGCGCAGAGCAGCCGGGCGAGGTCCTGGACGTGCGGCTCGCTGGCGGCGTTGGAGATCGTCGTCGGCCCCGGCGTCAGGGCCGCCGCCATCAGCGCGTTCTCGGTCCCCATCACCGAGGGCTCGTCCATGAAGATCGCGCAGGGACAGAGGCCCTCGGCGGGCGCGCTGAGCTCAATCCAGCGGTCGCCGTCGATGCTGGCGCCGAGGTCTTTGAAGGCGTCGAGGTGGGCGTCGAGACGGCGGCGGCCGATGAAGTCTCCGCCCGGCGGCGGCATCCGCGCCTCGCCGAAGCGGGCAAGCAGCGGCCCAGCGAGCAGGAACGAGGCGCGGATCTGTTTCGAGAGCTCCTCGTCGACGGAGACATCGGAGACGGCGGCGGCGCAGAGGCGGACGCTGTTGTCGGCGACCCAGGCAACCTCCACGCCGAGCCGCTCCAGCAAGGCGAGCTGGGCCTCGGTATCGCGAATCCGCGGCACCCGGTGCAGCAGCAACTCCTCCTCGGTCAGGAGGCAGGCGGCGAGGATCGGCAGCGCCGCGTTCTTGTTGCCGGCGACGGTCACCTCGCCTGAGAGCGGGACGCCGCCTTTGATCACGAATTTCTCCATCGGTTCCGGCTAGGGTAACGACCGGCATGCGGAGAGGCTGGAAGATCCTGATCGGCGTCGTGGTGGTGCTAATTGTGCTGCTCGGACTCAACGCGCTCAGCGTCGATCACGAAACCAAGGCGGCGGGCGTGACCGAAGCCGGAGGGAAGATTCTCGACCTCTCGGGTGGCGACCTCGAGGTGGTCGAACAGGGGCCGAGGACCGCGCCGCCGATTGTTCTGATCCACTGCTTCACCTGCGCGATCAACTACTGGGACGGGATGATTCCCCTGCTCGCGCGCCAGCACCGGGTGATCGCGGTCGACCTGCTCGGCCACGGCGGCTCCGAAAAGCCCCGCTCGGGCTACTCGGTCCCCGATCAGGCGAACGTGGTCGCCGAAGCCCTCGGCAAGCTCGGGGTGCGCGATGCCGAGGTCGTCGGACACTCACTGGGCGGTCCGGTCGCGATCGCTCTGGCGGAGCAGTCGCCGCAGCTTGTCAACCGGCTGGTCACCATCGACAGCATTCCGGACACCTCCTACGGCGACGTCGGCCTCGTCGGCGAACTGCCGTTTAAGCCCGTGATTGGCCAGGCGCTCTGGCGAATCAAGCCCGATTTCTCGATCCGCGACGGCCTCAAGGTCGCCTTCGCTCCGGGTTTCCCCGTTCCCGACGCCTTCGTCGAGGACGTCAAGCGGATGACCTACAGCGCCTACACCGGCTCCCACGACGCCTTTGACGACTACACGGGCGAAAAGTCGCTGCCCGAGCGGGCCGCGACGATCGGCAAGCCCCTGCTGGCGATCATGGGCGCCGAGGAGCAGATCGCAAACGACCCGGTAGAAGCCCTCGCCGCCTATCGCGAGGCGGACCCGACGGCGCAGACGAAGTTGATCGCCGGCGCCGGCCACTCGCCCAACGTCGAGAAGCCGGCCCAGACAGCGGCCCTCGTACTCGCTTTCGCCGCCCCGGAAAAGCCTAAAAAAGCCGTTGCCAGGCACGAATCGCAAGACAACTTGCAGAAAAATGAAGCCGTCCGAGGGCGTCCTTAGCTTACGAACCTATGTTCGATTCTAAGCAAACACTCACAAAGCGTCTGGCCGACGCAGCTGACCTATTGATCGACTTCGCGACGCTCGGCGAGTACGGGCTCGAGCCGGCTGGGAGGCCGGCTCTGAGCTGCCAGTCTCGCCGGCGCCCGCACCCGCCGCGCCGTCAGGAGCGGCGGGTAGTCGATCGCAACTTCGCAACCCGCCACTAAGGGTGGATGAGCGGCCCTGGTGGCGGCGGCGCCTTCGTGCCATTGCCGCTGCCGGACTGGCCCTCCTCGTCGCTCTCGCGGTGGGTGCCCTGGCCTCCTGGCATTTCGCCTCGTTCGTGCTCGTTCCCGACCACTCTCCGTGGTCCGAATCGGTCGAGATCGAGGCGGTCTCCCCCGGCCGAATCGAGTTTCAACGATCCGATACGACCGAACGTCCTGGTGTCTACGGCCTGGCCTGGGAGGGCGGGCACGCGGTGGTGGGACCTGTACTGAGCGAGAACGCCGACCGGGTGAGCCGCCGCCTCAGCGACATCCACGGCTTTCTCGCCCCCGGCATCGACGCCGGAATCGACAGCAACGTCTACTTCGGCGACCCGAAGGAAGCCCGGGCCCTTCCTTACCGCGCCGTGGCCATTCCCAGCGAACTCGGGACGATGCCGGCCTGGGAGATCCCAGCAGCATCCCGCCGCGGCGCCGGCACAACCAACGCGTGGGCAATCGTCGTGCACGGAATCAACGGCGATCGACAGATCGGCCTGCGCATCGCGCCCACCCTGCACCGCGCCGGCTTCAACTCTTTGCTGATCTCTTACCGCGACGACCTCGGCGCGCCAGGCAGTCCCGACGGCCTCCACCACCAGGGAGAGACCGAGTGGCGCGACCTCGAGGCGGACGTCCGATATGCCCTTCGTCGCGGCGCGCAGCGCCTCGTCCTCGACGGCTACTCGATGGGCGGTGCGCTGGTCACCCAGTTCATGGAGCGCTCGCCACTGGCGAACCGAATCGACGGCCTGATCCTCGACGCACCTGCCCTCAATTGGAAAGCGATCCTCGAATACAACGCGACGCGAATGGGCTTCCCCTCATTCGCAGCCCTGCCCGTTGAGTGGGCTATCGACGCTCGCACCGATATTGACTGGGACAGCCTCGACGCACTGCAGCACCCCGGTGATTTCCGCTTGCCGATCCTCCTCTTCCACGGTGAAGACGATCAAGTGATACCCATCGCAACCAGCGAAGACTTCGCTGCGGAGCTGCCTCGTTGGGTCACGTATTACCCGGCTCCCGCGGCCGGCCACACACAGAGCTGGAACGTCGATCCGCTCCTTTACGACCGGCGCCTGAGCCGCTTTCTCCTGCAAATCGTGCCTAAAGCGCAACGAGCCCGACCGGTTAAGTCGGGCTCGAAGGAATAAAAAAACCGGCGGCGACCTACTCTCCCAGGGGGTTGCCCCCCAAGTACCATCGGCGCTGAAAGGCTTAACTGCTCTGTTCGGAATGGGAAGAGGTGTTTCCCTTTCGCTATGCACCACCGGAAAATTTGCGAGACCGCCCCCCGGTGGAGCTTGAAAACCGCACAAGGCCGCAACGCGTAAGTAACTAAATATCCGTCAAGCCCTCGACCCATTAGTACCAGTCGGCTGAGCACATCACTGCGCTTGCACCGCTGGCCTATCAACCTGGTGGTCTACCAGGGGTCTTACTCCCTCAAGGGGATGGGAGAATTCATCTCGAGGACGGCTTCCCGCTTAGATGCCTTCAGCGGTTATCCGTTCCGTGCGTAGCTAACCTGCGATGCCCCTGGCGGGACAACAGATACACCAGCGGCACGTTCATCCCGGTCCTCTCGTACTAGGGATGACTCCTCTCAATTCTCCAACGCCCACGGCAGATAGGGACCGAACTGTCTCACGACGTTCTGAACCCAGCTCGCGTACCGCTTTAATGGGCGAACAGCCCAACCCTTGGGACCGACTTCAGCCCCAGGATGCGACGAGCCGACATCGAGGTGCCAAACCGAGTCGTCGATGTGGACTCTTGGACTCGATAAGCCTGTTATCCCCGGAGTACCTTTTATCCGTTGAGCGACGGCACTTCCACTTGCTACCGCCGGATCACTAAG
>DATNGZ010000015.1:0-68967 GCA_035605695.1 Solirubrobacterales bacterium | reverse complement strand
GCACGCGAATCAGGTCAGGTCCGGAAGGAAGCAGCCTTAAGCGGATGCCGCGGGTGCCGCAGGAGAGCCCGGCTCGAGCCAATCGCGACGGACACGCCCGGTGACTTCGTCTCGGAGGACGGGGCGCACGGTCCATTTTTCGCCTGTTGATGTCGTATTTCTTTCCGGATAGCGGAGAGAAATACGACATCAAAGCAAGGGAGCGGGCGCGTTTAGTCGATTAGGCGGTTGTGCATGCGGCTCACGGCGATCCGCCAGGTGAGCAGGGCGAAGCCGACCAGGAAAGCGAAGCGGGCTATGTCGACTGCCTCGTAGCCGAAGGCGCCGCCGCGGACCAGTTCGACCAGCTGGTGCAGGGGGTTGAGCTGCGCCACCACCTGCACGCCCTCGGGCAGCCCGTCGATTGGGAAGAAGGTGCCGGCGACGAGGAAGAGCGGCGTGATGCAGAGCGCGGTGACGTAGTTGAACTGGTCGATCTTGGCCACGCTCGCCGCCATCGCGACGCCGAAGCCGGCGAAGCCGAGCGCGGTAACGAAGCAGAAGAACGGCACCAGCAGCATCCCCCAGGCCGGGTCGAGGCCGAAGGCGATCGTGACCAGCAGCGGCACGCAGCCGTAGGTGCCCGAGCGCAGGCCGATCCAGAGCATCTCCGCCGTGACCAGCTCCTCGACGTCGACCGGCGCCGCCAGGATCGCATCGTAGGTGTTCTGGAAGCGGTGCTTGACGAAGGTGCCGAACATCGCCGGCAGGGCGCTGGAAAAGATCACCGCAGTCGCCACCATGCCGGTACCGACGAACTCGATGTAGGGGACGCCTTCGACTTCGTCGACCAGGGTCGCGCTCAGCCCGAGTCCGAAGGCGAGCAGGTAGACGATCGGTTCGAGCACGCTGGAGAAGGTCGTGCCCTTCCAATAGGTGCGGAAGTTGGCCAGCTCGCGACTCATCACGCCACCAATCGCGGCCGGTTCGAGCCGCCTCACTCCGCCTCCTCCCCGGTGAGCAGGACGAAGACGTCCTCGAGCGAGGCGGCGCGGACGACGGCGTCGTCGGGAATCGCCCCGTTGGCGGCGTCCTCGGAGCCGACGATCGCGATCGCGGGGCCGGCCGGGCGGACGGAGAGCCCGTGGGATTCGGCGGTCTTGCGCGCCTCGACCAGCCGTTCGGGCGGCCCGTAGACCTCCGCGGTCTGCGCGCCGGCGTGCTCGCTGATCAGCTCGACCGGGTGGCCGCGGCTGATGATCTTGCCCTTCGTCATCACCGCCACCTCGTCGGCGAGGCGCTCGGCCTCCTCGATGTAGTGGGTGGACATCAGGATCGTCGTGCCGCCCGAGCGCAGCTCGCCGATCAGGGTCCAGAGCTCGGTGCGGATCTGCGGGTCGAGCCCGACCGTGGGCTCGTCGAGCAGGATCAGCTTCGGTTCGTGGACGAGGCCGCGGGCCAAGAGCAGGCGCCGGCGCATGCCGCCGGAGAGCTCGTCGACGGCGTCGCGGCGACGGTCGCGCAGGCGGGCAAGGTCGAGCGCCCGGTCGACCGCGGCACCGACGTCCGGCACTCGGTAAAGGCGGGCGAAGATCGCCAGGTTGTCTTCGACCGTGACGTCGACGTCGAGGTTGTCGAGCTGGGGGACGACGCCCATTTCGGCCCGAGCGGCCTTCGAGTCCGCCGGCAGCTCATGCCCGAGTACGTGCAGCTCGCCGACGTCGGGCAGTGCCTGCCCGGTAAGCAGGCGCATCGTCGTCGACTTGCCCGCCCCGTTCGGTCCGAGCAGGCCGAGGCAGATGCCCTCGGGAACCTCGAGGTCGAGCCCGTCGACCGCCGTGATCGGGCCGAAGCGCTTGACCACGCCGCGAAGTCGAATTGCTGTCATGACCTGATTCTCATCGATCGTCTGCGCCGGGAGCTGCTCCCCCATCGTCTTGGATGCTGGAGGGTCGAGGATGTGCAGGGCGGACGACAGAGAGACATGCCTGGGAGACTGGCTCCGTGTTGGATGAGCGCTGGATCAGATCGCTGCACGTGGAGACGCTGCGCGAGGAGGAACTGCACGCCGGGCGTGAGCCGCACGTGTTGTTTCAGGCTTCGACGATCGGGGCGTTGCTCGAAGGCGCCTACGAAGGCGACCTCAGCTTCGACGAGCTGGCGGAGCACGGCGATTTTGGCCTGGGGACGCTGAACGGTCTCGACGGCGAGATGATCGCTCTCGACGGCGGCTTCTACCGCGCTGACGTCGACGGGATGGTGGGTGAGGTCGGCGGTGCCGAGCGGACGCCGTTCGCAGTGGTGACGCGCTTCGAGCCGGAAATCGATCTAAAGGTCGAGGGGCCGTTCGAACACGAGGGGCTCCTGTCCCGGCTTGACGAGCTGATTCCGCCGGGCGCGGCGACCTGCGCGATCCGGCTCGACGGCCGCTTCGAGTTGGTCCGCGCCCGCTCGGTGCCCCGGCAGAGCCCGCCCTACCGGCCGCTGACCGAGGTCGTCCTCGAGCAGCACGTCTTTGAGCTGGAGAACGTTGAGGGGACGATGCTCGGCTTCCGCTTTCCCGATTACGCCGAGGGGCTCGAGGTCAGTGGCTACCACCTTCACTTCATCAGCGGTGACCGCACTCGTGGAGGGCACGTGCTCGCCTCACGGTTGGCCGGGCCAGTTCGCGCTTGCTTGGACTTCTCCAATGACCTCCACGTCGAGCTGCCGCCGGGAATCGAGCTGGCCGACCCCGAGGTCGCCGCCGAGACCCACGCCGCGGTCGAGCTGGTCGAGCGCGGCAGCTGAGCCGGCGCTCAGGCCGCGTCGGCGAGGCGCTCGGCTAGCCAGAGGTCGCAGAGCCAGTCGGCCTGGGCGCCGCCCTTGCGGGCGACGACGATGCCCTCCGGGCCACCCTCGACCGTCAATTTCTTCCAGCGGGTTGAGTTGGGCATGTCCCGCAGGGCAGTGGCGAACGGAGCCGGCACGTCGTCGCCAGGGCGCACCTTGCCGTCGCGCGATTTCGCCTTGAACTCCGGCGTCCCCACGCGGACCGTGACCTCGCTGCGCGAGCTCATCTCGCTGCTGCCGAGCCGCACCGAGACCGACCGTCCGTGTCGCTCCCCACTCAGGACCAGGGCGCCGTGGACCTTAGGTCCGACCCGTCCCGTCGTCGCTTCGCGCACCTCGATGTTGACCTGCGGCCGCTCGGTCACCTCGAAGCCGAGCGGTGCCATCGCCAGGCCGACCTTCTCGTAGCCCTGGTCCATCTCGCCGCCGGGCGCCAGGGCGCGGATGCTGCCGTAGATCGCCGCGATCGCGATCAGCGGCCCGCCGATCAGCAGCGGCACGAAGCTTTCGAGCAGGTAGATGGAGGGGACGGTGAGGAAGATCAGCGCCATCACCACCCAGCCGAGTTTCTGGCTGCGCCGGCCCGAGTCCCAGATCGAGCCGCGGGCCTCGAGCGCCTCGTTGTCGATCGGCCTGGTCGCCAGCGCGGCCCAAAGTTGCTGCTCCTCCATCGTCGTCGGGTTATCGATCGCGCCGCCACCTTCGGCGACTGCTCGCTGCACGGCCTTCGCATCGCCCCCGGCGACCTTCTCCAGGTCGGAGCGCTGGAAGACGAAGAGGATGACGACGAAAACCGCGATCACGCCGAAGATCAGCGCCATCGTTCCCTTCGGGTTGGGGTCGGCACTGTTTGCGCTGAGCGCGATAGCGGCGACGAGGATCGCCACGACGACGACGCCAATCAGCCCGAACAACCCCGACCGCCTGAACCCGCCAGCCATCGGAATCACCCTATACGCCCCCGACGGGCCTCAAACGTGTCTATATGTCACGTTTGAGGCCCGTCGGGGGCTGTTAGCAGCGGCGGTAAAGGCGCCAGGAGTCGTTGCGCGCCACCTGGTGAAAGCCGCGCGGGACGGCTGTCTTGAGGCGGGTCGGGTCGTTGGGATCGAGGATGAAGTTGTGGATGACGAAGGGATTGGCCGGGTCGAGGAAGTAGCCGCGGCGTGGGATTCCCTCCTCGGAGGCGCTGACGATCTCGGTTGGCTTCACTTCAAGGCCGAAGGCGAGACGGGGGACGGCCCGATGGTTGGGGACGGCGATCGGACCGCATAGGGGCTTGCTGAAGGCGCCCGCATCGACGAGGTCACTGAGGTCGCGCTCGATCCCCCCTTGATCAGTGAGGTCGCTCTTCACGGTCGAGTCGAGGTCCCACTGGTTTGGCAGCCAGATGACGAACATCGCCGCGATCAGGCCGGCGAAGAGCTGCCAGCGGCGGCGCCAGAGGTGGTCGGGCTCGAGCAGGCGCCAGCCGAGCAGGGCGAGGGCGACGAAGATCGCCAGGATCGCGCCGCCGAGCATCGTGTAGCGGGCGATGATCGCGAGGCCGGCGCTGCCGAGCAGCGCGAAGGCGCCGAGGGCTAGTGCGGCGGCGACGAGGCCTAGGCTTGAGCGGCGGCGCAGAAACGCAAAGCCGAGGATGACGCCGCCCAGAGCGCCGACCATTCCTGGCCACTGGAGGACTTCGCCGAGGCGGCGGGGGCCGTAGAGGACGAGGTCGACCGGGCCGGTTTGGCGCTTCAGGGTTTCGACGGTTTCCTGGGTGCCGGTGAAGGAGTAGGTCGGGCTGCCGGTGGTTATCCAGTCGAAGAGGGCCCAGATGATCGGGGCGGCCAGAGCCAGGGCGACTAGTGCGGCGCCGTGGGGGGAGACGAGGAAGCCCCTCGCCCGTCCAATCGCCGGCCTAATGAGGCCGGCGATTTGAGTATCCGCCCGTTCGAGGGGCTTCCTCGTCTCCCCCTCGGGACCGAGCTGGCGGGATGAGCCGGCCCCGGCCGCAGCTGTGGTGGCGGGAGCTTGCGAGGGACCAAGCGCCAGGTAGGCCAGGTAAGCGATCGAGAAGAGCCAGGCCTCGGGGCGGAGCAGGCCGGCTAGGGCGAGAAGAGTTAGGACCGGCCAGCCTGATCGTGGCTTGCGGCTCTCTATGACGAGAGCTCCCAGGCATAGGGCTATGTACGGGAGGTCTACGTAGGCGCGCAGGCCGTTGGATAGGTAGGGGGCTCGGGTGAGGACGATTAGGGCTGCGAGGGCGCCGATTGGACGGTCGAACCAGAGGGTTCCCAGGCGGTAGATGAGGTACCCCACAAGGCCCAGTGAGAGGTAGGCGATCACCATCGTTACGTCGATTGCTCCGTCGCCGAGTGGGGTCGTGATCAGTCCCAGCAGGTCGGCCAGCGGGTGCGGGGTGGGGGGGAGCGCGGCGCCGTAGTCGGGGCTGACCCCGTGCGCCAGTTCGCGCCCCCAGACCAAGGCGTAGATCGTGTCGTAGTTGGGGAAGCCGACCGGGAAGACGATCAGCAGGGCGGCGCTGACGCCGGCCACCCAGGCGAGGGGCGTGAGCCAGTTGCGGGCTCGGGTCGGCACCGGCGCAACCTACCGTTGGCCGCAGGCCGGGGGTCTGGCGACTTTTCCGTGAGATAGACGGATAAGTCGCCAGACCCCCGCAGATACACTGGCTGCGGTGCCGTCCTCCAGCGACTCGATCTCCCTCTACCGCCGCCATCGCCCCGGTTCTTTCGATGAGGTGGTGGGCCAGCAGCACGTCGTCCGCACCCTGCGCAACGCGGTCGAGCAGGGCAAGGTCCACCACGCTTACCTCTTCGTCGGTTCGCGCGGGACCGGCAAGACCTCGATGGCGAAGATCCTCGCCCGCTCGCTCAACTGCGAGCGCGGCGGGCCGACCGTCACCCCCTGCGGCGAGTGCGAATCGTGCCTGACGATCGCCGCCGGCAGCTCGATCGACGTGATCGAGATGGACGCCGCCTCCAACCGCTCCGTCGACGACGTCCGCGACCTGCGCGAGCGGGTCGCCTACGCGCCGACGGGAGGACGCTGGAAGGTCTACATCCTCGACGAGGCGCACATGCTGACCAAGGAGGCCTGGAACGCCTTCCTCAAGACGCTGGAGGAGCCGCCGCCCAACACGGTCTTCGTCCTCGCCACGACCGAGTCGCACAAGGTGATGGCGACGATCGCCGACCGCTGCCAGCGCTTCGACTTCCAGCGCCCTTCGCTGGAGCAGATCTCCGAGGTCGTGCAGCGGGTCGCGGCGGCGGAGGAGATCGAGGCCGAGGACGCAGCGGTCGCGATGATTGCCCGCTCGGCCTCGGGCAGCTTCCGCGACGCGCTCGGCACGCTCGACCAGCTGGTCGCGTTCGGCGGCAGCCAGGTCACCCTCGAAGCGGTGCTGGAACTGCTCGGCGCCGCCGACGCCGAGCTGCTCTTCGACGCGGTCGACGCGGTCATTGCCGAAGACCCGAAGGGCGTCCTGCTCGGGGTCGAGAAGATGGCCCGCTCGGGCCGTGACCCAGCCCAGTTCGCCCGCGACCTGCTGGCGCACCTGCGACACCTGCTGGTGACGCAGACCGTCGGCGAGGTGCCCAACACCTTCGTGGTGACGGCAACCGATTCTGAGCGGATGACAGCCCAAGCAAACGCAATAGGCGCCGCCACACTCATCCGCACCATCGACGAGCTGGCAGCGGCCCTGACAGCTGTACGGGAGGGAGACGACGCCCGCATGGCAGTCGAGATCGCTCTGCTCAAGGCAGCGCGACCGGACCTGGATCCCTCAACTGAGGGCCTGCTCAGGCGTATCGAGAAGCTTGAGCAAGGGACGGGGCCGCCGCGGGCCGCGGGTCCTGTCGGTGCAGGGGACCCACCGCCCCCTGCGGTCGCTAAAGCGTCCTCGGGGGCGGTTCCCCCTACACCGCCACCCGCGGCAGAGCCCGCACCGACTGACGAGCAGGAGCCCCAACCGTCCGCCGAATCCGAACCGCCCGCTGAACCCGAACCGTCCGCCGAGGACGATCCTCCCGCGGGTGGCGCGGACTCGGGGGGGCCGAGAACGGAGGCGCAGCCCCCGCCCGCAGGCCCCCCCGAGGTCGTGACAGGACCCGCGGGCCCGAACGCCCTCGACCTGGAGTACGTCAAAGGCTTCTGGCCGGCGGTTATAGACAAGCTTCGGGAGACGAGCCCGGCCTTGGCAGCGACCTTTGAGGGAGCTCGACCTGTCGATGTCGATGAGGCGGAGCGGGTCGTCACTGTCGGATTTCCGGCTGAGAACACCTTCAACAAACGCAAGGCTGAGGCGCCGGAGAAGCGAGAGCAGATGGAAGCCGCTCTGGAGTCCGTGGTGAGTGAGAAGCTGCGGCCCGTTTATGTGGTGCTTGACGCTGAGGCGCCCGCTCCTGAGGAGGCTCCAAGCTCCGCGGAGATCGATCACGATGCGCTGGTGGAGAAGCTGAAGAGTGAGTTCGATGCTGAGGAGGTGGGGTAGGTGGCCAAAGGTGGAATGCCGGGGGGGTTCGATGTGAACGCCCTGATGAAGCAGGCGCAGAAAATGCAGAGCGACATGCTTGCCGCTCAGGAGACTCTTAAAGACGAGGTGGTCGAGGCCAGCGCCGGCGGCGGCATGGTCAAGGTCAAGGTCGGCGGCGATCTGACCCTGCGTGAGATCGTCATCGACCCCGAGGCGATCGACCCCGAGGAGGCGGAGCTGCTCGCCGAGATGGTGCAGGCGGCCGTCAACGAGGGCTTCCGCGCCGCCCAGCAGCTGGCCGAGTCGAAGATGGGCGGGATTACGGGAGGCCTCGGCGGCCTCCCCGGAATGTGAGCGCCGAGGGTCCGGCGCCGCTGGCCCGCCTCGTCGCAGAGCTTTCGCGCCTGCCGGGGATCGGCCAGCGCACCGCGCAGCGCCTCGCCTTCCACATCCTCCGCGCCCCCGACGAAGAGGCGGCGGCGCTCTCCGCCGCGATCACCGAGGTGAAGGAGAAGGTCGGCCTCTGCGAGGAGTGCTTCAACCTCTCCGAGGGGCCGCGCTGCCGCATCTGCGCCGACCCGAACCGGGACCGTGCGACGATCTGCGTGGTCGAGGAGCCGGCCGACGTGATCCCGATCGAGCGCACCCACGAGTACCGCGGCCTCTACCACGTGCTCGGCGGCGCGCTCTCGCCGATCGACGGCATCGACGCCGAGGACCTGAAGATCGCCGAGTTGCTGCGCCGGGTCGCCGAGGGCGACGTCAGCGAGGTCGTCCTCGCCACCAACCCGACCACGACCGGCGAGGCGACGGCCCTGCATATCGCCGAACGGCTGCGCGGCCAGGCCGCCGTGACCCGCTTGGCAAGCGGCCTCCCGGTCGGCGCCGATCTCGAGCACGCCGACGAGGTCACCCTCGGCAAGGCCTTCGCCGGACGCCGCAGCCTCGATTAGCCGCTCTTTGCGGACAAAACAACTAGACGTTTATCGCCCCGCAAATAGCGCGATTCCGCAGTCCTGCCGTCCGTTGCTTTCGAGATGGTCCTTCAGGTGGCGACAAAGAGCCCGACGAGCAACGGTGTGGGGGGTGGATCTTCGGCGGGCCAGGTCGCCCGCGAGGTCTCCTCGCTGCAGGCAGCGCTGCTGGCGACGCTGCGCGAGCAGATGCGCGACGGCGACCCCGAGCCGTTCGCCGACGCGGCGCAGAAACTGGCCGAGGAGTTCGGCTCGGTGACGGCGACGGCGGTGGCGGCGGTCTGCGAGCGGCCGCAGCCGACGGCGCTGGTCGAGTCGCACACGAGCCTCTTCCAGCCCGGCCACATGCGCCGCCGTCTCGATCAGTTGATCGAGACCAACAAGCGCTACGGGCATCCCTTCGGCCTCGTCGTCTTCGACGTCGACGGGCCCGGGACACGCGGGAGCGAGGGCAGCGACGGCCAGGAGACGATGCTGGCGGTGGTCGGCGCGGCGCTGCGCGAGAGCGTCCGCATCGTCGACGAGACCTATCGGCTCGAAGAGGACGCCCTCTGCGTCCTGGCCCCGAACCTGACCACGGTCGAGGGCGTGCAGATGGCCGAGCGCCTGCTGCGCCTGCTCGATGAGCTCGAGGCCGCGGGTGGCCTGCGAATCGGCATTTCGGCCGGCGTCGTCGCCTGCCCCGAGCACGGCAGCGACGCCGAGGGCTTGCTGAAGAAAGCCGACGAGGCGATGTGGCGAGCTCGTGCGGTGGGCCAGCCCGTAGGCGTGGGCAGCTTGCAAGATCGCTGACAGATTCCGGAAATCTGTCCATAACTTGCGTAAACCTGGATTTTCCCTGGGAAGATGCCGATGTCGGGCGAATAGTGCTGGACACCACCCCAAGGGACGACTGAGATGCCAGGAATAAGAACCAACGCCGCCGCCGAAGTGCTGGGGGTCAGCCCCAACACCCTGCGCAGCTGGGAGCGCCGCTACGGCTACCCGGTGCCGAAGCGCACGGTCGGCAACCACCGCAACTACGAGCTGGTCGAGTTGCAGACGCTGCGCGACGCCCTCGCCCAGACCGGCAACATCTCCTCGGCGATCGAACTTGCCCGCCAGCGCCAGTCGGCGCCGGCCAGCGGCGGCAACCTGGTGGTCGCGCTTGAAAGCTTCGATGAGGAGGCCGCCAACCGCGCGGTCGAGGAGAGCCTGGCGCTGCGCCCGCTGGAGCGCACGGTCGAGGAGATGCTGCTGCCCGCGGTCGATCAGCTCGCCGCCGACCCCGACCGCGAGGCCGAGCTCGAGTTCGCCTCACGCTGGGCGACCGGTTGGCTGCACGGCGCCCGCCGCCTCGCCTCCGCCGCCTCCCGTCCCGCCGGCATCCTGCTGCTCGATTCCAGCCACGGCTCCGACGCCGAGGCGGTCCACGCGCAGGCGCTCGACCTGACGCTTCGCCGTGCCGGCTTCCGCGTGCTGATGCTCTCCAACGAGCTCGGTGACGAGCGGCTCGAGCGCGCCCTGCGCGCTCTCGACCCGACCGCGATCGTCCTCTGCGGCCCCGGCGCCGACACACCCGGCGCCGTCAACCTGGTCCGCAAGATCCGCGAGGTCGGCTTCGACGCTCCGCTCTACGGCTTCCGCGCCAGTGGCCTAATCGGCGATGCGGTGCCCACGGCGGGCACCACCCCAAGTGAAGTGACCGGGATGCTCAACGCAGATCTGCGTCGCCGCGCTTCCCAGGCTTTCGCCTAAAAGCGCCCTCGGCTAACTCCTGCAGGCACGCCTGCACCGTGCCTGGTAACAGTGTTCCTTTTACAACACTGTTACACCGTTTTTACGTCCCCTATACCGGATCGCAACATGTGCGCATCCGCGGACCCCGACACTGCCGCCGAGCGGCCCGCGTTCTTGCGGGACGTAAACCGCAAGACGCAAGGAGTCCGATAGGTGATCAAGATCAGAAAAAGGCATCCGCTGAGCCGTGCGCGGGTGACAATCGCGGCTCTCGCGGCCGCTGCGGGATGCGTCGGCGCCCTCAGCCTTCCGGCGGGCGCGGTCGCAGCCGAAGCTCCGCTCTGTGGCGGCAGCCTCGAGCTGAACGACGAAATTCCCGGCATCGAACCGCCCGGTGGTCTCAGCTACAAGTTCAACTGCAACACCCAGGTCCTGGGTTACTCGATCATTTCCAGTCGTCAGGTCGATTTCTTCAGCACCGAGGTGCTCGTCCTCGACATCAACAGCGGCGAAGCGACCAACGAAGCGTTCGGGTGCGAAGGTCCGTTCCCAAGCTCCGGCTTCGGCTGTAAGGGCGTCAGCAACTTCGGCAACTCGATGTCCGGCGAGTTCGCGATTGGCCGCGATCCGTGTGAAGCGGCAAAGACGAAGTCGGACAAGTTCAAGGTTTGGGTCAGCGCCACGGTGACCCAGTTCGACTCGGTCACCAACAAACCGTTCACCGCGGTCACCCAGCCCTTCCGTCTCAAGGGCCCCGACTGCAGCAAAGCCGCGCCTGTGAAAGCCGCCAAACGGCACCAGCGGGCAAGCGCTTGATGTCCCGTCCGAACGCAACCAATTTCACCAGCGACAACTCGAAAGGAGTCACGTCGATGAGAAATCGACTGCGCCGGGTCGGGCTTTTCTCCGCCCTGGCAATCGTTGCCGCGGTTCCCGCCGCGGCACCAGCCGCGGCCTCGGCCAAGGCGACAATCACGATGAGCGGATCCACCACGGTGGCGCCGCTTGCGGCGCTGCTCGCCCGCAAGTACCTGAGCGTCTGTGACCACTGCGTCAACTTCAAGCTGCTCCAGGGCGGCTCGGACATCGGCGTGGCGGATGTCGCCGCGGGCCGGGTGACGATCGGCAACTCCTCGCGTGACCCGAAGCCCTCCGATCCGGGTGGCCTCGTGTTCAACAAGATCGCCCACGACGCGCTCTGCCTCGTCAGCAACAACGCCAATCCGCTTCCGGGCCTCGATCAGGCCGGGATCCAGGCGATCTTCGGCGGCAGCGCCCGCAGTTGGAGTCAGGTCCCGGGCTCGACTCAGACCGGCACGATCGACCTCTTCACGAGGACCGCTGCATCCGGTACGCAGGACGCTTTCCTGAAGATTTTCATGGGCAGCACGAAAGTCTTCAGCGGCGCCAGTCAGAAGGGCTCAAACGGCCTGGTCGAACAGTCCGTTGCCAGCGACCCGGGTGGGATCGGCTACGTCTCCCTGGCCTTCACCAAAAACGTGCACACGATTCCCTACCAGGGGGTCGAATGCAACCTGCGTAATGCCAAGTCAGGTCAGTACGGCGGCGTGCGCAATCTCTACATGGTCACCCGCGGCGCGCCGACCGGCGCCACCGCGAAATGGATCAACTGGATCACGCACAGCAAAGACGCCAGCAAAATCATCGGCACCCAGTGGGTTCCGCTGAGCTAGATGAGCGTCAACGGCTCGCATAACGCGAAGCCCAAGGACCGCACCGACCAGCGCGCCGAGGTAGCCCTCGGCGCGCTGGCGTCCGCTGTCCTTCTGCTGATCGGCTTCATGATCGTCTTCGTCTTCTCGAAGGCGTGGCCCTCGTTTGCCCACAACGGGCTCGCCTGGTTTGGGCCGGGGGGCAACGTCGACGAGCAGCTGGCCAACATCTTCAACTCGCCGGCCAACCCGAGCAACTACGTCTACACCATGCACGCCTGGCCGCTGCTCTACGCGACGGCCCTGATCACCGGCGCCGCCGTCGTGCTCTCGACCGCGATCTCACTGCTCTCGGCGATGTTCATCGTCGAGTTCGCCCCCCAGGCGATGCGGCGCGTGATGCAGCCGGTGATCCGCCTGCTCGCCGCCGTGCCTTCGGTTGTCTACGGCTTGATCGGGATCCTCGTCCTCGTTCCCTTTGTCGGCAACCACGTCATTTCCGGCTCCGAAAAGGACGCGGTCCGCTACGTGATCCAGCTCGACGGGACGAGCATCCTGGTCGGCGTCCTCGTGCTCACGGTGATGATCACGCCGATCATGGTCGCGATCACCACCGACGCGCTGCGCTCGGTGCCGCGCAACTGGACCGAGGGGGCCGCCGCGCTCGGCGTCAACCGCTGGCGCGCCCTGCGCACGGTTGGCCTGCGCGCGGCGCGACCGGCGATCGTTGCGGCGATCGTGCTGGCCACCGCCCGCGCCCTCGGCGAGGCGATCATGCTCTCGATGGTCTCCGGCTCGGTCGGGTTCGCGCCCAACCCGCTCGATGGCACCACCTTCATCTTCGAGCCGGCGCGGACGCTGGCGGCGACGATCGTCGACAACGCCGAGGGCCTCTCGGTGAAGCCCTTCGGGCAGACGGTCTACGCCTTTGCCGCGGTCCTGCTGATCTCCAGCTTCTTCCTCTCCTTCGCCGGTTGGGCCGCCCGCCAGTCGATGCGCAAATACACGCTGCAGGCGAGGTGAGGACTTGAGCACGCACGCACACGCCCCGGCCCCGCCCGCCTCCGGGCCGCCGTCCCTCGTCCACCGTCGCGGCGAAGAATCCTGGAGCCGCGGCGACAAGATCGGCGTCGGGCTGGCCTGGGCCGCGGGCATCCTGCTCTGCGCTCTCGCCGCGGCGATCGTCCTCTACATGCTCTTCCGCGGCCTCCAGTACCTCAGCCTGACGCTGCTGGCCAGTCACCCGCTGCCAAGCCTCGACCAGACCAAGTCGGGCGGCTTCCTTGACCCGATCGAGGGCACGGTCATCCTGACCATCCTCGGCACCGCGATCGCCACCCCGATCGGGGTCGGGATCGCGGTCTGGCTCTCGGAGTACGCGCGGCCCTCCTGGCTGGCGCGGGCGGTTGAGTCGGGGGTGGAGATCGTCGCCGGCACGCCCAGCATCGTGCTGGCGATCTTCGGGCTGCTGGTCTTCCAGCAAAGCGTCTTCGGCTTTCTCTCCTTCACCGCGGAAGGCAACGCTGTCTTCGGCCGCTCCTTTTTCACCGCCGGGGCGATGATGGCGCTAATCGCGCTGCCGCTGATTGTGGGCTCGACCCGCGAGGCGCTGCAATCGATTCCCAGCCACGTCCGCGAGGCCTCATACGCCCTCGGCAAGGACAGGATCTCGACCATCCGCCGCGTACTGCTGCCCGCCTCGCGGCGGGGGATCGGCACCGGCGTGACCCTGGGAATGGGGCGGATCGTCGGCGACACGGCGATCGTCGTGATCCTGCTCGGCGCCTCGCAGCAGATCCAACCGGAGAACGGCACGCCGGTCTGGGGCCTGCTGAAGGGAACCGGCAGCACCCTGACGACCTACGTCTACAACAACTCGCCGGCCGGCGAGGGCGGCGCCCCGCAGAAGGCCTACGCCGCCGCTTTCGTACTGCTCGTGATCGTCATCTTCCTCAACTTCGCGGTCGACCTGATCGCGCGCCGAAAGGAGCCGACTTGGACCCGCTGATCCCAGCCGAGGAGGAGGGCTTCGACCCACTGCGCGAGCCGATGTCCGTCGCCGCGCAACTGCCGCCGCCGGTGCGGCGGATCGCGGTCGAGGAGGCGCCGACCGTCGCCCAGCCGCCGGCCGCCGGCAACGGCCACGTCGCTCCCACCGCGGTCGCGGCGCTGGCGAAGCGGATGCCGCGCGCCGACACGGCGCCGCTGGAGCGGATGCGGACCGAGGCGCTGAGCATCGCCTACGGGCAGAAGCTCGCCGTCAACCAGGTCTCGCTGACGGTGCGCCAGGGCGAGGTGCTGGCGCTGATCGGTCCCTCGGGCTGCGGCAAGACGACCCTGCTGCGCTCGCTCAACCGGCTCGTCGACCTCACCCCAGCGGCGAGCCGTGGCGGCAAGATCCTGCTCGACGGCGAGGACGTCGACCTCTTTGACGTCACCCACCTGCGGCGCCGGGTCGGGATGCTCTTCCAGCAGCCGAACCCGTTCCCGATGAGCATCTTCGACAACGTCGCCTACGGCCTGCGTGAGCGCGGCTCGAAGAAGCCCTCGAAGCGTGAGCTGGAGCCGGTCGTCGTCGCCGCCCTTGAACGCGCCGGACTGCTCGAGGAGGTCAAGGACAACCTCGACCACCCGGCGCTGGCGCTCTCCGGCGGCCAGCAGCAGCGACTCTGCATCGCCCGCTCACTGGCAGTCCAGCCCGAGGTCCTACTGCTCGACGAGCCCTGCTCGGCGCTCGACCCGATCTCGACCCAGGTGATCGAGGAGACGATCGTCTCCCTGCGCAGCGAGATCGCGATCGTGATCGTCACCCACAACCTGCAGCAGGCCCAGCGAGTCGCCGACCACGTCGCCTTCATGTACCTCGGCGACCTGGTCGAGTACGGCGAGGCCGAGCGGGTCTTCGGTTCGCCGGTTGCCGAGCGCACCCGCGAGTACGTCAGCGGAGGGTTCGGTTGAGGCCGCGCGCAATCGCGCTCGCCGGCCTCGCCCTGCTCGCCGCCACGAGCCTTGTCGCCTGCGAGTCGACCCAGAGCCGCAGCGCCGAGCTGGAAAAGGAGGGCGCGAAGACGCTGCTTGCCGATTCGGGGGTGAAGATCGAGAAGGAGAGCACCGAGGTCAAGGTGACGTCGGCGACGGTCCTCAACGATTCGAACGGCGGCGCCGTCGTCGTCAGCCTCCATAACAGCTCCGAGAAGAACTTGGTCGACGTGCCGATCCTGATCGAAGTGCTCGACGCGAAGGGAAAGAGCGTCTACACGAACGCGATCCCGGGGATCGAGCCAGCGCTCGCCGCGGTGCCCTATATCCCCGCGGGGGGCGACGTCGACTGGGTCAATGACCAGGTGATGGCCGCGGGCAAGCCGAAGTCGGTGAAGGTGAAGGTCGGGGCCAGCACCGACTCTTACTCGGGGAAGCAGCCCGAGATCGAGGTCTCGGCGCCCAAGGTCGAGGGAGATCCGGTCTCCGGCATCGAGGCCACCGGCACCGTCATCAACAAGACCGGTGAGGACCAGGAACGGCTGCTGCTCTACGCGGTTGGCCGCAGCGGCGGCAAGGTTGTGGCGGCCGGGCGGGGTGCGATCGAGCATCTGAAAGCGGGCACGAAACCCCTGCACTACGACATTTTCTTCATCGGCGATCCGACCGGAACCGATCTCGAAGTCAGTCAATTCCCGACCCTTCCCGGCAGCGGGTCCGAATAGGAGGAGCGCATGGTGGATGCAGACCCACAGGCACCGGTGTTCGGCGAACAGGGGGAACCGTGCCAGGAGTGCGGCGCCCCGCTGGCGGCCGATCAGCGCTACTGCCTCAACTGCGGCAGGCGGCGGACCGAGCCCCGCGTCGACTTCCAAAAAATGATCGCCGCTTCCAAGGGCGAGGAGGCGGCGGAGGTCCCGTCGAGCGATCCAGCGCCGCCTCCCGGGCCGGCCAAGGCGGAGCGCGACTACGCTCCGTTTGCCGCGGTAGGGGGAATCGCCGTCCTCGGCCTAATGCTGCTGGTCGGCGTGCTGATCGGCAAGGGGAACAGCTCGCCCAGCGCCGCTCCGGCACCGATCGTCAAGGTCGGCGGCGAAACCGCCGCCAGCGCTGGCTCGGCCGAACCGGAAGAAACGAAAACGGCCGCGGCGAAGCCAAAGGCCGAGAAGAAGTCGAAGGGAGGGGGGACGGGCGCCAAGGCTGTCGCCGGAGGCCTCACCGGTAGCGCCGCCCACGAAAGCAAGGCGACCGTCCAAGCAACCACTGACGATCTCGAAAACCTCAACAGTCAGAGCGGCGAAAGCTACGAGAAAACGATCAAGAAACTGCCCGACAAAATCGCCACCCCGGGCAAGCCGCCGCCGATCGACACCTCGAAGGCGCCGGGCGGCGGCGGCGCGGCGGAAACGTTCGAATGAGCGGCGATCTGGAAAAACGCCGCGACCGTCTCAGCCGTGAACTGAGCGAGTTGCAGTGGGATCTCGGTGGCCTCACCTATGAGATGGCGAGCCGCGACCACTTCAGGCTCGACGTCCTCACCAAGCAGGCGGCGAAGCTGCAGCAGGTCGACGCCGAGCTGGCCGAGGTCGAACGGATGCTGAAGCTCGACCAGGCCGGCGCCGCCGGCGCCTGCGGTTCCTGCGGGGCGCTCTACGCGCGCGGCTCGGTCTTTTGCTGGCAGTGCGGCAACGACCTGATGGACCGCGGCTCGGTGGGGACGGTGGCCGGTTCGTGAGCCCGCGGCCTGGCAAGGGCGCGAAGGCGGCGGCGAGCCCCAAGGGCTACCGCCGGCTGCTGAAATGGGCGGCGTTGCCGATCACCGACCGCCGCTGGGCGGCACCGCTCTCGGCGGTGGCGCTCGGCTTCGGACTCTTCGTCGGCGTCGCGATCGGGCCGGGGGCGGCGGGGACCTTTGCCACCGGGGCCGCCCAGATCATCGAAATTCCAGGCTTCAGCGGTGGTGCGGACGCGGGTGACGGCGAAGGCGGTAGCCCTTCGCCGAGCCTCGGCGTCAACGAAGGCGGAGGCGGCGGGGGAGGCTCGATTCCGATCGCGGAACCGGCGCTTCCCTCGTTCGCCCCGATCGCTTCCTCCGAAGGCGAAAGCGAACCGAGCGAAACCAAGACGCCGCCCGGCTCGGATGAACCCTCCCCCGCGAGCGAAGAACCCGATGCGGAAGAGGAGACGTTGTCCGGGATCGTCCTCCACGTCAATCCCGCGGCCGCCAGTTACACGATCGCCGAGCCGGCGGACACGCTCGACGTGGTGCACGCGGCGAAACCACCTCAGCCGGGGGCGAAAGTGAGCGTCCCGGTCCGCCTGCTGGCCAACGGGACCTTCGCCGAAGCCGGCCCGCGGACGAAGTCCGACCTGCGGACGCGGGCGAGCTTCAGCGGCGTCGTCACTTACGTCGACCCCACCCCGACCGCGCCGGCGTACACCGTCTCCAAGCGGGGCGTCTCGGTTCTCGTCCACGTTCATCCTGACCCTGCCGGCGCCGCCCCCTCTCTCCCTGCGCTTGGCGCCTTCGCCAGCGTCACTGTCGACATCGAAAAGCTGCCGCCCGCCTCGGCCTCTGCCTCCACGCTCGCACCCGCCTCCGCGTCGGCGTCAGACGTGCCGGCATCGCCGAGCCCGGTCGCCGAACCCGTCCCGCCGGTCACTCCTGAAGAAACCCTGCCGCCACTGCCCACGCCGCCGGCCGAACCGTTGCCGGCACCCACCCCCGCGCCGAGCGTCGCTCCGGTCCCGCCGAGCTGCGTCCCCGACCCAGCCCTACCGCCGCCCCCAACCCAGCCAAGCGCCATCCTCTGGCAGCGGCAGGTCAAAGCCCAGGGCGCTCCCTTTACCGCCAGCGACTTTGCCGGGATCGTCGAGGCCGTCTGTCCGGACTCCGCCCAGTTGCTCCTCTCCGCTGACGACGTCCGCGAGAGCGGCCACGACCTCCTCTTCGCCGTGCCGCCGACGATCGACACGGCGAAGCTGGAGGTCGGCCAGTCGGTTCTGGCGACCGCGACGATCGCCAGCGATGGCGCGCTCGCGCTGACGGGCCTGGCAAGCGACGAGCGAGCCAAAGGCGCCGAAGACGCCAAAGCGATCCAGGGCGACCTGGTGGCTAAGCGCCCTCTGGCTCGGCCACGCTCGTCTCGCTGATCCCGAACCGTTCGTGCAGCCGGCGCAGCGGTTTCGGCGCCCACCAGTTCCATTTGCCGAGCAGCTCCATCAGCGAGGGGACGAGCAGGGCGCGGACGATGCTGGCGTCGATCAGGACCGCCAGCGCGGTGCCGATGCCGTTCTCCTTGATGAAGATGATCTGGGAGGTGGCGAAGGCGAACATCGCGACCGCGAAGAGCAGGGCGGCCGCGGTGACGATGCGGCCGGTCCGCTCGAGCCCGATCGCGACGCACTCCGAGTCAGAGGCGCCGTTGTCGCGCGCCTCCTTGATCCGCGAGAGCAGGAAGACGGCGTAGTCGGTGGAGAGGCCGAAGGCGACCGCGAAGAGCAGGATCGGCATCGTCTGCTCGATCGCGCCCGGGCTCGAGTAGTTGAGGAAGCCCTCGAAGCGGCCGTCCTGGAAGATCAGCACCAGCAGGCCGAAGACGGCGCTGAGGTTGAGGAAGTTCATCAGCAGCGACTTGATCGGCAGGATCACCGAGCCGGTCATCAGGAAGAGGATCGTCAGCGTGGCGATGACGATGATCGCGAGCACGATCGGCAGGTGGCTGGTGAGGCTGCTCTGCAGGTCGACGAAGTCGGCGGTGGCGCCGCCGACCAGGGTCGTGGCTCCGGGTGGCGGTCGGAGAGCTCGAATCCGCTTGACGGTCGTCTGGCTGGCCTCGGAGACGAAGGGGTGGGACGAGACAACCTGGAGCGCCGTCACGTCACCCTGCAGCCGCTGCGGGGGGTTGACTTCGGCGACTCCGGGCAGGCGCCGCACCTGCGCCGCGAAACGCGCCGCTGCCGTGGGTCCGCCACCTTCGACGTCGACCCAGATCGGTGTTTCGCGATAGGGCGGGAACTCGTGGCTGACCGTCTCGTAGGCCTGGCGAGCGCTTGCCGAAGTCGGCAGCACGGTCGGGTCGACGGTGTCGAACTTGATGTTGAAGAAGGGGATGCCCATCACGATCAGCAGGGCGGCGCTGAGCGTCGCCACAGGCACCGGCCTGCGCATGACGAAGCGGGAAAGCCGATACCAGAAGCCGTGCTCGTCGGGCCGGGTATCGGCCTCGGCGCGGCGCTGCAGGAAGCGCGGCGAGAGCGAGTTGACCCGGGTGCCGAGCAGGGTCAGCACCGCCGGCAGCACAGTGAGCGAGATCAGCGCCGCGAAAAGCGCCACCAGGGCGCCGCCGAGACCCATCGAGTAGAGGAAGCGCTGGGGGAAGACGAGCAGCGAGGCGAGCGCGGCGCTTACCGTCAGCGCGGAGAAGAAGACGGTGCGGCCCGCGGTTGCGAGCACACGTCGCATCGCCGCCAGTCCCGGCCCATCCTTGGCGATCTCCTCGCGGTAACGGGAGACGATGAAGAGGCTGTAGTCGATCGAGAGGCCCAGCCCCAGCGCCGTGGTCAGGTTGAGGGCGAAGATCGAGATCGAACCGAACTCGCTGGCGAGGCGCAGGATCAGGAAGGTGCCGACGATCGCCAGGCCGCCGATCATCAGCGGCAGCACCGAGGCGACGAGGCTGCGGAAGAAGAGGAAGGAGAGCAGGAAGAGGAGGGGAAAGGCGAGCATCTCGGCCATCCGCAGGTCCTTCTCGACCTGATCGTTGACCTGCTCCTGGGCGACCGCGGCGCCGCCGACGATTACCCCCGGCCGCTTGGACAGTTCGTCGGCGATCTCGGCGCCCGCTTCCTGCCACACCTTGTCGTCGGACGTCTTCAGCGCGACGGCGAAGTAGGTCGAGCGCCCGTCCTTGGAGACGAAGACGGGGGAGTTGGTCTCGTAGTAGCCGGTGACCGACTTGACGTCGGGGCGCCTGCGCACGCTGCGCTCGAGCGCCTCGACCCGCGCCCGCGTCGCCGGCGCGGCGACCGGCGCATCCTTGACGATCGCCAGCACGGCCGGAATCCGCAGCCCGGCGTCGTGCAGTTTTTCCCGCGATTCGACCGTCTCGGTCGAAGGGTCATCGGCGCCATAAGGGTCGAGGCGGCTGGCGACCGAGCCACCGAGCGCCGCGGCGAGGAGAAAGAAGGCGATTGCGAAGAGGCCAACCCGGCGGGCGTTACCGTCGGCGAGGCGGGCGAGTGCATCGAACATCAGTTGCTCCTTTCGCGGGCGGCGGGGTCGAGGAGGTGGGCCTCCATCCGCTCGCACCAGTCTGCAAACCACTCGTTGAACTCGATCCCCCCCTGTAGAACCATCAGCGGGTAGGGGTCGTCCTGCTCCAGCTTTTCCTCTGCGCGCGGCTCCATCGCCCGCAGCCGGGCGGCGATGCCGCGCCGGTACTCGCGCATCGAGCGCAGCGTCTCGGCGGCCTGCTCGGGCGGCAGCACACCGGCGAAGAACAGTTTCAGCAGCCCTTCTTCGCGCATCTCGATCGTTTGCGGCGGCTGGCGCAGCCAGTCCTCCAGCTCGCGCTCACCGTCCTCTGTGATCGCGTAGACGGTGCGCTTGCGCTCGCCGCGCGGGGCCTCGTTGCCCTCGATCAGGCCGGCCTCCGAGAGCCGTTTCAGCTCGGGATAGATCTGCCCGTAGCTGGCCGCCCAGAAGAACCGCGTCGTCTCGTCGACCAGGGCCTTGATCTCATAGCCGGAGCGCGGCTCGCGGCTGATCATGCCGAGGATCACGTAGGCGGTCGGGCTCAGCTCCATCGGAGACGCAATATATCGCTCCGATATATCGGTAAGTGTGATGTGAGCCACGTAACGGCCATTTGCTACTCTTACCCGGAATTAGCTATATCTTTATACATTGGATTCTAGGTAGATCTATGCCTCTGATTGACACAAAAGAGCTCATGTCGATTTCCGACGCCGGCAAGGCGGGCATCTCGGCGCTCGTCAAGGCAGCCGAGCAGGGGGAGAAGCGGGTGCTGATGCGAAACAGCAAGCCCGTCGCCGCGATTGTCAGCATCGACGCACTTGAACGCACCGAGGAGCTGGAGGAGCGCCTTTTGGATGTCTCGCTCGCCCTCACCCGCCTTCTCACTGCAAGCGAGCGGCGGCATTCCCTCGACGATGTACTTGATCGCTTTGGATTCACCCGCGACGAGCTGGAAGAAGGCTAGGTCGCGTGTCAGTGCGGGTCGAGCTGATAGACGATGCGATCGCCGACCTCGCCAAGCACAGTGAGAGCGGCAAGCTCAAGGCCTTTTTCAAGAAGCTCTTGGAGATTGAAGCCAAAGGCTCCCAGGCCGGCGAGCCACTTGGCCGAGATCTCGTCGGTTGGCGCAAGATCACTGTCGGGCACCGAGATTGGCGCATCGTCTTCCGCGTCGACAAGGCCGAGACCGTGGCAACGGTTTGCGTGATTGGAGATAGGGATGACGGGGCTTGCTACGAAGAGGCGAAGAAGAGGGCCGACCACGTCGACAACGCCGATGCGGCGAGCCTCGCCGAATCGATGATGGAGCTGTTCGGCAGCCGCAAGGAACGCAAGGCCGCCCAGAGGCTCCGGGCGGCGGAATCAGCAAAGAACTGAGGACACGAGATGCCGATTGACCAGAGCAAGATGGGCCAGGTGGTCACCGCCCAGATGGAGGCGCTGGAAGCCGACTACGGCGAGGACTGCCAGATCGGCGACGTCTGCACGATCGTCGAGGTCGTCGGACCCCACGGCTCCCACGTCCGCGTGCGGACCAGCGATATGCGCCCCCACATGGCCCTCGGCCTGATCCGCATGGCCGAGCACGCGATGCTCGGCAACCTCGGCGGCTCCGAGTAGCGGACCGCGAGCGCACGAGTTCTCCATCGGCGTGACGTCGGTGCGATGACGTCGGCCCGTTAGGGCCGACTATCCTCAACCTTCTGTGACTGGAGACGCCTCGAAGACCGTGGTGATGAAGTTCGGCGGCACGTCGGTGGCCGGTGCCGAGCAGATCAAGCGCGCGGCACGGCGGATCGTCGCCGCCCGCGAGGCCGGCAACCGCGCCGTCGCGGTGCTCTCGGCGCGGGGCAAGACCACCGACGAGCTGGTCGCCCAGGCGCTGGAGATCTCCGAGCGCCCCGACTCACGCGAGATGGACATGCTGCTCTCCACCGGCGAGCGGATCTCCTGCGCGCTCTGCGCGATGGCGATCCACGACATGGGCCACAAGGCGATCTCGCTGACCGGCTCGCAGGCCGGCATCGTCACCGACTCCTCCCACACCAAGGCGCGGATCATCGACGTCCGCGCCGACCGCATCCGCGAGGCGCTCGACGAGGACCGGATCGTGCTCGTCGCCGGCTTCCAGGGGGTTTCGACCGAGAGCCAGGACGTGACCACGCTCGGCCGCGGCGGCTCCGACACGACCGCGGTTGCGCTGGCGGCGGCGCTCGGCGCCGACGTCTGCGAGATCTACACCGACGTCGCCGGCGTCTTCAGCGCCGACCCGCGCATCGTTCCCGACGCCCGCAAGCTCACGGTCGCCTCATACGAGGAGACGCTGGAGATGGCGGCCTCGGGGGCCCGCGTGCTGCAGCTGCGCTCGGTCGAGTACGCGCGCAACCACGGCGTCCGCATCCATTGCCGCAGCAGCTTCGATGACGGCCCCGGTACCCTCGTCGTGACCGAAGACGAGGCGGAGCAGGAGAGCGTGGAGCAACCTTTCGTAACAGCAGTGACCCATACCGACGACGAGGCGCGCGTGACCCTGACCGGCATCCGCGACGAGCCAGGCGTCGCCGGCGAAATCTTCAATGCCCTGGCCGAGGCCGGGATCAACGTCGACGTGATCATCCAGAACGAGCCGGTCCGCCCGGATGAGCTGGCCGACCTCTCCTTCACGATCGATCGCTCCGAGCTGACCGCGGCCACCGACGCGATCGCCGCCCTCGGCAACGTCAGCCAGGGCGTCCGCACCGACGACCGGATCGGCAAGGTCTCGATCATCGGCGCTGGCATGCGCTCCCATCCCGGCGTCGCCGCCAAGGTCTTCGAGGTCCTCGGCGCCGAGGAGATCAACATCGAGATGATCTCCACCTCGCCGATCAAGATCTCGTGCGTGATCTCCGCCGACCGCGTCGCCGACGCGGTGCGGGTCCTGCATCAGGCCTTCGAGCTGGGCGCCGACGCGGTGCGTCCCGAAGACCCGGCAGGCGCCGAGCACCGCCCGACGATCTCCTCATGAGGGGCTACCGGGTGGGGGTGCTGGGCGCCACCGGCGCCGTCGGTTCGACCATCCTCGCGGTGCTCGCCGAACGCGATTTTCCCGCCGCCGAGGTCGTTCCCTTCGCCTCCGAGCGCTCGGCCGGGCGCAAGCTCGGCTGGAATGGCTCGGAGATCGAGTGCAGGCCGCTGAGCCCGGAGACGATCCAGGGACTTGACGTCGTGCTCTCCTCGGCCGGCGGCTCGGTCAGCTCCGAGTGGGCTCCCAAGCTGGTCGAGGCCGGCGCCGTCGTCGTCGACAACACCAGCTACTGGCGCATGCACGAGGACGTGCCGCTTGTCGTCGCCGGGGTCAACCCGGAGGCGGCCGACGCCCACAAGGGCATCGTCGCCAATCCCAACTGCACGACGATGGTGGCGATGATGGCGCTGGCGCCTATCCACCATGCGGTCGGCCTCGAGCGCCTCGTCGTCTCCACCTACCAGGCCGTCTCCGGCACCGGCCAGCGTGCGATCGAGGAGCTGCAGTCGCAATCGCGGGCGGTTCTGGCCGGCGAGGACCCCGCCGACCCGCAGATCTATCCGCACCGGATCGCCTTCAACGTGCTGCCCCAGGTCGAGGTCTTCAAGGAGGGTGACGACTACACCACCGAGGAGCGCAAGGTGATGGCGGAGACGCGCAAGATCCTCGCGATCGGCGACGAGGTTGCGATCTCGGCCACCTGTGCCCGCGTGCCGGTGGTCAGCGGCCACTCGGAGTCAGTCAACGTGCGCACCCGCGAGGACCTCTCGCCCGAAGATTGCCGCGCCCTGCTCGCGGAGGCTCCCGGAGTGATCGTCGTCGACGACCCTGCCGCCGGCATCTACCCGATGGCGATCGACGCCGCCGGCCAAGACGACGTCCTCGTCGGCCGCATCCGGCGCGACCCCGGCCAGGAGCGCACCCTCAACCTCTGGGTGGCAGGCGACAACCTGCGCAAGGGCGCCGCAACCAACGCGGTCCAAGTCGCCGAGCTGTTGATCGAGCGGAACTTGCTGGGGTAGATTTCCCCACATCGTGGGGAATATTTCCCCACATCGTGGTAAATTCTCTCCATGATTGAGCGTGCCCTCACGGGCCGATTGCTGGCGGCGCTTGCCGACACGCCGGTCGTGACCTTGATCGGCGGACGCCAGACCGGGAAGAGCACGCTTGTGACGAGCCTTGCCGGGCGGGGCCATTCGGCGGAGTACGTCACGCTGGATGATCCAACCGAGTTGGCAGGGGCGCGCAACGATCCGGTTGCCTTCGTTGAGCGCTTCGCCGGCCCGGTGGTTTTCGACGAGATCCAGCGAGCCCCCGAGCTCCTCCTGCCGATCAAGGCTGCCGTAGATCGGGACCGGCGCCCGGGGCGCTTTCTCCTTACCGGCTCGGCGAACGTGCTCTTCGTGCCTTCGGTCGCCGAGGCTCTCGCCGGGCGAATGGAGGTCCTGACGCTCTGGCCATTCTCAACCGCCGAGATCGAGGGAAGGCCCGGGAGCGGAATCGTCGACCTGCTTTTCGCCGACCAGCCACGGCCGCCGGCCCGGGAGCTGAGCGTGGAGAAGCTGGTTTCTCGCCTCCTCGCCGGCGGTTATCCGGAGGCGGTAGCGCGGAAGGACAGCGAGCGGCGGAGCCAATGGTTCTCGAGCTACCTGAACACGCTCCTCGAGCGCGATATCCGGGGGATGGCAGACATTGAGCGCCTGGAGCAGCTCCCGGCTCTGCTGAGCGCAATCGCGTTGCGCACCCGAGGTCCGCTTAACAAGAGCGGCTTGAGTCAGGATCTCGGAATCCCGAACAGCTCGATCGATCGATACGTGGCGCTGCTGGCTCGAGTCTTCCTGCTGCGTCGGCTTGGGGCCTGGCACAGCAGTCTTGGACCGCGGCTGGTCAAGGCTCCGAAGCTGTTGGTCAGCGATGTTGGCTTGCTTTGCCAATTGCTCCGCGTCGATCGCGGCCGGCTGCTCGAGGACGACACACTGCGCGGTTTGGTGCTCGAGAGCTATGTGGGGATGGAGCTGGTCAAGGGCGTCGGCGTGGCGGGTGGCGGGAGTGACGTCATGCACTACCGGACCACAAAGGGCACGGAGGTCGACTTCTTGGTCGAAGCTGCCGACGGCCGGGTGGTTGGGATCGAGGTGAAGGGCGCACGCAGCGTCGACGCGCGTGACTTCAGGCGATTTGAGCGCCTCGAGCAGAGCCTCGGAGAGCGGTTCGTCCGCGGAGTTGTGCTCTACATGGGCGAGCGAGCGGTGACTTTTGGTGAGCGGCTCAGCGCCTGGCCGGTTGGCCTGGTCTAGGTTCCAGCTCTGATGGGAATCAGCTTCGGCGACGCGGTTCTGATCTTCGGCGGGCTGTTGACCTTGGTCGCGGCCCTCTCTGGGGTGATGAAGGGCACTGTGCTTTCGGCCTCGGTGCTGTCGGTAGCGCTGGGGATCCTGCTCGCCGCTCTTGGCGTCGTCGATGTCGACGCCAAATCCGAGTCGATCGTCGAGCTGGTCGAGCTGGCGTTGATTCTCACCCTCTTCTCCGACGGGATGTTCGTCGAGCGCGAGCTGCTGCGCCGCCACTGGAGCCCGGTGGCGCGAGCGCTGGTGATCGCGATGCCGATCACGATGGTGCTGCTCGGGCTGGCCGCCAAGGCGCTCTTCCCCGACCTCAGCTGGGCCGAGGCGCTGCTGCTCGCGGCCGTGCTCTCGCCGACCGATCCGGTGGTCACCTCGGCGGTCGTCACCTCGCGAATCGTGCCGGCTTCCGTCCGCCACACACTCAACCTCGAGTCCGGGCTCAACGACGGCCTCGCCCTGCCCTTCGTCCTCTTCTTCCTCGTCCTCGCCGGCCCCGGCGGCGACCCGGGAGGCGAAGCGGCGAAGCTGGTCGGCGAGGCGCTTTTCGGTGCCGCCGTCGGCATCGGACTCGGGACGCTTGGCGGGCGCCTTCATCACCACCTTCCTGGCGGCGGCCTCACCGCCCGCTACGAGGGGATCTACGCGGTCGGCATCGCCCTCTTCGCCTTCGGCCTCGCCGAAGTGACGATCGGCAACGGGTTGATCGCGGCCTTTGTCTGCGGCATCGCGATGGCGGCGAGCGAGAGAGAGGTGCCCGAGGGCTTCGTCGAGTTCGCCGAGAACACCAGCGCGATCCTGCAGGTCCTCACCTTCTTCGCCTTCGGCGCCCTGATCGTCGCCACCGGCTTCCACCACAGCATCCCGCCGCTGATCCTCTTCGTCGTCTTCGCCCTGCTCGTCGCCCGCCCCTTGGCAGTGATGCTCTCCTTCGTCAAAACCGGCATCCCGCGCCCCCAGAAGCTCTTCATGTCCTGGTTCGGCCCCAAGGGCGTCGCCTCAATGCTCTTCGCCCTCTTCGTGCTCAAGTCCGACGTCGGCGAAGCCAACCTGATCTTCGACGTCGCCTCGATAGCAATCATCGCCTCGATAGCCGCCCACGGCCTGACCGACACCGTAGGAGCTCAGTGGCTGGCCCGCCGCGTCGGCCTCGACCGGCCCGGCTGAGCGAGAACGCTCCAGCGCTCTCACTGAAGTGTTTTGTCTGCTAGACTAAGCGCTGCATGGAGTCCTGGGAGACAGCCAGAGTCGACCGGCTAGAGAACCGCATCGATCGTCTCGAGCGCAAGGAATGGGAACGCCGAGACCTCATGCTCCGGTTCCTCACTGCCGTGATGGTAGTCCTCTCAATCGCTGTGGTCGTGATCAGCGCCACGCACTCAGGCCACTGAGTGTGCCCAAATCCCTAAGGGCTCTGAGATCCGAGAGCCAGTGGGCTCGAAGCCCAAGATGCGTTTGCGCTTGACCCGCCTTCAAATCGGGAGAGGGCGAGTCCGTGAGGGTCTGCGGACACTCAAGCGCGAAGCGCTGTCCGCAGACCCTCACGGACTCGCCCACCACGCTTGGGTCAGTAGTTAGGCAGGAACCGCAGCAAGCCGCTCCTCGACCCACCCGGTCGAGGCGATGTGCTTGCTCATCCCGAGCTGCTTCGGCTCGGCGCCGAGCGCCAGGCCAACCAGCTGGGGGAGGTGCAGGACGGCGAGGCCGAGGTCGCGGTTGACGACCTTTGCTGCCTCGGGCTGCTGCATGTCGAGGTTGAGGTGGCAGAGCGGGCAGGGGGTGACGAGGCAGTCGGCGCCGGCGTCGATTGCGTCGCCGACGTGAGTGCCGGCCTGGCGCAGCGAGGTGTCGCGGTTCATCGTGATTACCGGGAAGCCGCAGCACTTGCGGGCGCCGTCGTACTCGACCACCTGGCCGCCGAGCGCCTCGATCACCTTCTCCAGGTAGATGTCCCGATCGGGGAACTCGTCGTAGCCGAGCCGCTCCTTGGGGCGGACGACGTAGCAGCCGTAGAAGGGGCCGACGCGGAGGCCGGAGAGCGGCCGCTTGACCTGCTCGGCGAGCTTGTTGAGACCGTAGTCCTCGACCAGCAGCCAGAGGAAGTTCTTGTTGGTGAAGCCGTCCTTGTCCTTCTCGTAGGCGAGGCCCTGGCCGCTCAGCACCTCGTTGATGTGGGCGCGGTAGGAGGAGTCGGCGTCGAGCCGTTGCTGGCACTCCGACTGGGCGCCCTGGCAGGTCGAGCAGATGTTCATCATCGCCAGCCCGGTTTGCTGGGCGAGGGCGAAAGTGCGGGCGTTGAGGGTGTCGGCGAGCTCTTGATTGTGCTCGGCGATCACGCCGGCGCCGCAGCAGTTGGCGCGGTCGAGTTCGACCAGCTCGATGCCGAGCTTCTCGGCGACGAAGGCCATCGACCCGTGCAGCTCGCTGGTGAAGCCGCGCGAGACGCAGCCGGGCCAGTAGGCGACCTTGATCTGGCCGTCGCTCATCACGACTCTCCCTTCGTATCCGCGGCTGATGCCGCCTCCGCCGTAAAGGCCTCGTCCGTCATCTCATCGGGCTCGGGTTCGACGAAGTCCTCGTCCTCGCCCTTGATGTAGATATTGAATTCCTCGCGGTGCTCCTCGGCGTGCTGGTAGATCGCCTTAACCTCGTCCTGAGCGTTGCCGGGTAGCTTCGGGTGGATGCCGGGGACCAGCTTTGAGAGCGTGCGGCCCTTGCCGGTCTTGATCGCGCGCAGCACGGTCGGGATCGAGCCGAGCAGTTCTTTGATCGCCGCTTTGCTCGGTTTCAGCTTGCCTTTGACGCCGGGCGCGAAGGACTCCTGCAGCAGCAGGCCCTCGTCCAGGGTCCCCTTCTTCTCGATGATCTTGACGAAGGCCGCCTCGTGGTTATGGCCGTGGTTGGGATCGTCGATCCCCTCCTCACCGGCTTTGCGGCGCAGGCGCATGATCTGGTCCATCGGTGCCACGCCCTTGGGGCAGGCGTCGATGCAGCTGAAGCAGTGGGTGCAGTCGTAGATCCCGTGCGGGTCGTGCGCCAGGTCGTGCAGGCGCTCCTTGGTCTCGGCGTCGCGCGGGTCACCGACGAAGCGGTAGGCCTTGGCCAGCGCCGCCGGGCCGATGAAGTCGGGGTCGGCCTCCATCGAGAGGCAGGAGGAGACGCAGGCGCCGCACTGGATGCAGGCCATCGACTGGGTGATGTCGATCATCGACTCGGGCTCGACCACGTACTCGCGCTCGGGCGCCTCGCCGTGAGGCAGCAGCCAGGGGGTGACGCGGCGGATCTTGGTCCAGTGGGTCGACTCCATGTCGGTGACGAGGTCCTTGATCACTGGCATGTTGCCCATCGGCTCGATCACGATCGGGGGGGTCTCGCCGTTGGCATCGGGGCTGACGCTGGCCCTCTTCTCGGCCAGCTCCTGCGCCTCGCCGACCTGGGTCTTGCAGCCGAGACCGGACTGGCCGTTGATCTTCATCCCGCAGGAGCCGCAGATCGCGGCGCGGCAGGAGCAGCGCACCGAGAGCGAGCCGTCGTCGCGGTCCTTGGCCTGCAGCAGGCCGTCGAGGACCGAGAGCGAGGGATCGAGCTCAACCTTGAACTCCTCCCAGTAGGCGCCCTCGCCACTCTCGGGCTGGTAACGGCGGACCTTCAGCGTGTACTCGGCCATCAGTAAGTCCTCTCTTGCGGTTCCCACTTGGTGATGGTCACCTCTGAGTATGAGATCTCCGGCCCGTCGGCCCCCAGCTGCAGGTCGATGTGCTTGAGCCACTCCTCGTCGTTGCGCTCGGGGAAGTCGGTCCTGTACTGGGCGCCGCGGCTCTCCTTGCGCTCGAGCGCGGCGAGGCAGGTGCACTCGGCGTTGTCGATCATGTAGCCGAGCTCGATCGCACCGAGGATGTCCTGGTTGAAGATCGAGCCGCGGTCGTCGATGTAGGCGGTCTTGGCCTCCTCCTTGAGCCGGCGCACGGTCTCCAGCGCCTGCTGGATCCCGGCCTCGTCGCGAAAGACCGAGACGTCCTTGTCCATCGCCGTGCCGAGGTCGAGCTTGATCTCGGAGATGCGGCGGCCGGAGCCCTTCTCGCGGGCGGAGATCGCGGCGATCGTCGCCTCCTCGGCCTCGAGCACCGCTTTCGAGGGCCTTGAGCCCTCGATCCGCTTCGCGCGCGCCGCCGCGTCGGCGCCGGAGCGCCGGCCGAAGATCAGCGTGTCGAGCAGCGAGTTGGCGCCGAGCCGGTTGCCGCCGTGGACCGAGACGCAGGCGGTCTCGCCGGCCGAGTAGAGGCCGGGGATGTCGGTGCGCCCGTCGACGTCGGTCTTGACGCCGCCCATCGTGTAGTGGTTGCCGGGCTTGATGTGGATCGGTTCGCGGGTGATGTCGACGCCGGCGAAGTCCTGGCCAACGAGGACGATCTCGCGCAGCGCCTCGTGCACGCGCTTTTTCGGCACCACGGTGATGTCGAGGGCGACGGTGCCGTCGGGGAAGCCGCGGCCCTCGTTGATCTCGGTCTGCTCGGCGCGGGAGACGACGTCGCGCGAGGCCAGCTCCATCTTGTTCGGCGCGTAGCGCTCCATGAAGCGTTCGCCCTTGGCGTTGAGCAGGTGGGCGCCCTCGCCGCGGGCACCCTCGGTGATCAGGAAGCCCTTGCCCGCCAGCGTCGTCGGGTGGTACTGGATCATCTCCATGTCCATCAGCTTGGCGCCGACCCGGTAGGCCATCGCGATCCCGTCGCCGGTGCAGATCAGCGCGTTGGTGGTCGGCTTCCAGACCTGGCCGTTGCCGCCGCAGGCGAGGATCACCGACTTGGCGCGGAAGAGCTGCATCGAGCCGTCGGCGATGTTGCGGGTGACGACCCCGCAGCACTCGCCCTGCTCGTCCATCGCCAGCGCCGTGCTGAACCACTCCTCGTAGCGGGTGACCGAGTCGGAGTGCTTCATCAGCTGCTCGTAGAGCACGTGCATGATCGCCTGGCCGGTGATGTCGGCGACGTAGTAAGTGCGGGCGGCGGAGGCGCCGCCGAAGGCGCGGGTGCCGAGCTTGCCCTCCTCGTTGCGGTGGAAGGTGACGCCGAGGTGCTCGAGGTGGAGGATCTCCTCAGGCGCCTCGCGGCACATGATCTCGACCGCGTCCTGGTCGCTCAGGTAGTCGGAGCCCTTGATCGTGTCGAAGGCGTGCGACTCCCAGGAGTCGCCGGGGTTGAGCGCCGCGTTGATCCCGCCCTGGGCCGCATTGGAGTGCGAGCGCACGGGGTGGACCTTGCTGACGATTCCAACCGAGACGCCCTCCTCCGCCGCTGCCAACGCTGCTCGCTGGCCGGCGAGGCCGGCGCCGATCACCAGTACGTCATGAGTAGGCACGAGCGCGGACTCTATAGAGCGTAAATCCGACACCGCAGTCGGATTTCGATGAGGTGCAACGCGTTGCGGTTGCTGCAGAGCCGCTACGCGTTGCACCTGCGCAGGCCGGCTAGAGCCAGCGGGCGTCGAGGCGCCGCGCCGCCGCCTCAATCAGGCGAACTCCATCGGCGACGCTGCTGAAGTCGACGTTCTCGGCGAGATCGTTGGGCCAGTGGTAATTCGCCGGGTTCTTGAGCTCGGTGCAGCCGCACAGCGAAGCGGTCTCGTAGCCGGCCGCCAGCGGCTCGAGGCCATCGGTGCCGTTGTGCAGCCGCAGGTTGGGGTAGAGCCAGATGCCGAGCTCCTCGGCGAGCCCGTCCATCAGGTCGAGCGCCCGGCGCGGGTACTCGCGCATCTTGAGGAAGCCCTCGCCGCGCAGCACCAGCAGGTGGGGGGAGCCGATCGAGTCGACCGCGAGGAAGAAGGTGCTCTCGCGCGGCAGCTGCCCGAAGTGGCGCTCGCCGAAGGCCTTGATCCCCTCGCTGAAGGACTCCTCGGCGCCGGCCGAGAGCAGGATCACGCGCAGGTCCCGCGGCGGCTCCTCGACCAGCCGTTGGGCGAGCGCTAGCTGGGCGACGACGGCGGTGCCGTTGTCGTTGGCTCCGGGCACGGTCTTGCGCATGCCGATGTCGGCCATCGCCGCCGCCGAGCCGAGGCCGAGGAAGATGCCGATCTTGGCGAGCAGGTGGCGACCGGTAAGAGCGCCGAGCGCGGCGAGGATCGGTCCGCCGATCACCGGCGCCATCAGCGGTGGACTGGTGTCGGCGCCCTCGATCAGGCCGAGCCGGTCGGCGAGCTTGGGCAGGGCGGGGTGGAAGATCAGCCCGGAGTGGGCGGCGTCGTGGTGGGCGACGACGACCATCGTCCGCTCAGCGTCGGCGGGCCCCAGTTCGCAGACAACGTTGTAGGTCGTCCGCGTTCGCAGCGGCTTGCGCAGGCGGCGCTGTCCCGGGGGGAAGTCGTCAGCGATCCCAACGGCGCCGATCGCGCCAAGCACCGTGCCAAGCAAGCGGCGCCCCCGCAGCGCGGCGAACCCGCCCAGTGCGCCCAGCGCGGCGCCGATCCCAAGCGGCCACCAATAAGTACCGTGCGCCGGCTCCGCCTCGATCCGAGCCTCGGCCCCGAGCTCGGCGAAGCGCTCAACGATCCACTCAGCGGCGCGGCGCTCGCCTTCGGAAGCAGAGGGACGATAGATCTGCTCAAGCTCCTCGAGCCAGCCGCGGAGTTGGCCTTGGTCTACCTGCATCGTTGCGAACTTATACGCGGCCGTCCCGGTGGGGGTGGAACGTCTTGTACTTTTTCGGCAATTCCTCGAGGCGCCAGCCGGTAACTCTCCACCGAAAAAGTTAAGTGAAACCCCCACCGGGACGGCCGCGTACGATTGACGCATGCTCGGCGGCCGCCCAATAACCCTGTTCCACGTCCGCGGAATCCGCATCGCGGTCGACTGGTCCTGGTTCATCGTCCTCTTCCTGATGATCTTCTGGCTCTCGGACTTCTACGGCCGGGTGCTGGGAGAGAGCAGCTCGGCATCGACGCCCTTCGCCCTCGCCGTGGCCAGCTCACTCCTCTTCTTCGCCTCGGTGCTGCTGCACGAGCTCGGCCACGCCTTCGCCGCCCTGCGCAACGGGATTGGCATCTCCAGCATCCAGCTCTGGATCTTCGGCGGAATGGCGCGGATGGACCGCGAGTCCGACAGCCCCTCGACCGAGTTCAAGGTGGCGATAGCGGGACCACTGGTGACCTTGGCGATCGTCGTCGTGCTGACCGGGTTCGGCCTGGCCGCGGTCGGCTGGGAGGAGTTCCGCCGCTCGGCGCTGGTCGAAAGCAGCAGCGGCGTTTCCGGGTTCTGGGCGATGATCGGCTGGCTGGCGACGATCAACCTCCTGGTCCTCGTCTTCAACCTGCTGCCCGCATTTCCGATGGACGGCGGCAGGGTGGTGCGGGCGATCGCCTGGTGGAAGACGGGGGATCGCAACTCGGCGACCCGCTTCGCCGCCAACCTCGGACGCGTCTTCGGCTACATCTTTATCGGTGGCGGTCTCCTGTTGATTGCCAGCGGCGACGCTTTCGGCGGCATCTGGTTGGCGCTGATCGGGATGGTGATCAACGGCTCCGCCCGCGCCGCCTCGATGCAGACCGCGGTCACCGGCAAAATCAGCAACCTCTCCGTCGCCGACGTGATGGACCGCGAACCGGTGGCGATCCCGGGTGAGATCAGCGTCGAGCAGGCATTGGACGAGTACTTCCTGCGCTACCGCTGGCCCTGGTTCCCGGTGGTCGACGCGGCCTACAAGTTCCTCGGCCTGGTGGTCCGCGACAAAGCCGACGAGGTGCCCGAGACTTCCCGCGCCAGCTTCCACGTCTCCGACCTGCTCGAGCGCGACGACGGCACCTTTCAGGTCCGCGACGACGCGCCGCTCGACTCGCTGCTGGCCAACCGCGCTCTGCGCCGCTTCGGTGCCGTGATGGCAGTCGACATCGACGGCCGTCTCTCAGGCGTGATTACCGCGGAGCAGGTAGGACGAGCGTTGCGCGACGCCGCTAAGCCGGCCGGTGGCGCTCGATGATGCGACTGAAGTCCGTACCGGCGGGGAGCGTGCCGAAGGCGTAGCCCCAGTCGCCGGAGAGGCGGGAGGCGCAGAAGGCATCGGCCACTGCGGGGTCGCCGTAGCGGACCAGGAGGGAAGCTTGTAGGGCAAGGGCCATCTTCTCGACGATGCGGCGGGCCCGGTGCTGGATGGTCTCTATGTCGCCGGGGATCTCGTTGCGTAGGGAGGAGACGTAGGCGTCGAGCTTTGGTTCCGCTCCTGCTCCCTCTAGTACCTCGGCGAAGAAGGCGTCTACTGAGGCAGGGTTCTTGACCATTGCGCGCAGCACGTCGAGGCACTGGACGTTGCCGGAGCCCTCCCAGATTGAGGCGAGTGGGGCCTCGCGGTAGAGGCGCGGCATTCCCGAGTCCTCGACGTAGCCGTTGCCGCCGAGGCACTCCAGGCACTCGACCGCGTGGGAGGGAGCGCGCTTGCAGAGCCAGTACTTGAGGACGGGATTGGCGAGGCGGCGGAACTCGGTTGCCTCATCGTCGCCGGCCGCGACCTCGTCGTAAGAGCGGGCGAGGCGCATCGCCGCCACCGTGGCGGCCTCCGATTCGACCGCGAGGTCGGCGAGCACGTTTTGCATCAGCGGTTGCTCGATCAGCTCGGCGCCGAAGGCGGAGCGGTGCGCGGCGTGGTTGAGCGCCTGTACGACTCCCGCGCGGTAGCCGGTGGCGCCGCCGATCACGCAGTCGAGCCGGGTGTGGTTGACCATCTCGATGATCGTCGGCACGCCGCGGCCCTCCTCGCCGATCATGCGCGCCCAGGCGCCGCGGAACTCGACCTCGCTGGAGGCGTTGGAGCGGTTGCCGAGCTTGTCCTTGAGCCGCTGAATGTGGAAGGCGTTGCGCTCGCCGTCGGGGGTCCAGCGCGGCATTAGGAAGCAGGAGATCCCCGACTCGGTCTGGGCGAGGACGAGGAAGGCATCGCACATCGGCGCCGAGCAGAACCACTTGTGGCCGACGATCTCATACTCGGCGCCGGGACCGCCACCGTTCAACGGCGTCGCCGTCGTGGTGTTGGCCCGCACGTCGGAGCCGCCCTGCTTCTCGGTCATCGCCATGCCGCAGAGGGCACCGCTCTTGCGCTTGGCGGGCATCGAGCGCTCGTCGTAGTCAAGCGAGAGGAAACGCTCCTCCCACTCTGCGGCGAGCTCGGGCTGCTTGCGCAGCGCCGGGATCGCCGAGTAGGTCATCGAGATCGGACAGCCGACGCCGCTCTCGGCCTGCATCAGCAGCATGAAGGTCGCCGCGCGGGCAACGTGGGCGCCGGGCCCCGGTTCGCGCCAGGGCATTGCGTGCAGGCCGTTGCCAACGCCGATCCGCATCAGCTCGTGCCAGGAAGTGTCGAACTCGACCTCGTCGATGCGGTTGCCGTAGCGGTCGTGGGTGCGCAGCTCGGGCTTGCGCTCGTTGGCCTCGTAGCCCCAGCGGATCGTCTGATGGGAGCCGCAGATCGCCCCCAGCTCGCGGGCGCGACCCTCGGCCCACTCGGCGCCCTCGCGGCGCATCGCCTCGCTCAGCGCTCGGTCGGCGTCGAAGGGGTTGTAATCCTCCAGCGGCGGTGCTTGGTTGAAGACCTCGTGGGTAGAGGAGGTTCGACGCTCGACGGTGGCCATCGACTCTGATTGTGCCAGCCCATCGATAGCATCGCCGACCCGCATGGAGAAAATCTCAGTCAAGAACCCGATCGTCGAGCTCGACGGCGACGAGATGACCCGAATCATCTGGGCCTTCATCAAGGAGCAGCTGATCCTGCCCTACCTCGATCTCGAGCTGATCTACTTCGATCTCGGGATCGAGAGCCGCGACGCGAGTCGCGACCAGATCACCATTGATGCAGCGAAGGCGATCAAGCAGCACGGCGTCGGCGTCAAGTGCGCAACGATCACCCCTGACGAGGCGCGGGTCGAGGAGTTCGGCCTGGCGGATATGTACCGCTCGCCCAACGGGACGATCCGCAACATCCTCGGCGGCGTCATTTTCCGCGAGCCGATCGTGATCTCCAATGTGCCCAGGCTCGTGCCCGGCTGGACCAAGCCGATAGTGATCGGCCGCCACGCTTTTGGTGACCAGTACCGCGCCACCGACATGGTCGTGCCAGGTGAGGGCACGCTGACGCTTACCTACACCCCCAAGGACGGGTCGGAGCCGGTCGAGCTCGATGTCTATGACTTCCCCGGCCCGGGTATCGCGATGGCGATGTACAACCTCGACGACTCGATTCGCGACTTTGCGCGAGCGTCGATGCGTTACGGCTTGAACCGCGGCTACCCGGTCTACCTCTCGACCAAGAACACGATCCTGAAGCGCTACGACGGTCGCTTCAAGGACCTCTTCGCCGAGGTCTACGAGAACGAGTTCAGGACCGACTTCGAGGCCGCCGGAATCACCTACGAACACCGCCTGATCGACGACATGGTGGCGGCGGCGATGAAGTGGGAGGGCGGCTACGTCTGGGCCTGCAAGAACTACGACGGCGACGTGCAGTCCGACACCGTCGCCCAGGGGTTCGGTTCGCTCGGCCTAATGACAAGTGTGCTGATGAGCCCCGATGGCAAGACGGTCGAGGCCGAGGCGGCGCACGGCACGGTAACTCGCCACTATCGCCAGCATCAGCAGGGCAAGCCGACCTCTACCAACCCGATCGCCTCAATCTTTGCCTGGACGCGCGGCCTCGCCGCTCGCGGGCGCCTTGACAAGACACCTGAGGTTTCCCACTTTGCCGAGACGCTGGAGCGCGTCTGTGTGGAAACGGTGGAAGCGGGCCGGATGACGAAAGATCTCGCCCTCCTGATCGGTCCCGACCAGGAGTTCCAGACCACGCAGGAGTTCCTCGCCTCGATAGATGAGGGCCTGCAGCGGGCGATGGCATAGCTCTTCGAAAACTACAATCCAGGAGATAGAGATTCCGTGAGCACCCCTGTGAAAGTCACCGTTACCGGCGCCGCTGGGCAGATCGGCTATGCGCTGCTGTTTCGTATCGCCAGCGGTCAGATGCTCGGTCCCGACACCCCGATCGAGCTCAGCCTGCTCGAGATACCCGATGCGGTCAAAGCGGCCGAGGGCACCGCGATGGAGCTCGACGATTGCGCCTTCCCGCTGCTGCAGCGCATCGACATCTTCGACGACCCCAAGCAGGCGTTCGACGGTTGTAACGTCGGCCTCTTGGTTGGGGCACGGCCGCGCGGTCCCGGCATGGAGCGCTCGGACCTGCTCGAGGCCAACGGTGGGATCTTCAAGCCGCAGGGCGAAGCGATCGCCGCCGGCGCCGCCGAGGACGTACGGGTGCTGGTGGTAGGCAACCCGGCCAACACCAACTGCCTGATCGCAATGTCCAACGCGGATGGGGTTCCCCGCGAGCGCTTCACCGCGATGATGCGCCTCGACCACAATCGGGCTATCGCGCAACTGGCTAGCAAGCTCGGCAAGCAGATTCCCGACGTCACCAAGATGACGGTCTGGGGCAATCACTCGACCACTCAGTATCCGGATCTGGTTAACGCTCGGGTCAGTGGGGAGAGTGCTTGGGACGCGGTTGACGATCAGGCCTGGATCGCCGATGAGTTCATCCCGCGGGTGGCCAAACGCGGCGCCGCGATCATCGAGGCGCGCGGCGCTTCCAGTGCCGCCTCGGCGGCAAATGCCGCGATCGATCACGTGCACGACTGGGTGCTCGGCACGCCGGACGGTGACTGGGTCTCGATGGGCGTACCCGCCGATGGCTCCTACGGAGTCGCGGAGGGAATCGTTGCCGGCTTTCCCTGTCAGTGCAGCGGGGGGGAGTGGTCGATCGTCGAGGGTGCCGAGGTGCCGGAGTTCTCCCGCGCACGCATTGACGCCAGCGCCGCCGAGCTGCGCGAGGAGCGCGACGCCGTCGCCAAGCTGGGCTTGGTCTAAGCCGACCTAAGAAGGCAAAGAAAAAGCCGGCCCTTGAGGGGGCCGGCTTTTTCGAAACAACAGGGTTGACGTTAGGCGGGGTGGTACTCGCGCCCCTTCTTCGTCACCCGACCCTCTTTCTCCATTTCACCAAGGACCCGATAGAGATAGTTGGGTTTGATTTTCATCTGCTTGGCGATCTCCGAGGCGGAGATGCCGGGGTTCTGCTCGACCAGGGCGACTGCCTGATCGGCACGCGTGCCACCGCGGCGGCGACGCCGACGACGAGGAGCAGCGGTTGATGTCGAGGCAGACGCAGGTGCGGGGGCAGCTGCGGATGCAGTTTTGCGGGGGCGACCAGGACCACGTTTTCCGGAGCCCGGGGGTCGACCTGGGCGGCGGGGGGCGACGGTGCTCGTAACGGTGCCACCAAGCTCTGCGAGGGCGCGCTCAAGACGCTGGCGCTCCTCATCAAGCTCGGCAAGCCGCTTCTTGACCAGGTTCAGAGCCTCGTCGAGTACGTTGCTGGTGCTAGGCATTTCCTTCCTTTCATCCCAGTGAGACTTATTGCCTCCGGGGTCGTCAGTTCCCGGAGTGTGGCACAGTGACAGTGACAGTGACTATTCATATAGTCAAACTGCGACATGTCACTCTGGCCATTTGGATGAAGGTTTTCAGAGTGGGATGCCAATCAGGCGGTGCACTGAGCTTGGCGCTCAGGTGAGATATGCACCACATTCCGGGCAAGCCCAAGCTTCTCCATCGCACCAGCCAGAAGACATTGGTCGAACGGTCATCGGTGTCAAACCGGCGCGTACCGAAATCGTGGCACACCGAATTGACGCTCCAGGCCGCTCGATTCGCTCACCGTGAAGGCACGCGAGCGGATGCGCGAGCCGGCACTCGCCTACGTCCGATGACCCCGATGCTCGCTTCGAGCTCGAGATAGCACTGCGCTAGTTGCTTCGCCGACGGCGCGGCAGGGTGCGGAAGACAACGTCCCAGATTGGCGAGGAGACGCCGTAGCCGAAGCGGTGATCCTGGAAATGGTGGCGCATGTGCTGCTCGCGCAGGCGCTTGCCGAACTCCGATTTAGGCACGAAGTGGTGCACGTAGTAGTGCGTGTAATCGTAAAAGAGATAGCCGGCGATGAAGCCGCCGAAGAGCGGGTAGGCCGCTGGTGTGCCGAAGAGCAGGGTGAAGGCGAAGAAGAAGAGGGCGGCGAGGGGAATCGCCACCGCCGGCGGCATCACCAAGCGCAGCTTGTCGTTGGGGTGGTCGTGGTGGATGCCGTGGATGATGAAGTGCATGCGGCGACCAAAGGCGTTGTCGGGCTCCCAGTGGAAGACGAGCCGGTGCAGCCAGTACTCGGTCAGGGTCCAGATGCCGACCCCGCCGAGGCTGAGCCCGAGCAGCTGCCAGGCAGCGTAGCCGCCGCTGGCGCCGAGCCACTCGACCGCGATCACCACCGGCACGAAGACGATCGCCGGGACCGCGGGATGAACCCGCGAGAAAAAGTTGAGGAAGTCGCTCTCGAACAGCTGGGGAGAGGCGGAGAGCTTGTCGGTCCGGCTGGAGGAGTCCATCCAGCGGCAATGGTAGCGACGGCCGCTCCCGGCTTCCGCAAGACGCGGGGAAGATGTGACGAGACTGTGTCAAAGACGTTGCGCTTTGCGGGAATGCCAGTCACGAAAGACGCGCGGCGGTGGCAGTATGCGCGCCGTGCCCCGCAAGCCAAAGCCGCCGACCTGCGACGACTGTTATTTCCGCAAGAACCTGCTCTGCTCGCTAGAGCTGGAGGAGCCGTGCACGACCTTCCGGCCCAACCGGCCCGAGGGCCTGGTGCCGCCGCGCCAACCGGTCCTGCTGATGCGGCCACCCCGCTGGGCCACCCAAACGGCCTGAGCGCCAGGACCCGCGAGCAGCGGTCTGGCTATGTTTTGACCATGCCGGAGCGGGATCTCTACGCGTGGGCGCGGACTACCTACGTCAGCAAGCGCAGCCGGGGGTTCACCCCCAACGTCGATGTCTATTACTGCGGCGAACCGCAGCAAGCCGTGGTCAAGGTCGATCTGGCAGGGGTGGAGCTCTCGGACGTCGGGATCGAGGTGAGCGGGCGACAGCTGGCGATCGTCGGCGAGCGGCCGGTGCAGGAGACCGAGGGGCGGGTCTACCAGCAGGTCGAGATTCCCTCGGGGCCGTTTCGGCGCGTGGTCGAGCTGCAGGTCGACGTCGATGCGGAGCGCGCCAAGGCCACTTACGAGGACGGGGTGTTGCGGATTGAGCTGCCCTTGCGCGATCCGACCGAGACCACCCGCCGGGTCCCGATCGGGAGGGATTAGTGCCGACTCGCGGGAGGCGGCATTGATGGAGGGCAGCCCGGTGCTCGAGGTGGTCGACTCGCTCGACGCCGAGAACGCCATCCGCGCCAGTGAGCCGTTGCCCGACGCACTGCCCGTCCTGCCCCTGCGCGAGACGGTCACCTTTCCCGAGACCCTGACCCCGCTCGCCGTCGGCCAGGAACGCTCGATCAAGCTGGTCGACGACGTGCTCGGCGCCAACCGAATGCTGGCGATGGTTGCCGCCCGCGATCCGGAGAACGAGGAGCCCGGACCCGAGGATCTCTTCGAGGTAGGCGTCGTTGGCGTCGTCGCCCGCATGCTCAAGGTCCCCGACGGCACTCTGCGCGTCCTCGTCCAGGGCGCCCAGCGAGTTCGCCTCGGCCCCTACGTCGCCGAGCAGCCCTATCTCGTGGCGCGGATCGCCGAGCTCCCCGACGCGATCGAGGACGGCCCGGAGTTGGAGGCCTTGACCCGCAACGTCCAGCGCACCTTCTCCCAGATCATCGAGCAGATTCCCTACCTGCCCGAGGAGCTGCAGATGGCGGTCGCCAACCTCGACGACCCGTCTGCCTTGGCGCACTTGATCGCCGGCGCCCTGCGCATCTCGACCGAGGAGAAGCAGCGGCTACTGGAGGAGCTGGAGGTGGTGGCTCGCCTGCGCCACCTCTCGCAGATCCTCACCCGTGAGCTCGAGGTCGTCCAGCTCGGCAGCCAGATCCAGTCCCAGGTGGAGTCCGAGATCGACAAGGGACAGCGCGAGTTCTTCCTGCGCCAGCAGATGAAAGCGATCCAGGACGAGCTCGGCGAGGGCGACGAGCAGCAGGCCGAAGTCAACGAACTGCGCGAGAAAATCGAGGCGGCGAAACTTCCCGAGCATGCCCAGAAGGCCGCCGACCGCGAGCTTTCGCGGTTGGAGAAGCTGCCGCCGGCGGCAGCCGAGCACGGCGTTATCCGCACCTACCTCGAGTGGCTGGTCGAGCTGCCCTGGGCGGCCGAGAGCGAGGACAACCTCGACATCGCCCATGCCCGCGAGGTGCTCGACGCCGATCACTACGACCTCGAGAAAGTCAAGGACCGGATCCTCGAGTACCTGGCGGTGCGCAAGCTGAAATCGGACTCGCCCGGACCGATCCTCTGCTTCGTCGGGCCCCCCGGCGTTGGCAAGACCAGCCTCGGCCGCTCGATCGCTAAAGCCCTCGGCCGCGAGTTCGAGCGGATCTCAGTTGGCGGTGTCCGCGACGAGGCCGAGATCCGCGGCCACCGCCGCACCTACATTGGTGCCCTTCCCGGCGCGATCGTCCGTGCCCTGCGCGACGCCGGCTCGCGCAACCCCGTCTTCATGATCGACGAGATCGACAAGATGGGCGCCGACTTCCGTGGCGATCCGGCCTCGGCGATGCTCGAGGTGCTCGATCCGGCCCAGAATGATTCCTTCCGCGACCACTACCTCGACCTCGAGTTCGACCTCTCCGAGGTGCTTTTCATCGCTACCGCCAACATCCTCGACACGATCCCTGGCCCGCTGCAGGACCGGATGGAGACGATCGAACTGGCCGGCTACACACAGGAAGAGAAGAAGCACATTGCCCGTCGCTACCTCGTTCCACGCCAGATCAAAGCCAATGGCCTAAAGGCCTCGCAGATCGAGTTTGCCGATCCGGCGCTGGCGGCGATCATCGACGAGTACACGCGCGAGGCGGGCGTGCGCAACCTCGAGCGCCAGATCGGCACGATCTGCCGCAAAGTCGCGCGCAAAGTCGCCGAGGGCAAGGCAAAAGGTAAGGAGAGAATCTCGGCCAAACGCGCTCGCGAGCTGCTCGGGCGTCGCCGCGTCTTCGCCGAGCAGCGCCGCCGCACCAAGGTCCCAGGTGTGGCAACCGGCCTCGCCTGGACGCCGACCGGCGGTGACGTGCTCTTCATCGAGGCGACCTCGATGCCCGGCTCCGGCTCGCTCACCATCACCGGCCAGCTCGGTGACGTGATGAAGGAGTCGGCGCAGGCAGCGCTCTCCTATATCCGCGGCCACTGGCGCGAGGTGGCACCCGCGCTTGACGAGGAGTGGTTTGCCAAACACGACATCCACATCCACGTGCCGGCCGGCGCCGTGCCCAAGGACGGTCCATCGGCGGGCGTGGCGATGACCGTCGCGCTCGGTTCGCTTATCAGCGGCCGACCCGTTCGCAACGATGTGGCGATGACCGGCGAGGTGACGCTGACCGGCCAGGTGCTGCCGATCGGCGGCTTGAAGGAGAAGTCGCTGGCGGCGCAGCGGGCCGGGATCAAGCGCGTCTTGGTGCCGGAGAGAAACGAGGGTGACGTGACCGAGATTCCCGAGCACGAGCGCAGCGAGCTGGAGTTCGTCTACGTGGGCGAGGTCTCCAAAGCGATCGAAGCGGCACTCGCCTAAGTAATGGAGGCCGCTGGGGCGCTGGGCAGGGGCAGCCTGTCGACGCATCTGGAGGCGCTCGCCGCCGCGCTGCGCTCGCGCTCGCGCGCCTTCTGGATCGTCGCCGGACTCACCGTTCTCGCCGCGGCACTGCGCTTCGCCACGCTCGGTCTGCAGAGCTATCACCACGACGAGATCGTCACTGCCAGCCGCATCCTCCGCGACGGCTTCTGGCACGCGATGGACGCGGTTGGCTTCAGCGAGTCGGCGCCGCCGCTCTACTACGCGCTGGCCTGGGTCTGGACCCAGGTGACCGGCACCGGCGAGGCCGGCTTGCGCTCAGTCTCGGCCCTAGCGGGAGTCGCCACGGTGCCGGTGGCTTACCTGCTCGGCGCCGAGCTGAGCAGCCGCCGCGCCGGCATCGTTGCCGCCGCCCTGGTCGCGGTCAACCCGATGCTGATCTGGTACTCGCAGGAGGCGCGCGGCTACGCCCTTTTCGTCCTGCTCACGGCGCTCTCGCTGCTCTACTTCGTGCGCGCTCTGGAGCGGGGGCGGCGGCGGGACTCGGTTGCCTGGGGCATCGCCTCGGCGCTGGCACTCGCCACCCACTACTTTGCCGCCTTTCCGATTGCCGCCGAGGCGTTCTGGCTGCTGCGCCGGCGCGGACGGAAACCCGGTGGCGCCTTTCCGGGCCTCTGGATAGCCGGCGCGGCGGGGCTGCTGCTAGCGCCCCTGGTGGTCCACCAGGCTTCGTACGCCCACGCCGAATGGATCAGCAACTTGAGCCTCGGTCACCGGCTCTGGGAGACCGGCCTGACCTTTGCCCTGGGGGAGACCGGCGACATCATCGCCCAGGCCGAGCATCCGCTGCTGCTGCTCGTTCCCGGCCTGATCGCGATCGCGGCGCTCTGGCTCGTCTTCGTCCGCGGCGATGCCGGTGAGCGCCGGGCGGCTGGCATTCCACTGGTACTTGCCACGGTCACCGTGGTGGTTCCGGTGGCAATCGGCCTGCTCGATGCGCACAAGGACTACGTCCTGGCACGCAACCTGCTGCCCGCTCTGGTCCCGCTCCTGGTTGCCGTGGCCGTGGGTCTGACCTTGCGCCGCGCCCGCCGCGGCGGCACGATCCTCGCCGCGGCCCTGGTCGCCTACTCGCTCGGCTTCTCTGTCTGGGCAAGCATCTCCCCGGCGCTGCAGCGTCCGGACTGGAGTGCCGTCGCCACTGCGATCGGCGAACCGACAGTCCCGCGGGCGATGGTTACCTGGACCCTGGGCGAGGCCTCGCTGCGCTACTACCTCTCGACCGGTTCGATCCAGGTCCAGCCTTCCGACGGCTTTGAGTGGTGGGTCGGCGAAGTCGACTTCATCTCCGACGGCCCGGCGCCGCCGCCGGCAAAGCTGCTCGGTCCAGGCTTCCGCCAGGCCAGCTACGAGCAGGTTGGCCGCCTCTACGTGCGCCGCTACACCCACATAGGGCCGGGGCTGGAGCCGTTGCGGTTGCGAATGATCCGCGATGCCGGGCTTGGCTTCCGCTCCAACGGGGTACTTCTCGATGGCATCAGCCCGCCGTGACCCGAAATGATTTCGAGTTATCCTGACCGTTCCCGGAGATACCAGCGAGGAGAAGGCATGAGCAAGACCAAGGCGACCCAGGCCGCCGACCTTTATTCGACAGCACGCGAGAACCCCTACGTGCAGCGTCTCGTCGAGGACGACGAGCTGCGCGACAGCCTTAAGAACGCATTCGAAGCCGCAAAGGGCGCCTACGGGCGGGCGACCAGCAATGGCAGCGCGGTCAAGGCGGTTACCAGCGACAAGAAGGTACAGCGCGACCTGCACACCGCCGCCGAGAACCTGCGCGACGTCTCCGAGCGGCTGCGGGCGCCGAAGAAGCGCAAGAAGAGCCGCCTCGGTCGCATCGTTCTGCTCGCCATTGTCGGCGCGGTGGTTGCTCTAATCGTCAGCGAGGACGCCCGCAAGACTGTGCTCGACGCGCTCTTCGGTGCCGAGGAGGAGTTCGAGTACACGTCCACCACGAGTATTAACGGCGGCTAGATGGCCGCGGCCGATAGCCGCGCCCGCGGATGACGCCCCGGCGCGGCGCTGGATCACCACCCACCTCCTCGCGAATAGCGCTGCTATTCGCTCGTCGGCGTGCGGCGCCCAGCTTGGCCGGGCGCGCCCCCTCGGGCACGTCGATCGGCCGCGGCCATCCATCCGCCTGGGCGACGTAGACTGATTTCATGGAGGCGGCGACCAAGCAGCGTGAGCTGAGCGGCGAGAAGGCGCAGCGCATCGTCGATGCGATGCGCCTCAGCGTCGCCAAGCGCGGAGCGGCGGGCTCGACCTTCGAGCACGTCGCCCGCGAGGCCGGGGTCAGTCGCGGCCTCCTCCACTACTACTTCGGGACCAAGGAGCGGCTGCTGGTCGAGGTCGTGAGGCGCGACGCCGAGATCCGCGTGTCCCGCCTCGACGAACCGCTGGCCGAGGCGCAGACGGTCGACGCCGTGATCGACGTCCTGCTCGCCAGCCTCAACGATCTGATCGAGAACGAGCCGGCCTTCTTCCTACTCCTCTACGAGCTCTTCAGCGCCGGCCGCCGCAACCCCGAAATCCAGCACGAGGTCGGCCAGCTCTTCGAGCGCACCCGCTCCCACGTCGCCGAGGTCCTGCGGGCAAAGGAGCGCGAGGGCGTGCTCAAGTTGCGCCACGACGCCGAGGAGATCGTCTCTTACCTTTTCGCCGTCGCCGACGGCTTCGCCCTGCAGGCTCTCTCCGACACCGAGCGCGACATCAGCGGCGGCCTCGCAGTCGCCGCCGCCTCGGGTCGCTACCTACTTATCGACGAGTAGCGGCCGCTCCGGCGGTCCAAAGTGACGCCCTTCACAGACGGCTAGCCGTTCGTTCGAAAGGCTGGCCAACCAGCCAATGCGTGAATTCATGGTCCAGCTCGCAGGGTTCCTCGGCCGCCGCCGGCGTTGGGTCGTTCTCGCTTGGGTCGCCGTCGTCCTGGCGGCGCTTCCCCTCGCTTCCCGTCAGACCGAACACCTCACCGGCGGCGGCTTCGACGTTCCGGGCAGCGAGTCGAAAGCGGTCAACGACTCGATCGAACGCGACTTCAGCAACACCACCGGCAGCATCGCCGTGCTGCTTCGCGCGCAGTCGGGTGCCGGCTCGGCGGCCCGCACCGCTGCCGTTGCGCGGGTCCGACGGGCGGTTGCGGGCCTCGACGAAGTCTCCCTGCCGCCGCCGGTAGCCCACCGCGGCGAGTTGGCGCTGCAGCAAACCGGGACGGCGATGCTGGCGCTGCGCAGCGAACAGTCCTCCGATCGGCAGATCGATTCGGCCGCGACCCTGCGCAAAGACCTCGATCCGGGCACCGCGACCGCCGGGGTCACGACCTACCTGGCGGGACAGCCGACGATCTGGGCCGGGATGCAGGAGCTCTCCAAGGAAGACCTCGCCAAAGCCGAGGCGGGCGGCTTCCCGATCGTCGCGATCATCCTGCTCGTCGTCTTCGGCTCGCTCGCCGCCGCGGCGCTGCCCTTGGTGCTCGGCTTCGTCAGCGTGATCGTCACCGGGGCGTTGATCTACTTCCTCTCGCTGCAGATGGAGACCTCGGTCTTCGTCACCAACATGGCTTCGATGATCGGCATCGGGGTGGCGATCGACTACTCCCTCTTCATCCTTGCCCGCTACCGCGAGGAGCGGGCGAAGGGCCGCGATCCGCAGGCGGCGCGTGCCGAGGCGCTCTCAACCTCCGGACTGGCGGTGGCGTTCTCCGGCCTCGCCGTGATCGTCTCCCTCGCCGGCCTCTGGATGGTCGACAACCAGGCGCTGCGCTCGATGGCCCTGGGGGCGATGACCGTGGTCGCTGTTTCGATCCTGACCGCTGTCACGCTGCTGCCTGCCCTGATCGCGATGCTTGGCGATCGTGTCCTGCCAGGCGGCGTCGTCGCCAAGGTCCTCGGCGTCTTCCGCCGCCGCGGCGAGCGCCCCGACCGCGAGGCCTTCTGGGTGCGCTGGACAACGCGGGTGATGGCGCACCCGTGGCGCGCCGTGATCGGCGTCTCCGCCGTGCTGCTCACCCTGGCGATCCCGCTGCTCTCGATCGAGACCGGCACCCAGGCGCTGAAGCAGTTCCCCACCGACAGCGACGTGCGGGTCGGCAACGAACTTGCCTCCAAGCAGGTCGGCGGCGCCGCCGACCCGGTGCAGATCGTCGCCTCCTTCGAGGGCTCACGGCCGGATCGCGCCGCCGTAGCCAGCTTCAATCGCACGATCGAGGCCACCCCGGGCATCAGCTCGGTGGCGCCGCCCGCCTTCGCCGGCGGCGACGTCCTGATCCAGGCGACGCCGAGCACGCCCAGCGAGTCCGACGCGACGATCGCGCTGGTCTCACGCCTCAGCGACAACGTTGTGCCCGCCACCGAGCTGAGCCGGGTCGCGACCGTCCAGGTGGGCGGCGAAACCGCCCGCAGCCAGGACGCACGGGTCCAGATCAGCGGCTCGATGTGGAAGATCGTCCTTTTCGTGCTGGCGCTCAGCTACCTGGTGCTGATGGTGATGCTGCGCTCGCTGCTGTTGCCGCTAAAGGCGGTGCTGATGAACCTGCTCTCGATCGGGGCGGCGTTCGGAGTCCTCGTCGCGATCTTCCAGTGGGGCTGGTTCTCCAACCTGCTCGGCTTCGAAAGCCAAGGGGCGCTCGACACGATCAACGTGCCGCTGATCTTCGCCATCGTCTTCGGCCTCTCGATGGACTACGAGGTCTTCCTGATGTCGCGCATCCGCGAGCACTACCTCGAGCACGGCGACAATGAGCGCGCGGTTGCCGAAGGCCTCTCGACCAGCGCCCGCACGATCTCCTCGGCGGCGCTGATCATGACCGCGGTCTTCTCCGTCTTCGTGCTCACCGGCGTGCCCTCGATCAAGGAGCTCGGCCTCGGCTGCGCGGTTGCGATCGCGCTCGACGCGACCCTCGTCCGCCTGATCCTCGTCCCGGCGGCGATGAAGTTGCTCGGCAGCTGGAACTGGTGGATGCCCTCCTGGCTCGACCGCGCCCTGCCCGACCTCAGCTTCGAGGGCGGCGGCACCCCCGAGCCCGAGCCTTCATCCCCGTAGCGGTCGTACTTCTTTCCGCTATGCGGAAACAATTACGACCGGAGAGGAAATAGGCTGCGGCCATGAGTGACGACCTCGCTTTTGCGGGAGCGGCGAAGCAGGCGGAGATGGTGCGGGCGGGGGAGGTCTCGCCGACCGAGCTGGTGCATCTCTGCCTTGAGCGGATCGCCCGCATCGACCCGCAGCTGAACGCCTTCCGCAAGGTCTTCGCCGAGAAGGCCCTGCTCGAGGCCGAGCAGGCCGAAGCGCGACTGAAGGCGGGCGACGAGCGGCCGCTGCTCGGTGTGCCGGTCGCGATCAAGGACGAAGTCGACGTTGCCGGCGAGATCAACACGCACGGCACCGACGGCTTCACCGAGCCGGCCCGCGAGGACTCCGAGATGGTCCGGCGCCTGCGCGAGGCAGGCGCGATCGTCGTCGGCTTGACGCTGCTGCCGGAGCTGGCGATCTGCGGCTTCACCGAGTCGGCCACCTACGGCGTCACCCGCAACCCCTGGAACCCGCAACGCACTCCCGCCGGCTCGAGCGGCGGCTCGGGGGCCGCCGTCGCCGCGGGGCTGGTTCCGATCGCCTCCGCCGGCGACGGGGCGGGCTCGATTCGCCTTCCCGCCGCGTCCTGTGGGCTCTTTGGCCTCAAGCCATCGCGCGGCCGGGCTTCCCTGGCGCCGCTGCTGGAAGGCTGGGGAGGCCTCGCAGTTCTCGGCTGCCTCAGCCGCAACGTGCTGGACACGGCGCTCTGGCTCGACGTGATCTCCGGTGGCTCGCCCGAGGCGGAGGCGCCGCCCCCGCCCGAGGGGTCCTTCGTCGAGGCGACCAGGCGGCCGCCCGGAAAGCTTCGCGTCGCCTACTCGACGCTGGCGCCGCGTGCGGCGGCGCCGCCGACGGTCGACCAGGTTGTCAAGGACGCGGTCATCGACGCCACCGAGCTGCTGCGCTCGCTCGGGCACGAGGTCTCCCAGCGCGATCCCGATTGGGGTGGGATCGGCAACAACATCACCGCCCGCTTCCTCGGCGGAGTCGCCGAGACGGTGCGTGAAGTCCCGCATCCCGAGCGGCTCGAACGGCGGACTCGCGGTTTCGGCAAGCTCGGCGCCGCCCTGCCGACGGCACTCTACGAGCGTGCGCGGACCAGCGGCCGCGCCGCCGATGCGGCGCGCGTCAACGCGATCTTCGATTCCTTCGACGTGCTGGTCACCCCGGTCATGGGTGGCACAGCGCTGCCGATCCGCCGCTGGGAGGGACAGAGCGCCCTGCGCACGGCGCTCGGCATGGGCCGCTTCTATCCCTACTGCGTGCCCTGGAACCACCTCGGCAACCCGGCGATGTCGGTGCCCACCGGCTTCGCCGAGGACGGTATGCCGCTAGCTGTCCAGGTAATCGGCCGCCCCGGCGATGAGGCGACCCTGCTCTCGCTGGCCGCTCAGCTCGAGGCCGAGCGCCCTTGGGCTGACGCTCGCCCGCCAATTAGCTAGAAGGAAGCTGCGCCACCAGGTTGGTGTTCGGCAACCCGCATGATCCCCTAACGCTCCTAGCCGAACACCTTCCGCATGCGGGCGATCTCGCGGATCGACCCGCGGGGGCGGATGCGGCGGGTCAGCACCATCTTCATCGGGTTCGCGTCGGGCTTGCTCATCCCGACGAAGTCGGCCCACTTGGCCTCGAGCGTCAGCGTCGGGTTGGGGGCTTCGCCCGGCTCCGCCCGGGTCGAGCCGTTGTCGATCACGACGTGCCAGGGGTCGGCGTCGTCGAAACGCCACTGGTAGACCAGCGGCGAGCCGTTGGCGGCCTCGGTGTTGGCGGCGCGCTTGACCACGTCGAAGTAGAGGCGCTGCGTCTCGGGTGTCGCTTCCGGGTTCGCCTCGGGCGGGCCGAGGATGCCGGCTTCCATCAGCTTGACCTGGTTCTGGGCGACCTCCTCGGCCGTGGCGTCGGGGTCGAAAGGGAAGACGCCGGGGGGCATCTCCTCGGTCGGATAACCGATCGTGCGCCAGCGCTGGCGGATCAGTTTCAGTCCGAAGGCAAAGATGTCCTCGAGCGAGAAGCCGTAGCACTCGGTGTATTCGCGATCGAAGTTGGGCGGGTAGAAGACCGCCGGCCCGTAGGGAAGAACTTCGCGCAGCAGATCCGTCACGGCCGCCCTGTTCTCCTCCCAGCCGGGGTTCCCCTCGCCCAGCAGTTCGGAGAGCACCTTGACGCCGAAGCCGATGTGACGCTGCTCGTCGCGGGAGACGTTGGCCATGCCGGCGCTGAAGCCGGGCATCGTGTCTTCGGAGGCGAAGAAGTCCTCGATGAAGTGCTGGCCGGGCTGGGCGAGCGAGCCCTCGACAATCAGGTGGTAGAGGGTGATCGCCTGCGCGTACTTCGGCAGCGAGCGATCCTTGCGCAGTTCCTCGGCCATCACGTCGAGGCGGTCGAAGATGCCGCGGTAGCCCCAGTTGAGCTGGGGCAGGGTGGAGGAGAGGGTCTGCTGGATCGAGTCGCCGCCGACGCCGATCACGTCCTTGAAGAAGCGGTGGAAGAAGACCGAGTGGCGGACCTCGTCGACCTGCTGGGTGGCGAGGAAGTAGGACTGCTCCTCGGTCGGCGCGGCGGTGATGTAGGGGGCGAGGGTGTCGGCGACGCGGTCCTCGCCGTAGAAGAACATCGAGTAGATCCACATCGCCGAGCGCCGCTGGATGTCGCTGAGGCCGTCCCAGCCGGCGTTGTCGGCGGAGAGGTCGATGTCGTAGGCGCTCCAGTTGCCCCCCTCCCAGCGCTTGTAGAGGTCCTCGTAAGTGACGTTGTCCATCAGGCTCTGCGAAGCGACGCTCATCTCTCTCCTTTGCTGGGTGCGGCGGGCAGCTGCGGGGGAGGTTACCGGCAAACTGGCTGGTCAGCCAGTTTGGTTACGGTGAAGTCGGTCACACAGGGGCCGGCGGCTCGATCTCGCGCTTGAGGATCTTGCCGGTGGGGCCCTTGGGCAGGTCGTCGAGGAACCAGACGACCCGCGGGTACTTGTAGGCGGCGATCCGCTCTTTGACGTAGGCGCTGATCTCCTCGGCGGGCAGCTCCTCGCCCTCGTGGAGGACGACCGCGGCGCCGATCTCCTCGCCCCACTCGTCGTGGGGGACGCCGACGACGGCCGCTTCGCGAACCTTCGGGTGCTCGAAGAGCACCTCCTCGACCTCGCGCGGGTAAACGTTGTAACCGCCGCGAATGATCATGTCCTTCTTGCGGTCGACGATGTAGAAGCAGCCGTCCTCGTCGGTGCGGGCCATGTCGCCGCTGTGGAACCAGCCACCGCGCATCGCCTCTTCGGTCGCGTCGGGGCGCTGCCAGTAGCCCTTCATGATGTTGTGGCCGCGGATCACGATCTCGCCGACCTCGCCCTGGGCCACCTCGTTGTCGTCCTCGTCGACGACCCGCATCTCAACCCCTTCGATCGGGGTGCCGATCGAGCCCGGCTTGCGCTCTTTGTCGGGGTGGTTGGAGGAGGCGACCGGCGAGGTCTCCGAGAGGCCGTAGCCCTCGAGCACGATCGCGCCCATCGCCTGCTCGAAGCCCCGCAGGACCTCGACCGGCATCGAGGCGCCGCCGGTGATGCAGGTGCGCAGCGAGGAGGTGTCGTAGCTCTCCCGCTCGGGATGGTGGAGCAGGGCGCCGAACATCGTCGGCACACCGTAGAAGTGGGTGACCTTGTCGCGCTGTATTGTCTCCAGCGCCTCAGCCGGATCGAAACGCGGCACAAGGGTGAGGCAGGCGCCGACCTTCAGCGAGGCGTTCATGCCCACGGTCTGTCCGAAGGAGTGGAAGAGCGGCAGGGCGCCAAGCACGACGTCGCCCTCGGCGATCTCGCAGGTTTTGCGGCTGGAGACGTCGGCGTTGTGGAAGAGGTTGTGGTGGGTCAGCTCGGCGCCCTTCGGCTTGCCGGTCGTGCCCGAGGTGTAGAGGATGACGGCGGTGTCGTCCTCCTCGGTCTCGTGTAGTCCCTCTGTCGGCTCATACTCGGCCAGCGTCGCGGCGAAACTCGCCGGCTCGACCTCGATCAGCTCGACTCCGGCGTCGGCGGCGCCCTCGCGCGCCTCCTCGGCAAAACCGTGCCAGGCGAGCAACAGCTTGGAGCCCGAGTCCTCCAGGTAGAAGGCGATCTCGCGCCGCTTCAGCAGCACGTTCATCGGCACGACGATGGCGCCAGCGCGCAAGACCCCGTAATAGGCGACCGGGAAATCGGGGACGTTGGGCAACATCACGCCAACGCGGTCCCCCGGTTCGATGCCCTTCTTGCCCAGCAGACTCGCCAGACGGGCGCTGCGCTCGTCCAGCTCGCCGTAGCTCAGCTCGGCGTCGCCGAGCCGGATCGCCGGCAGCTCCGGCGTCTTCGCGGCGCTCTCAGTCAGCAGCGATGCGAGGTTGAGACCCATGCCGCCTACGGCTTGGTGAAGTGGTGGACGGGGAACTCCTTGATGTCGGGAGGCCCTTGGAAGGCGCGGTCGCCCAGCTCCTGAATCGCCGGTCCCAGTCGCGAGCCCTGGAAGCGGTCGAAGTGGTCGCGGGACTCCCAGAAGTCGATCACGCCCCAGCCGCCGTCGATCGGCCCGGCGGAATGGAAGATCAGGCCCTCCGGTGGATCGCCGTCGATGCCCATCTGGCTGTGCATCGCGTCGTACTGGTCCTGGGTGCCACCTTCGAACTTCAACCGCAGGCCGATCGCCATCGCTTCCTCCTCTGTAGAACCCTGAGTACCGCAGCGAGCATAGCCCGCCCGGACATGAGTGGGGCGGCCTTCGGCCTGGATATGCTCCGTTCGATGGAGAACTTGGGCGAGCCGACCTCCTACCTCGCGGTCGACAAAGGAGTGCCGGTCTACTCGAGCGACGGCGAGAAGCTGGGGCGGGTCGTGCGGGTTCTCTCGGCACCCAAGCTCGACATGTTCGACGGGGTCGTCTTCGACACGACCGCCGGGCCGGGCGGCCACCGCTTCGTCGACGCGCCTGAGGTCGGGGAGATCTACGAGGGCGGGATCGTGCTGAAGATTGATGCGGGAGAAGCCGCCGGCCTGCCGGCGCCCGGCGCCAACCCCGGCGCGGTCTCGGTCAATCCGGCCGACCTCGTCGGCGGCCGACCCGGTTTCTTTCGCCGCGCCTGGGACTCGATCTCCGGCAAACGTTGAGCCGCCCGTCCTTTCTCGGCGGGCTTGCGTAGGATCTCCGCTCGATGAAGTTGCCTGCATTGATACTCGCGCTGTGCCTCGCCCTGGCGATCGCGGTTGCCGGTTGTGGCAGCAGCAGCGACGATTCCTCGAGCGGATCGAGCGATTCGACCGCGTCGAGCGACTCGACCTCATCGGGCAACTCCGGCAATTCGAGCATCACGGACATGAGCAAGAAGCCGGTTGTCACCGTTCCCAAGGGCGTCTCGCCGGATAAGTTCGCCTACAAGGACATCGTCGAAGGTTCGGGCGCCGTCGCCAAATCCGGCGACAAAGTCACGGTCCAGTACGTCGGGGTCGGCTTCGATACCGAAAAAGAATTCGACTCCTCGTGGAGCCGGAACGAACCGTTCCCCTTCACTCTTGGCAGCGGAGAAGTGATCAAAGGTTGGGACCAGGGAGTCGAAGGGATGAAGGTCGGCGGCCGACGCGAGCTGATCCTTCCGGCTGACCTCGCCTACGGTTCGGCTGGCTCACCGCCGAGCATCGGGCCAAACGAAACACTGATCTTCGTCGTCGACCTACTCGAAGTCGAATAGGTCCGAGCGGCTAGGACCGCGATCATTCCGGCGTGACCACCTCAGCGATCTTTGCCGAGAGGTTCGCCTCCCAGGCGCTGTCCGGCTCGCCCTTGCCCGACGCGGCCGCTGTCGCCGGGCGATTGCTCGCGGTGCAGGGTCAGGATCCGCGCGGGGCGCGGCTCGCGGTCCGGGCCCGCACCGAGGGCCTGACAGCCGCCGATGTGGACCGGGCGCTGAGCGAGGAGCGCTCGCTGCTGATCACCTGGCTCAACCGGGGCACGCTCCACCTCGTCCGCAGCGAGGATTACCCATGGCTGCATGCGCTGACGACGCCACCGCTGCTCACCTCCGCCAAGCGGCGTCTCAGCCAGGAGGGCGTCGAGCCCAGGACGGCGGAGCGCGGCGTGGAGACGATCGAGCGATCTCTTGCGAAGGACGGTCCGCTGACTCGCCACCAGCTGCGCGAACGGCTCGATAAAGCCCGTGTGCCGACGGAGGGCCAGGCCCTGATCCACCTCCTCTTCCTGGCGACGTTGCGCGGGATCGTCGTGCGTGGGCCGATGGTGGGTAGCGACCACGCCTACATTCGCGTCAGCGACTGGCTCGATCCGGCTGAGCCAGTCGACCGCGAAAAGGCTCTCGCCGAGCTGGCCCGCCGCTACCTGATCGGCCACGCCCCGGCGAACGACCGCGACCTGGCGAGATGGGCGGGGCTACCGCTACGCGACGCCCGGGCCGGCCTGGGGGCGATCGCCGCGGAGCTGGTCGAGCGGGACGACGGTCTGGTTCACCTGGCGGCCAGGCCGCCCGTCGCCGAGATCCCAGGCCCGCGCTTGCTCGGCGCCTTCGATCCCGTCCTGTTGGGCTGGAACTCGCGCGAGCCGATCCTCGGCCGTCACACCCATTTCGTCACCATCAACGGCATCTTTCGTCCCTTCGCCATGGTCAAAGGCCGCGCGGTGGCGAGCTGGAAGTTGAATCAAGGCAAGGTCACGATCGAGCCGCTCGATCGCATCACTAAAAAGGCGACCGCCGCTCTCGACGCAGATGCGACGGACGTCGAACGCTTCATGGCGGCATGAGCGCCTCTTCCCCGCCCTACTCGGCACATTCCGCGCGCCACGAGTGAATTCTTGGCCCTACCGTGGTTCGCGTGGAGCAGATCATCGCCCAAATACCAGCTCGGTATGCTGATTGGATGACACAGCAAATTGCGATTCGCATACCGGGCGATCAACTGCGGGCCCTGGATGAGGCGGTCAAGGCAGGGAGCTTCGAGAGTCGCGCTGATGGTGTGCGTCAAGCCCTGACCCGATTGCTGAGCGAGCTACGCGAGGAGAAGATTGCCCGGGAATATCGCGAGGCCTACGCTCGACACCCCGACGACCCTGCTGTCGGAGAGGCTGGCGCGAAGTTGCTGGCGGAGGCTTTCAGGCGGGAGGAGGGTCAGTCGACTTGAGCCTCATCGACCGCGGGGACATCTTCGACGCCGATATTCCGGATCTGGGCGTTCGTCCAGTGCTGGTCGTTACCCGTCGGGTAGCGATTCCCGTTCTGTCTTCGGTGACGGTGGCGATGATCACATCGACCGTGCGCGGTATCCCCAGCGAGGTTAGGCTTAACTCGGAGCACGGACTGGAGCATTCCAGCGCTGCCAACTGCGACAACCTCCTCACGCTCGCGAAGGCCCGGTTCGGAAAGCGGCGAGGAACTCTCCCGTTCGAGGATGTCGCCCGCCTCGACCACGCGCTGCGGTTCGCGCTTCAGCTCGACTGACGGAGCCGGGATTTCACAACCCGTATGCGCGGGTATGCGAGAAGATCGACGGCCCCCAACTAGCACAAGGAGACGAAATGGGTCAGCCAGTGGTGCATTTCGAGGTGGTCGGCAAGGACGGCGAGAAGCTGCAGAGCTACTACGCCGAGCTCTTCGACTGGGATGTCAACGCCGAGAACGAGATGAAATACGGCCTGGTCGACCGCGAGGCCAACAGCAACGCCGAAGGCATCGGCCTCGGCGGCGGCATCGGTCAGGGTCCCAAGGGCTACGAGGGCCACGTCACCTTCTACGTCGAAGTCCCCAGCGTCGAGGAGGCCCTGCGCAAGGCCGAGTCCCTCGGCGGCGCCCGCGTGATGGGCCCCGAGACGATCATGGGCCGCATGGTCCTCGGCCAGTTCACTGACCCCGAGGGCAACGTGATCGGTCTGATCGAGGGTTCGTAGCGACGCTCTGGCTGAGGATCGCGCCGCCTACTCGGTGCCGGGGTCCTCGGCCTGTCCGTCCGATGAAGCCCGCCACAGCTCCGGCGTCCAACGCTGGCTCTGGCTGGCCTTGTCCTGCTTGAACTCGATTCCCTCGTCTTCGAGCCTTGCCTGGACGCCCTCGGCAGTCTTCGGCAGCTCGGGGTCAGTCGCCGTCCAGCCGGCGCTGACCTCTCCTTTTCTTCTCAAAACGCGATAAACAAGCGGGATGCCGTCTTTCTCGTTGCGGAGCCAGGTGCCGATCGGCTGAGCCGCTCGCGGGCTGCCGCCGGCTCCGTAAGACGTCCAGCGCCCAGTCGGGATCGAGTCGATGAACGCTTTTGCGCTTTCCCAGTCAATCGGCGTCGCCCTCTTCGCCGCCCCCTTCTCCCGCTTCGACTGCATCCTGACCTCGAAATCAGCTGCCTCGGGCAGGGGAATCAGCGTCGTCGAGGTGAGAACGATCTCGCCGTTCAGCTCATAGGGCTCGATCTGGACGCACGCGATGTCTACGTCGAAGCTGCGGCGCAGCCAGAGCACCGTGCTGGTCACCCCTGGCCGGAACTTGGGGGCGACGAGGACCATCCGCGGGCTGTCGTCTTCGTCGAGCGATGTGATGCCCTCTTCGCCATCGACGAAAGCGTCAAGCAGTTCTGCCGCCTCCGTGAGCGAGAGCTCCTCGCTGTGCTCCTTGGCCCGGTAAGCGTGGTAAAGCTTGATCACCTCGTCCGAGCTGAGCGTCGAGGCATAAGAGGCGTATCGGATCGCCTGCAGGTCCTGGTCTTTCCCAGAGCCATCGCGCTTGATCTCGACGACCACCAGCCTTCCCGCTCGGTCGAGGCCAAGCAGGTCGGGACGGTCCTTGGTCTTGTCCCAGTTCGAGATCTGGCTGGCGACGATGCGGATCTCCTCGCCGAGCAGTTCCGGCTCGCGCTTAATCCAGCGCTCGATGTCCTTCAGCTCCCCTGCCCCGAACTCCTTAAAGGTTGCTGCCTCGATAAAGCGTGGATCGCCGCCGATCTTCGAGCCGAGGGTAAAAAGACGCACGCTGCGCTGTTCGGTCGCCATGACCGAAGCCTAGTCCGACTTCGCGATTGGGATGCCGGCTTTGGTCAGCTCAGCTTCGGACTGCGCCAAGGCTGAGAGAGCCGGGCCGCCAAGTCGTCGGCGAGACCGGCGACCGGAATCCTCGTCTGCTCCAGCGAGTCGCGGTCGCGCAGGGTGACGGTGTCGTCTTCCATCGTCTGGTGGTCGACGGTGATGCCCCAGGGGGTGCCGATCTCGTCCTGGCGGCGGTAGCGCTTGCCGATCGAGCCGCCCTCGTCGAACTCGGCCGGCATGCGGGCGCGCAGCTCCTTGAAAATCTCGCGGGCCTTCTCGGGCATGCCCTCCTTGGAGACGAGGGGGAGGACGGCGACCTTGTTCGGGGCGAGGCGGGGGTGGAGGCGCAGGACGGTGCGCTGGCGGCCCTCGACTTCCTCGACCTCGTAGGCGTCGACGAGGAAGGCGAGGGTGGCACGGTCGGCGCCGGCGGCCGGCTCGATCACGTGCGGGACGTAGCGCTCTTTGCTCTGCTGGTCGAAGTACTCGAGCTTCTCGCCGCTGAACTTGGCGTGCTGGGTGAGGTCGAAGTCGCCGCGGTTGGCGATTCCCTCGAGCTCCGACCAGCCGATCGGGAAGAGGTACTCGACGTCGCTGGTGCCCGAGGAGTAGTGGGAGAGCTCATCGGCGTCGTGGGGACGGACGCGGAGGAAGTCGGGGCGGATTCCCAGGTCGGTGTACCAGCGCTCGCGCAGCGCGATCCACTCGCGGTACCAGCGCTCCGCGTCGGCGGGCGGGACGAAGAACTCCATCTCCATCTGCTCAAACTCGCGGGTGCGGAAGATGAAATTGCCGGGGGTGATCTCGTTGCGGAAGGACTTGCCGATCTGGGCGATGCCGAAGGGCGGCTTCTTGCGGGCGAAGCCGAGCACGTTCTTGAAGTTGATGAAGATGCCCTGCGCGGTCTCGGGGCGCAGGTAGACCTCCGAGCCCTCGCCGGCGACCGGGCCGACGTGGGTCTCGAACATCAGGTTGAACTGGCGCGGCTCCGACAGCTCGCCGCCGCACTCTGGGCAGCGCAGCTCGGCGCTCGGGTCGCCGCCTTCGGCCTCGACCGGCTCGCGCAGGTGATCCTCGCGCCAGCGCTTCTTGCACTTGCCGAGGCACTGCACGAGCGGGTCGGTGAAGCCCTCGAGGTGGCCCGAGGCCTCCCAGACCCGCGGGTGCTGGAGGATCGCCGAGTCGAGCGCGACGATGTCGTCGCGCTCCTGCAGCATCGCCCGCCACCACTCCGCCTTGACGTTGTTCTTGAGCAGCACGCCGTAGTGGCCGTAGTCGTAGGTCGAGCCGAGGCCGCCGTAGATCTCCGAGGAGGGGAAGACGAAGCCGCGCCGCTTGCAGAGGGCGACGATCTCCTCCATCGAGACCTCGGTCGGGCGCGTCTCCTCCGCTGCTGCCATCGGAGAACCGTATAGAGGCGCCGCGCTCAGGGCGTGCCTGGCGGCGACTTCGCCGCGCCCGGCTGCGATAATCGCGCGCCCGATGCCGATCTACGAGTACAAATGCGAGAACGGGCACGTCTTCGACGTGATCCAGAAGATGAGCGACGACGCGCTGACCGAGTGCCAGGAGTGCGGCGCCCCCGCCGTGCGCGTCCTGCACCCCGTCGCCGTCCACTTCAAGGGCTCGGGCTTCTACAACACCGACTACGGCAAGAAGAAGAAGGGCGCCGCCGCCAACGGTGGCTCCTCCGAGGGGTCGGGCGAGTCGAAGGGCTCCGGCGAGGGCTCCGCCGACTCGAAGAGCTCCGAGTCGAAGTCGAGCGACTCGAAGTCCGGCGGCGACTCCAAGCCAAAGGCCTCGTCCGCCAGCGAGTAGCCGACTTTCACCCACCTCCAGTGTGGTGAATGTCGGATGCGCGGGCTGGTCAGCCGTTGAGCAGTCGGTGGACGGCCCGGCGCCGCGCCGACTCGGGGACTTCAACGCTGCCGCCGGGGCCGTGGCCGCATTCGCCGTGGGCGCAGAGCACGTCGGTGGGGCCACTGCCGCCGATCGCCGCCGAGAGGACCAGCTGCGGCATCGTCAGGAAGCCCATGTCGCTGACGAAGGCCTTCGGCGCGTCCCAGCCGATGATCGGGCCATGGATGAAGTTGTAGGGGAGGCGGAGGGGGTCGGTGAGGCGCCCCTTGATCCCGTTGATCACCGCCTGCTGGGCTCGCTCGCGGTCGAAGTCGTCGTAGCCGAGCGAGTAGGCGCTCTTGCCGGGGCCGGGGCATTCGCTTGGCTTGCGCACGCGCGAGTAGGCGAGCGCCTTTTCGCCGCTGAGGGTGTTCTCGCCCTTGGCCAAGCGCAGCGAGACGCCGCCCTGGCCGCCACCGGCACCGCCGGAGATGTCGGCGCAGAGCTTTTGGGGGACGTCGACCTTGACGCCGCCGACCGCGTCGATCAGGTCTTCGAAGCCGGTGAAGTTGACGATCGCGACGTGATCGATTTCGACGCCGAGGAAGTTTTCGACCGCCTCGATCTGCGCCGCGGCGCCGCCGAATGAGTAGGCGCCGTTGATCTTCTGCGGGCTCTGGCCGGGGATCTCGGCGTAGCTGTCGCGCGGGATCGAGAGTTTGCGGAAGGCGCCGCCGCCGGCGCGGATCAGCATCAGCGTGTCGGCGCGGAACTGGCCCGCTTCGCAGGTACCGTGGGGCGCGTCGCCGTGGGCCTGCTGTTCGAAGCACTCCTCCGAGGGCGCCGCGCCCGGCTCATTGGTGTCGGGCGGCCGCGCGTCGGTGCCGAGCACGAGGATCGTCTGGGCGCTGGGCAGCAGCAGCGGATTGCCGTGCAGGGCGTCCTTGGCTTCGCCGGAGAGCTTGAACGACTGCAGCTGGGCGGAGACGGCGAAGGCGAGGAAGCTAAGCAGGATCCAGCCCAGCGCCGCGATCCCGACCCATTTGAGCACTCGCTTGCCGCTCCAGCGGCGCGGCGGGCCGGTGCGCTCGGGCTCCTCGCCCTTGTCGCGCCGCCACCACTTTGGCGCGCGCGGCGTCCGCTCTCTGAGTCCTGAGAGATCGGGGGACCGCAACCCTGACAAGCGGCCCTTCCGGGACCGGTAGACCTTGTACTCGGGCGGCCCGGAGGGCTGCTGCTCGCCATTGTCGGCCATGAAAAAGTGAGAGTCTCTCTGAAAATCCTCGCCCGCGTCTGGCGGCGGCGGACCGGCGCGGTGCTGCGTCCTCAGTCGGCCAAATAGCGCTGCTATTCGGCCTCCCTGCGTCCTTGCTCCGCTTGGTCCGGCGCTCGCCAGCCGCAGACGCCGATTTTCAGAGAGACTCTCAGAGATGTCGGTCGATGCCAGGGAAATCATCGGAGTTGACCTCGGCGGCACGAAGATGCTGCTGGGCGTCCTTGATTCCGATTCGAAGGTGCTCTGGGAGAGCCGCGAGGCTTCGACGGGACAAACCGAGGCCGAGCTGGTCGATCTGCTCGTGCGGGAGATCGAGGAGGCGCGCGGGAAGTGCCCTGGCGCCTCGGCGGTCGGACTCGGCATCCCGGCGACGATCAATCACGACAAGGGGATCGCGGTCTCGGCGGTCAACCTGCCGCTGGAGGACGTGCCGATCCGCGATCTCGTCCGCGAGCGCACCGGCCTGCCTGCTTTCGTCGACAACGACGCAACGGTCGCCGCACTGGCCGAGCATCTCTACGGCGCCGCGCGCGGCGCCGAAAACGCGGTGATGCTGACGATCGGCACCGGCATCGGCGGAGGCCTGATCCTCGGCGGCGAGATCTACCGCGGTTCGACCGGGGCGGGGGCCGAGCTGGGCCACGTGGTGATCGAGGCCGACGGCCCGCCCTGCCAGGGCAACTGCCCGGGTCGCGGCTGCGTCGAGACGCTCGCCTCGGGGACGGCGCTCGGGCGTGAGGGACGGGCGGCGGCGGAGCGAGAGCCCGATTCGGCGCTTGGAGCGATGCTCGCCGACGGCGAGACGATCGACGGCAAGGCCGTCACCGAGGCGGCGCTGGGAGGCGACGTCACAGCGCGCGGCGTCTTCGACCTGATCGGCTCGCGGCTCGGGGTCGCGCTGACCAGCTTCGCCAACATCTTCGAGCCTGAGGTCTTCGTGATTGGCGGCGGCGTGATCGCGGCGGGCGACCTGTTGCTCGATCCGGCGCGCCGCGTGCTCGAGGAACGGGCCCTGCCGCCGATGAAGCGCACCCCCGTCGTTGCCGCCGAGCTGGGCGCCGACGCCGGCATGATCGGCGCCGCGGCGATGGCGCGGATCGACCTGCAGCAGGGGAAGGGCTGATGCCGGGCGAGCTGATCGTCTGCCCGACCCCGATCGGCAACCTCGACGACGTCACCCCGCGCGTCCGCGACGCCCTCGTCAGCGCCGACTGGATTGCCTGCGAGGACACCCGCCGCACAGGAGGACTGCTCGACAAGCTCGGTATCCGCCCGGCGCCGCCGCTGGTCTCCAACCACGAGGGCAACGAAACGGCGCGGGCGACCGAGCTGGCGCAGCGGATCGAGCGCGGCGACACCGTCGCCCTCGTCTCCGACGCCGGCATGCCGGCGATCTCCGACCCCGGCTACAAGTTGATCCGCCGCTGCATCGACCGCGCCCTCGACGTGACCGTGCTGCCCGGACCGTCGGTGGTGCCGGTGGCCCTGGTCGCCTCCGGGCTGCCGACCGACCGCTGGCGCTACGAGGGCTTCCTGCCCAAGCGCTCCGGTGAGATGGAGCGCGTGCTGCGCTCGGCTGAGACGGTGGTCGCTTTCGAGTCGCCGCGTCGGGTTGGCGACTCGCTGGCGGCGCTGGCCGCGATCGCGCCGGAACGCCCGGCCGCGGTCTGTCGCGAGCTGACCAAGATGCACGAGGAGGTCGCGCGCGGCTCGCTCTCAGAACTGGCACGCCGCTTCCGCGGCGACGTCAAGGGTGAGATCGTCCTCGTGATCGGTCCGGCCGCCTCCGAGGACCACGACCACGACATCAGCTTCGCCGTCGACGCCCTGCGCCACCTGGTCCAGTCGGGCGCCCGCCCGCGGGCCGCCGCGAGCGTCGTCGCCGCCCTCACCGGCACCCGCGCGAACGACCTCTACCGGGCGCTGACCGGGCGCGAGCCGCGCCGGTAAGGCCAAGTCGACGCGACGCTCAGCAGAGGCGTTTTGCCGCGCTCTTCGCTTTCCTCAGCTTGCCCCGGATCTTTGCCTTCTGTTTGGGCCCGGCAGCATTTTTCAGCTGTTTGTTGATCTTGGTGACAAGGTGCTGAGCCTTAAGGCAACCCGCGGATGGACCGAGAGCGACCGCAGGGGGAGGCGGGGCGGGCGCGGCTGGGAGCGTCAGAACTGGCGGGGGCGGCGGGGAATCCAACCGGAAGGCCCAGGATCCAACTTCTATTTCGCCTACGTACCAGTAGGCGAAATAGTTGCCCGCCGCGAGTTTGCTAGGGAACGGGTCCTCGTAGAGAATTTCAGCTTCGGCAGGTTCTTCTTCCGAGCAGAGTTCTGTCCCGGTCGGGGTTTCGATGCAGACTTCGTAATTTGTGTCGACGTCCGATTCGAAGTAGGCCGCGGAGAAGTCACTAGTCAGGCAGACGTGTGAGGGAACCGGGTTTTCCGAGAGGCCGTCGCAGCCGACGAAGGTTTCGTAACTGGCGGCACTCGCCGTCAAAGGGATCAGTAGCGATGCGGCTATGGCGAGCACCATGGCCAAGAGAACCTTCTTCATTCTTGTCGCACCCTGCCTCTCACACTTCGTTTTTGGCCGCGCTAGTCGCCTGCCATTTGAGCGGCGCCACCATATCGGATAAGCGGAGTAATTAGACGTATTGCGTGTCTGCCCCGCCCCTCCTGCCCTTGCTGGTCACGTTGCTACGGTGCGACCGCGATGAGTCCCAAGAGCTTTTTCATCACAACCCCGATTTACTACGTCAACGCCGAGCCGCACCTCGGCCATGCTTACTCGACCCTCGCCGCCGACGTGCTCGCTCGGCACATGCGCCAGCGCGGCGAGGACGTCTTCTTTCTCACTGGCACCGACGAGCACGGCGAGCCGATTGAGTCCGCGGCTGAGCGTGAGGGGATCTCGCCGCAGGAGCTGGCCGACCGCAACGCCGCCAAGTTCGAGGCGCTGGGGCCGATCATCGATGCGACCAACGACTTCTTCATCCGCACCTCCGACCCGCGCCACAAGGACAAGGTGGCCGAGATCATCCAGCGCGTCTACGACAATGGCTGGGTCAGCAAGGGGGTTTACGAGGGCTGGTACTGCCCGCGCTGCGCTGACTTCAAAACCGAGCGCGAGCTTGGTCCCGGCAACACCTGCACGATCCACGAGATCCCGCTCGAGAAGGTGCGCGAGGAGAACTGGTTCTTCCGCCTCTCCGCCTTCCAGGCCCAGCTCGAAGGCCTCTATGAGGAGCGGCCCGACTTCGTCGTGCCCGACTTTCGCCGCAACGAGGCGGTCTCGTTCATCAAGGGCGGACTCGAAGACGTCTCGCTCTCGCGGCCGACGCTGAAGTGGGGGCTGCCGCTGCCCTGGGACCCGGAGCAGCGGATGTACGTCTGGTTCGACGCGCTGCTCAACTACGTGACCGCGCTGACCTTCGCCCGCGAGGGGGAGGACCTGACCGAGCGCTACTGGCCGGCCAGCCTGCACGTGCTGGCCAAGGACATCCTCAAGTTCCACGCGGTGATCTGGCCCGCCCTCTGCCTGGCTGCCGACCTTGAGCCGCCGCAGCGGATGACGATCCACGGCTACCTGCTGATGGGCGAGAAGAAGATGTCGAAGTCGCTCGGCAACGTGCTCGATCCCTTCGAGGTGATCGAGCGTTTCGGCGCCGATGCGCTGCGCTTCTACCTCTTCCGCGAGGTCAGTTTTGGCCAGGACGGCTCGATCTCCACTGCCGGCTTCGAGGCGCGCTACGAGACCGAGCTGGCCAACGACTTCGGCAACCTCGCCAGCCGCGTCCTGGCGATGGTCGAGCGCTACCGCGCCGGCGTCGTGCCCGAGGCGGCCGTCGACGCCGTGCTCGCCGAGGACTTCGAAGGGGTCGTGCCGCGTTTTTGCGAGCTGCTCGACCGGGCCGAGCTGAGCCAGGCGCTGGAGGTGGTCTGGGCCCTGGTGCGCAGGCTCAACCGCTTCGTTGAGGAGACGCAGCCGTGGGTGCTGGCCAAGGACGAGGCTGACCCCGAGCGGCTCGACGAAGTCCTCTACAACCTGGTCGAGGGCCTGCGGGTGACAACGCTGCTGGTTGCTCCATATCTGCCGCGCAGCAGCGAGGCGCTGCTGGTCGCGCTGGCCGAAGAGGGCCGAGCGCTGGCCGAGCTCGGCTCGCGGCCGGGGGGCCAGAGCGTCGAACGGATCCCGGCGCTCTTCCCGAAGATCGAGCCGCCGACCTGATGGACGCCCCGGTGCTGGCCGTCGCCGGCCTGCGCAAGAGCTACCGGGGGCAGGAGGCACTGGCGGGGATCGACCTCGAGGTCGGAGCGGGCGAGCTGGTCGGGCTGCTCGGCCCCAACGGCGCCGGCAAGTCGACGCTGACGAAGATCGCCTGCGGCCTGGTCCGGCCGAGCCAGGGTCGGGCCGAGGTGCTGGGTAAGCCGGCTGGATCGCCGCCGGCCCGGGCCGCGCTCGGCTATCTAGCGGAGCTCTTCCGCTTCCCCGGCTGGTCCTCCGCTGATGAGCTGCTGCGCCTGCACCAGCGGTTGGTCGGTTCCTCCGGCGGTGCAGCGGAGCGGGCGGAGCTGCTCGCGCTGGTCGGCCTCGGCGATGCCACGGGCAAGCGGGTCGAGGCGATGTCGAAGGGAATGCAGCAGCGGCTGGGAATCGCCCAGGCGCTGGTCGGCTCGCCGCGGCTGCTGCTGCTCGACGAGCCGACCAGCGCCCTCGACCCGGTCGGGCGGCGCATCGTCCGCGAGCTGCTCGACGAGGTGCGCGATCGCGGCGTCGCCGTGCTGCTCAACTCGCACCTGCTGAGCGAGGTTGAGCTGGTCTGCGACCGGGTCGCGATCATCGCCCGCGGCAGGCTGATCAAGGCCGGCAGCCCCGAGGAGCTCGCCGGTCCGGGTGGGGTCGAGGTCGAGACGGAGTCGGGGGTGCGGGTCTTCGAGGGCGCCGGCCGCGACGATGCGCCTCGCATCGTCAACGAGCTTGTCGCCGCCGGCGAGCGCGTCTACCGGGTCGAGGTCCGCCACAGCTCACTCGAGGAGGTCTACCTCGAGGCGGTCGGGGGGCAGACCGGATGACGCCGTCGCCGCTGCGCTCGGCCGCGACCGTGATCGGCCTCTCGATCCAGGAGGGCGTCCGCAAGCGGGTCTTCCTCGCCGTCCTTGTGTTGACCCTGGGCTTCCTCGCGCTCTACGCCCTTGGCGCCCACTTCGCCTTCCAGAGCGCCGATGAATTCGCCGGTGGCGAAGCGAAGATCCTCGATCCGCAGGCCTTCACCGGGGCGACCATGTTCGGCCTGGCGATGTTCGCCACCCTCTTCCTCGGCGCCGTGCTGGCGGTCTTCCTCACCCTCGGCGTGGTCCGTGGCGATGCCGAGACCGGCCTGCTGCAGCCGCTGGTAGTGCGCCCGATCGGCCGCACTACGATGCTGCTGGCGCGCTTCGCCGGCGCGGCAATCCTCTCCGCCGCCTACGTGATCGTGGTCTACCTCGCCGCCTGGGGGATCACCCGGGCGACCGGCCACTGGTCACCCGACCACCTGCTCGGACCGGCGCTGGCGCTCGCCCTCGGCGTCGCGATCATCGCCGCGCTCTCGCTGCTGGCGTCGACCCTGCTCACCGTAACCGCGCAGGGCATCGTCGTCTTCATGATCTTCGGCGCCGGCCTCACCGCCGGGCTGCTGGCCCAGATCGGCAACGCGATCAACTCCGACTCGCTGCACACGATCGGCCACCTCGCCAGCTGGGCCCTGCCCTTCGAGGGTCTCTACGCCGCCGGCCTGCACGCGCTGATCTCGAACACATCGGGGCTGACCGGCGTCGTGCTGCAGCTGGGGCCGTTCGGGGGCTCGGAGGCCGCGGGGACCGATCTGATCGCCTGGGCCTTCGTCTACATGCTGGGCGTGCTCGCCCTGGCCGCGGCGATCTTCGCCCGGCGCGACCTTTAGATCTCGGCGAGAGCGTCCGGGCTGAGCTGATCCGGGGCGGTGTAGCCGCAGAGCGCCATCGTCAGATCGAAATCGGCGAGCACGGTCTTCAGCACCGTTTCGACGCCCTGCTGCCCCTCCAGCGCCAGGCCCCAGATATAGGGCCGGCCGAGGCAGACCGCGTCGGCGCCGAGCGCCAGCGCCTTGATCATGTCGCTGCCGCCGCGGATGCCGCTGTCGAAGAGGATCGTCAGGTCCTCGCCGGCCGCCGCGGCGATCGCCGGCAGCGCGTCGAGCGAGCCGATCGCGCCGTCGACCTGGCGGCCACCGTGGTTGGAGACGACGATGCCGTCGACGCCGCGCTGCACCGCCTCGCGCGCGTCGTCAGGGTGCTGAATCCCCTTGATCACGATCGGCAGCAGGGTCTGCTCGCGCAGCCACTCGAGGTCATCCCAATTGAGCGAGGGATTGCCGCGGATGCCGAGGAAGTGGCCGGTCGCCGCGCCGACGTCCTCTTCCGGCGGCCGCTCCAGGCCGGCGCGGAAGACCGGGTCGGCGAAGAAGTTGGCGACCCCCATCCCGTGCAGGTAGGGAACCCAGGCCTGCTGCAGGTCGCGCGGCTTCCAGCCGGGGACGAAGGTGTCGACGGTGAGGACGATCGCGCCGTAGCCCGCCGCCTCCGCGCGGCTGAGGAAGCTGGCGGCCAGCTCTTTGTCATGGGGCAGGTAGAGCTGGAACCAGCGGGGTGCGTCGCCGCCGGCCGCGGCGATCTCCTCGAGGCTGAAGTGGGAAACGGTGCTGGCGATCATCGGCACGCCGAGGCTGCCCGCGGCCCGAGCCGTGGCCAGCTCGCCGTCGTCGTGGACGACTTTCTGCACGCCGATCGGCGCCAGCAGCAGCGGCGCCGGCATCGAGGTGCCGAGCAGGGTGGTGGAGTGATCGCGGCTGACGATGTCGCGGAGCATGCGCGGCACAATTCGCCGCCGGTCGAAGGCCTCGCGGTTGGCGCCGATCGTGCCCTCGCTGCCGGCGCCGGCGAAGACGTAGGCCGCGGCGCGCGCGTCCATCGCCTCGGCGGCGGCTCGCTCAAGCTCGGCGATCGAAACGGGGATCGAGGGCGTATCGCCGCCGAGGCCCCGAGCGTAGATCTCGCTGTTGTAGTCGGCGAAGTCCGCGATGGGTGGGAAGGCTATCCGGCAGGCGAGCCGCGCGCCAAAGGGTTCGGGGCTCGCTTTTGCGCCGCCCCGGCGTGGATAGGCTCTGGCGGCCGTGATCGATTCCCACACGCACCTCTTTCTCTGCGAGCAGCCTGAGGCCGAGGTCGTCGCGGCGGCGCGTGAGGCTGGGGTGGAGCGGATGCTTAACGTCGGTCTCGACCCGGACTCCAATAAGCTGGCGATCGGCGCGACCGAGCGCTACGAGGCGGTCTTCGCGACCGTTGGCTGCCACCCGACCGAGGCCGCCGGCTTCGACGCCGCACGCGCCGAGGAGATCAACCGGCTCGCGGCGGAGAACGAGAAGGTGCGGGCGATCGGCGAGACCGGGATCGACTACTACCGCGAGAGCGCCAGCAAGGCCGACCAGCGCCGCGCCTTCGAGGCCCAGATCGATATCGCTCGCGAGCGCGATCTGCCGATCGTGATCCACGCCCGCGACCCCGAGGATGAGACCGGCGCCATCGACGACATCTTCGAGATCCTCGACGCGCGCGGCGCTGGGGTCAAGGTGATCCTGCACTGCTTTCTCGCTCCCTGGCGGGTTGATGACGCGATCGAGCGAGGCTGGTTCTGCTCCTTCTCGGGGATCGTCACCTTCCCCAGCGCCGGCGAGCTGCGCGAGGCCGCGGCGAAGCTGCCCGACGAGCTTGTCCTGGTCGAGACCGACGCTCCCTACCTCGCCCCGCAGCGGGTGCGCGGCCAGCCCAACGAGCCAGCCTACGTCGTCTCCACTGCCGAGGTCGTCGCCGAGGTCCGCGGCGTCTCCTACGCCGAACTGGAGCGCACGGTCGAGGCCAACGCCCGGGCTCTTTTCGACTGGTAAGCGTGGTCAGGCTCGGACAGAACTTCCTCTCCGACCCGAACCTGCTCAACGCGATCGTCCGCGATGCGGAGCTGAGCGAGGGTGAGGTCGTGCTCGAGGTCGGGGCCGGCGAAGGCGTGCTGAGCGAGCGCTTGGCCGATGTCGCGGCTCACCTGCACTCGATCGAGCTCGACCGCCGGCTCGAGCCGGCCCTGGCGCCGCTCGCGGCCCGCGAGAACGTCAGCCTGCACTGGGGCGACGCGATGAAGCTGGACTTCGCTTCGCTCGAGCCCGTGCCGACCGCGGTCGTCGCCAACCTGCCCTACTCGGTGGCGACGCCAGTGATCCTGCGCACGATCGAGCAACTGCCATCGGTTGAGCGCTGGACGGTGATGGTGCAGCGCGAGATCGCCGACCGCCTGCGCGCTGCGCCCGGCAGCCGCACCTACGGCTCACCAAGCGTCATCGCGCAGCTCGCTTGTGAGGTGAAGCTGGTCCGCAAAGTCGATCCGGCCGTCTTCCGGCCGCGGCCGCGGGTCGACTCGGCGATCCTCGGCCTGCGCCGCACCGGGCCGGGCGCCGACCCGGAGACGCACGAGCTGGTCCGTGCCGCCTTCGCCCACCGTCGCAAGTCACTGGCGCGCTCGCTGGAGCACGTCCGGCCCGGTTCGCTGAGCGCCGCTCGGACCGCTCTGGAGGAGCTCGGCCTGGCAGCCGATGCCCGCGCCGAGTCGCTTTCGCCCGAGAATTTCGCCGCGCTATCGGCGAAGCTGCAAGCCGGCGCCTGAGGCGCAACCCCTGCGATGCAGATCCACGCCCCCGCCAAGCTAAACCTCTGCCTCTACCTGGGGCCCCGCCGCGACGACGGCCTGCACGAGCTCTGCTCGCTGTTCGAGCCGCTGACCCTTTCCGACCTGATCGAGGTCGAGGAGGCCGCCACCGACGAGGTGGTCTGCGAGGGCCTCGAGGGCGAGAACCTCGCCGAGCGGGCGCTGGCCGGGCTGCGCGCCCGCGGCTGGGACGGGCCGCCGCTGCGGATCGAGATCGAGAAGCGGATCCCGATCGCCGCCGGGCTCGGCGGCGGCAGCGCCGACGCGGCCGCGGTCCTCCGGCTCGCCGCCGGCGCCAGGGTGGGGGACCTACCGGAGCTCGCCGCCGAGCTCGGGGCCGACGTCCCGTCGCAGCTGGTCCCGGCGCTGTCGTTGGTGAGGGGAGCGGGCGAGCGAATCGAGCGCCTGCCGGACCCGAGCCCGCACGCGGTCGTCCTCCTGCCCGGCGGCGGCGGACTCAGCACCGCCCGGGTCTTCGAGGAGAGCGACCGGCTCGGCCTCGGCCGCAGCGCTGGGGAGCTCGACGAGATCGAGGCCGCGCTGGGCGAGGCCGCGGGCGCCGGCGCCTCGCCCCTGGCCTACGCCGACCTGCTCGTCAACGACCTCGAGCCGGCCGCGCTCGCCCTCCGCCCCGAGATCGAGGACGCCCTCGACTCGCTGCGGGGTGCCGGTGCCGGCCAGGTGATGCTGAGCGGGACCGGACCGACGGCGGTCGGCGTCTGCGAGGACATCGTCGCCGCCGAGCGGGTCGCCGCCCGCCTCGACCGCCAAGTTGACGCAATCGTCTGCGAAGCTGGCCGCGCGCCCGATGGAACTTAGGCTCCCAGAGGACCGCCGCCGGCGCCGGATCGTGATCTTCGCGATCGGGCTCGCGATCGCCGCCGGCTACTACCTGCTGACGAAGGTCATCCCGCACGACGAACTCCAGTCGCTGCTGGAAGACATCTCGAACACGCTCGGCGCCTGGACCTACGCGCTGGTCGCGGTGTTCGCGTTCGCGGAGACCGGCGCCTTCGTCGGCCTCGTCGTACCCGGTGAGACGGTGATGCTGCTCGGCGGCGCTGTCGCCGGCCAGGGC
>DATNGZ010000014.1:0-11036 GCA_035605695.1 Solirubrobacterales bacterium | reverse complement strand
AGGGTGCCGAGGGCGCCGCCTCGCTGCAGGACCTGGCCGCGAAGCTGAGTGCGCCGCGCTCGGTCTGGGTGATGGTCCCCGCGGGCGAGATCACCGAGAAGACGGTCGAGGAGGTCGCCGCCGTGCTCGACGCCGGCGACGCGATCGTCGACGGCGGCAACTCCTACTACCGCGACGACATCCGCCGCGCCGCCAAGGTCGGCGGGCAGGGCATCGACTACGTCGACTGCGGCACCAGCGGCGGCGTCTTCGGCCTCGAGCGCGGCTACTGCCTGATGATCGGCGGGCCGGACGGCGCCGTCGAGCGGCTCGACCCGGTCTTCGCCTCGCTGGCACCGGGGGTCGAGTCGGCCGAGCGCACGCCGGGGCGCTCCGGTGACGTCTCGCCCTCCGAGAACGGCTACCTGCACTGCGGCCCCAGCGGCGCCGGGCACTTCGTGAAGATGGTCCACAACGGGATCGAGTACGGGATCATGGCCGCCTACGCCGAGGGCCTCAACATCCTCAAGAACGCCAACGCTGGCAAGGTCCAGCGCCAGGCCGACGCCGAGACCGCGCCGCTCGAGCAGCCCGAGTACTACCAGTACGACCTCGACCTGCCCGAGGTGACGGAGGTCTGGCGCCGTGGCAGCGTGATCGGCTCCTGGCTGCTTGACCTGACCGCCGCCTCGATGCAGGAATCACCTGACCTCGCCGACTTCGCCGGCCGCGTCTCGGACTCCGGCGAGGGTCGCTGGACCTCGATCGCCGCGATCGACGAGGGAGTGCCAGCCCCGGTCCTCACCACCGCACTTTACGAGCGCTTCGCCTCGCGCGGCCTCGACGACTTCGCTGACAAAGTGCTCTCGGCGATGCGCAAGCAGTTCGGCGGCCACGACGAGAAGCCGTCCTAGGAGCGGGCAATGGCCATTGAGTTCGAGGTCGCCGGCGACGAAAAGGCGGCGGCACGGCGTGCCGCGGAGCTGATTGCTGCGACGGGACGCGATGCCGTGGCGGAGCACAACACGTTTTCGCTGGCGATGAGCGGTGGCCGCAGTCCCTGGGCGATGTTGGCGATCCTCGGCGAATTAGAGGAGATGCCCTGGCCCGAGACCGAGCTCTTCCAGGTCGACGAGCGGATCGCCTCGCCGGGCAGCGAGGATCGCAACCTCACCCACATGGTGCTCGGCCTCTCGATGGACCACCAGGCGATGCTGCGGCCAATGCCGGTCACCCAGCGCGACCTCGAGGCCGCTGCCCGCGACTACGAAAACACCCTCCCCGATCCGCTCGACTGCGTCCACCTCGGCCTCGGCCCGGACGGCCACACGGCATCGCTCGTCCCGGGCGACCCGGTCTGCGACGTGACCGATCGCCGCGTTGCGATTACCGAGACCGCCTATCAGGGCCACCCGCGAATGACCCTCACTTACCCGGCCCTCGCCAGCGCCCGGAAAATCGTCTGGCTGATCACCGGCCCCGACAAGGTCGAGGCGCTGGCCAAGCTTCAGGCCGGCGACACGTCGATCCCTGCCGGCCGGGTCGAGAACGACAACATGGTCATCGTCGCCGACGAAGCCGCCGCTGCCTAGGATGGCCGCGATGGCGATGCTCGAGGGGCTCGACGACCGCGCCCTCGCGATCGACGGCAACAACCTGCAGATCCTCCGCTGGGGCGCAGAGCAGAACCGCGTGCCCCTCGTCAATCTCGAGCCCGCCAACATCGTCCGCGACGACAAGAAGAAGCTCTTCGGCGCCAACGAGGAGCGCGTCCGCGTCGGCTTCGGTGCCGTGATCACCAACATCTGGCTCCCTCTCGAGCGCCAGGCCGACGCCGAGACCTTTGCCGCCGCCGTTGACGCAGCCCGCAAGGCCGCCGGTTAGCAATACACGCTGGCTACTCGCGCGGGGTGACCGCGAGAGCCTTTAGCCGTTCTATCCGCCGGTCTGAATCGCCCACCATTCGCACAAGCCATTTTTCGATTTCGGACAGGTCGAGGTCGTCGCTGGCGATCAGCATTTGTTCTATGTCGATCCAGTCCTTGCGGCGGTCGAACATCGCCTTGCAGATCGCGAGATGCTCCGGGCTGAGGATCAAGACCGTAGCGTCGCCAAAGGGGACTCGGCGGGCTTGCCTGCGCATCGCTTCGTGGATTGGGTCGTAGGCGAAGAAAAGGTCGACAGCATTGTCTCCCCACCAGAGCCGGCATTGCCCGTCCCGCTCAAGGGCTGACGGATCGAGGCGGTTCGCACTGACCCCGATCTCGGTGAGCGCATCGACTACCTCCCCCCAGTGCTCAGTCGGAACAAAGACGTTTATGTCGATGTCGATCGTTGCGCGCGGATCAGCGTAGTAGGCGAGCGCTAGAGCCCCTCCGAGCGCATGCGGCACTTTGGCTTCCGTGAGCGATTCGTGGATGAGGATCACCTTCTCGGGCAGGCTCGGCTGTTCGGCTGCCTCGCCGATCTGCCGAACGCCCGTCATTTGTTGCTCCCGCTGGTCGAGTCGAGTCGGGGGAAGCGCAGGGGCTTGCCCCGTCGTCCTCCCCTGGGAAGCGCGTCGGCGAGCAGAAGCAGATCGAAGAGAGCACGGCCCCGCTCCTCCGGGGTTGCCGCCATCCACAGGGCCACGGCTCGCGCCGCCTCGCCCGTCCGGGAGGCCGCGGCATCCTCGCGGTATCCGTCTTTCAGCATTTCAAGCAGGATCTGGCGCAGGGTGGGATCGAGCCGGTTGCCCCTTGCCAGCTCGGCGATCAGCTCTCGGGCCGACTGCTCGACTGGCTCTCGGGCGACGGGGGCGCCTGCACGCCTGGCGGCGCGCCGCAATTCCTCGCCGCTGGGTGGCCTGACAGCTTTCTCCCGCGCCCTCTCGATGACCTCGTCAGTTAGCTCACGAAACGAGACAAGGGTCCGGCTGCGCGGACCCTTGTCGGTATTGCTCGACTCTCGTATCTCGTAACTGCCCTTGCGGCCGGGAACGATAAAAGCCATAGTGGTACAACTGTACCACTATGGCTGAAGCCCACTTCTAAGCGGTTTCCAGCGATACCGAGTGGTTGGCGACGATCGTCCCGTCGGGGTCATAGCGGCGCTTGACGTCGGCGAGGCGGGCGCAGACGTCGGCGGGCAGGATCGCGTCCGCATCGCAGGGGCGCTCGGTGAAGTTGTAGTAGGAGCCTTCGCCGGCCCAGGGCTGCATCGTCTGCTCGATTTTCTTCAGGTGCTGGGGGATCGCCTCGCCCAGCTCAGGCGTCATCGGCATGCCGACGCTGTACATGACGAAACCGGCCTCGAGGTGGGTGAGCGCGCCGCTATCGGGGTCCGGACGACCGAGCGCGCCGCCGAGGTGGCGCAGCTCGCTGAGCAGCATCGGCGAGCCTGAGCCCGGGCCGGCGACGCTGGCGAAGGCCTCGATCGCGGCGTCGGGAAGCTCGCGGATCGTCATCCCCTCGCCGAGCCCCGGCACCGGGTTCTCGGGGTCCATGTGGATGCGACAGAGGCCCTCGGCGGGGATCTGGCCCCAGGTGTCCATGATCGTCTCGCCCAGCTCGCGCAGCGGCGCGACGATCGCTTCGCCCTCGGCCTGGCTGCCGATGCAGGCGCCGTCGATCGTCAGCAGCGGCCTGCCGCGGATCGGCTCCGGCACATCTGGGATCGGGGGAGGGGTGACGAAGCGGACCACCGAGGTGACGTCATCGGAGACGCCGGCGGCCCAGTCGCGGTAGGCGCTCACCGCGTCGGCGCCAAGCTCGGCCGGAAAGACGAGGGCGCCGGCGTAGATCTCCGAGATCGGCACGAGGTTGAGGTGCAGGGCGACGACGATCGCGTAGCCACCGCCACCGCCGCGCAGCGCCCAGAACAGGTCGGGCTCGTTCTCGGCATCGACCGTGCGCTGCTCGCCGTCGGCGGTGACCAGCTCGATCGCTCTTACGCGGTTGCAGGCGAAGCCGTAGCGGCGGCCGAGCCAGCTGAGGCCGCCGCCGAGCGTGTAGCCGGTCACGCCGACGTCGGGAGAGGAGCCAGGCATCGAGCTGAGGCCGTGCGCTTGCGCGGCGCTGCTCAGCTCGGCGACGAGGACGCCGGCCTCGACCCGGGCCGTCTGGGCTTCCGGGTCGACCTCGATCCCGCGCATCCGCTCGGTCTTGACCAGGATCGTCCCCTCGAGCGAGCCCGCCAGCCCGAAGGCTCCGTGCCCGGTTCCCTGGCCGGCCACCCTGAGCCCGTTCTCGGCGGCGAAGCGAACCGTCTTGGCGATGTCCTCGGCGCTCTCGACGAAGGCGACGGCCTCGGGGCGCTGGTCGGCGGCAAGGTTCCAGGCGAGCCGCGCCTCGTCCCAGTCGGGGTCGGTCGGGGTGGCAACGCGGCCGGCGATCGCCAGCCCGGTGAAGTCACTCATCTGGTCTCCTCCAAGTCAGCTCAGCGTCAAGCGTTCGACGGTGCCATTGGCCCCCACCAGCACCGCGCTCACCATATCCGGCGCAAAGAGGCCGTGGGCGGCGACGCCGGGATCGGCCTCGAGCCGGGCCGCAAGCGCTTGCGGATCGCCGATCTCGCCGCGATAGTCGGCGATGACGCCGCCGTCGGGACTGCTCGGAACGTCGCGCGGCTCGACCTCGGTGCCGAGACGAGCCAAGGTCGAGGAAAGGCCGAAGGCGAAGAGCTCAAGCGGCACCGGCGCGCTCAGGGCGTCGACCGGCTTGCTCGAGTCGGCGATGACGATGAAGCGCTCGGCCGCCGCGGCGACGATCTTCTCGCGCAGGTGGGCGCCGCCACCGCCCTTGATCAGCCAGCCGTCGGGCGTCACCTGATCGGTGCCGTCGATCGCGATGTCGAGTCGCGTCAGCTTGGTGAATTCCTCGACCGGGATGCCCAGTTCGGTCGCCTGCCTCTCCGTTGCATAAGAGGTCGCGACGCAGCGAATCTCGCTCAGCCCGCGTGCCGCGAGCGCCGGCAATAGGAAGTCGACGGTTGAGCCGGTGCCGAGCCCGACGGCCATCCCGTCCTCGACCATCTCGGCCGCAGCCTCGGCGGCTATGCGCTTCTCGGTATCGGCCTCGCTCACCGCGCCGCACTCTACCCAGGCCGGGTGCAACGTTTTTCGGCTCCCCCGAAAACCGCAACGCGTTACACCTCAGCGATCTATGCTCGCGGCGAGATGGATGCGCGGATCTGGATCACGGGCGAAGGCGGACAACCGCGCTCGGTAGCGCTTGCGGAGGAGCGGACCGTGGTCGGCCGCGATCCCGAGGCCGGCATCCATGTCGATGACGAGGGGGTCTCCTGGAACCACCTCGAGATCGAGCGGCGCGGCGAGGTGCTGATGGCGACCGACCTCGACAGCCGCAACGGCACCGCCCTTAACGGCGAGCCGCTCGACCGCCCGCGGCGCCTGCGCAACGGCGACACCCTGATCGTTGGCGGCCACCGCCTCGAAGTCTCGCTCGGGCCGGTGACGCCAGGCGGGGCAACTGTCCCCAGTAGTCAGCCGTCGGTGGCGCTGACCGAAGAGGAGCGGGCGACCGCGGCGGCGCTGGTCGCCCCCTACCGCAGCGAGGGTGCTTTCGCGGGACGTCCCGCCACCCGCGCCGAGCTAGCCGAAGCTCTCCACATCAGCGAGCGCACCGCCCAACGCCGCCTCGACGCGCTGGCGAGCAAGCTGGAAGTCTCCGGCGAAGCGGGCCGCGACCGCCCCCGTCAGATCGCTTCTCGCATCCTCGAGTTGGGTCTAGACCGCGCCTGAGCCACGTCCGTGGCCCGGACCACGCCAAACGTGGCCCGGTTCGTGACTCGGGTGTCGTTTTCACGCACGCCTCGCGAGCGGAGCATCGGTTGCGCAAATTCAACCGACCCGAAAAGGGGAGTCCAATGCTCAACCGTTCGATCAAGTTCCTGCTCACCGTCCTCGCCCTCGCGCTGCTGCCGGTCGCCAGCGCCGCGGCCGCCGGTCACTCCGGGGCTGTGGTCTTCTCGCGGGCGATCGTCACCACCGAAAAAACGAGTAGTGGCGATGTCGAAAAAGCCGAGGGCGGCCTCTACGCGGCCAAGGACGGCCATCTCAATCAACTCACCGAAGACCCAACCGACGGCGAACCAGATTTCTCCGCCGACGGGCGCAAGATCGCCTTCGTCCGCGGTGGCGACGTCTGGACGATGCGCGCGGACGGTTCCGGCCAGCACAAGCTGACCAGCGGGGCCGAAGTCGACAGTCGCCCCCAGTTCTCGCCCGACGGCCACTACATCGTCTTCGAGCGTCGCAACGCCGCCGAAGGCAGCCTGCGCGACCTCTACCGCGTCGATCTCGGCGGCAGCGCCCGCCCGCTCGCCTCCGGCGCCTATGACGAGCACGAAGCGTCGTTCTCGCCCGACGGGCGGGCGATCGTCTTCGTCCGCAGCATTCCGGAGACCGGCGGTGGTTTCGCCGACGACATCCTCTCGGTGCGGCCTTCGGGGGCAGGCCTGGCGCGCCTCACGACCACCACTCACCTCGATGAGTTCTCGCCCCGCTACTTCAAGGGCGGGATCGTCTTCAGCCGCGGACAGAGCGGCGACGGGCCAGGCGCCTACGCCGACATCTTCACCATGCGCGCGAGCGGCAGCAACGTTCGTGTGCAGGTGGCCGGAGCCGGCTCGTCCTTCGTCGAAGACGTCGCGCCGGCTGCGGGGACGCTGCTCTTCCGCCGCGACCAAGGCCTCTGGGTGAAGAAGATCGGCCCGGCCCGTGCCCACAAGCTGAGCGAGGTCGCCGATAACTCAGCGACCAACTCGGTCTTCTCCTCCGATGGGCGCAAGGTGGCTGCGTTCATCGCCACCGACGAAGCCGAGACGCTCTCGGCGATCGACGTCGCCAGCCGCCGCGGCTCGCAGCTCGCCGAAGGCTTCGCGCTGGAAAGCGGCTCGACCGCGACGACGATCGGGTCGGTTATGACCTGGCAGCCGGTGCGGCGCTGAGCCCCAATCCGGTTCTCCCGGGGGGCTCCGCATGGACTCCCCCCGGCTCCAGCTCGAAGGGCCCCCTCCAGGCCGGAGGGGGCCCTTCGTCGTTTCGCGGCTGTATAACCGCCGCGTGGGCGAACCAGCCATCGGCTCCACTCTCGCCGGCTACCGGATCGAGTCGCTGATCGCCCGCGGCGGCATGGGCGTCGTCTACCGGGCGACGCAGCTGGCCCTGGAGCGCCCCGTCGCGCTCAAGGTGATCGCCGCCGAGCTGGCCGGCAAGGAGGGCTTTCGCGAACGCTTCCTGCGCGAGTCGCGCCTCGCCGCCAACCTCGACCACCCCAGCGTCGTGCCGGTCTACGACGCCCGCGAGGAGGACGGTGAGCTGATCGTCGCGATGCGCTTGGTCGAGGGCGGCGACCTGCGCAAGCTGATCGACCGGGAGGGGCCGCTGCAGCCTGAACGCGCCGTCCACCTGCTCCGCCAGATCGCCGAAGCGCTCGACGCCGCCCACGCCGCCGGCATCGTCCACCGCGACGTCAAGCCGCACAACATCCTGATCGAAGGCGAGCGCGCCTACCTCTCCGATTTCGGCCTGGCCAAGGCCTACGCGGAGACCGGCCCGGGCCCCGGCAGCGGCGCCTCGATCGTCGGCACGGTCGAGTACATGGCGCCGGAGCAGTGGCGGGGCGAGAGGGCGGGCCCAGCCGCCGACATCTACTCGCTCGGTTGCGTCCTCTACGAGGCACTGACGGGGATCGTGCCCTACGCCCGCAAGGAGGCCGATACGGAGCCGGAGATGCCAGAGGGGCTGGACGCCGTGATCGAGCGGGCGGTCTCGAAGGACCCGGCCGATCGCTACCGCAGCGCCGGCGAGCTGATCGCCGCGGCCGAGAGGCGGGAGGATGCGAGCCTCGCCGCTACCGCGGTGCTCTCAGGGGGCGGTGATCGGCCGACGGTTCCGATTGACAGCGCTAGCGGTTCGCGCTGGCGATTTGGTTCCCGGCGGCTGCAATGGCTTGGGGCGGCGGTCGCCGTTGCCGCCGGCGCGCTCGTGCTGGCTCTGGCGCTGCTCGGCGGCAACGGCGTCTCGGTCTCCGATCCGATCCCGATCGGCAAGGGTCCACTGCGGGTCGCTGCCGGCGACGAAGAAGTCTGGGCGACCAGCGCCCCGGACGGGACGCTCTCGAAGATCTCCCCGGCGAAGCTGGAAGTCACCGGACCGCCGGTCAAGGTTGGCGCCGGCGTCTCCGGGGTCGCCGTGGGCGAGGGCTCGGTCTGGGTCTCAAGCCCGCGGACGGGCAGGGTCCTGCGCATCGATCCCGACAGCCGCAGGGTGCTGGCCAGGATCGCTGTCGGCGGAAGACCCGGCGCGATCGCCGTCGGCGGCGGCAGGGTCTGGGTCGCGGACGAGGCCGGCGCTGGGATCACTGCGATCAGCGCGACCAGGGGCAAGGTCTACAAGCGCGGCATCGTGCCCCACGCGGCGCCGCTGCGGCTCGCGGTCGGCGCCGGTGGTCTCTGGGTCAGCAGCGCCTCGACCAGCGCAGTGCGCCGCATCGACCTCGGCAGCGCCGACGCCGGCGCGCCGATCCTCGCCGGCCGCGGCCCGGCCGGCGTGACCGTGGCCGGCGGCCTCGTCTGGGTAGCCAACAGCCGCGCCGGCACAGTCACGCGCGTCGACCCGTCCCTGCACACGATCCTCGGCGACCCGATCCCGGTCGGAGGCTCTCCCGGGGGAATCGACGCCGGCCCCGAAACCGTCTGGGTAGCGAACTCAGCCGACGACACAGTCAGCCGCATCAAGCTTTCCAGCGGCGAACCGAGCGGCAGCCCAATCAACGTCGGCCCCGACCCGGGCGCCGTCGCCGTAGGCGCCGACGCGGTTTGGATAGCCAACAACGGCAACGGCACACTGACCCGAATCGAACCCTAAGAGGCCGATCCCGGTAGGGGTGAAACGTCTTGTACTTTTTCGGCAATTCCTTGAGGCGCCAGCCGGCGACTCTCCACCGAAAAAGTTAAGTGCAACCCCTACCGGGATCGGCCCCCCAATAGGATCGAGTCAGTGGACCGCGACCTCGACCAGCTGGCGATCAACACGATCCGCACCCTCTCGATCGATGCGATCCAAAAGGCGAACTCGGGCCACCCGGGAACGCCGATGGCGCTCGCCCCCGTCGCCTACACGCTCTGGCAGCGTTTCCTGCGCTTCGACCCGGCCGATCCGATCTGGCCCGGCCGCGACCGCTTCGTCCTATCCGCCGGCCACGCTTCGATGCTGCTCTACTCGCTGCTGCATTTGACCGGGGTCAAGGCCGTTGATCCCGACTACGAGGTGGTCGGCGACCCCGCAATCTCGCTCAAAGACATCGAAAACTTCCGCCAGCTGGACTCGCGCGCCCCCGGCCACCCCGAGTACCGCTGGACCTCGGGCGTGGAGACGACCACTGGCCCGCTCGGCCAGGGTGTGGCCACCTCGGTTGGGATGGCGATCGCCTCCAAGTGGCAGGGCGCGCGTTACGGCCAGGAGCTCTTCGACTTCGACGTCTACGCGATCGCCGGCGACGGTTGCCTGATGGAGGGCGTCTCAAATGAAGCGGCCTCGATCGCCGGCCATCTCAAGCTCGACAACCTCTGCTGGATCTATGACAACAACCAGATCACGATTGATGGCAAAACCCACCTCGCCTACGACGACGACGTCGCCGCTCGCTTCATGGGCTACGGCTGGAACGTCGCCAGGGTCGGAGACGCCAACGACACTGATCTGATCGCCACCGCTTTCGAGGAGTTCAAGGGCGAGGCGGGTCGGCCGACCCTGCTCATCGTCGACAGCCACATCGGCTACGGCTCGCCGCATAAGGTCGACACCTCCGCCGCCCACGGTGAGCCGCTGGGCGAGGAGGAGGTGCGTGAGACCAAGCGCGCCTACGACTGGCCCGAGGACGCCCAGTTCCTCGTCCCCGATGGGGTCAGGAAGCACTTCGCCGAGGGGGTCTGCAGGCGTGGCGCTGAGCTTTCGGCAGCCTGGAAGGCCAGGCTCACCGAGTACGCAAGGGAGAACGTGGAGCTCGCCGCCGAGATCGATGGGCAGCAGAAGCGCGAGCTGCCGGACGGCTGGGACGCCGAGATTCCAAGCTTTGACCCCGACGAGAAGGGGATCGCGACCCGCAAGGCCTCGCAGCAGGTCGAGAACGCGATCGCCGCCCGCCTGCCCTGGCTGCTCGCCGGTTCCGCCGACCTCACCGACTCGACCTCTGTGCGGCTCAAGTTCGACGGCGCTGCCGACTTTGAGCCCGGTGCCTACGATGGCCGCCAGCTCCACTTCGGCATTCGCGAGCACGAGTCGGCGGCGATCTGCAACGGGCTCTCGCTCTCCAAGCTGCGCCCGCTCTGGTCGACCTACCTCACCTTCTCTGACTACGCCCGGCCGGCGATCCGCCTCTCGGCGCTGATGGAGCTGCCGGTGATCCACCTCTTCACCCACGACTCGATCGGCCTTGGCGAGGACGGCCCGACCCACCAGCCGGTTGAGCAGCTCGCCTCGCTGCGCGCGATCCCGGGCCTCGACGTGATCCGGCCCGCCGACGCCAACGAGGTTGCCGAGGCCTGGCGGGCGGCGCTGGACCGCGCCCATCAGCCGGTGGCGCTGGTCCTCACGCGGCAGAACGTGCCGGTCTTCGACCGCTCCAGGTACGCCTCGGCCGAGGGCCTGCGCCGCGGCGCCTACGTGCTCGCCGACCCCGAGGACGGGGATCCCGAGACGATCCTGATCGCCACCGGCAGCGAGGTCGCGCTGGCGCTGTCCGCGCACGAGGAGCTGAGCGCCGATGGCATTCGCTCGCGTGTCGTCAGCATGCCCTGCTGCGAGCTCTTCGACCGCCAGGATGCCGCCTACCGCGACGAGGTTCTGCCCCCGGCCGTCACTGCGCGGGTCTCGGTCGAGGAGGCCTCGACGCTGGGCTGGGATCGTTACGTTGGGTCCGGCGGCGTCAAGATCGGGATGCATACATTCGGCACCTCGGCACCGCTGAAGGACGTTCAAACCAAGTTCGGTTTCACCCCCGACCGGGTGGCCGAAGCCGCAAAGGAGCTGCTCTGATGAAGCCGACCGCGAAGCT
>DATNGZ010000013.1:0-43964 GCA_035605695.1 Solirubrobacterales bacterium | reverse complement strand
CCATGAACTTGCCGGCCATGAAGGCGACGATCGGCAGCCTTGAGTTGTTCTCGTCGCGCCAATCGACCAGTTCGGCCTCCATACGGCCGCCGGGCTCGGTGTAGATGACGATCGCCTCGGTCTGCTCATCGGCCTCGAAGTAGGGCATCAGCTCGGCGTAGGTGGAGCCGATGATCGCGTCGCCGCCGATCGAGACGGCGGTCGAGACGCCGAGGCCGGACTGGGTGAGGGAGGAGGAGATCTCCGTGGTCATCCCGCCGGAGCGGCTCATCACGCCGACCGGGCCCGGGGCGTAGGCCTTGGCCGCGTCTTTGGCGGGGCCGCCGATGCCGCCCATCTTGCAGACCTCGGGGACGATCAGGCCGAGGCAGTTGGGGCCGATGATCCGCGCCCCGCGCAGGTCGGCCAGCTCGACCATCTGGGCGACGTCGCGTCGCGGAATCCGCTCGGTGACGATCACGATCAGCTTGATCCCGTTCTCGATCGCCTCCAGCACGGCGTCCTTGGTGAAGGCGGGGGGGACGGTGACGACCGAGCCGTCGATCGGGGCGCCGTGGTTCTCGACCGCCTGGGCGACCGTGTCGAAGACGGGGACGCCGTGGACCTCGCGGCCCTTGCGGCCCGGAGTGACGCCGCCGACGACCTTGGAGCCGTAGTCGAGGCACTCCTTGGTCAGGTTGACCGCCTCGCGGCCGGTGATGCCCTGGACGATGAAGGTCGTCTCCTTGGAGAGCAGGATGCTCATCGATTGCTCCCTTCCGACTTTGACCCACCTGGGGTGGGGTGAATGTCGGATGCGTACGCGATGAGCGGGTTCACGCCGCCGCTCCTTGAATCTTCGTGACGGCGCGACCCGCGGCCTCCCACATTGAGACCGAGCGGTCGCAGGTCTCGACCCCGTAGCGCTCGAGGATCTTGAAGCCCTCGTCCTCCCAGGCGCCGGGGATGCGGAAGATCGCGATCGTCTCGCCGGGGTCCTTGCCGAGCTCGAGGCAGGCCTTGATCACGCCGCGGGCGACGATGTCGACGCGGGTGTTGGAGACGATCGACATCATCACCGCGATCTTCTCGACGCCGTCCTTTTCCAGCACCTCCTTGGCCAGGCCGCAGGCCTTGGCGACCGAGGGGTTGCCGCCGATCTCGGAGTAGTTGGCGGGCTTGCCGCCCTGGCTGCGCACGGCGTCCGTCAAAGTCAGCGAGCCGCCGCCGGCGCCGATCACGAGGCCGAGGTTGCCCTCGAAGCCGTGGTCCTTGCCCTGGATAACGCCGCGGTGGTCGGCGGCGTCGATCGCGGCGACGTGGCGCTCGAAGTCGGAGGGCTCATAGGTCTCGCGGGTGTCGTCCTCGGCGATCTCGAGCCGCTTGCGCAGCAGGCCCTTCTGGCGGCCGACCGCCTCGTTCTCCATCTCCATGTGGGCGTCGAGGGCGACGAAGCTGCCGTCGGTCAGCTCGGCCAGCGGGTTGATCTCGGCCAGGGTCATGTCGTTGTCGCGGAAGAGACGGGCGAGCTTGGCCAGGATCGGCGTCGCCCGGTTGAGCTGCGAGCCGGTGACGCCGGTGGCGGCGACGACCTGCTTGGCCTCGAAGTCGAAGATCGGGTGCAGGTTGGAGACGTGGCCGCGGCCGACGTGGTCGGGGTGGGTCTCGGCGACCTCCTCGATGTCGATCCCGCCCATGTCGCTGAACAGCATCAACGGCCGCTTCGCGGTGCCGTCCCAGACGACGCTGGCGTAGTACTCCTGCTTGACCTCGGCTTTCGGGTCGACAAGCACGCCGCGCGGCATGTGGCCGTTGATTTCCAGCTTGAGGATGTCCTCGGCGTGGGCCGCGGCCTCGTCGGGCGTGTCGGCGAACTTGACCCCGCCGGCCTTCATCCGCCCGCCGCTCAGCACCTGCGACTTGATCACGACCGGGCCGCCGATCTCCTCAGCAGCCACCCGCGCCTCACTGGCTGTCTTGCAGAAGCCGTACTTGGTGACGGGAATCCCCGCCGCCTCAACGATCTGCCTAGCCTCGTACTCGAAGAACCTCATCGCGGCGCGGAACCCTATCCGAACGATGCCGTTAGGATCTGCTCTATGTTTGAGAGCAGATTTGCTCTATGAATGAGAGCAGGAATCCATTTCGCTTCAGCGAGCCCGTTCCGGTCGCGGAGCTGCTCGATCGCGACGATGAGGCCCGCCTCTTGCTGGACCGGGCGAAGGGCGGGAACAGCAGTCGATTGGTGGCCCCCCGTCGCTACGGCAAGACCTCGCTCCTCGCCCGTGTTGTGCAGGATGCGCGCGGGGCCGGCTGGGCTGCCGTTTACGTTGATTTCTTTGGCGTCCTGACCCTGGACGACATCGCGCGCCGGATCGAGCGGGCCTACGCGGCTGAACTCCAGGGCCGCTCCGCCACGTGGTTTGCCGGCGTCCGTCGCATGCTCCGGCCGACTCTGCGCCTAGGGGGTGGGCCGATTCCGGCAGGCGTGGAGGTGGCAGTGGATCCACAGGCCGAGCCCCCTCTGCTCGAGCGCCTGGCGCTGCCCGCGCAGCTCCACGAACGCCAGGGCACCCGCACTCTGGTCGTCTTCGATGAGTTCCAGGACATCCTCGCGACCAAGGAGCGCGCCGACGCGATCATTCGCTCGGAGATCCAGCATCACGGCGATGCGGCGAGCTACGTCTTCGCGGGCTCGCACGTCGGGATGATGCGGGAGCTTTTCTCCGACCGTCGCCGTGCCTTCTACGGTCAGGCGGGCCCGGTCGACCTGCCGCCGCTTCGGGCTGACGATGTCGCCGAGTACGTCTCGGCGCGTTTCGAGGCCACCGGCCGCTCAATTGGCCCGGCGCTCGGTCCGCTGCTCGATGTCTCGCGGGGTCACCCCCAGCGCACGATGCTGCTCGCCCACATCCTCTGGGAGTTCACGCAGAAAGGAGAGGCGGTCACGGAGGAGATCTGGCTGTCGGCGTATGACGAGGTCATGCACCACGTAAGGGACGAGCTTCGAGCCGCCTGGTCAGCGCTTCCCACGTCCCAGCGGCGTGTGCTCACCGCGATCGCGGAAAATCGCGAAGGCATCTACGCCGCCGGGCGACGCCAGGGCGGTTCGCGGGGTGGGGCGGTCCGTAGCGCCGTCGAGGGGCTCCACGACCGTGGCGAGATCGTCGAGGACGCGGACACGGCAAGCGGCTGGCGCCTCGTCGACCCGCTCCTGACCGCCTGGGTCAATGAGGGTCGGCCGGGTCTGTAGGCGGGCTTGGGATACTTCACGTCCACCCGTCGAAAAGGAGAGGGATGAGCTTCTCGGGTCGTTTTGGCGCTGCCTGCGCCTTGATCGTGATTGGGGTTGTGGCCGTCGGCTGTGGGGACACCGTGATCGACGCCACCAAGACTGAGGAAGCGCTGCAGGCGAACCTCTCCAAGTCGCTTGAAGAAAAGGTTTCCTCGGTCGATTGTCCATCCGACCAAAAGGTTGAAGCGGGAGCCACGTTTACTTGCAGCGTGATCCTTCCCAAAGGAAAGGAAGAGACCGCAACCTTGAAAATCCTCAACAAGGACGCCGACGTGAGCGTAGTCAAACTCAGCGGATCCAATGAATAGAGTCCCGAGAATGAGCCAAACCATCGCGGCCGCAGCGCCGACCACGCACGCAAAGCTCCTCGACTGGGTTGGGGAGATCGCAGATCTGACCCAGCCCGACGCCGTCCACTGGTGCGACGGCTCGGCCGAGGAGTACGACTCCCTCGCCCAGACCCTGATCGATGCGGGCACTTTCGAGCGTCTCTCCGACGCCAAGCGCCCCAACTCCTACCTGGCCCTTTCCGATCCGGCCGACGTTGCCCGGGTCGAAGACCGCACCTTCATTTGCGCAGAGAACGAGGCCGACGCTGGCCCGACCAACAACTGGCGCGACCCCGCCGCGATGCGGGCGACGCTGAACGGCCTCTTCGAGGGCTGCATGGCCGGCCGCACGATGTACGTTGTGCCCTTCTCGATGGGCCCGCTCGGCTCGCCGATCGCCCACATCGGCGTGCAGCTGACCGACTCGCCCTACGTTGCCGTCTCGATGCGGATCATGACCCGGATGGGCAAGGGCGCCCTCGACGTGCTCGGCGAGAGCGGTGAGTTCGTGCCCTGCGTGCACTCGGTTGGCATGCCGCTCGCCGACGGGGTCGAAGACGTCTCCTGGCCCTGCAACGAGGACAACAAGTACATCGTCCACTACCCGGAGACGCGGGAAATCTGGTCCTACGGCTCGGGCTACGGCGGCAACGCCCTGCTCGGCAAGAAGTGCTTCGCCCTGCGGATCGCCTCGGCGATGGCCCGCGACGAGGGTTGGCTGGCCGAGCACATGCTGATCCTCAAGCTGACCTCGCCCGAGGGCGCGGTTAAGTTCGTCACCGGCGCCTTCCCGTCGGCCTGCGGCAAGACCAATCTGGCAATGCTGATCCCGACTCTGCCCGGCTGGAAGGTCGAGACGGTCGGCGACGACATCGCCTGGATGAAGTTTGGCGAGGACGGCCGCCTCTACGCGGTCAACCCCGAGGCCGGCTTCTTCGGCGTCGCGCCCGGTACCGGCGAGGGGACAAATCCCAACGCGATGCGGACGATCGAGAGCAACTCGATCTTCACCAACTGCGCCAAAACCGACGACGGCGACGTCTGGTGGGAGGGTATGACCACGGAGCCGCCCGAGCACCTGATCGACTGGCACGGCAACGATTGGACGCCTGATTCGGATAAGCCGTCCGCGCATCCCAACGCCCGCTTCACGACGCCGGCTGCACAGTGCCCGACGATCGCCCCCGAGTGGGAAGACCCGGCCGGGGTGCCGATCGACGCCTTTCTCTTCGGCGGCCGTCGCGCCAGCGTCGTGCCACTGGTCCACGAGGCCTTCGACTGGGAGCACGGCGTCTTCCTCGGCGCCACGATGTCCTCGGAGAAGACCGCAGCCGCCTCCGGCAACGTCGGCGAACTGCGCTTCGACCCGATGGCGATGCTGCCCTTCTGCGGCTACAACATGGGCGACTACTTCGCCCACTGGCTCAAAGCCGGCGAACGCGAGGGGGCGGAGCTGCCGCGGATCTTCTACGTCAACTGGTTCCGCAAGGATGCCGACGGCAAGTTCCTCTGGCCCGGCTTCGGCGAGAACAGCCGCGTGCTCGAGTGGGTCTTCCGCCGCTGCGAGGGAACCGCGGACGCGATCGAGACCCCGATCGGCCTGCTGCCGACCGAGGGCGCGATCAACACCGAGGGTCTCAGCATCGATGAGGCCACGATGCGCGAGCTGCTCTCCGTGGACGGGGACCTGGTGCGCCAGCAGTTGCCGCAGCTGAAGGAGCACCTCGCCACCTTCGGCGACAAGCTGCCAGATCAGCTAAACGAGCAGCTGGCCGCCCTCGAAAGGCGCCTGGACGAAAATCTTTAGCTGCCGTTTGGATAGCTAGCTATCTTTCGCTGCTTGGTTTTGCGCCGCGCTAGCGCCTTGAAGTTGAGCATCGCCTTGGCCGGGGTGGTTCTGGGACTCGATTTGCTCTGGGGCCTGGTTGAGGGCTCAACCGGCAGGCTCGCCTATGGGCTTGTCGATGAGCCCGCTCACCTCGCGACCTGCGCCGTGGCGCTGCTCGCTCTTCTGGCCCTGGGCAGCCAGTTGCCGGCCCGGTTTGTCGCCGCGGCGCTGATCGCCAGCGTGGCGATCGACCTCGATCACATCCCCGGTTACCTGGGCTGGGACTGGATGGCCGGCTCCCTCGCCCGACCCTACTCGCACAGCCTGCTGCTCGTCGCGGTTTTCGCTGGCCTCGCCCTGCTGTCGCGGAACCGCAAGCTCCGCCTCGCCTCGCTCGGCCTTGCCTTTGGCGTGTCCATGCACCTGCTGCGCGATCTTGCGACCGGGCCAGGCGTTCCCTTGGCTTGGCCGGTATCCAGCGAAATCGTTTCCACGCCCTATGCCGTTTTCGCCGGCTCGCTTGCGCTGATGATCGGCGCCGCGGCGACTCCGCGGCTGCTTGCGCCCGGCCGCCGGCTCGGTCCGGCGATCCCCTTCGCCGCTCTTCTCCTCGCCTTCGCGGCCGCCTTGCCGATCCATTCCGCGGTCGCCCGCACGGTCAGCATCGGCGCCTACATCCCCGGAGGGGACCAGAATCCCGCGCTGATCGACGACTTCGACGCCCAAATGGGTCATGAGACCGCGATGGTTCTTTCCTATAAAGAGTGGAGCCAAGAGCCATTCGAACACGACCAGCTCGAAGGCATCTGGGATCACGGCGCGGTGCCCCTGATTACCTGGGAACCCTGGGACGTTTCCTTGCCGAGCATCGCCCGGGGGAGCTATGACGGCTATCTCTGGGATTCGGCTCGCGCCGCCGCCGAGTGGGATAAGCCGCTGATGGTTCGCTTCGGCCAGGAGATGAACGGCGACTGGTTTCCCTGGGGCGGTCACCCAGCTGCCTATAAGGCCGCCTGGCGCCACATCGTCAGGATCTTTAATCGCGCCGGCGCCGACAAGGTGCGGTGGGTTTGGACCCCCTACGTGAACAGTCGTAACGGGCAACTTCCCTTCACGTCCTACTACCCGGGCGAGAAATGGGTCGATTGGGCTGGACTTGACGTGATCAACTGGGGAAATGCCTTTCCCTGGCGGACCTTCATCGAGATCACCGGCGATTCCTATCGCCAGCTGCGCGATCTGACCGCGAAGCCGATCATCCTGGCCGAGACCGGCTCCGGCGAGCAGGGCGGCAGCAAGGCACGCTGGGTCTCGGCGATGCTGCGCCAGAACATCCCCCACATGAAGCAGGTGCGCGCGGTGGCGTTCTGGAGCAAGCAGGACCCCCGCGGCGACCTCCGCATCGACAGCTCCTCCGCCGCGCTGGAAGCGCTGCGCGGAGCCCTGGGGAGGCCGCTGTACGGGGCCTCCCGCCGGGCCCTGCTCCGCACGCCTGCCCGGCTGGGGCATTAAGGACTATGCAAACCGCGCTGTGTCGCGGGCTGGCCCTTGCCCTTGCCCTGGCGACCTTGAGTGCTGCGCCCGCAGCCGCCAAGCCGATCGCCCTTGGCGCCTACATTCCCGACGCCTCCTATGACCCCGGCCGAATCGACGCTTTCACGCGTGAGGTCGGGCGCAAGCCGGTGATAGTTCTCTCCTACAAGAACTGGAGCAGCCTTCCCTTCGATAGCGAGGAGCTGGACTCGATCTGGCGACGCGGGGGGGTCCCGATGATTACCTGGGAGCCGTGGACCTCCGATGGGCGCGGCTTTCCCCTGCGCGAGATCGCCGCCAAGCGCTTCGATCGCTACCTGCGCCGGGCGGCGGGCTCGGCGAGGAACTGGGGCAAGCCGCTCTTTGTCCGCTTCGCGCACGAGATGAACGGCCACTGGTACCCATGGGGCGCAGGGGTCGGTGGCAACACCCCGCGGGAGTTCAGAAAGGCCTGGAAGCACGTGGTCGACCTCTTTCGCTTCCAGGGCGCCACAAACGTGCGCTGGGTCTGGTCCCCGAACGAGGACTCCGGAGGCAACTTGCCGCTCGGCTCGCTCTACCCCGGCGATGAGTGGGTCGACTGGGTCGCGATGGACGGTTTCGTCTTCGGGGGGACGGTCGGCTGGCCATCCTTCACGAAGATCTTCGGCAACACCTACGAACGGCTGGCCGAGCTCACCGACCGGCCGATGATGATCGCCGAGACCGCGGGCAACGACGAGGGAGGCGACAAGGCCGCCTGGATCACGAGCGCGCTGCGGCGTGAGGCACCCCGCTTCTCGCGGATCAGGGCGCTGGTCTGGTTCAACGACATCAAGCCGAACGGCGACTTTCGCATCGACAGCTCGCCGGAGTCGCTGCGGGCGTTCCGCGCGGCGGTCGATTCCCCCGCCTATGCGGCAACCCGCCGTACCCTGCTGGCGACGCCGGCGAAGCTGGGCGGTCCGGCGGTCGCGCCCCCGGAGCCCGATGGCGGCTACGGCGCGCCCTCCCTGCTCGAGCGGATCAGGCTGGAGCTGCACGGCAAGTACCTGGTGCTGGCGGTGGGGCTCGCGGTACTGGCATTGGCCGCCGTCGCGGCGCTGATCGCCGTCCTCCGCCGCCGTTCACGACGCTCGCAGGCGGCCGCAGGATCGGTGCCCTGATGCCCGGTGGGGATCTCCTCATCCTCTGCTACCACGCGGTTAGTGACTCCTGGCCCGCTGTGGGGGCGGTTGAGTCGGCCGCGCTCGACCGCCAGCTGCGCCATCTACTGCGGCGGCGCTACCGGCCGCTGACGCTCTCCGCGGCGCTGGCCGCTGGCCCCGCAGAGCGCAGGCTTGTCGTCACCTTCGACGACGCCTTCGGCTCAGTGCTTGAGAGCGGTCTCCCCGTCCTGCAGCGGCTGGGGGTTCCGGCGACCCTCTTCGTGCCGACCGACTTCGCCGCCGAGGCAGCGCCGATGACCTGGTCGACGCTTGGCAAGTGGCTCGGCACCCCTCACGAGGAGGAGCTGCGCTGCATGTCATGGGACGACATCCGCCGCCTCGCTGCCGCCGGATGGGAGATCGGCTCGCACACCTGCTCGCACCCGAAGCTGCCCTCGCTCGAGCGGGCCGAGGCGGCCGATGAGCTGATCCGGTCGAAACAGATCTGCGAGGAGGAGCTGCAGCGCGAGTGCCCTACCCTCGCCTACCCGTTTGGGCTTCACGATCCTGAGACGGTGGAGGTGGCGAGGGAGGCGGGCTATCGCAGCGCTGTCACCCTTGGCGAGCGCCTGCTCGGCGCCCGCCAAGCGGAGCGCCCGCTCGAACTCTCTCGTGAGGGCATCTACCGCACCACCCGCTGGCCGCACTTCCTCGCGGCCACCTCGCCGGCTATAGGACGGGTCCGGCGCAGCCGCGTTTACCGCTTGCCAGTGCGGATCGCCCGCACAGGATCTTCCCGCTAATTCGCCACCGCTAGAACATGCGTCCAGGGAGTGACGTAAGCGCTGTGGAAGCGGCCTGCGCGATCCGACGCGGTTGGTGTGAAGACATCAATCCGAAACAGGCTCGCGACGCTCATGGTCGCCTCCTCCTTCCTCGCGCTGACGATCCCCGCCTCCGCTTCAGCGACGATCCAGCTCGGTGCCTACACCCCCGGTGCCCCCGCCGACGCCTCAGCGCTCTCCGAATACACCACGCTGGTTGGTCGCCAGCCGGACATCGTGATGTGGTACCGCGATTTCGGCCAGCCGCTCCTCTACTCCGACGAAATCAGGAACTTTCACGCCACTGGTCAGACCCCGATGGCCACCTGGGAGCCCTACGACCAGGATCTCTCCCGGATTGCCTCTGGCGAGTACGACTCCTACCTGCACGAATCGGCGCAGATCGCCAAGAGCTGGGGCAACACGCTGATGGTCCGCTTCGGTCACGAGATGAACGGCACCTGGTACCCCTGGGCCGGCAACAACGACACGCCCGACGCCTTTGTCGCCGCCTGGCGCCACGTCGTCTCTCTCTTCCGCGCCGACGGTGCCACCAACGTCAAGTGGGTCTGGGCACCGAACACGGAAGAGGGGAGCAAGTACCCGATCGCGCCTTACTTTCCCGGCGACTCGTGGGTCGACTACGTTGGCCTCGACGGTTACAACTGGGGCTCATCCGCCAATAAGTGGGAAAGCCTCAAAGAAGTTTTCGCCGTCTCCTACGCAACCGTCACCAGCCTGAGCACGAAGCCGGTGATCATCACTGAGACCTCTTCCAGCGAAACCGGCGGCGACAAGGCCGCCTGGATCCGCAATGGCTTCATGACGACGATCCCGCAGAACTTTCCGCGAGTGAGCGCCGTGATCTGGTTCAACAAGAGCCAGGAGGACGACTGGCGCCTCAACTCCTCGACTGCTTCGCTCGACGCCTACCGAGCAGTGGCCTCCTGCTCGCTCTACGGTGGCAGCGGTCCCTGCGATGGCGCCGCGGCCGAAACCCCCGCCCCGAAGAAGAAGGGCAAGCAATTGGCGGTGCGCTCCGTGCACGTCACCCACCGCGTCCGCAACGTCGCCAGCGGGATCGTTTCTTACGGCCTCACCGAGAGCGCCCAGGTTGAAATCAAGATCGTGCCCCGCAAGCACGCGGGTCGTCGCATCAAGGTCACTCGCCACAGCGGCGTTGGCCGCAACAAGATCTCGCTGGCCCGGCTGGTTCCCCGTCATCTGCACGAGGGCGGCTACCGGGTGATTGTGCGGGCCCACAACAACAAGGGCCAGCGTTCCCGCTCCCATAAGGCGCATTTCCGGGTCGTCTGAGCGCTCGGGCCTAACCGGTCGCCGCGTCAAGATCATCGGCCGCCCCAGAAGAAGGTGGTCCCGAGGACGGGGCGATTCGCAGGAAGCGGAACACCGTCCTGCTCATCACCACGGCCTCGATGCAGACGGCCAGGAGCCAGCCGGTCGCCACCAGCGCGAGGCTGCCGGCAAGCGCGCCGGCCACGGCCCCGGCGAGCTCGAGGAAAGTGGCGCCGATGACCAGCGGGATCGTCTGGGGAATTCGCCGTTCCACCCGGGTAATCGAAAGGAAGTGCGCTTTGATCGTCTCCGGGAAGACGCCGAGGGCAAGGATGTGCAGGGTCGTCAGCGCCTGGCGCTCGTAGTCGGCGCCGAAAAGGGCGAGTATCTGTCCGCCGGCGACGAGCAGAACCAGGTTCGCCACCAGCCCCAGGCCGGCCGAGAGGGCCATACTGAGTCGGTACCGCTCATGCAGGCCGCTTGCATCGCCCGAGCCAACGGCGAAGAGGACCGAGCTGAGTGAGACCGGCACCATGAAGGCGAAGCTGGCGATCATCCAGGCGATGTAGAAGTTCGCGTTGGCCTCGGCAGAGAGCAGGGCGACGACGATCAGCGGCAGCACCAGGTCGGGAGCACGAATTGCCAGGTTGTAGACGTGGTGGGTGGCGGCGTCGACGCGCATCTCGCCGAGCAGGGCAAATCGCGGGCGCAGGCTGTCGCCGGCCCGGCGCATGTAGAAACGGAGCAGGACGACCAGGGAGATGGCGATGCCGGCAGTCCAGGTCGCGTAGATCCAGACTCCCCCTGCCCCCGTGACGAGGTAGGCGACGAGGACCAGGGCGATCAGCTTGATGGCGGAGAAGACGACGTTGCGGGAGAGCTGCAGGCCGCCTCGCAAAAGGCCGATCAGGGCCTGGTCGAGAACGGCGGCAAGGCCGGTCAGCCCGACGCCGAAGGCGAAGACCGCTGCTGCCAGCCAGCTTTCGCTCAACGGCTCGAGGTCGGCAGAGAGCAACGGTGCCGCGATCGCGAAGCCGATTCCGAGGACGATTCCGATCGCGCCGCTGACCATGAGGGAGGCGTTGAGCAGGCCGCGGTGATGCTGCTCGCGGCGGGGAAGCTCGCCCATCAGCAGTGTCCCGAGCCCCGCCGTAGCCACGTAGCCGAGCAGGGTCATTGCCGCTACGGCGGCACTGGCGACGCCGACCGCGTCGGTGCTGAACTGACGGGCGGCGACGAGCCAGAAGGCAGCGCCGAGCAGCGCCGTCACCACCACCGTGCTCATCATCGAGCCGGCGTTGACAAGCACGGTGCGGTTATGAGCGAGCTGCGCGGCGATCCGGTTCGCCAAGCCGGCGCGTCGCTCTCGGCTCATTTGGAGCGCAGCCCGCTGGTGTCGTAAATCGCGATCGCGCCATTGTCGAAAATCCTGCTCAGGCCGCGCACGTGGTTGAACTTACGCAGGGCGGCAACGTCGAGCGGGCTCTCGTAAGTGTTGGCGTCGGGTTCGGTCGACTCGAAGTAGTAGCCGCCGGCGGGCGGTTCGTGCGTGAGGCGGCGATCGACGACTATGTAGTCGATCTCATCGTTGCTGATCACCCGCTGGTCAATCGCGTCGAAGCGCTTGCTGGTGAAGACGCGCGTGACGGAGATCCCTTCGATGCTTCCCGAGACGCGGTCGAGGTAGCCGTACGAGGAGATCAAGGTTGAGTTGGGGCGGTCGACCAGCACGCGACTTCCGGGCGGCAGTTTGCTTGCCGCGAACTGCGCTGCGGCGAGGCCCTGGGGGCTGATCGCGCGGGCCTCGCCACCGACGAGGAAGGGGCCCGGCTGGCGGGTGACCGGCGACTCGCCGACGATGAAGCCACCGAGGAAGATCACGGTCATCAGCGCGCTGAGCCCGAGCCCGAGGCGCAGGCGACGCGACCGGTCTCCTCCCCAGGGAAGCTCGCTGAGCAGTAGGCCGCCGAGGAATGCCAGGCCGAGGAAGACGAACTCCGATGCTCGCTGGGAGGTCTCCGTTCCCGCCTGGGTAAAGCGCAGCAGCATCGTCAAGGGGTAGAAGAGGGCAACGACCGAGAGCGCGCGCCAAAGCGGATTGGGGGCACCCCTGCCTCGCCAGGTTCGCAGCAGGCCGAGGGGTATCAACACAAGCAGGGGCACGATCGAGGCGACGCCGAGCACGCGAGCGGCTGGGGTGTTCGTCTGGCCGGCGGACTGGAAGAGAGTCTTGGATCCCGATTCGCCCGTGATCAGGTGGATGACCGATTCGATCGCCTCCTTGAGAACGTCGCCCAGCTCGGCGGTGGTGACGTGGCTGGCCTCGAAGACAAACCACCCGGCCGCTGCCAGCGCCAGGAAGAGGGCCGGCAGGCCTGGCCCATCGAGCCACGGCGCTCGCGAGAACGCGAACCTCGCCGAGGACACGGTGGAGGCTGTGCCGCTCGCCTGGCGACCGCCGGCGAAAGCGATCATCAGCGCCCAGAGGCCGAGGAAGCCAACCATCGCGTATGAAGTCATGTGATGCGTGATCGCGAGGGTGGCAGAGAGGATCACCATCGCCGCGATCAGCCCGGCGGGGCTGCGGCGACGCCCGAGGCTCCGCGGGTCGTCCCAGTCCACCGCGACGAGCAGCAGGGCGGCGGCGATTACAAGGGCGATTGACTCGTAACCGAACTGGGAGTCGAAGTAGAGGAAGCTTGGGTTGCAGGCATAGAGGGCAACGGCGATGCCGGCGGCCCTGGAGGAGCGGGTGGCGCGCTCGAGGAAGAGGAAGAGGCCAAGCATTAGGGCCAACCTGGCGAGGCCGATGACGATCGTGCCGGAGAGAAAGATGCGCAGACCCCCGAGCTTCGAGAGCGCGCTCGTAAACAGCTCCAGTCCCGGAAAACCGGCGTACCCGGTCACGATCGGGTTGTCTGAGAGGGCGCGGCCGCTGCTGATTAGGTCTGACGTCTGGCGCCAGGTCGCGAGCTCATCATGCAAGTTGAAGCTGGTGGGCTCGTAGAGGACCTTGAACACGTAGAGGGAGCCGCCGAGCAGGATCGCAAGGGCGATTCGCTCCTCGCGTGAGGCCGAGACGGAGAAGAGACGGAGCGCAATTGGGGCGTAGATGACGATCAGCCCCCCCCAAAACAGCGGTTGTGCGTGTGTTTCATCGAGCCGGGCGGCGGTGTTGCCGACGGCGACCATGAGCAGGCCCAGTGCGGCGACGACGGCCAACAAGGGGGCGAAGCCAAAGCGGAGTTCGGGTCGCGTCTCTCGTCCCGGACCGACCCGAGGCCTCGTGGCGATCGTCTTGAGCGCGCTCATTCAGCTTCTCCAACGCTGAGTTCGAGGCTCCGGTACGACCTCGAGCCGTGCTTCAAGGTCACCGTGAGGACTTCAGCGTCAGGGGGGACCGCTGGGCGAAGCTTCGCGCTCCAGCGCTCGTTGGGACCTAGGCGTATGCGCCGGCTGAAGATTGCTTCCCCACCGCCGCTGATTTCCAGCTTGAAGCGGGCGGGACCGCCGTGATTCCAGACGCCAGTCTTTATCCAAGCCGCACCGGTCTCGGTCTCTCCCGGCAGCGCCCACAGCGAGGCGAAACGTTGGCGGCCCTGCTGCTCGTGGACGCCGCCGGTGGCGACCGCGATCGCGCCTGCGGTGATCGTCAGGGCGGCGAGGAAGGCGATCGCCCACAGTGGACTGCGGGGAAGTCGGCGCGCTCGCGGGATGCCGATTTGCTGGATCGAGGGCGTAGCGCGGCGCGATTGGGCAACGGCGCTTGCCGCCACCGTGATCGAGACCAAAAGCGCAAGCCAGATGACGCGGTCGAGGTCCAGCGCGAGCTGTAGCCCCAGGCCGCCGAGGCTGGCAGCGCTGAGGCTGAAGACGAACGAGTAGACGACCCGGTCCAGGGACCTGATGCTCGCCGGGGGAAAGAGCGCCGCGGCGATCGCGTAGCCGGGCACAACCAAGACGAGCGGAGCCAACACCGCTCCCTGCAGCCAGCTTCCGGGATCGGCGATCGAGACGAGTAGCCCGGCCACGGCCAGCCCGCAGGCGATCACCAGATCCGGCGATCGCATCCGACCGCGCGGGCTCATGGCGAGGTTTCCCGGGAACTGGCAACTGTTCGCTTGTACAGGCTTTCTATCTGCGGCATCACGACCTCGGGCGTAAAGGCGCGCGCTCGGACGCGTGCCTGCCTCTCAATTCGCTGCCGAAGCTCACGATCCTCGATCAGGCGAGCCATCGCGCCGGCCAGCGCCTTGGCGTCGCCGCCCGGGACGAGCAGACCGGTCTTACCCTCCTCGATCATGTCCTCCTGGCCGCCGGGCCGGGTACCGATCATCGCCCGCCCCTGGCTCATTGCCTCGTGGACCACATTTCCTAGTGCCTCTGGGGCCTTTGTCGGCAAGACGCCGAAGAGCGCTTTCTCCCAGAGCGCCATTACCGTCGCGTGCGATACGTCGGTGATCACGGTCGTACCCGGCGGGAATTGCTTGGGCGAGTCGGACATCATTGTCCCGACCATGACCAGCGGCGGTGGGTCGACGAGGCTCTCGTAGGCCTCGAATAGCTCGTAGATCCCCTTTATCTCCCGGAAGCCGCCGACGAAGAGGATGAAGGGCTCCTCGGGCAGCTGGCTCATCGCCTCCGGGTCGGGCCGCTCGCCGGGTTCCTCCTCGTGGAAGTTTGGAATGACCGTCGCCGGCGCAGCGGGGACGTGCAGAAAACGATCGATGATCCCGGCGACGAAACGGCTGACCGCGTGGACGGCGCTCACCTTGCGGCGCAGCAGCGGCCCCGCGGTGAAGACTCCGGCCACGGCGGCCACGCCCTTGGCGGTCCCGTACCTGTGTCGGGAGCAGTCGAGGCACTTGCCAAGCGCGGGCCCCGAGCAGAGCTCGCCCTTGCGAACGAGAGTGCCGACCGCACAGATATTGCCGTAGTCCCGGGCGGAGAGCAGCAGGGGCACCTTCATGCCCAGCATGCCCAACGCCACCGAGTGCGAGATCCAGCCATAGGTGTGGACGAGGTCGGGCTGGAAGTCCTTGACCACCCGGCGCAGGTGAAAGGCCGCCTCGGGATCGGCGAAGGGCGGCGGATTGTGCTTATAGGGGTCCTCGGAGACCCAGCGCATGCGGCTGCTCAGATCCCGCACGCGGTATACCCGCACCCCCTCGTGCTCTTCTGGAGCAGGGTCTCCCGGTTGCCACGAAGTCGCGATCGCCACTGTGTGTCCGGCTTGTGTGAGGCGCCTCGTCATCAGCTCGACGCTGCGGATCGAGCCACCGATCAGGGGACGGTAGTAGTCGGTGACTATCAGTGCCCGTAGCGGCCGCTCTGGGAAGCTCAATGGACCGGCGTGGCCGCTTCGGGCGCCCCGCCATTGCGCTCGCCCCGCTGCTGCCAGCGGCTCCTGCCGTAGGCGAAGGGTCCGCAGGCAAGCCCGGCCAACTCGAGCCAGATCAGTTCAGTCGGATAATCGCCCTGGCGTTTCTCGTTCTTTGCCGAGCGTGGCGAGAGCGCGAAGGCAAGGCCCTTGGGCAGCTTGCGCAGGAGCATCGGCAGCAGTCGCGGGTTGTCGGCCACCGACTTGGTCACGCAGGCGCTGAGGCCGAGTCCATAACCCCACATCCGCCGTCGCAACATCTGGTACTCGCGCGGATGGGCGTGCCATACCAGCGCGGCGGGCTCGTGTACGACCTGGTTGCCGGCGAGCACGACGCGCAGCAGCGCCTCGATGTCCTCACCGGCAAGGGTGGGAGTGGGGGGGCCGAGCGTGACGTCGAATCCCCCCATGCGACGGAATGGGTCGCGGCGGAAGGCCATCGCGCGTCCGCTGCCAAAGGCACCCGGTGCAAAGGGGAAAAGAGGCTGGTCTCGGGGCGGATCGTCGAGGCTGTAGAGGCGGGTCTCAAAGCCCCGCTGCAGCCCCCCGAATCCCTCGAACCAGCGCTCGGTTGGGGTTTCTATCGCGCCGGCCAGCGTTGGGCCGGAGACGGCGTCGACCCGGTCGCCGAGCTCGAAGCCGGCAATTAGCGTCGCCAGCCAGTTCTCATCGACGTCGACGTCATCGTCGGCGAAGACGACGAGCTCCCCGCTGGCCTCCCAGAGACCGCGGTTGCGCCCTCGCGAGATTCCCTGCTCCGGTTCGACCACGACGCGCACGGTGGCGTCGGCGGGAAGCTCGGCGTCGCTGAAATCGAGTGGCGCTTCGCCCTCCTCGGGGGTATCGACGACGATCACGTCATAGCGCTTGTGCGGGAAGCGACAGGCAAGGATTGAGCGGATCGTCCTCAGTACCCGCTCGGGCCGCCCGCGGGTGACGATCACTACGGAGACCGTTGGCGCCCTGGTCAGCATCTCCTCGCGGGCCGCCGCGCAGGCCGGGACCTCGGGGCCAGGGATGCCACCGGCGCTCAGCTCAGCGGCCGGCAGGCCGTCTTCGCGCAGGTGCGCGGATATTTGCTCGCCGAGCTCATCCTGGATACGGGCGGCAAGCGCTGCGGCGGAGACGCCCTCAGGGGGCAGCTCGACCTCGATCGTGCCGAGCGGACGGCTGTGAAGGCGGATGAGGCAGAGGCAGGAGCCGAAGGGCGTCCCGTCCTCGGTCTCACCGCGCGAGAGGTCCTCGAGCGGGACACCGACCTCGACATCGTGCATCCGCACTGGAGAGAACTCCGGCGATTGCGGCTCGGCCTGACGCGATCGTCCCATCTTCACTCCTTGCTCAGCCGCGTTTCAGGATGCCGGCGATGGTCGCGACCAAGAAACCAACGGCGCTGGACAGTATTCCGGTAACGATAGCCGCAGCTCGGAGGGCTCCATTGCGGTCGCCGCGGACCAGGTCGCCGACCCCTTGGGCGACGCCGCGCGGCAGGACGACCGCAAGGTGGCGCCGCTCGGAGCTGAGCCCATCGCTTGAGCCGACGTACCGCGAGAGGTTCGCCTTGCCGCCGCCCTCCTCGTAGCAGCGACGGAGGAAATAGCCGAGCGAGGTTCGTTCTGGGGTCACCGAGTGCAGGACCCGCGCGGCCGGCTGGTAGAGCCAGACCGCGTCCGGGAGCTGCTGCTTGACGCGGATCGCCAGGTCGGTGTCATCGGGAACGTTTCCGCCCGCCCGCACGACCCCGCGAGAGCGGATCTCGCGTGGTGCGTCATCACTCTCACCCTCGCGGAATCCGCTGACCTGCGCCAGCGCGGATTTCCTCACTGCCATGTTGGCGCCGATCGGGTTGCGCACCGGGGCTAGCCGGTCGGGCAGGCCGGTGTAGCTGCAGCCGAAGACCCAGTAGAACTCGCGCGGGAACCAGGCCGGCTCGGGCCCCTGCCAGAGCGGCAGCAGCGCGCCCCCGGCGCCTACGGTGGTTGGGTCGGAGATGCATCCCTCCAGCTCCTCAAGCCATTCTGGTTCGGCTCGCGCGTCGTCGTCGATGAAGGCGACGATCTCGCCGCCGCTCACCGCTACGCCGCTGTTGCGGGCCCCGGCCAACCCGCGTGAACGCTGGTTGGCGATCACTGTCGCGGCCGGGAACTCTTGCTTGGTCTTCACGAGAAGGTCCGGGTTGTGGTCGACCACAACGATCGTCTCCAGCGGTGGGCGACTCTGCCGCTCGAGCGAGTGCAGGCAGGCGACGAGGTCCTCCCAGCGCTTGTCGTCGTAGGTCGAGACGACCACCGAGGTGGCGGACGCAGGGCTCGGCATGGCCTCAGACAGCTGCCGTTTGGGTTGCTTGCGCCTTGGCGTCGGAAATTGACGGCGCAGGCTGGTGGATCGCGCGTCTCCGGCGGCTCTCACTGAGAATCGTGCCGAGCACGCGGAAGCCGTCGCGGAAGGTGTTGAGGTTGCTGTCGCCGGAGATGCGGTCGAGCTCGTAGCTCGGCACCTCGGTGATCTTCATCCCGGCGCCGGCGATCCGCAGGTTGATCAGCGTCTCAACCTCAAAGCCCGGCACGTCGAGCGCGATGAAGGGCAGGCAGCGGGCCCAGAAAGCGTTGTAGCCGTAGCAGAGGTCGGTGAAGTGGGTGCCGTGTAGGAGGTTGGCGGTGCCGCTGAGCACGGCGTTGCCGGCGCTGCGCAGCTTGGTGATGTCGGCGCTGCCGCCTCCGGGCAGAAAACGGGAGCCCTTGGCGAAGTCGGCGCCCGCCTCGAGCGCCTCGATGAAGCGCGGGATCTCGGCCGGGTCGGCGGAGCCGTCAGCGTCGAGCATGACGACAAGATTGCCGGTGACAGCCGCAAATCCAGTGCGGAAGGCATCACCCTTGCCGCGGCCGGTCTGGACCACGACCCGAATTTTCGGATAGGCGCTGCGCGCGGCCTCGATCGTGTCGTCCTCGGAGTTGCCGTCGACGAGGATCACCTCGTGCAGGCCTTCGGGAAGCTTTCTCAGGACGTGTCCAATGTTCTTGCCCTCGTTCATCGCCGGGACGACGACGCTGACCAAGGTCTTGCGGCTGTGACGCCTATCGGGGCCGGCATAGGGAACCGCTCCGCGTGCAGCGAGCGCCTCTACCTCGATCAAGGGCACGCCGCCGACCCGGCTCGGCGTTGCCGCGGGGGCCTCGAGCAGGTCCAGCGGACGCGGCAGCAGACTGACCGGCACGCCGATCGACTTGAAGGCCCTGACCAGGTCGAGCAGGCTCTCGTCATCGGCATGCTGAGAACCGATCACGACGCGGTCGGCGCGGTAGCGGTCGACGATCTCGAGCGCGGCGACGCGATCAGCCGGATTGGCGCGGTCCTCGAAGGGCGCCACTGTGCAGACGATGCTGGCGTACTCACGCAGGGGCGCGAAGGCCTTGAGACGGTCGGCGGTCGTCTGGTCGCCGACCAGCACCCAGCGCTCGACCTCGTCGAGCCGGCCGAGCAGCGGGGTGGTGAGGGCGCGTCCTGCTGTGTCGAGCAAGGCAAAGGTGCCCCAGAGCGCGAGCTGCGTGCCGCCATCGAGGGGAGTGAGCAGAGATGCGGACCAGGCGAAGACAGCCGCCATCAGCAGGCGGATCACGGGCCAGGCCATCCCGTCCTCGCTGCCAAGGCCTGCCTTCGAGGTGTTGGCGCCGTAGACACCGAGGATGCCGTTGAGGAAGACCAGCAGCAGTGGTGCCACCGGCAGAGCCGGAAACACCCCAACGCCGGCGACCAGGGCGACAGCGGTGAGGGCGATCGAGGAAGAGATCAGGTCGACGGCCGGGGACAACCACCAGCCGAGTCCGCGTTTCGCGCGTGGCAGGCTGCCCAGCATCGGGCGGTCCTGGACCAAGGCGCCGCGGCGCGGCTCGCTGGCAGGAAAGGTGCGGTCGAGGGGGACGTCGGTCGAGCTGTGCATGGAAGGGAGGAGTGCCTTTTTTTGGGGAGATTTATTAAACGAATTCCATAACTAAAAGCGCCGATTCCTATTCCTCCCCCCTATCGGCAGGCGCCCGGAATCACGTTAGCGCCTTGCGGAAACTGCATGGGGATTTGCTACGCGTCCCTATGGCTGTAACGGCCCAAAAATCGAACTGTCAGGGGTCTTTACGCTTCTTTAGCCCAAACAGTTCACAGACCGTATGTTGTGGCCAGCTCGGGGTCCTTGGCGGCCAGCATCTCGGCCAGCTCGACCATCACCTTGCACTGCTTCCAGGTGGCGTCGTCCTGCATCTTGCCGTCGATCATGTGCACGCCGGCGCCGTCGGGGATCGCCTCCAGCACTTTCTTGGCGAACTTGACCTCGTCGGCCGGCGGGCTGAAGACCTTCTTGGCGATGTCGATCTGCACCGGGTGCAGCGACCAGGCGCCGACGCAGCCCATCAGGAAGGCGGCGCGGAACTGGGTCTCGCAGCCGGCGGTGTCCTTGATGTCGCCGAAGGGACCGTAGAAGGGGAGGATCCCGGTCGCGGCGCAGGCGTCGACCATGCGGGCGATCGAGTAGTGCCAGAGGTCCTGCTGGGCGCTGACTCGGTCGGCCTCGGGGTTCTCGGGATCGGCCGGGTCCTCCATCACGCGGTAGCCGGGGTGGCCACCGCCGACGCGGGTCGTCTTCATCCGCCGCGAGGCGGCGAGGTCAGCGGGGCCAAAGCTCATCCCCTGCATGCGCGGGCTGGCGGCGGCGATCTCCTCGAGGTTGACCACACCCTGCGCGGTCTCGAGGATCGCGTGGATCAGGATCGGCCGGTCGAGGCCGGCCTTGGCCTCGAGCTGGGCGAGCAGGCGGTCGACGTAGTGGATGTCCCAGGCGCCCTCGACCTTGGGCACCATCACGACCTCGAGCTGGTCACCGATCTCGGTGACCAGGGTCGTGAGGTCATCGAGGACCCAGGGGCTCTCCAGCGAGTTGACCCGGGTCCAGAGTGCGGTCTGGCCGAAATCGGACTCCTTGGCGGCGCGGATCAGGCCGGCGCGGGCGGCCTCCTTGCGGTCGACCGGGATCGCGTCCTCGAGGTTGCCGAGCAGGATGTCAGTCTTCGCGGCGATTCCGGCGGCCTTTTCGACCATCTTCTCGTTGGAGAAGTCGAGGAAGTGGATCATCCGCGAGGGCTTGACCGGGATCTCGCGCAGCGGCTCGGGTGCGCCGATTGCTTGCGGTTGAAAGAAGTCTCTGGGGTTTCTCACGCTGCTCCTCGAGTCGTTCAGTTCTTGTCTGGCGGGAATCTACCCGAACGCCCGTTCGTGGCGAAGCGAAGGAGTTCGGCACCCGTCGCAGTACTAGGGAGGATGGAGGCCGCTGGGCACGACAGCACAGAGGAGTGGCTGCTCCCCGAGCAGGCGAGACCGCCGCTGATTGGCGAGCTCGAGCAGCGCGTTGATTTGGCCCTGGCAACCGCCCGCGCCTCCGAGGCCGCGGTGACGAAGGTCGGCGCGGCGGCGCTTGACGCCGTTGATCAGGCCCGGCGTGCGGCCGATCTCGCCGAGCGGGCGAGCGTCATCGCGCTTGAGGCGCAGACGAAAGTGGCACCCGTTGTTGTCGACCCAGTGCCCCCGGTCCGACCGGAGCCGGTCGATGACAGTCTCAGCAGCTTCAGCGAGCGGGCGGACCGGCTCGTCGCTCGCCTGCGAGGACTGCAACGGATTCCCCTTGCGCCACCGCCAGCCAGCGGCGTCGCAGGCCAGCCGCAACCCGCGCGCTGAGCGTCCCCGGCGCCGGCAGGGTGACGTCGTCGAGAGCCAGCACTGGCTCGATTCCTCGTACTGATCCGGACAGGAAGACCTCACGATCGCTGAGGCCCAGCAGGGGCAGTGGCTCCTCTCGAACCTCGATCCCGATGGCGCGGGCAGTCTCGATCGTCTGCCGCCGAGCGATGCCGGGCAGGATGCGACCGTCGGCCGGGGGCGTGGCCAGCCAGCCGTCGCCAACGGTGAAGAGGCTGGCGCGCGAGGCCTCGAGGGCGGTGCCGTCGGTGTCGACGAGCAGCGATAGCTCTCCCGGCGAGAGGTCGGACTCGGCGCGTTCAAGCAACCGCCGGTCGGCCCACTTGTGCTCGCCAAGCCCGCCTTCGAGGCTGAAGCTGCGCAGCCCGATCCCGTGCGCGGGACCTGGGAACACCGCCGTCGGATCAACCGCGACCGCGCTGACTCGCATTGCCAGTTGCGCCTCGTCCTCGCTCGGGGCGATCGTGATTCGCAGTTTTCCGCGCTCCAGGTCGTTGGCGCCCTCGCGCACCTGATCCGCCGCGTTGCTCGGCAGATCCTCGCCGTAGAGGACGATCAGGCTGCCGGCGAGCCGCTCCAGGTGAGCGTCGAGCTCAACCGGCATGCCATCGAGGACGAGCATCGTCTCGAAGACGCCGCGCTGCGGATCGGGGGTGAGGCTGACTCTCACGCCGGGATATCTTGACGCGATGCCGCTCCAGAGTCAGACAGAGGTATTGGCGGGGGGCGACGAGCGACGGCTGCTCCAGCGCCGACTCGACTTCCTTCCGGACCCGGAGCGGGCCTTCGTCCATATATATGGGTCGAGCGAAAACGCCTTCTGGCTCGACAGCAGCGCCGAGGGCGAGCGCGGTCGCTTCTCTTTTATGGGAGACAGCGAGGGCCCGCTCGGCGCGGTCGTCACCTACGACGTCGAGGCCGGGCAGGTGCGTGTGGAGCGCCAAGCCGGGGTGGAGGTTCACGACGAGTCGATCTTCGACTACCTCGGCCGCGAGCTGCGGCGGCTGCAACACCTCTCGGACGGGCTGCCTTTTGAATTCGATTGCGGTTTCGCCGGTTACTTCGGCTACGAGCTCAAGGCCGACTGTGGAGCCGCCGCCGCCCACCGGGCGGAGACCCCAGACGCGACCTTCGTCTTCGCCGATCGCCTGATCGCCTTCGACCACCAGGAGCGTCATACCTACCTCTTGGTCCTAGCCGACCCAACAGCCGAACTGCATCAAATTCCCAATCTGACAGGTAGGAAATTTGATGCAGTTCGGCTGGCTGAGGATGCGGAGAGCTGGATCGAGGAGGCGAGTCGGCGCCTTGCGGCGTTGCCGGTGCTAACCGAGCCCGAGCCTGACCCGGAGCCCGTCGAGCTCCACTTGCGTTGGTCGCCCGAGCGCTACCGCGAAGAGATCGAGACTTGCAAGCGCTACTTAACCGCCGGGCACAGCTACGAGATCTGCCTCACCAACAAGGTCGTCGCCGCGGCGAGTCCCGATCCGCTCGCGCTCTATCGCGCGCTGCGCCGAGTCAATCCGGCGCCCTTCGCCGCTTACCTGCGCTTCGGCGACCTCGCGGTGCTGAGCTCCTCGCCGGAGCGTTTTCTCGCGGTCGACCGGGAGGACTGGGTGGAAGCGCGGCCGATTAAGGGGACCAGCCGCCGCGGCTCGACCCCCGACGAGGACGCGCGCCTTGCCGCGGCGCTCTGCGCCGACGAGAAAAACCGAGCCGAGAACGTGACCATCGTCGACCTGCTGCGCAACGACCTCGGCCGGGTCTGCGAGCTCGGCTCCGTGTCGGTGCCGGAGCTGATGCGAGTCGAGACCTACGAGACGGTGCACCAGCTGGTCTCCAGCGTGCGCGGCAGGTTGCGCGGGGAGCTCGGCACCGCAGAGTGCATTCGGGCCTGCTTCCCGCCCGGCTCGATGACGGGGGCGCCGAAGCTGCGCACGATGGAGATCCTCGATGAGCTCGAGGGGGAGGCCCGCGGGCCTTACTCGGGCGCAATCGGCTACCTCGGCCTGGGCGGAGGCTGCGACCTCGGCGTCGCGATCCGGACGATCGTCCTCAACGGCGAGTCGACGTCGATCGGCGCCGGCGGCGCGATCGTCGTCGATTCAGACCCGACGACCGAGATCGACGAGATGCTGCTCAAGGCCGCGGCACCGGCCGCCGCGCTCGGCGACGGCGCGTCGATATCCTTTGCTTCCCTCGCCGCGCCGGAGCAGCTTCGGCGCCGCCCTCTGTCCCCGACACCGACGAGCTAGGAGCCATGGCCGTAGACACCGCCGCCTTCCGTGAGCAGACCGACGAGCAGCAGGCGATCACCGAAATGGTGCGCCAGTTCGCCGACGAGAAAATCATCCCCAACGCCGAGCACTACGACCACGAGGACTCCTACCCGGAGCCGATCGTCGAGGAAATGAAGGAGCTCGGCCTCTTCGGGGTGACGATTCCCGGAGAGTACGGCGGTATGGGCCTCGACCTGACCACCTACGCGATGATCGTCGAAGAGCTCTCGCGTGGCTGGATCTCGATCTCCGGCGTCGTCAATACCCACTTCATCGGCTCCTACCTCCTGATGAAGTTCGGCACCGACGAGCAAAAGGAGTACTTCCTGCCGAAGATGGCAACCGGCGAGATCCGCGCCGCCTTCTCGCTCTCCGAGCCCGAGGTCGGCTCCGACGTGCAGGGCATCAAGTCCACCGCGAAGAAGGGCGAGGACGGCAGCTGGGAGCTCAACGGTCAGAAGATGTGGGTCACCAACGGCCTCGGCTCTAGCGTCGTCTTCGTGCTGATGAAGACGGACCCGAAGGCCGAACCGGCCTACAAAGGGATGACCTGCTTCATCACCGAGAAGGAGCCCTGGGCGGAAATCAACGAGGGCGACTTCAAGGGCCTCAACGTCCCGCCCAAGATCAAGAAGATGGGCTACAAGGGCGTCGAGTCGACCGAGCTCGTCTACGACGGCTACCGCTGTCCGCCGGAGCGCGTGCTCGGCGGTGAGGAGGCCGGAGTCGGCCAGGGCTTCATCCAGATGATGGACGCCCTGGAGGTCGGCCGCGTCAACGTCGCCGCCCGCGGCGTCGGCATCGCCCAGCGCGCGCTCGAGCTCGCCCTGCGCTACAGCCAGGAGCGCAAGACCTTCGGCAAGCCGATCGCCCAGCACCAGGCGATCCAGTTCAAGCTCGCCGATATGGCGACCAAGATCGAGGCCGCCCGCCTCGTCACCCGCAAGGCGGCGCGGATGAAGGACGCCGGCGCCCGCTCCGACCTCGAGGCCGGCATGGCCAAGCTGCTCGCCTCCGAGACCGGCAAGGAGTGCGTCGAGGAGTGCTTCCGCATCCACGGCGGCTACGGCTACTCGAAGGAGTACGAGATCGAGCGCCTCTACCGCGACGCGCCGCTGCTATTGATCGGCGAGGGAACTTCTGAGATCCAGCGCATGGTTATCGGCAAGAAGCTCCTGCAAAGACACAAGATCTAGATGAGGAGCCACTGAACACATGGCATCGACCCCGGACCTGATCAAGACCGCCGTCGAGCGATTTCAGGCCGAGGTTCCGGCGCTGCAAAAGCTGAAACTGGTCTTTGGCTTGGAACTGAAGGCCAAACACGACATCCAGCTCTACCACGTCGAGGTTCCGGGGCCGATCATCAAGAAGGACCTCTCCCAGAACGAGCGAGTGCTGGTCCAGATCGATCGGCCCCAGTTCAATGAGCTAGCCGAGAACGGCACCGCGAAGAGCTACCGCAAGGCCTACGAAACAGGCCACATCAAGGCGACTGGCGACTCAAACGTGAAGAAGCTGATCGCCCAGGTAGTGGAACGCCACGAGGAACGGGCCCGACTCAAAAAGGCCCACTGAGCGCCGCCTGGCCTAGAGCCGGATTAGGTTCTCGGCGTCGATGCCGCGCGTGACGCCGCGGAAGTCGACGAGGAGGGGTGTGGCGGCGGCGATAGCCTCGTAGTCGAGACTTGGGTGGGCGGTGACGATCGCCGTTACATCGGCCGCGGCCAGGGCCGCGTCGAGCTCGACCGAGCTGAGGCCGAGCTTGGGCAGGTCCGGCACATGCGGGTCGTGGTAGGAGACGTCGCCGCCGAGTTCTTGCAGGAGGGAAGCGATCTTCAGCGCTGGGGACTCGCGGGTGTCGCCGACTCCGGCCTTGTAGCTGACCCCGAGCAGGAGGATCTTCGATCCCTTGACCGGCTTGCCGGCCTCATTCAGCGCCCGGTCGATTCGTTCCGCGCAGAAGACGGGCTGGGCCTGGTTCATCTTGCCGGCCAGCTCGATGAACTCGGGATAGAAGTCGTGTTCGCGGGCCTTGAAGGCGAGGTAGAAGGGGTCGATCGGCAGGCAGTGGCCGCCCATTCCGGGGCCGGGATCGAAGCGCATGAAGCCGAAGGGCTTGGTCGAGGCGGCGTCGATCACCTCCCAGACGTCGATCTTGAGACGGTCGCAAAGCTGGGCCAGCTCGTTGACGAAGGCGATGTTAACCGAGCGGAAGATGTTCTCGAGGAGCTTGGACAGCTCTGCCGTCTCGGGGCTGGAGAGGACGACGACCTCGTCGCAGATCAACGCGTATAGCTCGCGCGCTTTCTCAGTGCAGGCCGCCGTCATTCCACCGACGAGCTTGGGAGTTGTGCGGACGGTGTAGTCAGTGCGCCCGGGGTCAATCCGCTCCGGTGAGAAGGCGAGGTGGAAGTCGGTTCCAACCGAGAGTCCCGACTCCGCCAAGATCGGAGCTAGGCGCTCGCGTGTGGTGCCGGGGTAGGTTGTCGACTCGAGCACGACGAGCTGGTCGGGCTGCAGGACCTGGGCAAGCGCCTTGCCCGCATCGAGCAAATAGCTGAGGTCGGGCTCGCGAGAGCCGGTCAGCGGCGTCGGCACGCAGATGATTACTGCGTCGCACGAAGCGAGGTCGGCATGGCGCGTGGTGGGCCGCAACCGCTCGCCCAGAGGCGCCAGAGCTGAATCGGCGATGTCCTCGATGTAGCTCTTTCGCTGTTCGAGGCTCTCGATCTTGCGCGTGTCGGCGTCGAGGGCGACCACGTCGTGCCCACTCTCCGCGAAGGCGACGGCAAGGGGGAGGCCGACGTAGCCGAGGCCGATGATTCCGATCTTCATCGCGCGGGAGTCTAGCCTCGGCTTAGGCGGCTGCTCGTCGCGGCCCGGTAGGATGCCGCGCCGCTAACCCGACAGGAGAAGAAACCGAGAATGAGCGAGAAGACTTTCGAGTTGACCACCGACCAGGCCGAGCGCGAGGCGTCCGGCGCCCACGCCTACGGCCGCTACCTCGAGGAGTTTGAGGTCGGCGCGATCTACAAGCACTGGCCGGCGAAGACGGTGACCGAGGCGGAGGACCACCTCTTCTGCCTGCTGACGATGAACCATCACCCGCTGCACATCAACGATGTCTACGCCGCGCAGTCGCAGCAGGGACGTAACGTCGTCGCCGGTCCATACGTGTACTCGGTGATCTTTGGGATGACCGTCAACGACATCAGCGGCAAGGCAATCGCCAACCTCGCCACCGAAGGCCTGAGCCACCCCAACCCGGTCTTCCATGGCGACACGCTCTTCGTCGAGTCCGAGGTGCTCGAAGTCAAGCCCTCGAAGTCGAAGCCAGATAGAGGCGTGGTCAAGGTCCACACCCGCGCGCTCAACCAGGACGGTGTCCTAGTGGCCGAGTTCAAGCGCCTGGTCCTTGTCCCCCGCAAGAACCCCGGTGAGGCGCCAACGCCCGAGAGCGCCGTCGAGTAGCCACGCCTCAGGGCGCTCCCCGTCACATAGCCGCGCGCGATCCGCAACGTTTTCCGCACCACCCGCGCGCCGGCTTTCCCCAGGCTCCGGGGCATGCCCGAAGCCAACCAGCCCTCCAAGCCCGAACTGCATCAAATTCCCTCTCTGGCAGGTAGGGAATTTGATGCAGTTCGGGAGTCGTGCGGGTGCGGGAGGTGAGGGATCGAGAGGCGACTCAAGCGATTCGTGCGCTGGCTGAACGACAGCACGGAGTCGTTGCACGCTGGCAGATCCTCGAGACAGGGGCGAGCGAAGGCTTGATTCAGCGGCGCACCGTGGGGGGAATGCTGATACCGGTGTTTCACGGGACGTTTACGCTCGGACGGCAACGCCTAGATCGCAAAGGTCGGTGGATGGCAGCGGTTCTTGCATCCGGACCGCAAGCGGTGCTCTCGCATGCAAGTGCAATGGAGCTTTTCGATATGCGCAGATCGCGGGGGCCTATCGAGGTGCTGCGCCCGTCGGGTGGGGTCTGGCATCGCCATGTGGAGATTCAAGTGCACCAGACCCGCTCGCTGCCATCGGAGCAGGTGACCTACGAGCAAAGTATTCCGGTGACGACGGTGGAGCGAGCGTTGCTCGACATGGCGGGCCGTCTCGATGCAAAACAGCAGGAGCGCGTGTTGGTAGCGGCCGATAGGAGCGGTCGGGTCAGTTGGCCGACGCTCCAGCACCTCGTTATGCGCGGCCGTGGAAAGAAGGGGATCCGCCGATTGCGCCGTGTGGCGATGGAAGTCGATCCGCGCGCCGTTGACACGCGCTCCCCACTGGAGGTGGACTTCTTGGCGCTCTGTCGCGAGTTTGAGATCGTGCCGCCTCAAATCAACGTCTTCGTTGGGTCATATCTCGTCGACTTCTTCTGGCCGGCCCAAAGAGTCGTGGTCGAAACCAATGGCTACACATATCACCGGGACCGTTCAGCTTTCGAGAGCGATCACGAGCGCACAGTTGCTTTGACCGCCGCCGGCTACGAAGTCCACCGAGCGACATATCGAATGCTTGCCTGGAACCCCGAGCCCTTCATGAATCTGGTCCGCCGCTCCCTCCGCAAGCAAACTGCATCAAATTCCCTACCTGCCAGAGAGGGAATTTGATGCAGTTTGGGTGGTCCGTGCGGGCTAGTGGGCCTCGCCGCTGGCGTGGGCGGGGGGCCTTGACTCCTCGGCTAGGGATGTGATCTCAAGGGGGCCGTGGGCGGCTGCTTCGAGCACGTCGGTTGCCTCTTCGGCTGAGCGGGCGTAGAGCTCGACCAGCATGTGGATCACGATCTGCTCCTCGTCGTGCTTGTGGAAGCGGACGTGGGTGAAGAACTCGCGTACGCCGGCCTCGCCGAAGGCGCCGTAGGTGAGGAACTCAGTCGCTTCCGGGCCCGAGCAGGTCTCGACTCGGTCCTGGTCGACCCGGACGGTGCAGGAGGCAACCCATGGGGTGCCGGCGACCATCCGTTCCCAGCGGTCCTCGATCGGCACGACGTGGTTGTCCTGGAAGGTCAGGTGCGGCTGGTCGTGCATGCAGTCGACGCACTGGACCAGCGCCTCTTGAATCTCGTCGATGCCTTCGGCGAGGGCGCCGCTCTCGGGGTCGATGCGACGGATCGCGTCGTAGTGGATCTGGATCTCGAGGCTCTGCGACCAGCAGCGATAGCAGCGCAGCCAGGCTGATCGGTCTCCGTTGAGCGAGTCCATCGCTTCATTGTCGCGCGTCCAACCACGCGGCGCTATAGACGATCAGGAAAGTAGCCGGTGGAGTCGCGGCTTGAGCCGCTCAGGCGGCCGTGGGTGCGCCGGCTTTGCGGCCGACCAAATCGACGATCTCGCCCATGATCTTGTTGATGTCGAAGTCCTTGGGCGTGTAGACGCCGGCGACCCCGGCCGCGCGCAGGCGCTCCGCGTCGGCGGGCGGGATGATCCCGCCGGCGACGACCGGTACGTCGACCTCCGCCTCGCGCAGCATCCGCACGACATCGGGGACCAGCTCGAGGTGGGAGCCGGAGAGGATCGAGAGGCCGACCACGTCGACGTCCTCCTGCAGGGCCGACTCGGCGATCTCCTCGGGGGTGAGGCGGATGCCCTGGTAGATCACCTCCATGCCCGCGTCGCGGGCGCGCAGGGCGATCTGCTCGGAGCCGTTGGAGTGGCCGTCGAGGCCCGGCTTGCCGACCAGGATCTTGATCCGGTGGCCGAGGGTGTCGGAGACCTCGTCGACGCGGCGGCGGATATCGGCCAGCTGCTCGCGATCGGTCGCCGGCGCGGCGCCGCTGACACCGGTCGGCCCGCGGTATGCGCCGAACGCCTCGCGCAGTACTTCGGCCCACTCGCCGGTGGTGGCGCCGGCCTTGGCGGCGGCGATCGTCGCTGGCATGATGTTCTGGCCGTCGTCGGCGGCGACCCGGCCGAGCTCCGTAAGCGCAGCCTGCACGGCACCCTCGTCGCGCTCGCCCTTCCAGGCCTCCAGTGCCTCCACCCGCTCGCGCTCGACCTCGGGGTCCGGGGTGAGGATGCCGCCGTCGGCGCCGGCGGTGAGCGGCGAGTCCTCGCTCTCGGTGAAGCTGTTCTGGCCGACAACCTTCAGATCGCCGCTCTCGATCCGGGCGACCCGCTCGCGGTGGGACTCAACCAGGCGTGACTTCATGTAGGGGACCGCTTTAACCGCGCCGCCGTGCTCCTCGACCACCGCCATCTCGGCCCGGGCGCCCTCGCAGAGCTCCTCGACCAGGCCGTCCATCACCACCGAGCCCTCGAAGATGTCGGGGTACTCGAGCAGGTCGGTCTCGTTGGCCAGCACCTGCTGGATGCGCAGGCTCCACTGCTGGTCCCAGGGGCGGGGAAGGCCCATCGCCTCGTTCCAGGCCGGCAGCTGCAGTGCCCGGGCGCGGGCATCGCGGCTCAAGGTCACCGCGAGCGCCTCGAGCACGATCCGCTGGATGTTGTTCTCCGGCTGCGCCTCGGTCAGCCCGAGCGAGTTGACCTGGACTCCGTAGCGGAAGCGCAGCATCTTCTCGTCGCTGACGCCGTAGCGCTGGCGGCCGATTTCATTCCAGAGCCGGCCCATCGCGCGCAGCTTGGCGATCTCCTCGACCAGGCGGATGCCGGCGTTGACGAAGAAGGAGATGCGGCCGAAGACCTTGGGGAAGTCGGCCTCGGCGACCTGGCCGCGGGCCTTCACCTCATCGAGCACGGCGATCCCGGTGGAGAGGGCGTAAGCGATCTCCTGCACCGGCGTTGCCCCGGCCTCCTGCAGGTGGTAGCTGCAGATGTTGGTCGGGTTCCAGCTCGGCACCTCGTTGACGCTGAAGGCGACCATGTCGGCGATCAGCCGCATCGAGGGCTGCGGCGGAAAAGCGTAAGTGCCGCGCGAGAGGTACTCCTTGATGATGTCGTTCTGCGTCGTCCCCTTCAGCTGGGCGCGCTCGACCCCGTTCTCTTCGGCGACGGTGACGTAGAGGCCCAGCAGCCAGGCCGCGGTCGCGTTGATCGTCATCGAAGTGTTCATCGCATCGAGCGGGATCCCGTCGAGCAGCTGGTGCATGTCGCCCTTGTGGGCGACCGAGACGCCGACCTTGCCGACCTCCCCGCGGGCGAGGATGTGATCGGGGTCATAGCCGGTCTGGGTCGGCAGGTCGAAGGCGATCGAGAGGCCGGTCTGGCCCTTGGCGAGGTTGCCGCGATAGAGCTCGTTGGAGCGCTTGGCGTCGGAGTGCCCGGCGTAGGTGCGCATCACCCAGGGGCGGTCGGGCTCGGGAAGGCGGTGCTCGCTCATGCGACCAATGATATTTGGCTCGGCTCGAAATCCGCCGTTCATGCGCATCTGGGCCGCAGCTTTCCCCCTGGGCTGTGTTTAGGCTGCGAGTCGTGAGATTGCTGCGCACAGCCGTTTTTGCCCTGCTGCTTGCCGGCGCGCTGGCCTTTGCCTCCAGCGCCGGCGCGGCCCTGATCGGCATCTACCGCAACAGCATGGAATCGAAAAGCCAGCTCGCCCAGGTACTCAAGCTCTCCGGCAAGCGCTGTGGGCGCAGTGGTTCGGACGGCACTTTCCAGATCGTCGTCGGTAAGGAAACCAAGGAGTGCTCCTACCGCACGCCGGTGATCGGCCGCGACCTTGAGATCGCCGCTACCGAGCGTCTCTTGGGCAAGACACCGAAGCCAATGCAGCGCTCGGCCTATCTCGCGGTTGACCTGCGGGCCGGCGGTGGCGCCCGCTACCAGCTGGCCGTCTTCCCGCTGCAGCGCAAGGCGCAGCTGCGCAAGGTACTTGCCGACGGCACGATCGAATACCTCGACATCGAGAAGAACGTCGCCGCGATCGGCGGCGCGGACAAAGCCAACCAGCTGCGCCTGCGCGCCTTTAACATCACCTCGGGCGATGCCCGGGGCAACTGTCAGCTCCTTGCCTTCATCGGTGGCGAGCTGATCGCCGAAGTCACCGATGAAGGCGCCGGTGACCTAAGCGGACGGGCCTCGGGTTTCTCGGTCGGCTCGACCAAGAACGCAAAGGGAGCGCAGGCGAGCGTCGACGACGTCGTCGTGCGCGTTCCCAGCCCCTTCTAGTCCTTCTCCTGCTCCAGCGCTCGGTCCGCCACTCGGTAGATGTGTTCGATCGCGCCGCGGCGCTGCTTCGTCTCGGCCAGCTCGATGCAGCCCAGCTCGCGCAGTACGCGGACGTGGTAGGCGACGCCGCGAACGTCGAGGTCGAGCTCGTCCGCGATCGCCTTGGGGCTAGCGACGCCCTCGGCGATCAAGGCCAGGGCGCGTGCGCGAAGGGGGCTGGCCAGGGCCTTGGCGAGGCGCTGGTCGATCGAAATTGGACGCGGTGCCATCGCGATCCGGTTCTCCAGAGTGGTTTACGGGATTATTGCCAAAGTCTAGGGCACGTAACTAATCTGAGTAGTTAAGTGGACTATTGACCGAAAGGGCGGGTGCAAGGCAACGACCTGCCCGTTTAGCGGAACTCCCGCATAATGCGAGGCGATGTCGACGACGACGGTGGAGAGGCCACGCACGGGCGGCCCCGGCTCAGGCCTGGGTGGGGACTGGCGGGTGATTGTCCGCAACGACAACCACAACACCTTTGATCACGTCGCCGAGACGCTGGCCCGCGTGCTGCCCGGCGTCACCCTGGACCAGGGCCACAAGTTCGCCGAGAGCATCGACAGCAAAGGCCAGGCGATCGTCTGGTCGGGGCAGCGCGAGCCGGCCGAGCACTACTGGCAGCAGCTCGAGGCGGCCGGCCTAACGATGGCCCCGCTAGAGCGCTCGTGAGAGCGGCGGAGAACAGCTAGGCGCTTTACTCGGCGGCGAGCAGCGTGTGCCAGGCCGGCAGCAGCGGGATGTCGTAGAGGTCGATGACGGCGGTGCGGGCGGTCTCGATCTCCTCCGAGAACCAGTAGCGCTCGAAGTCGGAGCGGCTCTCCCAGACCGAGGTCTGGCGGAAGGCGAGGGGGTCGTCGTTCGAGCGGGTCAGCGACCAGCTCTTGGCGCCGAAGGCGGGCATCCGCGCCGCGGCGCCCTCCCAGACGTCAAGCCAGCGGTCCGCCCGGAAGGGGGCGATGTGCCAGTCCAGTACGCATACCTCGCTCATCAGGCTCCCACCTCCGCCCGGATCGCTCCTGGGCCATCCTCGTTCTTGCCGTCGTCCTCAGACTCGGCTCCGACCAGGATCGAGATCTTGCCGAGGTGCTTGTTTTCGTGCAGTAGCTGATGTGCCTCGGCGACCCCGTCGAAGCCCATCGTCTGCCAGATCACCGGCCGGACCTTGCCCTCGGCCATCAGCTGGTTGGCCTTCATGCACTCGTAGGCGTTGGCGAAGTGCGAGCCGATGATCTGCTTCTGGCGCATCCACAGGTAACGCACGTCGAAGTCGAGCTGGAAGCCCGTCGTGGCGCCGCAGATCACGACTTTGCCAAAGGGCTTGCAGACGAAGACCGAGGTCGGGAAGGTGGCCTGGCCGACGTGCTCGAAGACGATGTCGGGAGCGTCGCCGAGGATCTCCTTGACCCGCTTGGCGAAGCCGCGCGAGGCCTTGAAGCGCTCCTTGTCCTTGGCCGGGTCGGCAAGGTTCTCTTGTGTCCGCATCATCTCGCCGAACTCGGCCCGGTTGATGTAGTCAACCGCGCCCAGCTGCTTGATCAGCTCGCCCTTCTCATCAGAGGAGACGACGCCGACCGCGTTGGCGCCGGCTGCCTTGCAGAGCTGGGTGGCGAAGACGCCGAGGCCGCCGGCGGCGCCCCAGATCAGCACGTTGTGGCCGGGCTGCAGCTTGCATTGGTCGATCAGCATCCGGTAGGCGGTGAAGTAGGTCAGGCCATAGGAGGAGGAGTCGGCCCAGGAGAGGTTCTGGGGGCGGGGCAGGAGCTGCTGCGCCTGCACCTTGGTGAACTGGGCGAAGGAACCCCAGGTCGTCTCGTAACCCCAGATCTGCTGGCTTGGCGCGGCGAGCGGGTCGAGCCCGTGCACCTCGACGTCCTCGTAGGAGGCTTGGTTGCAGTGGACGACGACCTCGTCGCCTGGTTTCCAGCGAGTGACGCCCTCGCCGACCTTCCAGACGATCCCGGAGGCATCAGAACCGCCGATGTGGTGGCCGTACTCGGGGTGATCGCCGTAGGGGAAGACCGAAACCGGCTTGCCCAGCGCCGCCCAGACGTTGTTGAAATTGACCCCGGCGGCCATCACGCGGACGATCACCTCGAAAGCACCGGGCTCGGGAACCTCGATCTGCTCGAGCTGGAAGGCGTCTTTGGGCTCGCCCTCGCGCTCCTGGCGGATTACCCAGGCCGCCATCGTCTCCGGCAGCTCGCCCGGCTCGACGTCCAACTTCGCTAGTGCGCTCGTGTCAACGGCCAACTCTGATCCTCCGCGGTCTTCGGGAACGGGCGGCGAATCCTAGTCAAGCACGGGGGTCTCGGCCTCGCGCAACTCCGGCGCCGTGATCTCGCGCACCGTGATCTCGACCGGTTCTGGCGGCTCGATCGCTTTGCTCGGCGTAACGCCGAGCGACTCGACCTTGCGCAGCTGCGGCAGCAGGCGGCGCTCCATCGAGCCAACCGCGGAGTCGTAAGCGTTGGCCGCCGAGGTCAGGCCCCTGCCGACTTTGTCGAAGTCGCTGAGGAACTTGGCGAAGCGAGCGTGCATGGTCCCGGCCGCGTCGGCGATCTCGGCCGCCTCGGCGACCATCCGCTCCTGGCGCCAGCCGAGCTCCATCGTCCGTAGTAGGCCGATCAGCGAGGTCGGGCTGACCAGCAAGACGTTGAGCTTCAGCGCGTAGTCGAAGAGCTCGGGGTCAGCGGTGAAAGCGGCGTGCAAGGCCGGCTCGTTGGGGATGAAGCAGATCACTAGGTCAGGCGTCTCGCCCGCCTTGAACTGCCCCTGGTAGTCCTTCGAGCTGAGCGCGCGGACGTGCTCGCGCGCCTGCCGCGCGTGCCGTTCCAGGTGGACGCGTCGCTCGGCCTCGACCTCCGCCTCCTGGGCGTCGAGGAAGGCGTCGAGCGGCACCTTCGAGTCGGCGACGAAGCTGCGCCCTTCGGGCAGCAGGAAGCGGGCGTCGGGTCGCAGGCGGCCGTCTTCGGTCTGGATCGTCTCCTGCAGCTCGAAGTCGACGTGCTCGGTCATGCCGGCGATCTCGATGCAGCGGCGCAGCTGCAACTCGCCCCACTGGCCGCGGGTCTGCGGCTGGCGCAGGGCCTTCTTCAGGCCGGCGGTCTCGGCGTTGAGATTGCCGACCGTCTGGCCCATCTGTTCGAGCAGGGTGCGCGTCTGCAAGTCGCCTTCGCCGCGTTTGCGCACCTCCGCTTCGATCTTTTCCTGGCCCTTGGCAATGCGTTCGGTCAGCGCCTTGATCTCCGCCTGGCGCTTGTCGAGCGTCGCCTCTGCGGCCTGGGTGTCGAGCTTGCGCGACTCCTCGTTGACCCGCAGCAGGTCGGCGACGGCCTGCGAGGTCGCCTCCTGTATCGCCGGGCCGGGGTCGAGCGGGGCCTGCTCGGGCCGCGAGGCGACGACGTATATGAGCGCCGCGACGAGCGCGAGCACGGCTATGGCGAGAACGATGGTCACGCCGCCGATGGTGACGAGCCGGGCAGACGGAGCGGGGCGGTGAGAAAGCCGCTCTTAGGGCAGAAGCAGGTCGTTCTGCGAGGAGCTGCGGTACGGGCCGATCGTGAAGTGAACCGGCTTGACGCCTGCGATTCCGGCGGCTCGCACCGAGTATGCGCCGCTCGGCAGCGAGGCCTGGAAGGAGCCGTTGCCGTTGGCGACGAGCAGGTCGGACTTTGCATCTTTTGGCCCACGCAGTTCCAGTTTTGCGTCGGAGGTAGTCATGTTCGCGGCGACGAAAACGACGTCGAGCGGTGCCTTGGAGTCGATCTGCGGCTGGCCGGCGTGCTGGTTCTGCGGGATCTGCTGACTCGGTTCCGGGCCGAAGGCGATCCGCGGCGGCTGCACCGTGATCGCCCGCGGCGTCAGCGTGACGCTGACCCGGGTCGGCGGCTGCGGCCGCGATTCGTTGGCGTGCTCCTGGGCACCGCAGCCGGCGGCGACCAGCGTGATCGCGCCGACGACGCAACCCGCAGCGAGCGCTCTGCCTCTCCCACGACCCATCGCGGCGGAATCTAACCGAAGGGCAAGTCGACTACTTGAGCCGTAACGCCATCTTCACCTACGGTGAGCTCGGCACCGGGCTCGGCCTCGCGGCGCAGGATCGCCAGCGCGATCGGCCCGCGAACGGGGGAGACGCAACTGCCGCCGACCCTACCGACCTCCTTCTCGTCGGTCAGCAGCCTGGTGCCCGGCGCGACCGGAGCGCTCAGGCGCAAGCCGCGCAGGTGCCGGTTCGGCTTGCCCCGGTAGTGGAGGCGGGCGACCGTCTCCTGGCCGATATAGCAGCCCTTCTCGAAGTTGACCGCGGCCTCGACGATGCCGGCCTCGGCGGGCATCGTCGCTGAATCCATCTCGGCGCCAAAGCGCGGCGTGCCCGCTTCGATGCGGAGGATCTCGACTGCGTCGGGGCTGACCTCGACCGCGCCGGCCTCGGCCAGCGCAGAGCGAAGCTGCTCGCGATCTGCGGCGGAGGCGAACAGGTCAATGCCGAGCGCGGTGCCAACAGCGAGGCACCCGATGCCGTTGACGTTGAGTGGTTTCCAAGCGTGCTCGGGAAGCGGGGGGGCGCCGGAGAGCTCGGCGCTGCGCGGGCCGATCAGCGAGAGCAGCGCACGCGCCTCGCTCACGTCCTCGACCTCGACCTCGCGACCGACCTTGTACATCTCGAGGTGGCGGCGCGCCACCGGCAGAGCCTCGGCCTCGGTGTCAACCAGGACCTCGTCGTCAGCTATCCGCAGCACCCGCATATCTGCCTGCATGTGCCCCTTGCGGTCAAGCAACGCCGCGTAGCAACCCTCACCAAGCTCAAGCGCCTCGATGTCGTTGGTCAGCTGCCCCTGCAGGTACTCGGCAGCTTCCGGTCCCTTGAAGAGCAACTTGCCCCGCGCGGAGCGATCGAGCAACCCGCACTCTTCGCGCAGCTGCCTGTACTGAGCGTCGAGCTCGACTGTCACGGCTTCGGGCATAAGTCAATTCTAGGAAGCGCCGGAAATGGGCGGCCCACCACTCCTCTTTTAGATATGTCAAACTCTTTTAGACGTGTCTAAACCTTCCGAGGCCATAGAGGATTACGCGAAGGCGATCTACGCCCTGTCCCAACAGCGCCAGGGCCCGGTACTAAACGGCGAGGTGGCGACCCGGCTGGGAGTGACACCGGCAACCGCGACCTCGATGCTGAAGAAGCTCGGCGAGATGGGCCTGGTCGACTACCTGCCCTACAAGGGCGTCACCCTGACCCTGGCGGGGGAGAAGGTGGCGCTCGAGGTGATCCGCCACCACCGCCTGATCGAGGCCTACCTCTCCGAGGCGCTGGGGATGCCCGACGATCGCGTCCACCAAGAGGCCGAGGTGCTGGAGCACTACATCTCCGAGGAGCTCGAGTTGCTGATCGCGGCGAAGCTGGGCGAACCCAGTCACGACCCGCACGGTACGCCGATTCCCGGTCCTGACCTGCGTCCGCCGGTCGAGGGGGCAAGCGGCCGTTGAAGCCGCCCCCGGTGATCGAGGCGCCTCGCGAGGACGCTCGTCCTCCTGAGGCGACCGTCGAGGACGTTCTCCCCGGCGAGGCAGCCGTCGCCCGCGCCGCGCGCCGCTCGCTTGACGGCCACGCCCGCGGACTCTCGCGCGTCTGGCCCTTCCTCGGCCCCTCCTTCGTCGCCGCGGTTGCCTACATCGATCCCGGTAACTTCGCCACCAACATCGCCGGCGGCGCCAAGTTCGGCTATCTGCTGCTCTGGGTGATCCTCTCGGCCAACCTGATCGCGATGGTGGTCCAGACCCAGTCGGCGAAGCTGGGTATCGCCACCGGTAAGAACCTCGCCGAGCTCTGCCGTGAGACCTTCTCGCGCCGTACCTCGATCGGACTCTGGCTGCAGGCCGAGGTAGTGGCGATGGCGACCGACATCGCCGAGGTGGTCGGCGCCGCGCTCGGCCTCAATCTGCTCTTCGGCATCCCGCTTTTCCCGGCCGGTCTGATCGCCGGTGCTGGCGCCTTCGCCATCCTCGGCCTGCAGCAGATGGGCTTCCGGCGGCTGGAGGCGGCAATCACGGCCCTGGTCGGGGTCGTGGTCGCCTCATTCGTCTTCGAGCTGATCCAGGCCAATCCGGACGGCGGCGAAGTGGCCAAGCACCTTTTCGTGCCCGGCTTCGCCGGCACCGAGAGCATCCTGCTCGCCACAGGGATCATCGGCGCGACGGTGATGCCGCACGTCATCTACCTGCACTCCGCTTTGACCCAGCGGCGGATCGTCGGCCGCGACTCCGCCGAGCGAAAGCGGATCCTGCGCTTCGAGAAGATCGACGTCGTCATCGCGATGTCGCTGGCCGGCGTGATCAACCTCTCGATGATGATCGTCGCCGCCGCGCTCTTCCACGAAGGCGGCCTCTCCGGGATCGACTCGATCGAAGGCGCCTACGACGGGCTGAAGTCGCTGGTCTCGATCAACGCAGCGACCGTCTTCGGCATCGCCCTGCTCGCGTCGGGGTTCGCTTCTTCCTCGGTCGGGACGATGGCGGGGCAGGTGGTGATGCAGGGCTTCATCCGCCGCCGCATCCCGATCTTCCTGCGCCGCGCGATCACCCTAGCACCGGCGCTGGTGGTGCTCGGCATCGGCCTCAACCCGACCGATGCCCTGGTCGGCAGCCAGGTTGTGCTCTCGTTCGGGATCCCCTTTGCCCTGGTGCCGCTGCTGATGATCGCGGCGAAGAAGAGCGTTATGGGCGATCTCGTTAACCCGCGTTGGTTGACCGGGTTCGCCGGGGTGCTTGCGGCGATGATTATTGGGCTCAACGTCTTCCTGCTGCAGCAGGTCTTCTTTGCCTGAAGGTCGGCGGGTCAAACGGGACCCCTGCGGCGGGGCTCCCCTCTGGGAGTGGGTGGAAGGATGGAGGTTGGTGTGGGTCGCGAGTTCCCGCCGCAGGGGTCCCGTTTGACCTCGTAGCTATCAGCCTCCGAGGAGCTTGCTTACGAGGGCTGGGAGCTCGCGGGACATTCGGGAGCGGGGGACCACGAGCTTCAGGCCAGCTGCTTCTGCGCGTTGCTTGGTCTCAACGTCGACGTGGGAGTAGAAGCCGAGCGTCGGGACGGGAGCGGCCGCGACGGTGTCGAGGTCAGCGGTGTCCAGGTCGCAGACGATTGCTTCTGCTTCGACGGGGTCGGGCAGCTTGGGAACGACGGAGACTTCGTGGCCCGCGGCTTTCAAGCTCTCGCTGACGCGGCTGGCCAGCATCAGGTCGGAGACGATGGCGACGATCTTCGCCACTAGAGCGAGCGGCGTTCGCGGAACTCCTCGCGAACGCTCTCGGGGCGCCCCCACATCTGCACGACCTCGGCTCGTCCCTCTCGAACCTCACGAACGACCATCTCGCCGCGAGTCCCGTCGGCATCGAGTTTCGCCAACACCCCTTTGACCGTCTCAGGAGCAGCTGCATGCCCGAAGCTGTGAGCAACCATCAGCCGCCAGTCCCAATCAGCTTGCGAGTAAGGCCGAGCATTGACCTGACTCAAGGCGACAGCCGTATCTACATACTTGCTCTCGTCCTCGATCCGCAGATCCAGCTCCAGATCGGTCCAATCCGGCGGCATCGAATCAAGCACCTGCTGGAAATCCTCGGCCAAGCTCACGAGCAAGAGCGTATCTGGAAGGGCGCGGGGTGGCCTCGCCTGCGCGCGGCGTCATGTTTTTCGCAAAGCCCACTCAGCGAGAGCCGTGACGCGCCAGGCGAAAAACCCAGCGCGCAGGCGAGGCCACCCCGCGCCCACCCGGCTCAAGGTTCAGCAAACGCAGCTTCGACCTCAAGCGGCCGTTCGAGCAAACCGTGCTTCAGGTCCCAGGCAGCCCATTCGCGCAGCACCGCGGTGTCGAACGGCAGGGGGTGGAGATCCGGCGATAGCGCCTGCAGCTGCGCTTTTTGGTCGGCCCGGTCGAGGCTCGGCACTTCGGCGAGCAGATCATCGAGGCCCTTCCCGGGGTCCTCAACCGCGAATTCGTAACCGCGCCTCGTCGCATCGACGACCGAACTGACCAAGTCTGGATCGCTGTTGAGCGTCTTGCGGGTTGTGGTCAGGATCAGCTCGGGATAGGGCGGCGCCCCGTATTCGTTGACCTTGAAGATCCGGATCGGCACGCCCTGCTGGCGCAGCGCCACCCCCTCTGCGTTCCAGAACCCGGTCGCCGCGTCGACCTTGCCGGCTGCCAGCGAGCTGACCGCGTTGAAGCCGATCGTCACCCGCTTGACCTTTGCCGGGCTGCCGCCATCGGCGCTGACCTCGGAGTCGACCACCGCTTCGTCGGAGGGCAGCCCGGTCACTCCCACGGTCCGGCCTTCGAGTTCGCGCGGGCGCCGCACGCCGCTGCCGCCGCGGGCGATCACGGCGGCCAGCGGCCGCTGCACCAGCGGCATCACGCCGACCAGGTCGAGCCCGCGCTCGCGGGCGATCCCGAGGTCGTGGATGTCGAGGACGGCGAAGTCGGTGCGGCCGGCCGCGAGCAACTTCGGGGCGTCGGTCGATTCACCCGGCTGGCGGATCGTCAGGTCGATTCCCGCGTCGCCGTAGTAGCCCTCGTGCCGCGCCGCGTAGAGGCCGGAATGAACCGCGTTCGGCGTGAAGTCGAGCACCAGCGTCGCGCCGACGGGCGCGCCCGGTTCAGCGCCGCTCCCGCCGCAACCGGCGGCGCCGGTGAGCAGCAGGGCGGCCGCCAGCAGCGCGGCAACCAACTTCATCAGGAAGGGAACCTATTTCATCCGCTCAATATGGGTAGACTGGCGCCGCCCCAGTCGAATTCAGGGATCTAGGTAGGAGGAGAGAGAGTGCAGGAACGAGGACTCGCGGCATATCTTGCTGAGCTGATCGGCACCTTTCTGCTGGTGTTCTTCATCACCAGCGTCGTAGTGCTATTCGTCTCAACTGGCGAACAGGCCACGTTCGGGTCGGATTTCGCCGTTATCGGGCTCGTCCACGCCTTCCTGCTCTTCGGCCTAATCGTCATGTTTGGCGTGGTCAGCGGTGGGCACTTCAACCCCGCGGTGACGCTTGCGGCCTGGGTGATCAAACGGATCGGCTCAGTCGATGCCCTGATCTTCATGCTCGCCCAGTTCTCGGGTGGCGTGCTTGGCGCGTGGCTCTGCAAGGGGCTGCTGCTCGACGAGGGTCGCGCCACCCACTACGGGGCGGCGACCGTCAGTCCCATCCTGGGTGGCAATTTCCAGGGGGCGATCATCGAGGCGATCGGCGTCTTCTGCCTGGTCCTCGTGATCCTCGCCGCGGTTTACTCTCGAAAGAGCTTCAAGGAGTGGGCGCCCCTCGCGATCGGTACGACGCTGGGCTTTATCGTCATGGTCGGCGGCCCGCTGGACGGCGGTTCCTTCAACCCCGCCCGCTGGTTCGGCCCGGCGCTGATCGGCAACGAGTGGGGCGGCGTGTGGCCCTACCTGGTTGGCCCAATCGTCGGCTCGCTGCTTGCGGCGGCCGTCTTCAAGTTCGTGCTCGAGAAGGGCGGCCTGCCGCCGACGGAGCCGGCAGAGCCGGTGCGGCCCCCTGTCCCGAAGTACTCCGAGGGCGCCCGCTAAGCCTCTGATTCGGCTTGGGTAATCCGCCGGGCCACAGGGGGCTCGGCGGACCGTTGCAGTAGCTTGGCACTGTGCGAAGAGTCACCTTCTCGCGGAACTACACGCTCTCCCTCTCGCGCACCTGCCAGTGCTACTGCAAGTACTGCGCGTTCGCGACTCATCAGGCGCATATCCATGCTCCCGATGAGGTTGAAAGACAGCTCGACCAGGCTCTAAAGAGGAACGCCAAGGAGCTGCTCGTGCTGACCGGGGAGAGGCCTGAGGTCAACCCTGAGGTCGCTGCCCGCCTTGCTGAGTGGGGCCACGACGACTTCACCTCATACGTTGTTTGGTCCTGCGAAAGGGCTCTTGAGCGCGGAATGCTTCCGCACACGAACATCGGGGTTCTCGACCATGGCGACCTTTCTCGCCTACGCGAAGTCACTGCCTCACAGGGTCTGATGCTGGAGTCCATTTCTGAGCGGCTGATGGAGACCGTCCACGCTGGTTCTCCCACCAAGCACCCATCCATGCGCTTGGCAACAATCGAAGCGGCCGGGAAGCTGAGGATTCCGTTCACGAGCGGCATCCTGGTGGGTATTGGAGAGACGGAGGACGAGCAGGTGGCATCTCTCGAAGCGCTCGCGGGCCTGCATGAGCGTTACGGCCACCTCCAGGAGATCATCCTCCAGAATTTCGTTCCCCATCCGAAGTACTACGGCCAGGAAGTGGCCGATATTGCAAATGACGCGGCGTGGGAGCGCTGGAAGACCGCCGGGGTCCCCTCCGACGGGAACTCGCGACCCACACAAACGCTGACCCCTTCCTCGCGACCTCATGGGGGAGCCCCGACGGAGGGGACCCCGGCGGTCTTCCCCGATTGGGCCACGCGAGTCTCCGTCGACGACATCAAGCGGTTGATTCTGGAGTGCAAGCGGTTGATGCCGGATGTTGGGGTTCAGGTGCCGCCGAACTTGTCGGACGCTTGGGGGGAGCTTGTTGCTGCTGGAGCTACGGACCTGGGCGGGCTCTCGGCGAACGGCGACCACATCTCTCCTGAGCATGCTTTTCCCAGTCCGCACGAGGTGCGGAAGGAGCTGGCTCCCAAAGGCTTCGCGCTGACCGAGAGGCTTTGTGTCTATCCGCAGTACATGGATTCCAAGTGGATGGAGCAAGGGGTCCTCGACGTGATCAAGCTGAAGTACTGGAGCTTCATTCCACGCAAGGGGTCTGGGCGGCGTAACGACGAGGCGATTAACGGCAAACTTGCTCCCCAGGCGATCGAGAAAGGTCGGGCGGGACAGGAGCTCAGCGAGGATGAGCTGGCGGCCCTGTTCGCGGAGACGCGGCCTGAGGTCATTGAGGAGATGCGGGTTGCTGCTGATGAGCTTCGTGCTGAGCTTGCGGGGGATCGGGTCACGTTTGTGGTCAACCGCAACATCAACTTCACCAACATCTGTGTCGTCGGTTGTGCCTTCTGTGGGTTCGGGCAGGGGAAGAGGTCGCCCGATGCTTATGAGGTCTCCGAGGAGGACTTTGCTGCTCGGATTGAGGATGCGGTGGCGTTTGGGGCTACGGAGCTCTGTATGCAGGGGGGGATCCATCCCGATCTGACCCTTGAGGAGTACGGGAAGTGGCTGAAGTTGGCCAAGGAGGTGGCGCCTCAGCTGCACCTTCATGCCTACTCGCCGATGGAGGTCCACTACATGTGCGAGCGCTCGGGGAAGGGGCCTGATCAGGTCTTTGAGTATTTGATCGAGTGCGGGTTGGGGTCTACACCGGGGACCGCGGCCGAGGTGCTTGACGATGGGGTGCGGCAGCGGATCTCGCCTAACAAGTTGCCGGCGCAGCGCTGGGTCGAGATCATCGAGGCCTCGCACCGGGCGGGGCTGCGTTCGACCTCGACCGTGATGTTCGGCCACATCGAGGAGCCGCGCGAGCTTGCCCGTCACATGCGAGTGATTCGCGCCCTGCAGGAGCGCACCGGCGGCATCACCGAGTTCGTCCCGCTCAGCTTCATCCCCTTCAACACGATGCTCGGCCGCACCCACGGAATCGAGGAGATCTCCGCCGAGGAGAACCTCAAGCACACCGCCGCGTTCCGCCTGGCGCTCGGCAGGACGATCCCCAACCTGCAGGCGAGCTGGGTGAAGATGGGCCTCGGCGCCGCCACCGAGGCGCTGCGCTGGGGGGTCAACGACCTCGGCGGCACGCTGATGGAGGAGAACATCTCACGCATGGCCGGCTCCCAGCACGGGGTCCGGCTGGAGCCCGAGCAGCTGATCGAGGCGGCTCGCGCCGGCGGCCGCGAGCCGGCCCAGCGCACCACCCTCTACGAGATAGTTGAGACTTATTAGCTAAATCCCTATGGTGCAGCCCATCGGTTCTCGGGCTTCACTTGGGGGGAGGATCCCGGTCCTTGTGGTCTTTTCGCTGCTCGGGCTGGCGGTCGTCTTCTGCACGTTTACGTTGCTGGGTCTCAAGCCCTGGGAACCGAACGAGTCGGTTCCGCCCGTCGTGCCAGCGGCGCCCGAAGCCGCGGTGGGCGGCTCGGTTGCGCTGCCGGCGGTCGCTCCCGCGGTCGCGGTCGTCGAAGCGGCGGTGGCGCCGGGGAGGGCGATGCCCACGGCGAGGCCGGAAAGTCCGCCCGAGCGCAATGGCGAAAAGGGGGCGCCGGCGGTTGGCGCCGCCCTCGCGGTGGCGGGCC
>DATNGZ010000012.1:0-17435 GCA_035605695.1 Solirubrobacterales bacterium | reverse complement strand
CAGGGCGATGACCGAGATGACTCCCGGGATGCCGAAGCGGTTGCGTAGCGTCGAGAACATCTTGGATCTCTCTCCTTGTCCCGTGAGCCCCTCTGCCCGCCGCTTCCCTTAGCGGCTTCCTCGAGGCTCGGTTGTCCCTGTGGTGCTGTTCCCATCGCCTCTCCAGAGACGATGTTCAAAGACTGTAAACGGAGACTTTCATAAAGTCAAGCTAGACGTTTTTATGAAAAAGGAGTCTGTCTCAACGCAGGTGCAGACCGTCCCTGCTAGCTGGGCTAAAAGCGGCACTTAGGAGCGGCGACTTAGTCGCCGAGGTCGGCCCGCAGAGCGGCCAGCTCGGTGCGGAGCTCGGTTACTTCGCGCTCGAGGCGCGTCAGGCGGTCCTCGGCGGGGGTCAGCTCTTGCGCCGGCTCCGCGGAATCCGCTTCGGCTGCTTGGGGGCTCTGTTCGCCAGGGTCGGCCACCGCGGCGCTCGCCGCTGCTGACTCCAAGGAGGTACCGCCGAGCAGCTGCTCGTAGCGATCCTCCTTCTGCCCCGGCCGCCGATCGTGGCGGGCCACCTGCCCGCGCTCGACCAGGCGGGCGAGCGCATCGTGCACGGCGGCAAGGTCGGCGAAGTCGTGCAAACGCTGCCCCCGTTGCTTCAGCTCGCCCGGCGTCTGCGGCCCGCGCAGCATCAGCACGGCGAGCAAAGAGACCTCGGCGTCGTCGAGACCGAAGGCGTCCTTGAGCAGATGTCGGTACTTGCGGGCGCGACTGCCGGAGCTGCTGGCGAGTCGGGTCCAGCCGCGTAAGGCGAGGCGGCGCAGGGCCTCGACGACGGTCTGCTCGTCGTAGTCGACGACCGGCTCGCGGTTGGTGGACTGGTTGCAGGCGAGGCGCAGCGAGTTGAGCGAGAGCGGGTAGGCGTCGGGCGTGGTGTGCTGCTTCTCGATCAAGCAACCGAGCACGCGCATCTCCACGGCGTCGGGCTCCATCAGCCTCAGCCCCGGTCCGGGCGGTCGGGGTAGATCTCGTCGATCGTCAGCAGGGCCCGGTAAGGAGCGCCCGCCGCCGCTTCGATCCTCTCCCCCCCGCCGGCGAGCCGATCGACGACGCCGACCACGCCGACGACCTCCAGCCCCTGCTCGACGATGCGCTCGATCGCGCTCGCGGTCGAACCGCCCGAGGTGACCGTGTCCTCGACCACGAGGCAGCGGGCGCCGGCCTCGACCGGCCCCTCGACCCAGCGCTGCAGGCCGTGCTGCTTGCGCTCACCGCGGACGAAAAAGCCGAGCAGGCCCTGACCCGCCGGAACCGCAAGCGCGGCGCAGGAGGGTGGGATCGCCGCCGTCGCCGGGCCGCCGACGGCCGTAGCTCCGGCTTCCACCGCGGCAGCGGCGATCAACTCGCCCGCCGCCAGGAACCCGGCCGGGCGCAGCATCGCCCGGCGCGCGTCGACGTAGTACTGCGCGGTGGCGCCGCTTGAAAGCGTCACCTCGCCGATCACCAGCGAGTGCTCGCGCAGCTCGGCGAGCAGGGTCTGCCTGGCGGCGTCGAGGTCGGCCACGACGCGCATCCTAAGCCGGGCGCTAGCCGCGCGCTTCGGCGTCGCGGAAGCCCTGGCGCCAGCTCGAGAAGCTCGGTTGCCAGCCGAGCTCGCGCTTGGCCTTGGCGTTGGAGGCGCCGCGCAGCTGGGTCGCGGTGTTGGCGGCGGCGGAGCCGGTGATCAGGCGAGCGAGCCAGGCCGGCACCCGCCGCGGCGACTTGGCGCCGACGGCCTCGGCAAAGGCCGGGACCCAGTCGCGCATCGGCGCCGGCTCGTCGTCGACGACGTTGTAGACGCCGGGGGCGCCGCGCTCGACCGCGGCCACCGTCGCCGCAGCCGCGTCCTCGACCTGGACGAAGGAGAAGGTGCCGGTGCCCTTGCCGACGATCGGCAGGCGCCGCTTCAGCGCTTCCTCGGTCTGCGAGCCGTCGCGGTCGAAGTAGGTGCCGGGGCCGTAGAGCCAGCCATAGCGGAGGACAACGCCCTCAGTGCCCTCGGCGCCGGTCACCTGTCGCTCGAGGTCGGTGAGGGCCTCGACCGCCCCGCCGAAGGGAGCCGGCGCACCGTGGAAGAGCGGCGCCTCCTCGTCCTTGACCCAGTCGCCTTCCGGTGCGTAGAGGAAGGCGACGCTCTCGGCCACCAGGCGGCGGGCTCCGGCGGCCCTCGCCGCAGCGAGAAGGTTGCGCGTCCCCTCGCTGCGCACGCGGTTGGTCGCGGCCAGCGGATCGTCCTTGGCTTTGTAGTCGAGTCGCGGCGGCAGCGAGGTCAACTGGTGGACGACGGCCTCGGGCGCCGCCTCAACCACGGCCGACTGAAGTGCTGGCGCGTCGAAGACATCGCAGACCACCGCGTTGGCCCCCGCCTCACGGATCGCCGCCGCGCGCTCCTCGCGCCGCGTCATCCCGGTCACCTCGTGCCCGGCAGCGAGCAGCCGCCGCACTAGCGGCCTGCCCATCGCCCCGCTCGCCCCCGCTACGAAAACCTTCATCGCCAACCTCCCTATTCGGACGCGTTACTGGCGTTCAATCGTTCCGACACCCGCGCCAGCCAAGCGGATGCGACCGCCCCGAACGCGATCAGCAGCGTGTCGCCCCAACCGCGCCCCTCGCTCTTCGCTTCTCCAGTATCGAAGGCGTGGTTGATCGCGTGAAAGCCGTACCAGAGCGCCCCCAGCCAGAGGATCGGTGCACGCCACGCCGGCCGCACCACCGCGATCCCGACAGCCACGCCAAACGCAAGCATGAACGCCCCGACATCGCCGACGTAGTGCGAGTTCTCGATCCCGTAGTGACCGATCTGGTCGAAGAAGGTGTCGGGCGCGACCAGCGCCAACAGCCCGGTCGCGACGTGGTAAGCGGCGATGAAGCCAAGGACCAGTTTCAGGGTTCGCTCGCCGATCGGTGAACGCTCTGCGCCACTCATAGCTCGGTTCCCTCGTTGAGGATGTCCATGTACTCACCGTAGACATAGGTCTTGCCGCGCGCCCGTCCGGTCACCTCGCGCAGAATGCCGGCCTGCTCGAGCCGAGATATCGCGGCGTAAACCGGCGGTTCCGACAAGCTCAGCTGCGTCGCCGCGGTCGGCGCTTTGACGACCACTCGGCGGACCGCCAGATCATGCACCCGCAGCGCCGTCGCCGCGCCGCGGCCAAACCCGTGTATGCGCCCTCTGTCGCGCTCGATCATCGCGACGATTCCCCGCGTCGTATTGGCGGTCGACCCCGCGACGTCGATCACCCCTTCGAGGAAAAAGCGAAGCCAGTCCTCCCACGCCCCCTCCATGCGAACCCTCTGGAGATGCTCGTAATACGCATCGCGATTTCGCTTGAGATAGAGACTCAGGTAGAGCAACGGCCGCTGCAGCACCCCCTGCTCGATCAAGAGAAGGGTGATCAGCAGGCGACCGACGCGGCCGTTGCCGTCCAGGAAGGGGTGGATGGTCTCGAACTGGACGTGCGCGAGAGCAGCCTTGATCAAGACCGGCGACGGTGAAGGGTCATCGTGGAGAAACCGCTCCAGCGCGGACATCGCCGGTTCGACCTCCTCCCAGGGAGGCGGCACATAGCGGGCGTTGCCCGGTCGGGTGCCGCCGAGCCAGTTTTGCGAGCGGCGGAACTCCCCTGGGCTCTTCTCGGAGCCCCTGCCGGAACGCAGCAGTCGTGCGTGGACCTCACGCAGCAAGCGATTGCAGAGCGGCAGCTGGCCCGACTCGATCGAGTTGACCCCGTGGTTCAGCGCGGCGATGTAGTTGACCGCTTCTTCTATGTCCTCTACCGGCGCTCCCGGCGAGACCTCATTCTCAAAGAGCAGCAGGTCCGAGAGCGACGACATGGTTCCCTCGATCTGCGAGGACAGCACCGCCTCCTTACGGATGAAGGTGTAGAGAAACTGACTGGGGTCGGGCAGAAGCATGGTTATGCCATCGAGCCTCCCGAGAGCCTGATTGGCCTGATCAAGCAGGCGATGCAGCTCGACGTCGAGTTGCAGAGATGGCTTCGGGGGAAGCGGGGCGGGAAAGAACTCGACGTAGCTCGCGGATCCATCCTGGGCCTGCCGGAAGCGCCCCGCACGGGAAGCCGCCGGCGCGGCGACGGTCACGGCTTGGCCCCAAAGGGAAGGCTTAGGATGCGCCTAGCTTACTAAACGATTTAGCGTTATCGCTTAGTAGCGGGATGGGGACCTAAGCGATCGTTTGGATCGTTAGAAGACGAAGATGCTCTCGCCGAAGTTGATCCGCTCGTAAATCTCAGGCTGATCGGCGATGAAAGTGCGGATGCAGCCGTGGCTGGCGGGGTAGTCCGGCACTGATTCGTAGCCGTGCACCGCATAGCCGCCGTAGAAGTAAAACGAGTAGTACATGCCGTGCGAGTTGTAGCCCGGTTCCTGGCGGATGAAGGTGAAGTGACCGGTGACCGTCGGGGTCGAGGACTTGCCCGAGGAAACCGGGTAGACGGCGAAGGGCTTGTCCCCTTTGGCGAAGACGAGGACCTGCTTGGAGAGCGGCGCCTCGAGGTGTTCGCCTGCCGCCGGATGAAGCACCTTGTATTCGCCCTTGCCGCCGAAGACCCGCTTGACCAATCCGGCGCCGGCGCGATAGCTGCGGCTCATGCCGTTGACTTTGCGATAGGCGAGCACGCCGCGGGCCGTCTTGCCGCCGAAGCAGCGGCCGCTGTTGGCGATGTATCCCATCTTCCGCATCGCCTTCTTGAAGCCGAGGACGACGTTGCCGCACTGGCCCTCATGCAGCGCCGGGAAGCTGACCCGCCAGCTCTTGCGCACGGTGCTGTCGGCGCCAAGCTCCGGCGTGGCGACATGCTTGGCGGCGGCGGCGTACTTGCCGTCCTCGCGAACGATGATCGAGGCCTTGAACGTGCCCGCGCGCCCCTTGCCCTTCTGCACGGCGACCTGCCGGCTGAGCAGCCGGTGGCCATCGAGGTAAAAGGTCACCTCGACTTTCTGCCCCGAGACGAACGGCGAGAGCGAGCCGGTCACCGGAACCGTTCCGTAGATTGGCGCCTTGCCGCTCTTGAGATGGCCGAGCTTGATTTTCAGGGCGGCAGCGGGAGGGCCGACTTCCTTCGGCGTCGTAGTCGCCGCTGAAGCCATGGCGGGAGTGAAGAAAAGAGCGAGAAGGATAAGTGCGGGGACGAGACGGCGGCTCACGGGGTCTGGATTCTTACCGATGAGGCGGTCGTGTGACGAAAGAGTCAATTCTTTGTCAAATAGGAAACACGCCTCTTGACTTGCGAAATGTCGCCAATACGTTTCGCCCCAGCGGAGGGTGAAGCCACGAGGTCGTGGCGAACGAATGACATCCGTGAGTTCGGGCACGCGTCCGAATGGGGTTCGAGTCCCCGCCCTCCGCTGTTAGGCTTCGTGGCCTCATGGGTGTCAATCGTTCGGGGGTTTAGAAGCCCCCTTCGCCTCGAAACGGCCCGCCTCGGCGGGCCGTTTCTTTGCCCGCTACTGCCCGAGCAATGCCACTGAGTTATTCAGCATGTGCAGCAAGATCCCGGGGATGATCGAGCCGGTCTTCTCGTAGAGCAGGGCGAGGACGAAGCCGAAGATGATCAGCGGCGGCACGGCGCTGATCCCGGTCGTCGCGTGCAGGCCGCCGAAGATTAGGGCGCTGATCAGCGCCGCGGCGATCCGGGGCCAACGCTCGCGCAGGCCGCCGAAGAGCATGCCGCGAAAGCAGACCTCCTCGCTGATCGGTGCCGCGACGACGATCAGCAGCACCTGCATTGGCACCGTGCCGAAGTCTTCGGCGATGTCCTTCTGGTGCGGCGCACCGAAGATCGCGATGTAGATGATCGAGAAGAGCAGGTAGGCGCCAACCGCGGCGAACATCCACTTCACCGCCGAGGGCCTGAAGCGGCGCAGGCCGAGCTGCGCCGCAGCCTCGCGAACGGTCGCGCCCCGTCCCGCGGCAATCGCAAAGGGCACGAGCAGGAAGCCGAGCGCCGTCGCGAGCTGAATTAGGGCGCTCGGCACGTCGCCAAGGTCATCGCCGCTGGGCGGCTTGGCGGCGATCAGAATCGGGACCGAGAGCACGATCCCGGTCCCGAGAGCCAGCAGAACTCCCAGAACAGCGGCAAGCGGCCCCCAGTTCGCGTAGGGGAACGCTGGCCTTGCAGATACCGTGGCGTCCATGACGCCGGCAGTCTCACAGGTCTCCCGCTCGACCAAAACACGGCTGCGCTTTCTGCGCCGCCTCGTCATCCTGATCGTCTTCCTCGTCCTCGTCGCGATCGCCCTCAGCCAGTTCACCGAGCTGAAGCGCCTGGCGACCGGGATCCTCGCCTCGACCGCCGTCCTCGCCGCGATCGTCGGCTTCGCCGCCCAGCACACGATCGGCAACATGGTCGCCGGCGTTCAGCTCGCCGTCTCGCAGCCGATCAAGATCGGCGACCGCATCACCTTTGAAGAGGTCCACGGCCGGGTCACCGACATCACCCTCTCCTACACCTACGTCAACCCCGGCGACGGCACCACGGTCGTGATCCCCAACCAGATGCTGGTCGAAGGGATCATCCACAACCTCTCGACCGAGGACACCCAGGCCTGAGGCCGCTGGGCCGAAGTACCCTCTGCCTATGGCGCAGCGCAATCGTCGACGTCAGCGACGACGCGGGGGGGCTCGGAGCAAGCTGCTCTTCGTCGGCGCGGGCCTGCTCGTCGCGATCGGCCTGGCCGGGATCGCCGTCGCCTCTTGGGTGCTCGACGTCGCCGCCGAGGCGCCCTCGCTGGCGGCCTGCAAGAAGATCGACCGCGGCGGCAACTCGGCGATCTTCGCCGCCGACGGCAGCAAGCTGGGCCTGATCGACTCCGACGAAGCGCGAGCCCCGGTCTCGATTGAGCGCATCCCCAAGCAGCTGCAGCTGGCGACGGTCGCGATCGAGGACCAGCGCTTCTACGAGCACGGCGGCATCGACCCCGAGGGGATCGCCCGCGCGGCGCTGAAGAACCTCGAGGCGGGCAAGACCGTCGAGGGCGGCTCGACGATTACCCAGCAGCTGGTCCGCAACCTCTGCATCCGCAACCCCAAGCGCAATCTTGAACGCAAGATCATCGAGGCGCAGCTGGCGATCAAGTACGCCGAGCGTCACTCGCGCCAGGAAATCCTCGACCAGTACCTCAACACCGCCTCCTACGGGACGGTCGAAGGCGCGACCGCGGTCGGCGTCCAGGCGGCCTCGAAGATCTACTTCTCCAGGCCGGTCTGGAAGCTGCGACTGGAACAGTCAGCGCTGCTGGCGGGCCTGCCCCAGGCGCCGACGGAATACAACCCGATCCTCCACCCGCAGGAAGCGTTGGCGAGGCGCAACGCGGTCCTGGCGAAGATGGCCCACCTCGGCTACATCTCTCGGGGGCGGGCCAAGAAAGCTGAGCAGCGCGGCCTCGGGCTCAACGTCTCCGGCTCCTATTTCGCCCACCGCGAGCCCTTCTTCTTCGACTACGTCGAAAACGAGCTGATCGAGCGCTATGACGTCGACACCGTGCGCAAAGGCGGGCTGCGCGTCTACACGACGCTCGACCCCCGCCTGCAGGAAGTCGGCCTGGAAGCGATGCGCTCCGCCCTCCCCTACTCGACCGACCCTTCTTCGGCGCTGGTCTCGATCGACCCTGGCAACGGCGAAATCGAGGCGATGGTCTCCAGCTCCAGCTACGACTCGAGCCAGTTCAACCTAGCCGCCCAGGGACATCGCCAGCCCGGCTCGACCTTCAAGGCCTTCGTGCTGACGACGGCGCTTAAGCAGGGAATCGACCCCTACTCGACCTACTACACCTCGAAAGAGCTCGACCTCGATCTGCCCAAGTGGGGGCACTGGGAGGTGCACACCGCCGACGAGGGTTACCTGGGACGGGTCAACCTGCAGGAGGCGACCGTGGCCTCCGACAACACGGTCTTCGCCCAGCTCGACCTCGACGTCGGGCCCCAGCGGGTGGCGGAGACGGCGCACTCGATGGGAATCACCAGCCCGCTCGACGGGATCCCGGCGGAGGGGATCGGTGGCCTGCGGGTCGGCGTCTCGCCGCTGGAAATGGCCGATGCCTACGCGACCCTTGCATCGGGTGGGATCCACCACGCCCCGGTCGCGATCCACCGAGTCAAATTTCCCGGCGGCCGGATCGAGCGACCCGATCGCGAGCCGCCGCGCCGGGTGATCTCCGAAGCCGTCGCCTACGAGGTGACTCGCCTGCTGCACGACAACATCACTGAAGGCACCGGCACCGCCGCCTACACCGGCTGCCCAGGACAGGCGGGCAAGACCGGCACGACCGACCGCGAGACCGATGCCTGGTTCGCCGGCTACCAGCCGAACTTGACGACCGCCGTCTGGGTCGGTTACCCAGAGTCCAACGCGATCGAAATGACCAGCGTGCACGGAATCACCGTCTTCGGCGGCACCTTCCCGGCCGAAATCTGGCACTCGCTCTACGCAGGCGCCGAAGTCCCCTGCGAGGAATTCAGCAAGCCGAAGACGCCAATCAGCTGGGCGCCCTACTTCGGCCACTTCACCGCCGCGGCACCGCGCCCACACGGCGGCGTTTACGGCGCCGCGACCGACGAAGCCGAACGCGCCCAGAAACTGGGCGAAGAAGCGACCGGTGGCTACAACCCCGACGCCTACGCGCCGGGGGCTGGGCAGAAACCGACGCCCGTCCCACCGCCGCCAACCTCGACCGGAGTCGGCGGTGGTGGCGCCGCCGGCGAAACCGGGAGTGAATAGCTGAGCCTTGCACCGGGCGCGGCCTACGCCCTGATCTGGGCCGGCTTCCTCGCCTACCTCGCGGTACTGGCCTGGGCGCCTCGGCTCGGCCACCGCGTTGTCTGGAGCGTGATCGTCCTGCTCGTCACGGCCTTCGCCTGCCTGCCACCGCTGCTCTCCCACGACGTCTACAGCTACGTCGACTACGGCCGCCTCGGGGTCCTGCACGGCCTCGATCCCTACGTCCATCCGCCCGCAGCGGCGCCAGCCGACCCGGCCTTCGTCCACGTCACCTGGACCGAAACGACCAGCGCCTACGGTCCCCTCTTCACCCTCGCCACCTACCCGCTCGCCTGGCTGCCGGTCGGCGTCGCGGTCTACATCCTCAAGGCGATCTCAGCCGCCGCGGTACTTGCGACCGCCGCCCTGGTCGCCCGCCTAGCGCCCGCCCGCGGCATCGACCCTCTGCGAGCGGCAGCCTTCGTCGCCCTCAACCTCCTGGTCCTGGTCCACGTGGTCGGCGGCCCTCACAACGACGCCTTCGCCGTTCTCCTGATGACGCTAGGCGTGGCGAGCATCCTCGCGGCGCGCGAGACCGCAGGCGGCGCCTGGCTCGCAGCCGCGGTCGCCGTAAAGGCATCAACCGCAGTGGTAATCCCCTTCGCCTTCTTCGGCGCCGTAAACCGGGGGCCGACGGGCCTCAGACGTGACATATCGACACGTTTCAGGCCCGTCAGCCGGATGTTGGTTGGGGCTGCGGTTGCGACCGTTGCGATTGGCGGCGGCGCTTATCTTGGCTTCGGCTGGAGCTGGCTCGATGCCTTCGGGCTCGCGGGAGAGAACCAGGGGCGCACTAGCCACCTCAGCATCCCGATCACCACAGCCCGCCTTACCGGCCTCGATCCAACGGCAATCCGAACAGCAGCCCTAACCCTCTACGCCGCCCTTCTCATCTACCTGTTGATCTGGACCAACCGAGGTGGCGACTGGCTCCGCGCGACAGGCTGGGCAACCTTCGCCCTCCTCCTCGCCACCGCCTGGCTCCTGCCTTGGTACCTACTCTGGCCCCTCCCCCTTGCCGCCCTGTCTCGCGACCGAGCCCTAAAGCTTTTGGTCCTAGCTCTGACGGCGTACCAACTCGGGGCCCGCATCCCGCTGTAGCGGCGTAAGAGGGAGGGGTCGGGTGCCGCTCCCCGCGGCTTGTACTTTTTCGACGCTCCGCCAACTGCCTGCCACCGACTCTCCACCGAAAAAGTTGAGCGGGGAGTGGCACCCGACCCCTCCCCCCTACCCCTGCTCAGTAGCCGCGGCCTGCTCCTCCTCCGGTGACGGATGAAGAACGCCCGTATGAATCGACCACCCCTCACGCCGCCCCAGCAAAGTCACGACCCCCACATAGATCACCTCAACAACCGTCAACACCCCCCGCACGACGATCGCGATCAGCGAGGCCACGGCGAAGCTGTTGTCCGGCGTCGCCACCTTGACCGCCCAGGCAAAGGCGGCGTCGCGAATGCCGAGCCCCGCCGGCGCGACCAGGGTGACAAGTGCCGCCACGTAGCCGAATGCCTGTGCCGAGCCGACGGTGAGGATGTCGCTGACCGAGATACCGCTGACCGAGCGGGCCACGCACCAGATGCCGAGCGCGATAACTCCCCAGTTGAGCGTGTAGAAGGCCATCACCGTGATCACTCCGCGCAGCGACATCACCTCGGGCAGCGGCTCCCGCCCGAACGCACGCAGCACTCGGTTGGCAAGTGGGCCGAAGACGCGCGGATGCAGCAGCGCGACCAGCAGCGGGATCAAGAGCAGGATCGCCCAGCGCAGCGGCTGTCCCTGCAGGTCGGGGTGGCTGATCAGGAAGTAGGCGGCGACGAGGATCGCCGAGGTCGCCTGCAGCGCCTGTTCGTAGACGATGCTGGCGATCGTCAGCCGACGCGGCACCCCGGCTCGCTCGGAGAGCAGCACCCGGCCGAGCACGTAGAGCACGCTGCCGGGCACGTAGCGCGCCAGCAGCGGCTGGCCCCAGGCGACCTGCGCCCGTCCCGCCCCCAGCCGGTAGCCGAGAAAGCGCAGGATCAGGTCCCAGCCGACCGCGTTCAGCGAGTAGAAGATCGGCAGGATGACGAAGGCCGGGATCAGCCAAAGGACGTGGAAGTGCACCCCCTTGTCCTTGATCTCGGCCCACTGGTCGACCACGGTGAGGACGAGGAAGCCGAAGACGAGGATCGCGATGCCGAGCTGGATCGCCAAGCGAACGCGCTTGCTGCGCGGCGGCTTGGTTCCGAATTTCGCCCCGGCCTCGCCGATGCGATGTAGAAGGGGCTGGCGGCGCTCCACTGCGTCCGCACCTTAGAGAGACAATGGGTCGATGGGTGAGTTCGAGCTCTTGGCGCGGATACGGGAGCGGCTGCCCGCTCCCGACTCCCGCGTTCGCCTTGGCAGCGGCGACGACGCCGCGATTACGGTCCCCGCGGGCGCCACCGCGACCTCGGTCGATGCCCTCGTCGACGGTGTTCACTTCCGCCGCGATCTGGCCACGCCTGCGCAAATCGGCCACAAGGCCCTGGCGACCGCGCTCTCGGACCTGGCAGCGATGGGAGCGAAGGCTGGCGAGGCCTACGTTGTCCTCGGGATTCCCACCGACCTCAGTGAGGACGAGTGCATCGAGCTGCTCGATGGCATGCTGGCGCTCGCGGCCAAAACCGGCACCGACCTCGCGGGCGGAGACCTGACTCGGGCGGACTCACTCTTCCTGGCGATCACGGTCGTCGGCCACGCGGCCAGCCCCGACCGACTCGTCAAGCGCTCCGGTGCCCGGCCCGGAGACCTGCTGGTCCTGACCGGCGAGATCGGTGGCGCGGCCGCCGGCCTGGAGCAACCAGACATCGAGGAGCTGCGGGTCCGACAGCTCGAACCCACCCCGCGCCTGGCGGCCGGCCAAGCGCTCGCGGAGAGCGGCGTCACGGCGATGATCGACGTCAGCGACGGTCTTGGCGCCGATGCCGGCCACCTGGCCGAGCGCAGTGAGGTCGGCCTGCGGATCGACGCCGCCGCGGTGCCCCTGGCACCGGCAGCGCGGGAGCTGAGCGAGGCGACGGGCCGCCAACCCTGGCAGCTGCTGGGCGGCGGCGAGGACTACGAGCTGCTGGCGAGCATCGCGCCGGACCAGCTCGAAGAGGCCGAGCAAGCCGTGGACGAAGCAGAAGGGATCGCACTGACAACGATCGGCGAGGTCGTCGCCGGGACAGGAGTCGAGATCAGGCTGCCCGGCGGCCGGCTTGTGGAGCCGGAGGGGTTCGATCAGCTCGCATAAAGCTGTCACTGGTGAGCAGCTCCCGGACGCCGCGGCGCTGCAGCATCGCGTCGGCGATCAGCGACGGCTCGGGCTTGTAATGGCCGGTCTCAACAAGGCTCTTCAGCTGTCGTGGCTGCATCCTGCGTCTCATATCGGCCACCTACCCTAGAACCTTAGAACTTGGTACTCACACATCTGTCCATCAGCGGCGGAGATACCCTTCTGTTCATGCCCAACGGCTCGACCCGCATCCTCCTCGTCGACGACGAGCAATCGATTCAGACCCTGCTCAGCTATCCGCTGCGCAAGGACGGCTACCACGTGACCTCCGCCCTCGACGGCCGCGAAGCGCTGCAGCGCTTCGACGAGGCGCGTTTCGACCTGGTCATCCTCGACCTGATGCTGCCCAAGCTCGACGGTGTCGAAGTCTGCCGCCAGCTGCGCTCGCGCAGCCAGGTGCCGATCATCATGCTGACCGCAAAGGGCAGTGAGACCGACAAGGTCGCCGGCCTTGAGGTCGGCGCCGACGACTACATCACCAAGCCCTTCTCGATGCGCGAGTTCCGCAGCCGGGTCAAGGCGGCGCTGCGGCGCTCGCGGATGGCCGGCGAGCCGCCCGACGAAGAGTCGATCGACCACGGTGAGCTGAAGATCGACTTCGGCCGCCGCATGGTCACCCTGCACGACGAGGAGATCCGCGTCACCTACGTCGAGTTCGAGATCCTCGGCGCCCTCGCCCGCTCGCCCGGCCGCGTGCTCAGCCGCGAGACCCTACTCGAGCACGTCTGGGGAGATTCCGAGTACCGCGATCCGCGCACGGTCGACGTCCACATCCGCCACCTGCGGGAGAAGCTCGAGACCGACCCGAAGGAGCCCGAGTTCCTCTTCACCGTGCGCGGCGTCGGCTACCGCTTCCGGGAGTAGCACCGATGCGCCGGTTCAGGCTGACCACGCTTGGCAACCGGATCACCGTGATCTCGGTTTCGATCTCGGCCGGAACCGCGCTGCTGATTTACATCTACACCGTCGCGATCGGCGGCGCCGCCAGCGGCCTCGGCGCGGTCAAGGCGCAGATCCTCTTCGGCGGTGTCCTCGCCGTCCTGATCGCGGGCGGCGCCGGCGTCTACTACGCCCGCGCCGCGGGAGGCAACATCCGCCGCCTCCAGGACGCCGCCCGCAAGGTCGCCGACGGCAACTTCGAAACCCCGATCCCGATCTCCTCGGCCGGCCAGCTCGGCCAGCTCGCCCGCACCTTCAACGAGATGCAGCGGCGCCTTGCCGAGCTCGACAGCGCCCGCAAACAGTTCATCGCCAACGCCTCGCACGAGCTGCGCACGCCGATCTTTAGCCTCGGCGGCTTCGTCGAGCTGCTCGAGGAAGAGGACCCGAGCCCTGAGGAGCGGGCCGAGTTCGTGCACACGATGCGCGAGCAGATCACCCGCCTGACCAAGCTCACCGCCGACCTGCTCGACCTCTCCCAGCTCGACGCCGGCGCGGTCGCGATGAAGAGCAGCAACGTCGACCTCGGCTCGCTCGCCCGCGAAGTCACCCGCGAGTTCGGCCCGCGCGCCGACCGGCACGGCTCGCGGCTGGAGCTGCGCACCCCGGACCTGCCCGTGATCGCCAACGCCGACCCCGACCGGGTGCGCCAGGTCATCCGTATCCTGCTCGACAACGCCCTCACCCACACCCCCGAGGGCACCAAGGTGACCGTGACCACTTACTCCGTCAACCGCCGCGCCGAGCTGACCGTCTCCGACGACGGGCCGGGCATCCCCCGCCGCGCCCACAGCCGCATCTTCGAGCGCTTCTACACCGGCGACTCGGCCGGCGGCTCGGGACTGGGCCTGGCGATCGCCCGCGAGCTGGCCCAGCGTATGCAGGGCCGCGTCGCGATCGCCTCTAGTAAGCGCTTCACCGCCTTCACACTCGACCTGCCGCGGGCCCGAGCCGACGCGGTCAAGTCCCCGGCGGCGTTGTCGCCGAGGGCAACGGCATGAGGCAACGGGCCCTCTGGGCCACCCTCGCGCTGGCGCTGGCGCTGGCGCTGGCCGGCTGCGGCGGCTCGAGCAGCGAGGACTCGACCTCGCAGCCGACCGCGAGCAGCGTCGAAAGGGTGCCCCAGGTGATCGTCGAGACCGCCGAGCACGGCTTCGACGCGGCCAAGGTCTACCGCGAGGCCTCGCCGGGAGTGGTGACAATCCGCTCGATCTTCGGCGGCGGTGGCGGCGCAGCCGAGGGTTCGGGCTTTGTCCTCGACACCAGCGGCCACATCGTCACCAACGCCCACGTCGTCACCGATGAATCAAGCGGCACCCGCAAGCCGGCCAAGGAAGTCTTCGTCGAGTTCCCCGACCGCAACATCCTGCCCGCGAAGATCGTCGGCTTCGACCCCTTTGCCGACGTCGCCCTGCTCGAGGTCAAACCCGACGGGTTCGCGCTGCACCCACTGCAGCTCGGCGACGATCACGAACTCGTCGTCGGCCAGCCGGTGGCGGCAATCGGCAGCCCCTTCGGCGAGGTCCACTCGCTCTCGGTCGGCGTCGTCTCCGCGATCGACCGCTCGGTCGAATCTCTGACCAAGTTCCTGATCGAGGGGGCGATCCAAACCGATGCCTCGATCAACCCCGGCAACTCGGGCGGCCCGCTGCTCGAAGCCGGCGCCCGCGTGGTCGGGATCAACCAGCAGATCGAGACCGACTCGGGCTCCAACTCCGGCGTCGGCTTCGCCGTGCCGGTCTCAGCGATCAAGCGCTCGATCGCGCAGCTTGAGCAGAAGGGCGAAGCCGAATACGCCTTCATTGGCGTCACCACCCAGTCGCTCTACCCGCAACTGGCCCGCAAGCTCGGCCTCGAGACCGACTACGGCGGTCTGCTGGCCGAAGTCGTCTCGGGCGGCCCCGCCGACAAGGCAGGCCTGCGGGGTGGCGACGGCACCCAGCGCTTCCAGGCCGGGACCTACGAAACCGGCGGCGACGTGATCCTCTCGATCGATGGCCACAAGGTGGTCAACCCCGATGACCTCGCCCGCTTCATCTCGCTCCACGAACCGGGTGACAAGGTGACTTTGGAGATCCTTCGCGACGGCAAGCGCGAGGAAATTCAGGTCACCCTGGGAAAGCGTCCGCGCGGCTAAAGGACGAGTGACCGCCGGGCGATGTAGAACTCCCGGATGCTTCAGGAAATCTCCCTAGGCCAGAAGTCCCTCGCCGACTACACGCACATCGCCGGCAAGGAGACGGTCGAACGAATTCGCGAGTTGGCGGAGCCGATGAAGGGCCACCGCGTCTTGCACGTCAGCGCCACCGCCTTCGGCGGCGGCGTCTCGGAGATCCTCTACACGATCGTGCCGCTGATGCGCGACATCGGCATCGACGCCCACTGGCACGTGATCTTCGGCAAAGAGGAGTTCTACAACGCGACAAAGCTGCTCCACAACTCCCTGCAGGGCGCCGAGGAGACGCTGAGCGACGAGGAATGGTCGCTGTTCGACGAGATCAACGCGATCAACGCCGAGGGCCTGCAGGGCAAGTGGGACACGATCATCGTCCACGATCCGCAGCCGATCGGCCTCAAGCGCGGCGCCCAGGCGAAGAGTCGCAACTGGATCTGGCGCTGCCACATCGATCTCTCCGAGCCCAACCCGGCGCCGATCGCGCGCCTGCAGCCGATGATCGAAGAGTACGACGCGACCGTCTGGCACCTGCCGACCTACGTGCCGAAAGGGGTCGCCGCCCACGACGGCGTCCGCATCATCCCGCCGGCGATCGACCCGCTCTCGCCGAAGAACATGGCCTTCTCGCCCGACGACGCCGCCTTCGTCTGCAAACAGTTCGGGATCGACGTCGACCGCCCGCTGATCACCCAGGTCTCGCGCTTCGACCCCTGGAAGGACCCGATGGGCGTAATCGACGCCTACCGCGAGGTGACCAAGGAGATTCCTGAGGCGCAGCTCGCCCTGGTCGGCTCGATGGCCACCGACGATCCGGAGGGCTGGGAGTTCTTCCAGCACACCTTCGAGTACGCCGAGGGCGACCCCGACATTAAGATTCTCAACAACCTCAACAACGTCGGCGCGATCGAGGTCAACGCTTTCCAGTCGCAGTCCGACGTCTGCCTGCAGAAGTCGATCCGCGAGGGCTTCGGCCTGACCGTGACCGAGGCGCTCTGGAAGGGGCGCCCGACGATCGGCGGCAACGTCGGCGGCATTCCGCTGCAGATCAGCGACGGTGAGACCGGCTTCCTGGTCGACTCCGCCGAGCAGTGCGCGCAGCGCTGCCTCGAGATCCTCGCCGACCCGGAGCTGGGCAAGCGCCTCGGCCGCGCCGGCAAGGAACACGCTCGCAAGGAGTTCCTCTCGCCGCGCCTGTTGCGCGACTGGGTCGAGCTGCTGGCCGAACTCGACACATAACAGTCGGTGCGTCTAACCGTATTGCTCGGCCAGCGGCAGCCTCTGCGTCGGTTCGCTGAGGCTGCTCTGACCACCGACCGCGGTGCAGGCCGTAGTGGACGCGCAGCTGACTCCGAGCAGCGAAGGTACGTCACTGGAAGCGGGTGAAGACTGGATCGCCCATTCTGTGCCGTTCCATCTCAGCGTCAGCGTCTTGCCTTTTACGCTCACGCCGCTGATGGTTTCGGTGGCGTAGTCGCCCACCGCCTCGCAAGACGTCGAGGTGGCGCAGGAGACGCTGCGCAGATAGCTGTTTTTCGATTCTGCCGGGTTTGGCGTGGAGAGAACCGCCCAGGAGCTGCCGTTCCAGCGCTCGGCCAAGGAGAGGCGCACGCCGCTGGCTTTCTTGTAGTCGCCCACGGCGATGCAATTGCTCGCTGAGGTGCAAGAGACGCCACTGAGCACGCTGTTGGTGGCTTCGGCGGGGTTTGGCGTGGTCGAGATCGCCCATGAGGTGCCGTTCCAGCGCTCGGCGAAGGTGCCGCCCAGGGAGGTGAGCCCCACAGCGGTGCACGAGCTCGCCGAGTCACAGGAGACGGACTTCAGGGAAGCCGTCCCGGTTTCTGGGTTGGGCGTGGTCTGCAGAGACCAGCTGGAGCCGTTCCAGCGCTCGGCCAGGGTCTGGGTTTTGCCGCCGTTGGTTTGGTAGGTGCCGACCGCAGTGCAGGCCGAGCTCGAGGTGCAGGAGAGGTCGGCAAGGGTGACTTCCTTGCCTTCGCTGGGGATCACCGGCGAGCTCGTTATCGCGGTCCCGCCCGTGGTGACATTGAGAGTCCATGACTTGGCCTCACCTGAGTCCCAGCGGCCGACCAGCAGGCACGAGGTGGCCGAGGTGCAGGCGATCGCGTTGGCGCTCGCCTGCGTCAGCGAGTTGCCCAGGATGCTCCAGGTGCTGCCATTCCACTTCTCGACGAAGGCGCGCGAGGTCCAGTTGTCCCTTGCCACC
>DATNGZ010000011.1:0-13084 GCA_035605695.1 Solirubrobacterales bacterium | reverse complement strand
GCCGCCGGCTGAGCCGGTGACTTTGACGGCGATGCCTTTCAGCACGCATTCGATGCCGGTGTAGCTGATGCCGACTTTGACTTTTTCGATCACGACGTAGTTTTTGGTTTCTACCGTGGTCAGTTTCGCCGGCCAGGGCAGGGTTTCTGCAGCGATCGTTTTGACCGCGCACGCCGAGGAATCGGTGGTGCAGTTGTAGAGGGGCATTTCGGTCAGTTCGCCCTTGCCAACTTTGCTTTCGTTTTTGATCGTCAGTTTGTAGAGGAAATTTTCACACTTGGTGGTCAGGCCCGGGATGGTCAGGGCGCTTTCAAAGGCGCCACCCATAATCGTTTCTGAGCCTGTCAGTTCTTTAGCTTCGAAATTCCAGGCAGGACTTGCGCTGGCTGAGCCAGCGAACACGGCACTGATCATCAGCGCCGCGAGCACGCCCCGCATGAAAACGCTTGTTGCTTTGCGGTTCATCGTCTCATCATCTCCTTTGCGCAGTGATCGGCCTATGGGTTTTCTTCGTCATTTTTTTTCAGTCCGAACGAGGTCGTCGTCAAGACCGTGTTTTTCAGCCGTGCGACGTTTTTGCCCGCTGCTGAAGGCAGGCCGATCTGCCCGTTGATGATCGGATTGACCAGGAAGGAGAGGATCCCTCCGCAGCCACTTGCGGCCGGTGCCGACCAGTTGTTGTCGACCAGTTCGTTGTTGGTCAACTTGAGGATCCGCGCTTTTTCGAGGAAGGAGACTTCACCGATTTTGCCGGTGATCGGCGCGGTGCCCACTGGCGGCGTGGTTTCCCCGGAGGTCAAGTTCCAGTTGATCGGTGAGCTGCTTGAGCCCACGTAGCAGGATTTGCCCAAGAAGGGGTTTTCCAGGTGGACCTTGACCGGCATTTTCAGCGCGATGCCGATGCCTTCGGCGAGATGTTCTTCGCTGATCCGGATGTCGGTAGCCGGTTTGGCCAGTTCGAGGGTTGAGGTGACGCCGGTCAGCGAGTTTTCAAAGAAGAATTTGATCAGCGCTTTGACCAGTGGCGGTGAGGAGGCATCAGGGACGATGCCGAGCAGCCCGCCGGGAACGTTCTGGGGGGCTTTGGTCAGCGTTTCGCCAGCGCCTGTGCCGGTGGCGGCGAAGAATTTGGCGAAGTGGGCTTCAGCGCCTTCTTCGGCTGGTTCGGTGTAGCCGCCCTGCAGGGTGACCTGTTTTTCGATCGTCACTTTCTTGGTGCCAAGGACGATTTCGCCGCCTTCAGTGGTCGAGACCAGGCAGCGTTCGACGCCGGCTGTTTTGTAGGGGCAGTACTGGAATTTGGTGAATTCGCCCGTTAGTTTCGCCGAAGCGCTGCCGGCGAGACCAAGGGCGGCCAGGGCCACGGCCAGCATCGCCGCGCACACCACCCTCGTTTTGTTTTGCTTCATTCGCATGACTGGCTACTCCTTTTCCTTGCTCGTTGGACTGGGATAGCTATTCCGGGAAGGCTGGGTGGAACTCAGCGGCCTTTGCCTTTTGTTTTGTGCTTTGGGCAATCGGCGTTCAGCAGAGGCCGAGTTTCGTAGGCCTTGCCGTTTTGGCCAATCAGCTTAAGGGTGGCGCGGTGGGTCCCCTGGCAGATGTTGGTTGAGTTCTGGAAGAGGCCCTTCTTGGCGCCCTGCAGGGTGACTATGACCTTGGTGACAGGAGCGTCGGGGGCCGATTCAATGGTGGTGCGGATACCACCGTTAACCGAATCGACGCGGCCGACAGCCTCGACTTCGATTGGCTGAGACGGTGGCCCGCGCAGGACGAGGACTATGTCAGGCAGCTTGTGGACGGAAGAGCGCAAATAGACGGGTCCTTCAAGCGGATAGTCGACGAGCGGGCTCAAGGCCTTTACGTGGCCGTAGACCGAGCCCGCCGGACACTGTTTGGCGGCGAACTGCACGCGGGTGCAGATCGTGCGGAAGTGAGCTTGGTCGATGAACTCCGAGCGGGGGAGGGCCAAGACGATGCGTTTCGAGTTTGCTTCTCCAGGCTTGGCTGTGAAAACGGCCCTGAAGCGCGGATGTCCGCCACGGTGGATCGGGCCGAATAGGCGAGTGGTGAGCTTGGGTTTGTAGGGAAGGGATTTGCAGCCTCCTACCTGGAAGGGGCTGGAGAGCGCGGCCGGCTGGTTGAATACTGAGATCGTGGTGGCCAGCGCAGTCATCGGGTCGCAGGAGGTCGGGTTGATCGTGAATTGCGAGCGGTTGAGCCGCAGCGCCACCGAGCGCACGTCGAGCGGAATGCCATCGAGAATCGTCGGCAACGGATCAGAGACAGCACGCGCCTGGGCGGTTACGGCATTGAGGTAGATAGCCGCTCTGACCACAACAGCGCCGAGGTCAAATGGTCCCGCAATCGCCGGGGTTATCACTACCGCGCTCAGTGGAGCGCCCTTATAGGGGCCGGAGAGGTAGACGTTTCCGGGGGTGTGGAGCGGCGTCGGGCCCGATCCGGCCGCGACGTCGACTGCACCCAGCTTTGAAGTCGCTGGGCAGCTGGGATCGATTTGCTCCAGGACGCCTTCGTTGGGCTTGGAGCGCGCAATCGCCTGGGCGATCGCCCCCTCAGAGCAGTAAGGCACGCCGGCCAGACGAGCCGAGAGACCCGGCGGCAGAATCGTTTCAAAGCCACCGATCGGCTGTGAGCCATCTTCGCGAGAGAGCTTCATCACCAGGGGGCTGTAGGCGCCGGCCTTTGGGGCCAGAGTACCCGTGACGAAGCTGGGTTTGTTGGGGGCAGCGCCCGGGGAAGTCGGGCAGGCGCCACCATGGGGGGCAGCGGTGGTGGCGAAGGCGTCATCGGCTCCAACGCTGGAGATTTGAGGAAAGGACCAGGGCACCAGCTGCGCGGTGGTGGTGTGGGTAGCGCAGATCGATGGGGTGCTCAAGGGCGCCCTCGCACCCTCGAAGAGATGCAGGTGGACGTCGGAGAGCGGCAGCTGGGGGTTTTCGCTCACCTGGGTGGAGAGCCGGCCGGTGTTGGGGTCGGCGTTGACCCGTCCGGCGAGCTTGGCGATCGTGCCCGACTGCGGATCTTCGACCGCGAGGTAGATCGCCAGCAGCGATCCGAAGGGGTTATCGAAGGGCTTGGCGAGGTAGACCGAGCCCGGTACGGGCCGGGGGATAGGGTTCTGCTCGGGGTCGCGTTGCACGACGCCGCTCACCGGGTCGATCTGGGCAAGCAGCGGCGTGGTCACTTCCATCGTGCCAATCTTGGCTGCGGGTGGGCAGTCGGGCTGAGCCTTTGAGAAATGGGCCTGGCTTTGTCCGACTGGTGTGGTGAGCCCAATCTGGGCACTTGAGCAAGCCACCAGCCCATCACCGGAGGACGGGTTCACTACCAAACCCTCGGGCAGGGTGACGGTGGCGTCTCTGAGAGCCGCTGTTGAGCGCCCACCGAGCTTGGTGTCCTGGGTCTGGCGTAGGTGGAAGTCAAGGCCCGAAGGGCTGTCGATGCTAGCGGTGGTTGGCTTGGCTTCAATCGAGGGTTCAAAGTCGAGCTCGTTGCAACCGCTCACCGTGGCGGGCGCGCCCGAGAGACTGGCACTCTGATAGCTGGCTTCGTCGAAGACGCCGGGCGCCTCCCAGCTGTCGGCACGGGCAGAGGTGACTTGCGGTTGCCCGGCGCAGTAGGTAGGCATCGTGAGCAGAGCCGTTTCGCCTTTTGGCACCTGGCAGTTGCCGGGCGCTTCGCGGCAGGCGCCGCGGATCTCGTCGTGGCTTTTGCCAGACGGGTCCCCCCATAGCTGCACCCGAGCCCCGAAGACGGGATGGGAGGTCAGGGCGAGGGTGTCCCTGGCACTGCCGCTGATCCCGTAGTCGCCGTCGCTGCGCACGCTGCCATCGAGATGCACGAAGACACCAACCCCCAGCGCGTCGAAGCCCAGCTCGGCGGCGGTACCGGCTGGGGGAACCATGTTGTAAAGGGCAGAAGGGGAGGCTTCGGGAATCGCCCCGACGGTGATGATGTCGATCGTGCCGACCTGGGACGCTTCGGGGCATCCCGGTATCTCACCGCTCAGTTGGGCCTCGGTGCAGAGCACCGGGGTGGCTGCTGGGTTGATCAGCTCTCCAGGCGGGAAGTCAATGGTGATCTCGCGCAGGTGCCCCGCCCCCCCCAAGGCGTTGAGCGGTTTTTCTGTGGGGAAGCCGAGTTCGGCGGTGAGCTGGTAGGGGTGAGAGCCGGCTAGAGTTGCCGGCCCACCGTCACCCTCACTAAGAGGGACGGCGAAGCCTGGTAGGAAGCCGAAGGGTACCGAGGCCGAACTCACCACTGTGGTGGTTTCGATCGAGGCGGGCAGGGTGCCAGGGCTTTCCACGCTTGCTTTGTTAAGCAGGCTGGGACCCGCGAGCGCATCGACTTCAACCGGAAACTTGGCTTCTACGCTCTTACCGGGGCTGACCGGTCCCACGAAGGTGCAGGTGACATCCGGCGCGACGAAGACACAGTCCGAGGGAAGGGAGACTGGGGTAAGGCTGGGGGGCAGGGTGTCTTTAAGTGTGATCGGCCCGGCCGCCGAGGCGGCGCCGAGGTTGGTAGCCAGCAGCAGGTACTCAGGACCGCCGAAGCTGGTGCCTTTGGCACCCGCCGGAAAGTTGGTCGGCAATGATGTGGCGCTGATTCTCCAGGCCGCTTTCGGCGCCGCGCTGGCAGAGTCGGCGGCAAGGAGCACGACCGCCAGACAGAGCAGGGCGATCGTCTTCTTGGCATTCATCCGCCTGCCCTCCCGTTCGCGTTGGTTCGGTGGCGCCCCTGCTTTCGGTGTTTACTCTTTTTGTGAACCTTCTTTTTGTGGGCTTTCTTTTTGGCCTGTTTTGGCTTGGGGTTCGGCGGCCCGATAAAGTTCGCTGTGCCGGGGGACTCAAAGCCCGGCGCCGGGGACGTAGGCTGGTGACAGGCATCCAGGCTGGTGCATATCTGGGGAATTGAATTTTGGGAGAGCAGGCCGCCGCCCACGGAAGTGTCATAGACGTCGTAGAGCTGGTCTTCGTCTTGACGCACCAGTTGGGAGCGAGTAACGATGAAGGCGTCATTGCCACTGGCGGAGGCATCGGCAATGTAGGAGGCGTCGGGGCTCTTGCCGGTGGAAAGTAGGTACAGGCAGCTTCCTCCCTGGGCGTCCGCCGGGCAGGAGCCACTGCCTGCTGCCTCCCACTCGTAGGCATCCAAGCAGATTCGGTATTTGCCCTGGGCTGGGCCGATTTCGGGGCAGCCGCCCTGGCCGTTGGTGTCCTCGCCGACCAGAGCATCAGGAGTCTCGAAGAAGACCCTGCTGCCGTCGGCAGAGAGGTTGCGAGAGAGGACGTAGTGCGATTCAGAAATTACTGGCGTGAGTGCCGCGAGGGTAATGCTGCCCAGGCTCGGGGGGGCGATCGGTGACTCTCCGGTCGGGTTGCAAGACACGCAGACGATGCCCTCCCCCGCGCGGTAGAGGTAGAACTGGGGCGTGCCTTTGTTGTCGTAGGCGGTGAGGCGGTTTTGCGAGCGAAATAGCAGGGTATTGCCGTCGGCGCTAACCCGGGAGGTCCTTTGCACCTGGGCGGCGATCGCACCCCGTGGCAACCAGTTCGCTGCATCGCTTTCGAAGCCTTCACCGCCTGTTTTCAGCGGGGCGATAAAAGCGATCGGGCTACCTTCACGCGCCATGTAAAGGCTGCATTCACCCGAGGAGTTGACGAAGCCCCCACTCACTTTCCACTCGCAGTCGCCAGCTTTTGCCGGTCCCGTTCCGTCGAGGTCTCCGTTAGCCGCAAAGTAGACGTCTGAGAAGTCGCTGGAGCTGCCCAACACTCCCACGACTTCGGTGCCGTTGCCGCCGGGCTGCGGCGCCACGTCGGTCAGTTCACCCGCGGCGGTTTCGGGGTCGTAGTCCCAGCGATAGAGGTCATTGCCGGGGTTAGGCGGGCTTCCCTGGTTTGCAGACCAGTAGAGGTGGGTGGAGTCGGCGGCGATGCCCAGTGGCCGGCCGGCTTCTTTGATGAATTCGAGGTTCTTTTCGGTTGCGAGATCGAGATTGACTCGCCCCACCGTATCTCCGCCCCTCCTTGTCCAGTAGACATTGCCGGCATCGAGAACAATGCCCTGCGGTTCGGATCCTTGGCCACTACCAGTGAATACTTCACTTCCAGGGGATCCGTCTAGGTCATAGCGGATGACGTAGCTGAATTTTTCACGATCTGCCGAAACCAGAAAAATATGCCCCCCGTCTACAGCAATTGCCTGTGGAGTATTGAAGGCCGATTCACCGACCTCGATAAATGTCTCCTCGACTTCGCTGCCGTTCAGTTTTGCGCGGCCAATCGTCCGCGTTGCGTTTTCATTACCTGAATTAGACCAGTAGAGGAATTCGCCTTCGGTATCTATGCCCTGAGGGTTTGTGGCTCCCGGGATGAATTCCGGCTCCGGGATGCTGCCATCGAGGTTGGCCCGGCCGATGGCGCCGCAACCCACTTGCAGGCCGGGAGCGCTGGTCCAGTAGACATGCCCGGCATCAACGGCTATGTACTGGGGCTTGCCCTCCACGATCTGTCCTCCGCATTCGCTGCCGGTGTCGGTGATGAACTCGGGTTCTGGGTTGCTGCCGTCGAGTTTCGCTCGCCCAATCGTGCCCGCTTCGGGGTTTGCCCAATAAATATGAGTAGCGTTGACGGCTATCCCCTTGGCAGGAGTGGGTAGGAAGCTCAGTTCCTTGCCGCTTCCGTCAAGGTTGGAGCGCGCGATCGCCGCCAATGGGCGTTCGGGCCCGGTATTGGCGTCGTCTGTCAGCTTCTCCGAAGAGGTGAAGAGGGCCCTCGAGCCGTCCGAGGTTGCTTCCACGAAGGCTGCGGGGCGTGTCCCCGCAGGGTCGGGAACGGTCCTCTGCGATGCCGAGACATGGATTGTGCAGGCCAAAACTTGGCTCGCGCACTCGTCTTCGCCGTTAAGCGGGCTCTGCTCCTGAGCCGGATTGAGACGCAGATAGATCTGACCGACTCTGGCCGCTGTGAAATAAGTCTTGGTGGCGTCTGCCGAAACCGCATGCTGGTCTTGGGTGTAGTAGAAGGAAGCGGCGCCGCCTTTGCCCAAAGTTTCTGACGTAGTACCTCTAGCCCAGTCATAAGGGCCGGCGAAGGCACCTCCGGGTGGCGCCGTTTGGTCGTTAAAGGCTCCCGCCAAACTGAGCTTGCCTGTGTCGCGATTCCAAAGGTAGAGATTGGGCTGGCCTTCCAGGGCCTGGGGCATACCTGCCAGCTTTGAGGTCGATTCGAAGAGCACCAGCGAACCATCGCTACTGGCACCTGTATAGCTGGGGCTTTGGACGCCGAGGCCTCCGCCATAGGGAACGATCGTCCGCAGCGGGCCGCCGCCGCTGGTGCGCGAGAGAAAGGTGCTGCCGCCAGCGCCGCTGAATTTCCTCGCCGAGTCGAAGAATTGGGCAAAGTCGGACGTCCAGCCCATCACTCCTGCTTCCTCACCGACGGAGGCCGGTGGCAGGACGCTCTCAGTTGACCAGCTTCCGCTGGAGCGGCTGGAGAGGTAGACGGGCAGTTCCTGAGAGCCTTCGGAGCCTGGCATTCCTCCCGCCGGAGAGAAGGTGATCCTGTCGCCCATGGGGGACGCTTTGATCAGAACCACCCTTCCCGTTGCATCGAGGCCGTTCTTGGCCTTGGGGCTTGCCTGCTCATAGGCGCGACAGTCCGCCAGAGCCGCAGAGGCCTGGGGCGGCGTGGTGCGAAAAGCGTCATTGGCGCAAGGGCGGAACACCGGCGACGGACCATGGGTCTTAAAGACACTGTCGGGGCCTTTTGTGACTCCGTCGGTGCTGTTGGCCACAAGGCGAAAGTGGTAGCTCGTTCCAACGGCAAGGCCCTCCACTTTGGCCGAAACAGGAATGAAGCCGCTTCCCGAACCAGCCGAGACGGTCGGCGTTTTTATACAGGCCGAGATATTGCAGTCTTGGAAGCCGTACTCGAAGTGATAGGTCGTAGAAAGGCCGCCCGGTTCTACTTCACCTTCAAGTTTGACGGATTGCATCGCGGCTTCGGAGATACGCACGTTAGCTATTTGCGGAAGGGCCGAAGCAGCCGCTGGCAAGAGCAACAGGATGGAGACTGCCGCGGCCGTGGCGACCATTTGCCATGCGGCCAAGCGTTGGCTTCCCCCGGTCCCTGCATGAATCCCTCCCCAGCTCATCCGTCGTCTCCTCCTCAATGTTGCCCTTCCTCTTCTAGGAGCTCTTCCCCGACCGGCTAGTGGGATCGCGCCATAAATGAGGCGCGATCCCACTCCTTACCGTACTAATACCTTACTACAGGCTCTCTAGAGATATCCAAATGTGCAATTTTTATGAGTTTCGCCCAGGAGGCGCGTTTTTGCGCTTCCTTTTACGAATGCTTCATTGATGCCGTAGAGCAGTTTGTCGCCAGCACCAAGCGCTTTCTGAATCGTTTCACTTGACTGAATTAACGGTTCCAGTACCTCAGATCCATTACCGGTCACAAGCTTGAAGACCGCTTGGCCTTTGACTTCGGTTTTAAGCGGCAGCGGGCAGCCCGTTCCGCTTAAGAATTTAACTGTGGCAAAGGGGAAACCTTCTGCTAAGAGGAAGGCTTCTTTCGCCGCATTTAACACGACTTTACCGGTGCCTTTTGCATCAACATGTAAATTGCCTGATTCGTTAATGACGTGGCAAGGCAGTAATTCGCCTAATTCCTGTTTGGCGTTAATTGCAAACACCTCACATTTTTCGAATAAGACAGTGGCGCTTGCGGTCGCCGCCGGCCCCGATATAATGGTGCCCGTACCTGTCGCGCTTTCGCAAACAATCTCGATGCTTAGCGCCGGGACCACAAGTGCTCCTGAACCCTCTTGTGTAATGGAGGCGGTTAAGCCCGTCGCTAAGGCAGAGCTGCCTAATATCTTAACTTCGTCAGCTGCATGAGCGCTCGCCGCAAGCGCCATCGCGCTCACCGCTGCCAACATCGACAGCACGAGAACCCTACGCATTTGCTTTCCCATGTTTCCCTCTCATCTCGTAGTTACGGTTGTGCAGGCGTTAAGACCTGCGGCTTGAGGATTGCTACTAGCCATCTTGTAGTCAAGTTTTCCCTTGCGATGTCTTTTATCCCCCTAGCGTCCCCCGTAGACAGCTAGAAACGATTGACCCTGCTATCCGCGCAGTCGGGCTCAAAGGGGGCAGACGCAGGTCCGCTCGACACGCAGCCATAGCTTTGAGGCATTCAGCTCCGATGTTCGGACCTGTGTGGCTCACTGCTTCGGCAGGGCATTTCGGTTGGTGACCTTTCGCGCCAGTTTAGTTCTATTTTTGAGGATCCCCATGGATGCCTTGGCTGCTGGACGAGCCTCCATAGCGTGGCAGCATGCTGTGGCAGCTGTCAATTATGAAGTGAGGGATCTAGCTCCACTGTGAAGTATTAACACCTTGTGGTTTATTACTTAGGTTCGCCGGGATGCCGGGGCGGCGAGTGCTGTCAGCCCTAGCGTCGCGACCAGCGCCGGCCGAGGTCTTGATTTGGTGACATCCGTTGCTCCCTTTGATCTGTCTGTTGCGATTCCCTCGGCCGCCAGCATCGCGACCGTAAGTCACTGATCAAGCTTCCGAGCAATGCCGTCCTATCCGCTGGGCTCTGGTCGGAATATCGTTAGAAGGAGATTTGACTTTGATTCTTGCCATTGAGACCTCCTGCGACGACACCTGCGCCGCGGTGCTGGATGGGCCGTGGGTGCTTGCGAACGTGATCTCCTCGCAGGCAGTCGCCCATGCCAAGTTCGGCGGCGTTGTGCCCGAGGTGGCCTCGCGCCACCACCTTGAGCTGACCGCGCCGGTGGTTGAGGCGGCGTTGGGGGAGGCGGGGGTCACGCTCGATCAGGTTGAGTCCGTTGCGGTTACCGCTGGGCCGGGTCTGATCGGGGCGCTGCTGGTCGGGGTCAGTACGGCGAAGGCGATGGCGGCGCCTCGGAGGCTGCCGTTGATCGCCGTTGACCACCTGCAGGGCCACGTCGCCGCCAACTTTCTCGAGCCCGGGGCGCTGGAGCCTCCGTTCCTTTGCCTGGTAGCCAGCGGCGGCCACACCCTGCTGGCGGGAGTGCGCGACCATGCCGGCTACGAGCTGCTCGGCCAAACTCTGGACGACGCCGCCGGCGAGGCCTTCGACAAGGTCGCCCGCATGCTTGGGCTCGGTTACCCGGGCGGACCGGCGCTGGAGAAGCTAGCGCGGGAGGGGGACCCCACGGCTTTTGAGATGCCGGTGGCAATGAGCCGCAATCCCGGCCTCGACTTCAGTTTCAGCGGCCTCAAGACGGCGCTGGTCTACCTCTGTCGCGATCTCGGCTCCGAGGGTGTCGAAGCGCGCCGCGCCGACCTTGCCGCCAGCTTTCAGGCTGCCGCCGTCAGCCAACTCGTCGCCAAGCTTGAGCGGGCGCTGAAAGCTGGGGAGTGGGGGGCAGTCGCGCTTGGTGGCGGCGTCGCCGCCAACGGCGCCCTGCGCGAGGCCGTGCGGGCGCTCTGCGAGCGCCGCGGGGTCGAGCTGAAGCTGGTCGCCCGCGAGCTCTGCACCGACAACGCAGCGATGATCGGCTCCGCCGCCCGTTTCATCGAGCCAATCCAGTATCCGGACTACCTCGCCTATGACGCCTTCGCCACCGGCGGCCGCGCCACCGCATGACGGTCGTCACCGTCTACTCCCGCCCGGAGTGCCACCTCTGCGCCGAGGCGGTCGAGGCGCTGGTCGCCATCCACGGCGAGGGCTACCGCTTCGACCTGCACGAGGTCGATATAGAGAGCGAGAAGCTGCTGCTGCGGCGCATGCTGGAGAAGATCCCGGTCGTGGAGATCGACGGCGTCGTCGTCTCCGAGCTGATCCTCGACGAGGCGGCCGTTCGGGCGAGGCTCGATACTGTGGGGGCGTGGGCACGGTGATCGAAGAGCAGGAGGTGGCCAACGGGTTGATCGTCGACGGCGAGCGGCTCTCGCTGGGCGTCGCGGCCCGCCTCTCGCGCTACCTGCAGGTGCTGACCCAGGCGCGCAAGATGGGCCGCCAGACGATCTCCTCGCAGGAACTCTCCGAGTACACGCACATCAACCCGACCCAGATCCGCCGCGATCTCTCCGGCTTCGGCAAGTTCGGCAAGCGCGGCGTCGGTTACAACGTCGAGTCGCTGGTGGCGGAGATCCGCAAGATCCTCCGCACCTCGGGCCAGCACAACATCGCCCTCTTTGGCGCCGGCAACCTCGGCCAGGCGATCGCCAGCTCCGACATCTTCGCCGACCACGGTTTCCAGATCGTCGCCATGTTCGAGGTCGACAGCAGCGTCGTCGGTACCGAGGTCGGCGGCCTGCGGGTGCGCGACTTCGCCGAGCTGGAGGCGGTCGTCGCCGAGCAGGAGATCGTTGTCGGCGTCCTCGCCGTCCCCGCCGCCGCGGCCCAGGCCGTCGCTGACCGCCTGGTCAAGGCCGGGGTCAAGATCATCTTCAACTACTCCGAGCAGCTGCTCCAGGTGCCGCCAGAGGTGACCGTGCACACCTCCAGCCCGGCGGTCGACCTGCTCTACGCGCTCTACTTCTACCTGACCTAAGAAGCTGAATCTTGTCCCTGGACCTCGACCGCGCTCGCGAGACGTTCGAGTCCTCGACCGACTTCACGATCGGCCTCGAGGAGGAGTTCGCGATCCTCGATCCGGAGACGCTGGAGCTCGAGCACCGCTTCGAGGACGTCTACGAGGCTTGCCAGCGCGACGAGGTCCTGGCCGAGTCGGCCGCCGGCGAGCTGATCGCCTCCGAGATCGAGATCCGCTCGGGCCGGGCGGAGAACTTCGCCGAGGCAGTGGCCCGCCAGCGGGAGCGCCGCGTCCGCCTCTTCGAGCTGGCGGACGGTATGGGCCTCGCCCTGGGCGCGATGGGGACGCACCCCTGGGCCAACTATCTAGACCAGCGAATCATCGACACGCCCCACTACAACCGGTTGCGCCACGAACTCGGCTACGTCGCCCAGCGCAACAACACCTGGAGCATGCACGTGCACATGGGCGTGCGCGGAGCCGACCGCGCGATCGCGGTCTGCGACTGGATGCGCGAGCTGCTGCCGATCCTGCTCGCCGTCTCGGCCAACTCGCCATTCCTCGACCGCCGCGACAGCGGCCTGCACACGGTCCGCACTGAGATCTTCACCCGCACCTTTCCCCGCTGCGGCGTGCCCAGCCCCTTCGTCGACTGGGCCACTTACGCCGAGTTCGTCGCCTTGCTGGAGCGGACCGGCTCGGCGGTTGAGTCGACCCAGCTGTGGTGGAGCGTGCGCCCGCACCACGCCTTCGGCACGGTCGAGGTGCGGATCTGCGACGCCCAGACCCGCGGCGAGGAGTCCTTCGCCCTGGCCGGCCTAATTGCCGCCTGCATCGCCCAGACCGCGCTCGACTATGACGAGCGTGGCTACGAAGGCGCCGGGGCGCCGTTGCGCGACCACGAGATCGAGGAGAACCTCTGGCGGGCGATCCGCCATGGCATGAGCGGCCGCATGATCGATTTCCGCCGCGGCGAGGAGGTCGAGGCGGCGGCGGCGCTCGAGGGCCTGCTCGCCTGGACCGTGCCGGCGCGGGCCCAGCTGGGCATTGAACCGTCCTTGTCGGCCCCCAACGGCGCCCAGCGTGCGCGTGAGGCGGTCGACGCAGGCGCCTCCATCGAGGAGGTTTATCGCGACGTGGTGGCGGAGACAAAACGCACCTACACCGCTGCTCCTCAGGCGGCAGAACAGGCGTAGGGCGGCTCCGGAAGCGCTTTCGCCGCTCGCATATATAGACTCCCGCGCCGCTTAGAACCCAGCCGGAGGAACTTAACTTGACCAGCTTCTTGACCGACTACGGAGTCGTCTTCGCGCTTGCCTGCGCGGGCGCGGCTGTCCTGTACGGAATCATCGTCACTCAGCGTCTGCTGGCGAAGTCGCCAGGCAACGAGCTCATGCAGGAGATCTCAGGGGCGGTGCAGGAAGGCGCTAAGGCCTACCTCAACCGCCAGTACACGATCATTGCCGCGGTCGCCGTGCCGATCGCGATCGTGCTCTGGCTCCTGCAGGACTACAAG
>DATNGZ010000010.1:0-4226 GCA_035605695.1 Solirubrobacterales bacterium | reverse complement strand
CCTCGCCACCGTGCCCGAGGCCGAGCGCGAGGCCGTGGTCCTCGACCTCGTCCGCGGCCACGTCGCCGCCGTGCTCGGTCACGCCTCCAGCGCCGAGGTGGAGCCCGAGCGGGCCTTCCGCGACCTCGGCTTCGACTCGCTTGCCGCGGTTGAGCTGCGCAACCGGCTGGTCGCCGCGACCGGGCTCAACCTGCCACCGACCCTGGTCTTCGACTATCCCTCCACAATCGCGGTTGCCGAGCACCTGATGGCCGTCGTCGATCCCGCGGGCGGGGAGGTCGACGATCGCGATGGCGAGGCCGCTTTCAGGCACGAGCTCGCCCAGCTACCGATCTCGAGGCTGCGTGACGCCGGCTTGCTCGAGCCGTTGCAGGAGCTAATCCACGGCAGCGGGAAGGCGGACGAAGAGAGCGCCGGCGAGCGCCTTGGAGAGATCGACTCGATGGACCTCGAGGACCTGGTCGAGCGGACCCTCGAGGCCCAGCCGGACGAGCCCGGGGTCGAGGTCTAGCGATGGCGACGTCCCCCGAGCGAATCGCCGAAGCGCTGCGCACCTCGCTGAAGGAGACGGAGCGCCTGCGCCTGCAGAATCGCCGCCTGGTCGAGGCCGCGAGCGAGCCGATCGCGATCGTCGGCATGAGCTGCCGCTACCCGGGCGGCGCCGACTCGCCGGATGCGCTCTGGCGGCTGCTGGCGGCGGGCGGCGACGCGATCTCGCCCTTCCCCACCGATCGTGGCTGGGACATGGAGGGCATCTTCTCGAAGCAGCTCGAGGGCTTCGACAGCGCCCACGCTCGCGAAGGCGGCTTCCTTGATGACGCCGCCGACTTCGATCCGGAGTTCTTCGGCATCTCACCCCGCGAGGCGCTTGGCATGGACCCGCAGCAGCGGCTGCTGCTGGAAGCCTCCTGGGAGGCGCTCGAGGACGCGGGGATCGATCCGCGCTCGCTGCGGGGGACGCCCAGCGGAGTCTTCGCCGGCGCGATGTATCACGACTACGGTTGGGGGCTGAGCCCGGCGGACGATTCGGCGGCCTATCTGCCGACCGGGGGCACGAGCAGCATCCTCTCCGGTCGCGTCGCCTACACGCTCGGCCTCGAGGGACCGACGCTCAGCGTCGACACCGCCTGCTCGTCCTCGCTCGTCGCGCTGCACCTGGCGACCCGCGCCCTCCGCGGCGGCGAGTGCTCGCTGGCGCTCGCCGGGGGGGCGACCGTCTACTCGACCCCGGGGGTCTTCATCCAGTTCAGCCGCCAGCGCGTGCTCTCCCCGAACGGCCGTAGCAGGGCCTACGCCGACGGCGCCGACGGCGCCGGCTTCTCCGAGGGCGTCGGCATGTTGGTCCTGGAGCGGCTCGGCGAGGCGCAGCGGCAGGGGCACACCGTGCTGGCCGTGATCCGGGGTTCCGCCGTCAACCAGGACGGCGCCTCGAACGGGATCACCGCCCCCAACGGTCCGTCGCAGGAGAGGGTTATCCACCAGGCGCTCAAGGACGCGCGGCTCAGCGCCGGTGAGGTGGACGCGGTGGAGGGGCACGGAACCGGCACCGCGCTTGGCGACCCGATCGAGGCAAGGGCCCTGTTCGCCACCTACGGCCAGGATCGCGACCGGCCCCTCCGCCTCGGCTCGATCAAGTCGAACATCGGCCATCCGCAGGCCGCGGCAGGGGTCGCCGGGGTGATCAAGATGGTGATGGCGATGCGCGAAGGCGTCCTGCCCCGCACGCTGCACGTCGACGAGCCCTCCTCCAACGTCGACTGGTCGAGTGGGGCGATCGAGCTGCTCACCGACCCGATGCCCTGGGAGCCTGCCGAGCGACCCCGCCGCGCCGCTGTCTCCTCCTTCGGCGCCGCCGGCACCAACGCCCATCTGATCCTCGAGGAAGCGCCGCCCGTCCGCTCCGAGCAGGGGCCGATCGGCAGCGATTCCCGCCCTGACGGAGCGCCCCTGGGCGGGCCTCTGCTGCTGCCGCTCTCGGCCAAGACCGAGCCTGCGCTGTGGCAGGCCGCCGAGCGTCTCTCCTCTCATCTACTGGAGAACCCCGAGCTGAGCCCGTCCAGCGCCGCTTACTCCCTGGCGACCGGCCGCCCCCGGCTCGAGCAGCGCGCAGTCGTGCTCGGCGACGATCGCTCCGAGCTGCTCGAGGGCCTCGCCGCGTTGCAGCGGGGTGAAGCCTCGCCCGCGGTCGCACGCGGCAGCGCCGGAGGGAAGAGCGCGCTCGCCTTCCTCTTTCCCGGGCAGGGTTCCCAGTGGAAGGGGATGGGCGCGCAGCTGCTCTCGGGCTCGGCCGCTTTTCGGCGCAGCCTCGAGCAGTGCGACGAGGCGCTCTCGGACTACTTGGACTGGTCGGTCAGCGATGTGGTGCTGGAGGTCGAGGGGGCGCCCTCGACCGACCGGATCGAGGTCGTGCAGCCGGTCCTGTTCGCTGTCACGGTCGCCTTGGCCGAGCTCTGGCGCGCCTGCGGGGTCCGTCCGGCTGCGGTCGCCGGACACTCTCAGGGGGAGATCGCCGCCGCCCACATCGCCGGCGGCCTTTCCCTCGCCGACGCGGCGCGGCTGGCGGCGCTGCGCAGCCGGATAATCGCCAGGCTGGCCGGGCAGGGGGCGATGGCGTCGGTGGCCTTGCCGTCGGCTCGGGTCGCCTCCCTGATTGAGCGCTGGCAGGGGCGGATCGAGGTCGCCGCGCAAAACGGACCCTCCTCAACGATCGTCGCCGCCGACAGCGAGGCGCTGGTGGAGCTCCTGGAGCAGTGCGAGTCGGAAGGGGTCCGGGCGCGTGAGGTGCCGGCGACGATCCCCTCGCACTCCGCCCGGGTCGAGCCGCTGCGCGATGAGCTGCTCGAGGCCCTCGCGCCGATCTCCCCTCGCTCGGGTGAGGTCCCCTTCTACTCGACCGTCACCGGCGAGCCGATCGACACCGGCGAGCTCGGTCCCGAGTACTGGTACAGCAACCTGCGCCGGCCGGTCAGGTTCGAAGCGGTGACCAGGCGCCTGCTTGCGGAGGGACATCGTCTCCTGGTTGAGGTCAGCCCGCACCCGGTCTTTGCGGTCGCCGTCGGCGAGACGATTGAAGCCGCCCTCCCCGAGGGCGAGGAGGCCACCGTGCTCGGCACCCTACGTCGCGACGAGGGTGGCGCCCGGCGTTTCTCCCTCTCCCTTGCCGAAGCCCACGTCGCCGGGGTCGAGCCCGACTGGGACGCACTCTTCGCCGGCTCTGCAGCCGGGCGCGTGCGACTGCCCACCTACCCGTTTCAGCGCCAGCGCTACTGGCTCTCGGCCGCGGAAGGGAGGGGCAACGTCGGCGCCGCCGGCCTGAGCGATGCGGAGCACCCGCTGCTGGGCGCGGTGATTGAGGACCCGGGCGGCGACGGCCGCACCCTCAGCGGGCGGCTCTCGCTAGCCGAGCACCCCTGGCTTGGCGACCACGCCGTCGCCGGCGCGGCGCTGCTTCCCGGCACCGCATTCCTCGAGCTGGCGCTGCGCGCTGCCGAGGAGGTCGGAGCGGAGGCGATCGAGGAGCTCACCCTGCACGCGCCGATGCTGCTCCCCGAGGGGGGCGCGGTCCAGGTCCAGGTCGCCGTCGGCGCGGCGGACGATCAGGGCCGCAGCGAGGTCTCCGTCCACTCGCGTCCCGAGGGCGGGGAGGACGCCGGCTCGGAGTGGATTTGTCACGCCCAGGGCGTGCTCACGGCTGAGCGGCCGGACCTCCCCGAGCCGCTCGGCTCATGGCCTCCCGAGGGGGCCGAGCCGCTCGAGGTAGAGTTTCTCTACGAGCGCCTCGCCGAGATCGGGCTCGAATACGGCCCCGCCTTCCAGGGCGTCGACGCCGCCTGGCGCGCGGGCGATCGGATCTACGTCGAGGCCCGCCTGGCTGAGGAGCAGGCCCAGGTGGCCGGGGACTTCGCCCTGCATCCGGCCCTGCTCGACATCGGCGGACACCCGGGCGTCGATCTCGCCCTCGCCGGTGGCGCGGGCGGCTCCGGGGAAGTGGCGCTGCCGTTCGCCTGGCGCGGCGTCTCCCTGCACGCAAGGGGTGCATCGGCGCTGCGCTTGTGCCTCGTCTCGGACGAGCAGGGCGGCGGCTGCGAGGCCTACGACCAGCACGGCGCCCCGGTCGCCTCGCTGCAGGCCATCGTCATGCGCCCGATCGACCCGGCGGCGCTGCAAGCTGCCGGCCGCCGGCGCCTGCCGTTGCACCGCACCGAGTGGACGGTCCTCGACAGCGG
>DATNGZ010000009.1:0-57967 GCA_035605695.1 Solirubrobacterales bacterium | reverse complement strand
ATTCGTGCAGGCGGTCGTTGTTAAACCAGGCGACGTACTCAACGACGGCCAGCTCCAGCTGGGAGCGGGTGCGCCAGACACGATCGGCGATCAGCTCGGTCTTGAAGGTGTCGACGAAGCTCTCGGCCATCGCGTTGTCGTAGGCATCGCCACGGAGCCGACCGAGGCCAGGACCCCGTGGTCGTCGAGTTCTTGGGTGTAGTCGGCAGAGGTGTATTGGGAGCCGCGGTCGGTGTGCGCCACCAACGCGAAGTCGGCGCCGGGCTCGCGCGGGCCCCGCGCCATCCGCAGGGCGTCGAGGACGGGGTCGGTGCGCATGTGGGAGGCGAGCTGCCAGCCGACGACCTTGCGCGAGAAGGCGTCAATCACGAAGGAGAAGAACAGGGCGCCCTCCCAGCAGCGCAGGTAGGTGAAGTCGCCGACCCAGAGCCGGGTCGGGCACTTGGCGCTGAAGTCGCGGCAGACCAGGTCGGGCCGGCGGTGGGCAGCGGGATCGGGCTTGGTCGTACGCCAGGCCTTGCCACGCCGCTTGGCGCCTTGGATCCCGGCCTCTCGCATCAGCCGCTGAACGCGACCGCGGCCGACCTCCTCGCCCTCACGCCGTAAGGCGATCCACATCCGCCGGTAGCCGTAGGCGCAGTAGTTGCGCTCGTGGATATCGGCGATGCGCCCGAGCAGACGCTCGTCCTCGATCGTGCGGGCCGAGCACTCGCCCTTGGCGCGCTGGTAGTAGGCGGAGGCCGACACCTCCAGGGCCCTGCAGATCGGCTCGACCCCGAAGCGCTCCCTGTGCTCCTCGATATAGGAGCTCACTTCGTTCGGCGTGGGTCGAGCTCGGCGGCGAAAAAGGCAGACGCCGACTTCAGGATGTCGTTGGCCCGGCGCAGTTCGCGCACCTCACCGCGTAGGGCCTTCAGCTCCTCGCGCTCAGAGCTGCTCAACAGCTCGGTGCGCTTGCCCTCGTCGGCTTCTGCTTGGCGCACCCACTTGCGCAGCGTCTCGTGGTGGATGCCCAGGTCGCGGGCTACGTGGGCAATGGGGCGGCCGGAGTCGGCGACCATCCGGGCACCGCGATCGAGCAGCTCATCGGGGTATTTCTTCTTTCGTGGCATGGCTTGGGAGTTCCCTTCTTCCAGGTAGGAATCCTGGTTTCGGGGCCTCCGTCAAACCCGGCCTGGCTCAGACCCCCCATACGCTGCGACGCACTTACATCTCCATCGCCCTGCTCGCCAACGAATTCGATGTGAAGTGGGTGATGGGCCAGGTTGGCCACGAAGATTCAACGATGACGATGGACGTCTATGCACAGCTCCAGCAGCGGGTAGACCGTCAGCACGGTGCCAAGTTCGATCGGCTGGTCCGTAGAGCCCGCAAGCAGCTCGCCGGCATTGCGATCACGGCTTGAGGACCAGCGTTTGGACTACGTTTGGGCTACGAAGCGCTGAACGACTCTCGCGGGCGATTGACTTCAAAGGAGGGAAGCGGGTGGAAACCCGCTTCCCTCCTGGTATTCCGCGAATGGCGAGGGTGGGAATCGAACCCACGACACCACGATTTTCAGTCGTGTGCTCTACCAACTGAGCTACCTCGCCTGGAACGGCTCTGGATCTGCCGCCGCATGCGAAGGCTAGCGACCGCGAGGCAATGGGGCTGATTGGATTCGGTTGATGAAATGGCTGCGCGGCGCGGCGGGATTGGTGGCCCTTCTTGTCGTCGGCGCGGCCCTTGCTTCGGGCGGGTCCCGGACCGACTCGGTTCAGCAGCGTTATCTGCCCGGTGCCAACGCTCTGAGAACCGTCGCTCGCTTTGGCGGAGAGCGGACCGTGACGATTCGCTCGCTGGGAGACCAGGAGGCGGTTCGTCCTGATTCTCGCTGGCTTGCGGCACGCCGGCCGCTGGGCACCGAGGCGCCGGTGTGGGCACGGCGGATGTACGCCCGATCGCTGCTCGTCCTGCATGCGCTCACAGACCCCCGGACCGGCGCGGTCATCGCTGGCGCCCGCGATGGCTGGGCCTACGTTTGGCCCCGGGACGCGAGCGCCGTGGCGATCGCGCTCGCTGCTGCTGGAGACCGAGGTCAGGCGCGGAGCATCGTGAGCTTCCTGCGCGGGCTCGACCTAAGAGCCGCCGCTCGCTTCCACCCAGACGGCACTCCAGTGGACGGACGCGGCGCCCAGGGTGATGCGGCCGGATGGATCGCGGCCGCCGGCGGCGCGGCTGAGCTACCAAGCGCCACAACGAAGCAGCCGTGGCGAGGGCTGGATGACTACCAGGAGAACGGCGGCGGCGATTTCCTCGCCAACGCGATCGCCTCCGGTGCGCCGCAGATTAAGGCGCTGTTCGGGACGCCCACCGGAACTCTGGCCCGCCGCGCCCACGATCCCGGCTCGGGGCTCGACTCGGCTGCGGCCTGGGCCGTGCGCCCCTTCTCGCATCCGGCGCTCTATCCGCTCGTGCGGCGAACGCTGCTGCGGCTCGCCGCGCACAGCGGGCGCTTCGGGATCCTCCCCTCCGCCGGCTGGGACGGTGGGGGCGATCCTTGGACTGCCCCGACCGCGTGGACCGCGTGGAGCCTCGCCGCACTCGGCGAGCGATCCGCCGCCCTCCACCTGATGACCGAGCTGCGGCGCGCCGCTACCCCAGACCGGATGCTGCCCGAGCGGGTCGACGCGCGTACCGGCATCCCAACCTCGACCACCCCCCTTGCCTGGTCGCACGCCTTCGCGATCCTCGCCCTGCGCCAGCTCTGGCCGCGAACTGCATCAAATTCTCATCCCAGTAGATAGAAAGTTTGATGCAGTTTCGGTTGGACGGGCTCAGTCGGGGCGGCGGCTGTGGCCAACCCAATAGCGCTGGCATAGGCGGCGGCCCGAATCGGCGGCCGTGACGCGAAAGCTCTCGATCCCCTCGGGTCGCTGCGCCAGCAGCTCGTCTATCAGCGGGGCGGCGGTGCGACCGCCCGAACCCCGTCCCAGCCAGTCCTCGAAGTCGATGTCGAGCGGGATCAGCTGCTCGTGCTCGAGCGTGAGCCCCGCCGAAGAGCCCATCTCGCGCAGCTGCTCCGGCGTCCGGCAGACCCAGTGCGAGGGATCGCGCAAGCGCTCGATCTCCTCACGCCACAAGGCTCCCTCGCCGTCTGCCTCGTCGGCAACGAGGTCGCCGACGATGACCGAGCCACCCGGCCGGACGACTCGGGCCAGCTCGGCGATCACCCGGCCCGGCAACGGGATGTGGTGCAGGCTGAGGCGAGTAACCGCGCCGTCAAACGATCCATCGGCGAACTCGAGCGCGGTAGCGTCGCCAACGGAGAAGCTTGCCTTCTCGATCCCCTCATCGGCCGCTCCGCGCTTCGCCTGCTCCAGCATCGCCGGGGTCAGGTCGACGCCCGTCACCGAGCCGACCTTGCCGGCCAGCGCCCGCGAAACCAGGCCGGTGCCGCAGGCCGTCTCGATCCAGCGAGCATTGGGATCCTCCGGCACAAGCTCGACCAGCGCCCCGAGTGTCTCGGCCGAGGTCATCACGGCGGCCTTGCCGAACGAGCCGGACTGATGGGTGAACTCCTTGCGGATCGAATCCTCGTACATCGAACCAGCGTAGCTAGAGCGCTTTGAGCGCCAGGTCTACCGCCTCGCCGGCCGAGCCGGCGGGCACCACACCTGGCGCGTCGACCATCCGCTCGCGACCGCTCAGCTCCCAGCTGCGCAGGGCGATCACGGCGCGACCGATCGCGCGCGCAAAACCGATCTCCGAGAGCGTCCCCCACTCGCCGCCGATCGCAATCACCACCTCCCCCGAGGAGACCACGGCCAGGTTGCGGGCGTGGCCGATGCCGGTGGCGACCACGTGGCTACAGAAGCGGTTCGCTTCGCCGATCTCGTGGCCTGGAACGATGCCGATCGCCTCGCCCCCAGTCTCGCTCGCACCGCGACAGGCGGCCTCCATCACCCCACCCATGCCGCCGCAGACCAGCGTCACACCCGCCTCGGCGAGCAACCGCCCGACTTCCTCCCCCAACACCGCCGCCTCGGACCCCAGCTCCGCGCCCGACGGACCGATGACGGCCACCTGACGCCCGCGCTCGGAACCGAGGGAGTGGGCCTCGGCGGAACCTCCATGCTGTTCGTGACGCCGAGGCCCACTCCCTCGGTTCACTGCACGCTCCTCATCTGCCTCATCAACTCCAGCGCCCCCGCCTTGTGCAGCGGTTCGTTGAGGTTGCCGCACTTGGGGCTCTGCACGCAGGAGGGACAGCCCGACTCGCAGGGGCACTCGCCGATCAGCCGCTCGGCGTCGCCGAGCAGGCGCTCGAACTGCTCGTAACCGCGCAGGGTGATGCCGACCCCGCCGGGGTGGCCGTCATAGATGAAGATCGTCGAGCGGCCGGTCTGGAAGTGGACGTTGGTGGAGAGGCCGCCGATGTCCCAGCGGTCGCACATCGCGATCAGCGGCAGCACCGCGATCTGGCCGTGCTCGGTCGCGTGCAGGGCGCCGAGCAGGACGTCGGGCGGCAGCGCCCCGGCGAGCCGGTCCGGCAACACGTACCAGAGCGCCTGGGTGACGAACTGCTGCTCGGGTAGCTCGAGGGCGACGATGTCGAAGGGCTCCTGGTCAGCGATCGAGACCCGCTGGTAGGCGATCACCTGCTCGCTCACCGAGACCTCGCCGAAGTGCAGCTCGACCCCCGCGGTCGTGCGCCGCTCGCGCACCCGCTCGATGTAGATCTCGGTCTCCTTCTTCGGCCGCGTGTACCAGTCGCCGTCGAAGGCCGAGACGACCGCGCGGCGGCCGGCGATGTCGAGCTGCTCGACCTCGTAGGAGCGGCCGAGGTGGAGGTAGATCGCGCCCGGATGAATCGTGGTGAAGGCGCGCTCGGACTCGACCAGGCCGAGCATCTCACCCGAGTCGCGCTCGATCACCGCGACCGAGTCGGTCGAGGCCGAGCGCAGCGGGATCTTCGCCGCGATGAACTCGCTGCCGCCAGGCAGCATTCGCCCCCCCGCCCGGCGCAGCTCGCCCGCACCGGCCAGCCGCTCGGAGCGCTCGCGCCAGCCCTCGCCGAAGAACTCACCGTCGTCCTCGCCCAGCGGCAACTCGTAGGCCGCCGCGATCAGGTGCCGTGAGGCGATCTGCTCGTTGGCGTGGTCGAGGATCGCGGCCTCGACCGGGCGGCCGATGAACTCGTCGGGGTGGCGGCAGAAGAACTGGTCGAGGGCGTCCTGGCCGGCAACGTAGATGGCGAGGCCGCGCCGCCGCCGGCCCGCTCGGCCCCACATCTGACGCAGGCTGGCGACCGTGCCGGGGAAAGTGACGCAGATCGCCGCGTCGAGCTCGCCGATGTCGATGCCGAGCTCGAGCGCGTCGGTGGCGACGACCGCGAGCAGCTCGCCCTCGGACAGCTGCCGCTCGATCTCGCGCCGCTGCTGCGAGGTGTAGCCGCCGCGGTAGGGCGCGATCCGCGCCGCCAGCTCGGGCTTGCCGCGCGCCTCCAGCGACTCGCGGGCGAAGCGCTGGATCAGCTCGATCCCGCGGCGGCTCTTGAGGAAGCAAATGGTCCGCACACCGTGGGAAACCAGCTCGGCCAGCAGGTCGGCTGCCTCGCCGAGCGACGAGCGCCGCGTCCCGGTCGCCTTGTCGATCAGCGGCGGGTTCCACATCGCGATCTCGCGCCCGGCCCCCGGCGCGCCGTCGTCGTCGATCAGCTCGAAGGGCGTGCCGACCAGCTCCTCGGCGAGGCCGACCGGGTTGGCGATCGTCGCCGAGGCGAGCAGGAAACGCGGCTCCGCCCCGTAAGCCCGCGCCACCCGCCGCAGCCGCCGCAGCACGTTGGCGACGTGCGAGCCGAAGACGCCACGGTAGGTGTGCGCCTCGTCGACCACGACCCAGCCGAGGTTGGCGATGAAGTCGCCCCAGCTCTTGTGGTTGGGCAGGATGCCGACGTGCAGCATGTCCGGGTTGGTGAGGACGAGGTTGCTTTTGCGACGAATCGCCGGCCTCTCTTCGCGCGGCGTATCGCCGTCGTAGATCGCCTCGCGTAGCCCCGGCGGCCGCAGCGCGCCGAGCTTGCGCGCCTGGTCTTGGGCCAGCGCCTTGGTCGGGTAGAGGTAGAGGGCGCGGCGCTTGGAGTCGCGGGCGATCCCGTCGAGCACTGGCAGGTTGAAGGCGAGGCTCTTGCCCGAGGCAGTGCCGCTGGTAATCACCAGGTCCGAGTCGGCCGCCGCCTCGTAGGCCTGGCGCTGATGCGAGTAGAGCCGCTCGACCCCGGCCCGCTTCAGCGCCTCGACGAAACCGGGATCGAGCGAACGCGGCAGCCCCACCGTCCGCGCCTTGCGCGCCTCCTCGCTCGACTCGGCGACGATCCGGCCGTCGCGCCGCGCGGGATCGATCGCGACCGACCACGGGGCCTCCAGAAGACTCTTCGCCATCAACCGTCCCAAGGGTCGTCAAATGACGAGGTCCAGGCGTCGCCAGGCAAGGACGCAGGGAGCCGGAGTAGCAGCGCTACTTCGGCTCCCGAGGACGCCGCATGGCGGCGATCTGGGGCCGTCATTTGACGATCCGCCCAGCGACGCGCATGGCCTGCAACGAGCTGCGGTCGTGGATACGCAGGATGCCGGCGCCGCCGCGCACCACCAGCGCAACCGCGGCGACCGTTCCCCACTCTCGTTCTCCCGGCGGCAGTCGCCCCTCCCAGGACCCAGCCAGCACGGCGCCGATGAAGTCCTTGCGCGAGAGCGAGACGTAGAGCGGGGGACCGAGCTCACGCAGCTCAGGCAGCCGTCGCAGGATCTCCAGGTCCTGCTCGGTGCTGAGGTCGAAGTCGAGTCCGGGGTCGAGCGCGATCTGCTCCATAGAGACCCCAAGCCTTTGAGCGAGCTCGATTCTCCCCCCGAACCAGGATTTCAGGTGCTCGACCACGTCGCCGTAATCGCCCGGCGGCCGGTCGACCCGCGGCGGCCCCTCGATGTGCATCAGCACGTAGCCACAGCCGCTCTCAGCGACCAGCTCGAACATCTCCTCCGAGCCACCCGAGATGTCGTTGACCGCAACCGCACCGGCGCCCAGCGCCCCCCGAGCCACCTCGACCGAGAAGGTGTCAGCCGAAATCGGCACGCCCGCATCGGCCAACCCTTCGATCGCCGGCACCAGTGCCGCGGCCTCGACCGCGGCCGGCACCGGCGGCCCGCTTTTCGCCGCCACGGCCCCAACGTCGAGCATGTCGAAGCCCATCCCAACCAGCCTCATCCCATCCTTCACCGCTTGCTCAGCCGTCCCGCTACGAGCTCCCTCAAACATCGAGTCCGTAGTCACGTTGACGATCCCAGCCGCCATCGGCTGCCCAAGCTCCAGCACCCGATCGGACAAACGCCACCTCATACGGCAACTCGCGCGGGTGGCGTGAGGGAGAGGGGTCGAGGACGGACCGTGGCCCGCCCGCAGGGCCCCCTCCCTCGCGACAGGACCCGCGCGCCGATCCGTTCGAAGTCTTGTCCGTCCCACATCCGGCTACCGTAGCGACCGCACCATGGCACTGCGATGCGTCTACACAGACCTCGACGGCACCCTTCTGGGCAAGGGCGCCTCGCTCTTCCGCGACGCCGAGGGCGCCTTCTCGCTCGCCCAGTCCCGCGGCCTCGAGGCGTGTCACCGGGCCGGGGTCGAGGTCGTGATTATGTCCGGCCGCCGCGAGCCCCAGGTCCACGAGTGCGCCCGCCTGATGGGCCAAACCTCCTACATCTACGAGGCCGGCTGCGCCTTCGCGATCGAGGGGGAGACGACGCTGATGACCGGCGAGATGGTCCCGGACGAGGACGGCACGATCTACGAGAAGATCGAGCAGCGCGGCATCCCGAAGCTACTGTTCGAGCACTTTGAGGGGCGGCTCGAGTACCACGCGCCCTGGCACACCGGGCGCATCCTCTCCCACCTCTTCCGCGGCAAGGTCGACGTCGAGGAGGCCAACCGGCTGCTCGGGGCCGAGGGACACGACGACCTGCGCCTGCTCGACAACGGCGCGATCGGCCGCGAGATGCCGGCGATCGAGGGCCCGACCCATGCTTACCACCTCGTCCCCAAGCTGGTCAGCAAGGCGGCCGCCGTCGCCGCCCACGCCCGCGTCCGTGGCTACGACCCTGCCGACTGCATAGCCGTCGGCGACTCGGTCGAGGACCTCGAGGTCGCCGCCGCGGTCGGCCGCTTCTTCGTCGTCGCCAATGGGCCGCCGCGCGACCCCGGTCTGCGCGCCGTGCTCAGCGCTTGGGACAACGCCATCGTCACCGAGGGGGCGATGGGCGATGGTTTCTACGAGGCGGTCGTCTCGACCCTGATCGAGCGTCGTTAATATCGAAGCGATGAGCGACGCGACCGTAGCCGAGCAGGAGTACCTGGAGATCATGTTCTGGCTCGAGGAGGCCGGGTTGCCGATGACCGGGGCCAACATCGCCCGCGCGATGCAGCTCTCGCCCCCCACCGTGCACGAGATGATCGGCCGCCTGATCAATGACGGCTACGTTGAGCGCAAGCCCGACAAGTCGCTCGACTTCACCGAGTCCGGACGCGAGCACGCCAGCCACATCGTCCGCCGCCACCGCATGATCGAGCGCTTCCTCACCGACGTACTCGGCATCCCCTGGGACGAGGTCCACGAGGAGGCGGAGCGGATTGAGCACGCGATGTCGCCGGTGCTGGAGGAACGGATGCGCGCCGCGATCGGCGACGCCACTACCTGCCCGCACGGCCACCCGATCGTCGAGGGGGCCCGCGAGCAGGGCTCGCTCCTCTCCGACGTCGAGCCCGGCGCCAAGGTCGTCGTCCTGCGCTTCGAGAACGAGGCCGAGGAGCTGCTGCACTACCTCAAGGACGCCGGCCTGGACCCGGGTCTGGAGGGCTCGGTCGAGAGCTCGGGGGACGACGGCGTCGTGATCATCTCCGAGCGCGGCAGCCACCACGTCTCCAGCAGCGTCGCCGAGACGGTCTCGGTCCGCGCCGACCCAGCGCCGCCGCCTCGCGCCACGATCCCGGAGCAACTCGTCCTGTCTAGCGACCGCTACGGTCGCTGAGACGGCGAAAATCAAGCCTGGCAAGGACGCAGGGAGCGAAAGCGTGCTCTGCACGTGAGCGACTGAGGACGCCGCCAGGCGCCGATTTGCAGCCGTCTCAGTTCGGGATCGCGACGCTGACGATCGGCTTGCCCGTCGGCTGAACGCTGCCTCCGCGCGGCTCGGCCGTGACCATCACCGTGTTGACGCCGTTCATACCGTCGATCGTCGCCGTCGCGGTGCCATCGGAGTTGGGGACGAAGAGCGCCTTGGCTGAGACCACCTGCTTGCCGCGCTGCACCCACGCCTGCAGGACCTTGCCGGCGGGTAGCTGGTGCAGGTTGGCGAGTCGCAGCGTGCCCGTTTCGCCCTCGCGCACCATCTGCGCGGTGACGCCCGGCGAGTGACCGGTGATCACCGTGGTGGTCTTGGCTCCGCCCGAGCCGCTGTCGCTGATCGCGTAGCCGCCGATCGCCGCGACGACGAGGGCCAGCGCCGCCAAGCCGGCGAGCGGGCGTAGCCCAAGCTGCCAGCGGGGTGTGCGGCGGGTGGCTGTAGCCTCCTGCGAGTCCCCCGCCTCGGAGCGCACCTGCTCCATCAGGCGGTTGCGCAGCGCTGCCGGCGCCTCAACCGGCTCGACCGTCTCGGGCAGCACCTGCACCGCGGGACGCAGTCGCTCGAGCTCTTCCTCGCACTCCGGGCAGGCGGCGATGTGGCGTTCCAACTCGGCGGCTTCGCCGGGCCCCAGGGCCCCCAGCAGGTAGGCAGCGACGTCGTCGCGCCGGCGGTCGTGCTCTGTCTCGTTCATGCCAATCCCCCCGCCAGCTCTCCGCGAATCTTTTCCAAACCGAGTCTCATCCGCCCCTTCACCGTGCCCAGCGGCACTTCCAGCATCGCAGCGATCTCCGAGTGGCTGAAGCCGCCGAAGTAAGCAAGCTCGATTACCTTCGACTGCTCGCCGGGCAGTTCGCCCAGTGCACCGCGCAGCTCGTGCGTCGTCTCGCGGCGCAGGGCCTCGGCATCGGTCAGCTCCTCCGCCGGCCGATGCTCGAGCACCGCGTCGTCATCGAAGTCGAGCTTTGGCGCCCGGCCCGCCTTGCTGCGCAGGAAATCAATTGCCCGGTTGCGGACGATGCCGAGCATCCAGGATCGCACGCTGCCGCGCGCCCGGTCGTAGCGGGCGCCGCTGCGCCAGATCGAGATGAAGGCCTCCTGGACAACGTCTTCGGCCGCCCCTCGCTCGCCAACAATTCGGTAGGCGAGCGAGTAGGCGACCCCGCCGTGGCGGTCGTAGAAGACCTCGAACGCATCGGGGTCCTTCTCGCCGATCCGCGGCATCAGCTCCTCGTCGGCGAGTCGCTCGGCTTTGCTTGCCCGGATCTTCATTGGCTGCGCTCGTCCTATCCGGCTACTGGATGAACGGTTCGACCGCCTTCAGCACCTTAGCTTCGCTCAGCGCCGGGTCGAAGGCGACAGGGGCCGGTTCATCGCCGTTCTGCAGCCGGATCGCCGCCGCGTGGCGCGCCTCGACCTGGACTATCGAGCCCGCCGCTTCCAGCACTTCTTTGGACTTGATCTGCGGGGCGGCGCCGTTGTAGGCGCTGACCCCGGTGTCCTCGAAGGTCTGGGCGAGCTTGAGGAAGCCGGCGGTGCCGCTGTAGGGGAAGTCGAATTTGGGCTCCGCGACGGGCTTGCCGCCGAGCTTCTTGATCGTTTCGGTCAGCGCGCCGACGTGTTCGTCCTCGTCGCGCCCGATCAGATCGATCAGGCTCTTCAGCTCGCCGCTCGCCTTCGCCCGGCCCTTCGCTTCTTTGTAGAAACTCGACTCGAGGTACTCGAGCGTGAGGGCGAAATTGAGGATGCCGACGTCGCCGCTTTCCGACATCGCCAGCGCCTTGCCGACGAAGGGACCGACCATCACCGCACCGTAGACGGCACCGGCGGCCAGAGCTCCCTTGAGGATCACCTCGCTGCGGGAAAGGTCGTCGCTGTCCTCGTCGATGCGCACACCGGCGAGCTCGGGCTGGACCAGGATCTGGTCAGTCATCTCGTTCTCCTTTTCTTTGTGCGCCGGAGTCAACCGACGATGAAGGGTTCGACGGACTTGAGGACTTCGCTCGCAGGGGCCGGTTTGGCGAAGGCGCCGTCGGGCGTGATCGGGTCGCCCAGCAGCGTGTTGAGCGCCGCCGCGTGGCGACCCTCAACGCTGTGGATCGAGAGCGCCGCGGAAAGCACCGAAGCCCCCTTGATGTAGGGCGCCTGACCGAGGTATGCGGCAGCGCCGAGGTTCTCGACCGTCGCCGCCAGTTCGAGCACCGACTTGGCGCTTTTCAGGGGGAATTCGGTCTTCGGCTTCGGCGCCGGGGTGCCCCCCATCTGCTTGACGAAGCCGGTCAGCGCGGTGACGTGTTCAGCCTCCTCTTGGCCAAACTTGCGGATCGTCGCCAGGTCGGAGCCCTTGAAGAGCCCGCTCTTGACCACGTCTTCGTAGAAGCCCGTCTCGAGGTACTCGAGCGTGAGGGCGTAGTTGAGGATGCCGACGTCGCCCTTGCCGAATTTCTCGGTGCCGGACCCGCCCGTTGTCGCGGCGGTACTCGCGGTGGTCGTCGTGCCGCCGTCGCTGCCGCAGGCGGCGAGAAAGGCCGCCAGCGCGGTCGAGCCGCCAGTCACGGCGAGCAGCTTGCGTCGCGAGACCGGATCGCTGGCGACGCGGGACAGCGCGCTCTCTTTGTTCGCAACAGCCATGCTTCCTCCTGGGTAGGGATGGGCTTCTGCCCACCACTACGCGCGGCGATCCAGGTCGGATCAGCAGAAGGAAGCTCGGCTTACGCAGGCGAGCCGGCGCGGACGCGCTCCAGCGCCCGGGCGATGCGCGCGACCCCCTCGGGGATCCGCTCCGGCGGCACGCTGGCAAAGGAGAGGCGCAGGCTGTTGCCGCCGCCCTCGATCATGAAGTCGGGGCCGGCGACGAAGGCAACGCCCTCGCCCTTGGCCTCGGCCAGCAGCACGGTCGTATCGGTGCCCTCAGCGAGGTCTAGCCAGAGGAAGTAGCCACCGCCGGGAATGACGAACTCGGCCTCGGGGATCTGCTCGCCCAGTGCCCTGACCAGCGAGTCGCGCCGGTCGCGCAGGGCGCCTTTGACGAACTCGATATTGCGGTCGAGCCCGCCCGATTTGCAGAGCTCCAGGACCACAGCCTCGGCCAGCATGTTCGGTGAGATGTAGGTCTCGTTGGCCCGCTTCGCCAGCTTCGCGATCCCCTCCGCCGGCCCGGCCAAATAACCGACCCGCACCCCCGGGCTGACCGTCTTCGAGAAAGAGGAGGCGTGAACCACCCGGTCCGCCCTGTCCATGGAGAGCATCGTCTCCAGCGCCTCGCCCTCGAAGGGCAGCTCGCGGTAGGGGTCGTCCTCGAAGATCCAGAAGCCGTGCTCGGCGGCGAGCTCGACCAGCCGCACCCGCTTCTCGGCCGAGAGCGTGCAGCCGGCCGGGTTGTGGAAGTTGGGAATGATGTGGGCGAGCTTGATCGGCCCCTCGGCAAGCGCGGCTTCAAAAGCCGCCAAGTCCAGACCGTCGTCCTCAAGCGCCACCGGCACCAGCTCGACCCCGAGCCGCTGCAGCATCAAGAGCGTGCGGTCATACGTGGGCTGCTCGACCACGACCCGGTCACCGGCCTCGAGCAGATGCTCAAACAGCATCCAACCGGCCTCAAGCGAGCCATTGGCAACCATCACCTGCGAGGCATCGAGCCCCCCATGCCGCTCAGCGATCCACTGGCACAGCCCCGGATGCCCGATCCCGGTGCCATAAGAGAGCGCCTTTTCCCAATCCTCAGCAAGCGCAACCGCCGCGGCCTCAGTCACGGCCTGGCGCGGCAGGATGTCAGCGCTGGGCGCCCCGCGAGCAAAAGAAATCGTGTCACCAGCCATGGCCGCGACATTAGCAACGCACACTCATCGCCGATCCGTCCCTGCAAGGGGGGAGAACCAAGGGGTGTCTGAGCTTAGCCACGACATATCGTGGGAAAGCTCAGACACGTCGGATTGGGATGGCAGATCGCCAAATTGGCCGAGCGACAACATGGCGTTGTGGGCCGGGGGCAACTGATCGAGCATGGGATGCCAGCAAGGACCATCGAGGAGTGGGTCCAGAACGGGCGACTTCACCCAATGCACCGAGAGGTCTTTGCGGTGGGGCATCCCCGTATCGCAGAGCCTGGGCGCCGATGGGCTGCCGTCCTCGCTTATGGATCCGGAACGCTGCTGAGCCATCGAAGTGCGGCAGCGCTCTGGGGTCTCGCTCGTCAGGGCTCCCCACTAATCGACGTCACCGCCCCTACCGGACGCCAGGGAATAGAAAGGCGCTCCGGCATCTTCATCCATCGCGGTCGACTTCACCCCGAGGATCGAGCCGTTCGGGCTGGGATCCCAGTGACCACCGTGGCCCGCACGCTCTTCGACATGGCTGAATTCGTCGACTTCAAGCGCCTCGAATCAGCCTGGGAGGAGGCCGACCGACTGAACCTGCTGCAGCTGAGCACGGTCGAGGGCGTCTGCGAGCGTGGTTACGGGCGACGTGCCCTGAAGCCGATCCGTCGCCTGCTCACCGAGGCCCGGGCCGCGGCGATCACTCGCTCGCCGCTCGAGGACGACTTCGCAGCGTTCTGCCGCAAGCACCGCCTGCCAATGCCCTCCTTCAACACGACCGTCCTCGGCTACGAGGTCGACGCTCTCTGGCCCGAGCAGCACCTCGCGGCCGAGCTCGATAGCTGGCAGTTCCACCGCCACCGAGCCGCCTTCGAGCGCGACCGCATCCGGGACTCCGCTCTCCAAGTCGCGGGCTACCGAACCATCCGCATAACCCACCGCCGCCTGCACAACGAAGCTACCGCCCTCGCAAGCGAGCTTCGGGCGCTTCTCCGGCCGGACGCCTCGCCGTCCCTCACCGAATCCTGAGAGCTAGGAACCGCGCAGCGCTTCGACCGCGATTCGCGCCGTCTCAGTAGGGCTTTCGCCAACCCGCACGCCCTTCGCTTCAAGCGCATCCTTCTTCGCCTGCGCCGTGCCCGAGGAGCCGGAGATGATCGCGCCGGCGTGGCCCATCTGCTTGCCGGGAGGCGCGGTGAAGCCGGCGATGTAGGCGACGACCGGCTTCGAGATCTCGCTGGCGATGAACTCCGCCGCCCGCTCCTCGGCGTCGCCGCCGATCTCGCCGACCATCACGATCAGCTCGGTCTCGGGGTCGGCCTCGTAGAGCTTGAGAATGTCGATGAAGTCGGAGCCGATGATCGGGTCACCGCCGATGCCGACGATCGAGGAGTTGCCCTCGCCCGCCTGCTTCAGCTCGTTGCCGATCTGGTAAGTCAGCGTGCCCGACTTGGAGACGACGCCGATCTTGCCCGGGTCGAAGAACTGGGCCGGGATGATGCCGACGTTGGCCTTGCCAGGCGAGAGCACGCCGGGGCAGTTCGGCCCGATCAGGCGGACACCCGCCTCCTTGGCCTTCCAGTAGGTGTTGAGCATGTCGAGCACCGGGATCCCCTCGGTGATCGCGATCACCGTCTCGACGCCCGACTCGATCGCCTCGTCGATCGCCGGCGCGGCGAAGCGCGCCGGCACGAAGATCATCGAGGTGTTGGCGCCGGCCTGCTCGACCGACTCCTTGATCGAGTCGAAGACCGGAACTCCCTCCACGTCCTGGCCACCCTTGCCCGGCGTGACGCCGGCAACCAGGTCGGTCCCGTAGGCGCGGTTGCGCAGGCCGTGGAAAGAGCCCTCGCGGCCGGTCAGGCCGGAGACGACCAGCTTGGTCTCCTTGTCGACGATGATCGACATCAGCCGTTGCCCCCGGCCAGCTCGACCACGCGGCGAGCGGCGTCGAGCATCGTCGTCTCCTGGTTCAAGTTCGGCAGGTTGGCCCCGGCGAGGATCTTCAACCCCTCCTCGGAGTTGGTGCCGTCGAGCCGCACGACCAGCGGCAGCTTCAGGTCCAGCTGCTGCGAGGCGGTGACGATGCCCTTGGCGATCTCGTCGCAGCGGGTGATGCCGCCGAAGATGTTGAAGAGGATCGCCGTGACCTTCTGGTCGGAGGTGATCACGGTCAGCGCGTCGACGATCGCCTCGGCCTTGGAGCCGCCGCCCGCGTCGAGGAAGTTGGCCGGCGCGCCGCCCGCCTGGGCGACGACGTCCAGCGTCGACATGCAGAGCCCGGCGCCGTTGGCGAGGATGCCGACGTTGCCCTCGAGCTTGACGTATGTGAGGCCCTTCTCCTTCGCCATCGCCTCCTGCGGATCGTCGGCGGTGTCGGCGATCTCGGCCAGGTCCTGGTGGCGGAAGAGCGCGTTGCCGTCGATCGTCACCTTGGCGTCGAGGGCGACGACCTCGCGATCGTTGGTGACGATCAAAGGGTTGACCTCGATCAGGTTGGCGTCCTCAGCGCTCGCCACCTCGGCCAGCTTCACAAGCACCTCAGCGGCCTGCTCGCGCACGTCTTCGTCGAGCCCGGCGGCGTCGATGATCGGCCGCGCCGCGGCAGCGTCGAAGGGCTTGGTCGGGTCGATGTGGACCTTGACCAACGCATCGGGGTCCTCGGCGGCGACCGCCTCGATGTCCATCCCGCCCTTGGCCGAGACCATCGCCAGCAGCTTCTTCTCACCGCGATCGAGGATCACCGAGGCGTAGTACTCCGAGGCGATGTCCGAGCCGCCCTCGATCCAGACCTGGTCGACCCGGAACGGCCCCTCGCCATGCGGGCCGACGATGTCCATGCCGAGGATCGCGTCGGCGTAAGCGCGCGCCTCCTCGGCGTCCTGGGCGATCTTGATCCCGCCGGCCTTACCGCGGCCACCGATCAGCACCTGCGCCTTGATCGCGCAGGGGTAGCCGATCCGCTCCGCCGCGGCGACCGCCTCGTCAACCGTCGCGGCGACCTCGCCGCTCGGCACGGCGACGCCGTGCTTGGCGAAAAGCTGCTTGCCCTGATACTCGAGGAGGTCCATGGGTGGAGGGCGCCCCTGCGGCGCGGGCGGCAGCCTATCCGACCTTTCGCTCGGCCGACTCCCAGGTGGCGCGCCGCCCGCCTGCCAGGCGATTGGCATAATGCGCCGCCGCTATGCCTCTCCCGAGCCTCAAAACTGTCAAATGGGTCACCACCGACTGTTACGGCACCCTGATCGACTGGGAGAAAGGCATCATCGACGCCTGCAAGAAAGAGGCGGAGAAAGACGGCTTCAGCTTCGAAGAGGAGCCCTTCCTCGCCCGCTTCATGGAGGTCCAGGCCGAAATCATGGCCGGCTCCTACGAGCTCTACGCCGAGGTGCTGCGCCGCACGATCGTCAAAGTCGCCGGCGAGCTGGGCTGGGAGATCGAGCCCTCGCGAGCCCAGTTCCTGCCCAACAGCGTCGCCTACTGGCTGCCATTCCGCGAGTCCAACGCGGCGATGGACCGGCTCGGCAAGCGCTACGAGATCGGCATCGTCTCCAACATTGACGACAAACTGCTCGGCATCTCGCGCCGCCACCTGCGCACCGAACTGGACCTCGTCGTCACGGCCCAGCAAGTGCGCAGTTACAAGCCCGATCCCGTCCACTTCAAAGAGGCGGCACGGCGGATCGGCGGCAAGAAAGGCTGGCTGCACATCGGCTGCAACTACACCAACGATGTCGCGCCGCTGCTGAAAATGAACGTGCCGGTGATCTGGGTCAACCGCCACGGCGAGAAACTCGAAGGCCGCAAAGCGCCCAGCGCCACCGTGAAAACGTTCCGCGACGCCGCCAAAAAGCTCGGCGCGTCCTGAGCGATCTTTAGCGTTTCGCAACTTCGGCCAGCGCAGTTGTTTCGACCCCATAGGTCGCGCTGGCGGCAGCTACCCATGGATCGACTGGAACAAAGCAGGGCTTCTCGTAGCGCTCGCCTGTCCCTCGCGGCCGGCCTGCTGATGCTGCTCTGCCTGGTCTTCCTGGCGGGTCCACGGGCCAGCGGCGCTGCGGAATCCCAACCCCCCAGCTTCGTCGTGATCCAGACCGACGATCAGACCCTCGACGAGCTCTACGCGACCTTCGGCCAGCCGAAGCTGCAGGCGATGCCGAACACGCTCAACATGATCGCCAAGCGGGGCATGACCTTCAACAACTACTACGTCTCCTATCCGCTCTGCTGCCCCTCGCGGGTCAGCCTGATGACCGGTCGCTACGCCCACAACAACGGCGTCAAGGGCAACATCCAGCCCAATGGCGGCTACTTTGGCTTCTCCTTCCGCGCCGCCAACACCCACAACATCGCCACCTGGCTGCAGGGCGCCGGCTACCGCACGATCCACGTCGGCAAGTTCCTCAACGGTTACGGCGACGAACCGTATGACAACGGCGCCACCGTGCCGCCTGGATGGAGCGCCTGGCACACCGTGCTGAAGGCCGACACCGACCACTACTACTACGGCTACACGCTCAACAACAACGGTCAGATCGAAGGGCCCTTCGGCGATTCGGGAACTTGGGAACCGCGCGAGTACGGCGTCCGCGACGACATCGGCTGTCCCTACGCCCCGCTCAACGGCCTGCCTTGCTACTACGAGACCGACCAGCTGACCAACTACGCGATCGGCGAGCTGCAGGGTACGCCGCCCGAACAACCCTTCTACCTGCAGGTCGACTACACCGCACCGCACGGCGACTTCCGCCACCCCGCCGGCCCAGAGCCGGCGCCGCGCCACTACGATTGGTTCAAGGGCGCGCCGTTGCCCCACAACCGCTCGGAAGGATTTGCCGAGGGCAACGTCGCCGACAAGCCGCGCTTCATCCGCGACGCTCCCTACCTCGGACTCAGCGACATCCACACCTACCGCGTCTACTACGACAAGGCGCTTGAGTCGCTGCGCTCGATCGACGATGGGGTCAAACTGCTACTGGACACGTTGGGCTCGCAGCATCGCCTCCGCAACACCTACGTCATCTTCACCTCCGACAACGGCTTCTTCTACGGCGAGCACCGCTTGATCGGCGGCAAGTTCCTCGCCTACGAGCCCGCCACCCACCTTCCCTTCCTGATCCGCGGGCCGCACATCCGCGCCGGCACGGAATCCGACGAGCTGATCGGGAACATCGACGTCGCCCCGACCGTGCTCGAACTGGCCGGGGTCGAACCCGACAAGAGCGTTGATGGGCGCTCGATCACGCCATTCCTGCAGGACCCCGCACTGACCACTCTGCGCCCGTATCTCTTCGAGTCCTTCGTCGAGAGCTCCGACGTGCAGGAGGCCGGCGCGATCGCCGAACCGGGTGACCAGAGCAGCTCGACGACCGCTCGGGCTCGACGTGGCGCCGGCGCCACCGCCTCGATCCTGGCGCCGCCCAAGGACTACGAGGGAATCCGCCTCGGCCCCTACAAGTACATCGCCTGGCCGGACGGGGAGAAGGAGCTCTATGACCTTGAAACGGACCCCTACGAGCTCAACAACATCGTCCGCATTCCCAACTACTTCCCGGTCCGCAACTTCCTCCACCGCGAACTGCTGAACCGGCTCGAGGACTGCGTCGGGCGGATCTGCCGCGAAGAAGCCGCGGAAATACCGCTGACCCGCAAGGAACGCCAAGAGGCGATCCGGATCCGCGAAAAGGAACGTCGCGAAAAACGGCAGGCACACAAAGGGTCGCAGAAAAAACAGCTGCAGCCGCCGCAGAAGCAGCCAGTCGACTGAGCGCTACTTGATCACGGCGAGGACGTCGCCGCTGGAGACCGAGTCGCCCTCGGCGATCTTCAGCTCCTCGACCTTGCCGGCGCGATGGGCGACGATCTCGTTCTCCATCTTCATCGCCTCGATCACGCAGATCAGGTCGCCCTCGGCAACCTCGGCGCCTTTCTCCACGGCGACTTTGAAGACGGTCCCCTGCAGTGGCGAAGCCAGCGACTCGCTTGAGGCGCTACCGCCGCCGCCGGCTTTGCGCTCGCGTTTCGGCGGTTTCTTGCCACCCGCGGCGGGGGTCGCGCCGCCGGCGATCGCCTCGCCGATCACCTTGACGTCGAAGAGCTTGCCGGAGACCTCGACCTTGTAGTCGCGGGCAAGGACCTCGGTGCCCTCCTCAGCCTGCGGCGCCTCGACGGCCGCGGGTGCTGTCGTCTTCAGCCAGTCGCGGTCCTCCATCAGGTCGCGGCAGGTCTCGCCCTTGGCCCACTGCTCGGTGGCAAGGATCGCTTCGTGGAAGGGGATCAGCGTGGTCAGGCCGCCGCAGTCGTATTCGCTGAGCGCCCGCAGCATCCGCCGCGTCGCCTTCTCGCGGTCGATGTCCCAGACGATCAGCTTGGCCACCATCGGGTCGTACATCGGCGTCACCTCGGAGCCGCCTTCAACCCCGGAGTCCACCCGCACACCGGGTCCCGACGGCTCCCGATAGGAGTCGCCGATCGGGCCGGGCGCCGGGGCGAATTTCTTGTGCGCCGCCTCCGCGTTGATCCGGCACTCAATCGACCAGCCGCGCAGCTCGACGTCCTCCTGGGCGATCGAGAGCGGCTCGCCGGCGGCGACCAGAATCTGCTCGCGGACGATGTCGATGCCGCTGATCATCTCGGTTACGCAGTGCTCGACCTGGACCCGGGTGTTCATCTCGAGGAAGAAGTACTCGTCGCCGACCTGCATGCCCTCGATCGTGCCGGCGCCGCGGTAGCCGACCGCGGCAGCCGCGTCGGTGGCGATCTTGCCGATCCGCTCCCGCATCTCCTCGTCGACGTGCGGGCCCGGCGCCTCCTCGATCACCTTCTGATGGCGACGCTGGATCGAGCAGTCGCGCTCACCGAGGTGGATCACGTTGCCGTGCGAGTCAGCGAGGACCTGGACCTCGACGTGACGCGGGTCCTCCAGGTAGCGCTCGACGTAGACGCGGTCGTCGGAGAAGAACTTCTCGCCTTCGCGGGCGGAGCCCTCGAAGGCCTCCTCGAGGTCCTCGGGCGTCATCGCGACCCGGAAGCCCTTACCGCCGCCACCGCCGGCCGCCTTGCAGGCGACCGGGTAGCCGGCTTCCTCGGCCTGCTTGCGCGCCTCGTCGAGGTCCTTGGCGACCTCGGTCGAGCCGGGGACGATCGGCACCCCGGCCTGCTCCATGATCTCGCGCGCCTTCGTCTTCGAGCCCATCGCTTCGATCGCCTCCGGCGGCGGGCCGATCCAGGTGATCCCGGCCTCGTCGCAAGCCCGGGCCATCTCGGCGTTCTCGGCGAGGAAGCCGTAGCCGGGGTGGATGCCTTCCGCCCCCGCCTCCTTGGCCGTCTCGATGATCTTCGCGATGTTCAGGTAACTCTCAGCCGGGACCGCAGGGCCGATCAGGAAGGCCTCGTCGGCCTCGCGCACGTGCGGGGCATCGCGGTCGATCTCCGAGTAGACGGCGACCGAGCCGATACCCATCTCCCTCAGGGTCCGCGCGACCCGGATGGCGATCTCGCCGCGGTTGGCTATGAGCACTTTTTGAAACACGGGGGCGGCAGTCTATTTATGCGGGAGGCGAATAGGCTGCGCGACCGTGTCGATCGAGCTCCAATCGCACTCAACGGTCTCCGACGGGCAGCTTGCGCCCGGCGAAGTCGTCGCGCAGGCTTGGGAAGCGGGCGTGAAGACGCTGGCGCTGACCGACCACGACGCGATCGCCGGGGTTCCCGAGGCGGCGGAGGCCGCCAGGGGGCTCGGGATCGAGCTGGTGCCGGCAATCGAGATGTCCTGCGTGCACGAGTACGCCGAAGACCTCCACATCTGTGGCTACTGGATCGACTTGGAGAAGATCGCGCCGGCTTGTGAGCGGGCGCAGAAAGAGCGGGTCGACCGAGCGGGAGCGATCATCAAGCGGCTGCAGGGCTGGGGCTTCGAAATCAAGCTGGAGGACGCGATCAAGGAGGCCGGCGACGCCCTCTCGATCGGCCGCCCCCACATTGCCCGCGCCGCCGGAGCAACGGGCGACCTCGGTCCCTTCTTCGAGGAGTACCTGGTGCCAGGAGCTAAGGCCTTCGTCCCGCGCGAGTGGCCCACAGCAGAGCAGGCGATAGCCCTAATTCGCGAGGCAGGCGGGGCAGCCGTCATCGCCCACCCCTATTGGGACATCAAAGACCCAACCGAGGTTGAAGACCTGATCCGCTCCCTGGGAGCCGACGGCGTAGAGACCTTCTACCCAAGCCACACCAAGGAGCAGACAGAACACCTACTCAAACTCTGCAACGAGCTAAACCTGGTCCCCACGGCCTCGTCGGACTACCACGGCCCAACCCATAAGACCTTCTCGAAGTTCGGCGACTACGACACCTACGGCCTTGGTGAGCCCCAGGTGCCACCGAAAACCTGACGGCGTGCCTTATCCGCGCCGGGGTTTTGGGCCCGGGGTGCGGATCTTCTGAGTCACCACCCGCGCGTTGCCAAGCGCGTCGACGCCTCGCGCCCGGACAAACGCTGACCTGGGCGCGAGCGAGCCGCGCCTGAGCCGCACCGCCGCACGCGTCCGCTGGCCGGGCGCGATCTGAAAGCTTGCCGTGCCAATCCGAGCTGCTTTCCGGCCCCTCTTTAGGACCAGCCTGCCGCGGCAAGGTCCGCTTGTCTCCGACTTCGGACAGGACAGGGTAATTCCGATCCGGCCCGATCGCAAAAGGCTTCCGCGCCTCCCGATCTGGATCGCCGGCGCGATCGTCTCGCCCGAGAGCAAGGTGCTCCGCTCCTGGCCAGAACGGCGTATGTAAACGTCGCTCTGGCGATCGACGTCGCTCGCGACCAACGGCTCACGCGTTGCGAAGACAACGGCGCTGCCATCTGCCGAGAACGCGAGCAGCTCCGCGTCGCTCTCCACCGCCTTGCGCCCGACCCCAGCCGAGACCAGCTCGGTTTGACCACCCGCGCGCAAATACACATCGACCGCGGTGTCTTTGTCGGCGCTCACCAGCGGCTGATGGGTCTCGAATGCGATGCGCCTGGCGTCGGCAGAGGCAAGCGCGAGCCAATCGGGGTAGACGGCCGATCGTTCGTCGGCGTTGTCGTCGGTGGGCCCGGTGCTGATGAGATCGAGCGCACCGCTGTCCTCAGCGCTGTAGAGATCGTTCGAGGAGTCGCGGTCGGCCGGGCTCAGTCGCGAGGTTGTTTCGAAGATCGCGGTGCTGCCGTCGGCCGAAAGAGCGACGGGTCGGTCGCCGCCAAAGGAGCCGCACGGCCCGCTGCCGCCATCGGTGCCGCGGGAGACGAGCGAGAAGGTCCCGTCGGGGCGCCGCTTGTAGACGTCGGCGGTCGAGTCGGTGTCCTCGGCGAACACCTGGGCAGTACTCGAGAAGAGAACGGTCCCCCCGTCGCTCGAGGCAGCGGCGAATTTGACCTGCTCGACGCATTCGCCTTTTGGTTCGGTGTAGGTAGTCAGCCGCGCTAGCGAAGTACCGACGCGCTGATAGATATCTTCGCCGCCTTCGTCTCCCGGTTCGAGTTTGGCGCCGCTGCTGAAGAAGATGTGGGTCCCGTCCGCAGAGACGCCTCCGAACTTGGCCGACTCACAGACAGGGGGCGAAGGGGGGCTTGGGTTCGTGGCGAGGAGGGCCGTCTGCCCGGCGAAGCGCTCGAAGAGGCTGGGACAGCCGGGCGTCGGCGCCAAGAAGGCCTCGAAGAAGACTCGCGCGCCATCCGGCGAGGCACCCATGAAGGAGGCAAAGCCCCCACCAGGCCCGGCGTCGAACGGACCGGCCGAGATTAGCGTCGTCGACCCGCCCGCGATGTCGTAGACGTCGATCCCAAATCCATCGGTGTCCTCAGGGGCCAGCGAGAGGTTGGTTGTGACAAAGACCTGCATCGCGTCCGCGGAAACTTCGTCCAATCGCGGCCAGTACCTCAGTCCCGGCAGCAGCAGCGGCCGGATCTTGCCAGCGGCGCCCCATTCATAGAGCTGCCGATTTCCCGCCCCCGGGGTCAATTCCTCTTCGAACGGAAAGACGACCCGCGACCCGTCCTGTGAGACCCCCGCGCAAAACACAGTCCGGCAAGGCCCAGTAATAGCCCGCCCAGCCCAAGCCGGCGCCGCCAGCGTCAACGCCACGGCCGCCACTAAAACCCCAACAATCCCCCGCCTCAAGATGCCCACTCTGTCCCCAAACCTCTCAACCCGCCAAAGCTTCGCGAAAAAGCCCGGCGGCTGCGGGCACGCCACCGAATCACGGAAGGGAGGGGCGGCGAACCACTCCCCAAACACTCAAGAGCGGCTCCTGCCGCTCGTTTGGGGAGGGGTTCGCCGCCCCTCCCCCACCGCGAGTCCTAGGCAGTAACCGCAGCCGCCGGGATCAAATCCCGCGACTCGAGGTAGGCCAGCAGCTTCTCGGCCGATTCCTCAGGCGTCTCGTTTTCGGTGTCGCAGACCCAATCCGGGTTCTCCGGAATCTCGTAGGGGTCGGAGACGCCGGTGAATTCCTTGATCTCACCGGAGAAGGCCTTCGCGTAGAGGCCCTTGACGTCACGCTCGGCACAGGTGTCGACCGACGCCTTGACGTAGACCTCGATGAAGCGGTCGCCCATCAGCGCGTGCGCCTCGTCGCGGATCTCGGCGTAGGGGGAGATCGCCGCGGTGATCACCGGCACGCCATTACGACTGAGCAGGTCGGCGACGAAGGCGATGCGACGGATGTTGATGTCGCGGTCCTCCTTCGAGAAGCCGAGACCCTTGGAGAGGTTTTCGCGGACGATGTCGCCGTCGAGGATCTCCAGCTTCGAGCCGCGCTCGCGTAGTTGGGTCTCCAGCAGTCCGGAGATGGTTGTCTTGCCGGCACCGGAAAGCCCGGTGAACCAGAGGGTGAAGCCCTTCTCGCCAGCCATGCTCGTTCAGTCCTCCTTGTAAGCGTCGATAAGGATGTCAGCGACCTCGTCGCGGGAGAACTCGTGCGGCGGCCTTTCGCCGTTGCCGAGCATCTCGCGGACCTTGGTTCCGGAAAGGAAGAGGCGCGCGTCTTGGTCATGCGGACAGGTCTTGTTGGAGGCCAGCCCCTCACACTCGTTGCACCAGAAGGTGTGCTCGAACATCAGCGGCTCGATCCCGAGCTCGTCGATGTCGATCGTCTCAAAGATCTTCTGCGCGTCGTAGGTGCCGTAGTAGTCACCGGCGCCAGCGTGGTCGCGGCCGACGATGAAGTGCGTGGCGCCGTAGTTGCGACGGACGATCGCGTGCAGGACCGCCTCGCGCGGGCCGGCGTAGTGCATCTTCGCCGGCTTCACGCCCAGGACTACCCGGTCGTTCGGGTAGTAGTTCTCCATCAGCACCTCGTAGCAGCGCATCCGCACGTCGGCGGGGATGTCGCCGGCCTTGGTCTTGCCGATCAGAGGGTGGATGAAGAGGCCGTCGCAGGTCTCCAGCGCCGCCTTGGTCAGGTACTCGTGGGCGCGGTGGATCGGGTTGCGGGTCTGGAAGGCGACGATCTTCTTCCAACCGCGCGCCTCGAAGTCGGCCTTGTGCTCCGCCGCCGTCTTGTAGCGGCGCATGAAGGCCTCCTCGTGATCCGGCAGCGCGTCGACCTCAAGCGGGCCGGCGATGCAGCGGCTGCCCTCGGCGTAGATCGCGGCGACGCCGGGGTGCTCCTCGTCGGTGGTGCCGTAAACCAACTCGGCCTCGCGCTTGGCGTCGCGCTCCCAGATCTCCTCGACCTTGATCCGGCCCAGCGGCTTGCCTTCGTCGCTGGAGAGGGCGACGACGTCGCCGACCTCGCACTCGAGCTCGGTCGCCAGGGTGATCGGGATCGGCCAGTAATCGCCGTCGGTGGTGCGCATCTCTGAACAGACGCGCTCCCAGTCGGCGGAGCCCTGGAAGCCGGTCAGCGGCGCGAAGCCGCCGTTGCCGATCATCTCGAAGTCCGCGGTGTGGCGCTCATCAAGTGTCAGGGAAAGCTCAGTCATCGTCTCGCTCATGCGTTGGATCTCACCAATCGGTTGGGGAAGGGTTACGAAGGGGCTATCTCAGGCGCTGGGGCGCCGCTAGTTGATCCCGCACTCGGACTTTTCGAGTCCCGCCCAGCGGCCATCGCGGGGCGAACCGCCCACTCCGACCGGCTTGGTGCAGTGGGTGCAGCCGATCGAGGGGTAGCCCCGATCGTGCAGCGGGTTGTAGGGGAGGTCGTGCTCATGGATGTAGTTCCAGACGTCGCGCTCGGTCCAGTCCGCGAGCGGGTTGAGCTTCCAGAGCTCAAAGCGCTTGTCCCAGCCGAACTTCGGAGTGTTGGCGCGGCTGGCTGAGTCCTCACGGCGGACGCCGGCGAGCCAGCAGTCTACGGAAGAAAGCGCCCTGCGCATCGGCTCGACCTTGCGCAAACCGCAGCAGGCGTCAGGATCGCGGTTCCAGAGCTCGTCGCCGTGCTGGGCCGCCTGCTCCTCCAGAGTGAGGTTGTGGAAACGGTCGAACTCGATCCCCAGCACCTCGCCGAGGCGGTCGCGCGTCTCGTAGGTCTCCGGGAAGAGCACGTCGGTGTCGAGGTAGAAGAAGCGCGCGTTGGGATTGACCTTGCTCGCCAGATGGGCGGTCACCGAGCTCGTTTTCTGAAACGAGCAGGCGATGTAGTGGCTCTCGCCAAAGGTCTCGAACATCCACTCGACCGCCTGCTCGGCGCTGCGACCCTCGAGCTCGGAGGCGATCGCCTCCGGGTCGGAGATCTCTGTCGGAGCGGCAACTGGGTTCATATCGCGCACTCGCCCTCGCCCCTCTCAACCTTGTAGGGGCTGGAGCGGCTCCAATCGATGAACTCCTGCATCGTCTCGAGGCTGAACTCAGCCGGCAGGGTCAGGTCCTTGACCTCAGCTTCAAAGCGAGCGGCGCCGATCCGCTCGGCGAAGGCGTTGAACTCCTCGCTGGCGCCGGAGCGCTCCGCCTCGTAAAGACGGACCCAACGCTCAACCGCGGCGGGAACCCGCTTGGCGGGCAGGCGCGACTTCAGCCGCGTGCCGAAGATCACCTCGCCGCCCTCATAGTTGCCGCCAATGTGCGGGATGTAGGCGGGGATCTGGCGCGCGCCGACCTTCAGCGAGGCGCCGTAGAAGCCGATGTTGGCGATGTGGTGCTGGCTGCAGCCGTTGGGGCAGCCGCTCATCTTGATGTGGATCTTGCGGGTCAGCTCGTCGGAGATCTCCATCTCCGCCAGCCGCTCCCTGATCGCCTTGTTCAGGCCCATCGAGCTGGTGATGCCCATCTTGCAGCTGTCGGTGCCGGGGCAGCTGACCACGTCGGTAATCTCGCGGGCGCCGGCCTCGCCGAGGCCGAGCTCGCTGAGCCGCTGCCAGAGGTCGTAGAGCGCCTCGTCGCGAACCCAGCGCAAGACCAGGTTCTGCTGCACGGTGCTGCGAGCGTAACCGCCGGTGAACTCGCGCATGATCGCGGCCAGGCCGCGGAACTGCTCCGGGGTCAGGTCGCCGCGGTAGATCTTCACCTCGACCGCGGAGAAGCCCTCCTGGACCTGGGCCTGGACGTTGCCCTCGCAGAAGCGCTCGAACTCGGAGTGATCGCCGTTGGGCGAGGCGGGCTCGGGCGGGATCGCGGGGGCGTTGGCCTGCTCGTCGTCCTCGAAGCGCAGCCGCTCGACGTCGAAGTCGCGCTCGTCGACCCAGTCGCCCTCGAGCTCCTCGTCGACCTGCTCGCGGAAGGCATCGATGCCGATTTTGTCGATCAGGACCTTGATCCGGGCGCGGGCGCGGTTGGCCCGCAGCCACTCCTGGCGATCGAAGATGCGCAGCACCGCCTCGGAGACCTTGAGGTAGTCGCCGTTGTCGGCCTCGACGAAGTCGTAGAGGGTGGGCGCGACCCGGGCCATGATCGAGGTGCCACCGCCAACGCGGACCTCGAAGCCCTTGACCCCGTCGCGTTCGCGCGAGAGGAAGGCGACGTCGTGAATGCCGGTGATCGCGCGGTCCTCGTCGGAGCCGCTGAACGCAGTCTTGATCTTGCGCGGCATCAGCTGCGTCGTCGGGTGACGGACGAAGTAGCGGGCGTAGGCGCCGGCGTACGGGGTCGGATCGAAGATCTCGTCGGGCGCAACGCCGGCCCAGGGGTCGCCGGTGACGTTGCGCACCGTGTTGCCGCAGCCCTCGCGTGAGGAAAGGTCGGCGACGGAGATCTCGCGCAGCAGCGACTCCATGTCGCGCAGCGGAATGTGGTGGATCTGGATGTTCTGCCGCGTGGTGATGTGGCCCTTGTTCAGCGGCGCGTACTTCTCGACCACGCTGGCGAAGGCCTCCATCTGCTGCGGGGTGACGCCGCCGAAGGGAAGCTTGATCCGGACCATCTGCACGTCGGGCTGGCGCTGGCCGTAGACGCCCTGCTTGAGGCGGAAGCCGATGAACTCGTCTTCGGGAATCTGGCCGGCGAGGAAGGTCTCGGCTTCGTTTTCGAAGTCGTCGAACTCGCGCTCGATGATCGGGATGATGTGGCCGGGGACGTTGCGATACGTCTCCGGGTTCTCCAAGGTGCCAGTGCGGCCCTTGCCCCGCTGCTCCTTTTGCTGGTCGACGACTACCTCCATGTCAGGAAAATAGCAAAACCTGACAGGGATTAGGGTATTTAGGGCTTAGTCAGCTCTGGAGGCAGCTTTTTACGCGCATGAAGGATCGCCGCCGCCTCACCCGACTCAGCAACCTGACCGCCCTCCGGCTCCAGCGGCAGGCCAGCCTCAGCCCAGCCCACAATGCCCTCGCTCAGCTTCTTGGCGTCGTAGCCCTCAGCGGCAAGCGCTTCGGTAGCCATCGTCGAACGATTGCCACCGCGGCAATAAAAGACAACAGGCCGCCCCTTATCGATCTCATCAGTCCGATCAGCAAGCTCGGCCAGCGGCAAATGCCTGGCGCCCTCAATCCTGCCCATCTCCCACTCATGCTCAGCCCGCACATCAACAAGCTGCGCACCCGCATCAACAAGCTTTTGAGCTTCCGCGCGGGAAATCTCGGAAATCTCAGGCGTCTCGTCACTCATAGAACGGAATCTAGCCAACGCGTCGTGTGAGAGGCGGGATGACCCCTCCCAAAACACTCAAGAGCGGCTCCTGCCGCTCGTTTTGGGAGGGGTCATCCCGCCTCTCCCCAAACCGAAACCGCTAGTCGATATCCGTTCCCTCGATCAGGAACGCCACCCGCACATGAGCGCGGTACTCATCCAGATTCTCGCCCCGAATCCCAGTAGAGACGATGTCAACCGCCCGAATGTTGCGCAGCGTCCCCTGCGCCTGACTCAGCGCCTGCTTTGCCGCATCGTCAGTAGACGTTTTGGAGCTGCCCACCAACTCGATGATCTTCACGACGGCCATCTTCCTCCTCCTTCTGAGTCCTCAACAGTGCCCTTCGCGCTGACTCCTTCGACCAGCGCGGCGCGCTGCCACGCGCTAATCGTCTCCGCCTCGCCGCCCGGCACCGCAGCCGTCTCCGCACGGAAGCGCGCAATCGCCGCCGCGATCGCGGCGGCCTCGTCCTCGCTCGGGCTCGGAGCCATCGCCGAAGCCTATTCAACGAGACAAACGGCCCGGGCCGGCGAGGGAGGCGCCGGGCCCGGGTCCATGTTTGTCGCTGCTCTCCGCCGGCAGGGGGACCGGCGGCAGGGATGCCGGCAGGGAACCGGCTCTTGCTGCGGCATCGATGGCCTGCCCCGTATAAGAACACAGCCATACGCAAAAATCAAGTTCGGCGCTGATTTTCAATGTTAAGACCGAGCCAGAGATCGCGGTAGTTCGGCTTTGTAACGGGGAAAACGTATTCCTTCCCCCTAGAGATACTTGCGTTCTAAGAGAACCGGACGTACCATCTTGCGGCCCAAGCAGTCTCAACCAACCCCGGAGGTAACGATATGGCCGGCTATCGTCCGGTCGAGATGGTCAGGACGCCGTGGGGGGACGCCGACACGCTGCGCGATCGCAAGTTGCGACCCGGACAGCGGCTGCCAGCCGGGGAGGTCGCCCGCAACCAGCGCGAGCGGCTGTTCGCGGCGCTTGTCGCGGTCGTCGCCGAGAAGGGCTACGAGGGAACCCGGGTCGAGGACCTGCTCGAGCTTTCCGGCGTTTCGCGCAGCGCCTTCTACGAGCACTTCAGCGACAAGCAGGACTGCCTGCTAGCGGCGGTCGAGGCGTTCGTCGGCCCGGCAATCGGCGCGATCGGCGCAGCCAACCGCCAGGGCGGCGGGGAGCAGCGCGCCCGGGCCGCCCTCGAGGCCCTAGTCCGCCAGATCGTTGAACAGCCGGCGGCCTCGCGCCTCTGCTTCGTCGAGATCTTCGCCGCCGGCCCGCGTGCGGTCGAGCAGATCGACCGCGCGACCGACGCCTGCCAGAACTTCGTCTCGGCGGCGCTCGACGAGACGCCGGGCCGTGAGCAGATGCCGCCGGAGATCGTGCGCGCGACGATCGGCGGGCTGCGCAAGGTGATCCACACCCACCTCCACCGAAACGAAGAGGGCGAGCTGCTCGAGCTGATCCCGCAGATGTGGGACTGGGTCCTCTCCTACCCGCCGCCGCCGGCGCCGCTGCGCCGCCCGCGCAACCGTCCCCCGGTAAGGAGCACCCTCCTCGAGGGCTACGACCAGGCCGAGCGGATCCTGCGCGCACTCGCCTCGGTCGTCGCTGAGAAGGGCTACCCGGCGATGACGGTGGGGGACATCGCCGCCCGCGCCTCGATCTCGCTCTCCACCTTTTACGCCAACTTCGCCGACAAGGAGGAGGCGACGCTGGCCGCCGTCGACAGCGGCTCGGCCCAGATGCTGGCGACGACGCTGCCGGCCTTCCGCCGCGCAGCCGACTGGCCGCACGCGGTGCGCGGCGCCTTCGGCTCGATGTTCGCCTTCTGCGCGGCGGAGACCGAGTACACGACCCTGGGAGCGATCGACGTCTACGCCGCCGGCAAGAAGGCGCTGGAGCAGCGCGACCGGGTGATGGAGAGCATGGAGGCCCTGCTAGTGCCAGGCTACGAACGCAAGCCCGACGCCAGCCCAATCGCCGGCGAAGCGATCGGCGGCGCGATCTACTCAATGATCTACGACCAGATCAAGCGCGGCGGCGCCGAGAGCATGCAGGAGATCGCCCCCCTCGCCACCTACGTCACCCTCGCCCCCTTCATCGGCGCCGAGGAGGCCTGCGCGGTGGCAAACAGCGACGGCCGCGGCCGCTGACGCCGGCCGCTGGACCCTCCTAGTTCTTCGCCGCGTTGCCGAGGCCGTCGACCGGCTTGCCGTGTTTGGCGATCGCGCAAAGGGCGGGTGCCGGGTCGAAGGCGTCGGTCAGGGCACGCCCCGCCGGTGTGCCGTGGATTGGCTGCCCTTTTTTCTCCGGCACGCGGCCGCGGCCGCATTGGATCGAGAAGTCGCGATCGCCGTCGCGGGCGTCGATCACGTCGTCGCCACCGCCGCCGAAGAAGCGGTCGGCGCCGGGCTGACCCAGCATCGCGTTGGGGCGACCGTCGCCAACCAGGATGTCCCAGTCGAAAGAGCCCTCCATGTCCTCGTTAGTCGGCGAGAGGTGGACCCTCTTGCAACCGCGAATCGCGTCGATCCAGGCAGCGTGCGCGGGGAAGGAGATGTGAAGGACCCCGGGATGGGCCGGCGTCTCGGCGAAGGAGGCGTCGTCGCGCCCCTCGCCGCCGACCAAAGCGCCGCCGGCACAGCCGCCGCCCGCCGCCAGCAGGTCACCGTCGGCGCCGCCGTAGAGGTACGTCGGCCCCGGCATGCTGCCGATCAGCCCGTCGGCGCCAGCGCCGCCGTAGAGGCGGTCGCTGCCGTATCCGGCCTCGATCAAGTCATCCTCATCGCCGCCGCGAATCGTGTCGTTACCGAGCCCGCCGGCGAGGCGAACGTTCTGCGCGGCCGCCAGCGAGCCTTCGACCGTAAGGCTGTCGTTGCCCGGCCCAAGGTCGGCCATCACCCAGCGCGCCGGCCCTTCCGTGGGGCAGCTTGCCTGCACGGCGCTGTTGCGCACGCAGCCCGGGCCGATGGCGATTCCCTTCGCCGCGGTCACTCCGAAGTTCGAAAACTCTTCGTTGAAGCCAATCACGAAGCGGTCATGACCGCCGCCGCCGACCAGCTCCAGTCCTCCGCCCCCACCCGAGACCGGATCGAGTTCGACGTAGGCGGAGGCCTTCAGCTTGGCTTCCGGTCCGCAGGAGACGGTGTTGCCTTTGGCACCGTTGCAGCGGTCGGTCCCCTGGCCGCCCACCAGCCGATCCTTGCCGCCGCCGCCGCGAATGACGTCGTTGCCCGGGCCGCCGTCGATGACGTTCCCCTGGCCATTGCCGACGAGGATGTCCTCGAAGGCCGACCCTTCGAGGCTCTCGAAGCGAAAGAGACGGTCGTGGCCGTCCCCCTTTGCGCGGTGCTTGGCGAGCGAGACCTTGACACCACCGTCGCGCCCAGCTCCGACATCGGTGGCGAAGGAGGCGATATCGCCCTGGCCGGGGCCACCGTCCATGCGGTCGTAGCCGTAGTCGCCGTGGACGAAGTCGAGGTCGCCGGGGCCGCCGCTGAGCGTGTCAATACCGAGACTGCCGGCGACTTCGTCGGCGCTGCCGCTACCGCCGAGCAGCTTGTCGTCGCCGAGGTCGCCGATCACCCGGTCGTCGTCACCGGCGCCACCGTCAGCGAGGTCGTTGCCGCGACCGCCATGGATCAGGTCGGTCCCCGGTCCCCCGCAGAGCAGGTCGTTGCCGAGACTGCCGAGGATCGTGTCGTCGCCACCGGCCCCCCAGATCACGTCGCGCCCGGGCGTTCCCCGCAAGACGTCATCGGCTTCGGTGCCAACGATCTTCGCCCGCCGCCCATGGCAGCGGGGGTCTTCTTCTTCGGCGGCGGGAGCGGCGGCGGCAAACACCAGCGCGGCGACCACCACCCCTGCGATGGCAAGCCTCATTCGAGGTTGATCATTACATGCTTGATCTCGGTGTAATCCTCGAGTGCGTAGACGGATAGATCCTTGCCGTAGCCGGACTGCTTGAAGCCGCCGTGGGGCATCTCGGAGACGAGTGGGATGTGGTCGTTGATCCAGACGCAGCCGAACTCGAGCGCGTTGGCGACCCGCATTGCGCGGCCGACGTCTCGCGTCCAGACCGAGGAGGCGAGCCCGTAGCGAGTGCCATTGGCCCACTCGATCGCCTTCGCCTCATCGTCGAAGGGCTGCACCGTGATCACCGGGCCGAAGATCTCGTCCTGGATCATCTCGTCGCCCTGCTCGAGGCCGGCGACGACGGCCGGCTCGAGGAAGAAGCCCGGCAGGTCGGGTTGGACGCCGCCGGTGACGATCTCGGCATTGCCGGGCTTGCGCTCGAGGAAGCCCTCGACCCGCTCCCGCTGGCGGGCGGAGTTGAGCGGCCCGAGGGTGGTCTCGGCGGACATCGTGTCGCCGAGGACCAATCCCTTGGCTTCGCCGGAGAGGCCGCTGACGACGTCGTCGTAGACGCCCTTGGCAGCGAGCACGCGGGTGGCGGCCGTGCAGTCCTGGCCGGCGTTGTAGTAGCCGGTGCCGGCGATCGTCTCCATCGCCGCCTCCATGTCGGCGTCGTCGAAGATCACCACCGGCGCCTTGCCACCGAGCTCGAGGTGGACCCGCTTCAGCGTGTCTGCCGCGGCCTTGGCGATCCACTTGCCGGTCGGCGGCGAGCCGGTCAGGCAGACCATGCCGACGTCGGGGTGGGTGACGAGCGCGGCGCCGGTCGGCTCGCCGTGGCCGCCGATCGCGTTGAAGACACCGGCCGGCAGGATCTCGGCGCACCACTCGGCAAAAGTCAGCGTGGCCAGTGGCGTCGTCTCGGCCGGCTTCAGCACAACCGTGTTGCCGGAGGCGAGCGCCGGACCGATCTTCCAGATCGCCATCATCAGCGGGTAATTCCAGGGCGTGATCTGGCCGACCACACCGATCGGCTCGCGGCGGATGAAGGAGGTGTGGCCCTCCATGTACTCACCGGCGGCGCGCCCCTCCATCGTCCGGGCGGCGCCGGCAAAGAAGCGCAGCTGGTCGGCCATCACACCGATTTCGTCCTCGACCACGGCGCTGCGCGGCTTGCCCGCGTCGGCGGCTTCGAGGTCGGCGATCTGCTCGCCGCGCTCCTCGATCAGATCGGCCATCCGCAGCAGCGCCCGCGCCCGTTCGCCGGGGGGCGTCGCCGCCCAGGCCGGGAAGGCGCCCTTAGCCGCGGCGACCGCGGCGTCAACGTCGGGCTTGGTCGAGAGCGGCGCTGAGGCGATCGCCGAGCCGGTGGCAGGATTGACCACGTCCTCATAACCGCCCTCGGCAGGATCGACAGCCTCGCCACCAATGAAGTTCCTCAGCTTCGTCTTCTCCGCCGTAGCCATCAGTCACTCGCCTCCGCAGGTTGGGGCCGACGGGCCTCAAACGTGTCCATATGTCCCGTTTCAGGCCCGTCGGCGGGGGTTTCCAGTTCTAGCGCCTGCTCTATTGGGACGCAGTGCATTTCTACGCCTTCGGCTACTGCCGGGTGGGTGACTACTCCCGCGGCGACGTTTACACCGGGTCGCAGCCCCGGGTCGCGCTGGATCGCTCCGGCGACTCCCTCGTCGGCGAGGGCGAGCGCGTAGGGCAGGGTCGCGTTGGTGAGCGCGTGGGTCGAGGTGATCGGCACCGCGCCGGGCATGTTGGCGACGCAGTAGTGGGTGATCCCGTCGACTTCGAAGGTCGGGTCCTTGTGGGTGGTCGGGCGCGAGGTCTCAAAGCAGCCGCCCTGGTCGATCGCGACGTCGACCAGCACCGCGCCGGGCTTCATCAGCGCCAGCTGCTCGCGGCGGACGACAAAAGGCGCGCGGGCGCCATGGACGAGGACGGCGCCGATCACCAGGTCGGCGCGGGGCAGCATCTCCTCGACCGCCAGCGTGGTCGAGAACACGGTCGAGCAGCGGCCGGCGAAGGCGGTCTCGAGCTCGCGCAGCCGGTCGATCGACTTGTCGAAGACGAAGACGTCGGCCTCCATGCCGATCGCGATGAAAGCGGCGTTCATGCCGACGACACCGCCGCCAATCACCATCACATTGGCGGCGGCGACGCCGGGCACACCACCGAGCAAGATTCCGCGCCCGCCGAGCGGCTTCTCCAACATGAAAGCGCCGGCCTGGGTGGCGATCTTGCCGGCGATCTCGCTCATCGGCGCCAACAGCGGCAACCGGCCGCGGGCGTCCTCGACCGTCTCATAGGCGATGCAGGTCGCGCCGGAATCGCAGAGACCGCGGGTCAGATCGGGATCGGGGGCAAGGTGGAGGTAGGTGAAGAGGAGCTGGCCGGAGCGCAGCATCTCGACCTCGACCGGCTGGGGCTCCTTCACCTTCATCACCATCTCGGCGTTGGCGAAGACCGCGGGGGCGTCGAAGAGAACGCGGGCGCCCTGCGCCTCGAAGTCGGCGTCGGAGATCGCGCTGCCCTCCCCCGCTCCAGCCTCGATCAGCACCTCGTGACCGTGTTCGACCATCTCGCGGACGCCGGCCGGCGTGACCGCCACCCGGTACTCGTCGGGCTTGATCTCGGCCGGAATTCCGATCTTCATGCCACCAGCTCCCTCGCTCGCAGGGCCAGCCAAAACTCGATCCGATCGTGAGCGCGCGAGAGGTCGCGCCCGGTCAGCTCCTCGACCCGGCGCATCCGGTATCGCAGCGTGTGACGGTGGCAGTAGACCTCGCGCGCGGCCCGCTCCCACTGCCCGTTCTGTTCGATGAAAGCCTCGAGCGAGCGCAGCAGCTCGCCGCCGTACTCCTCGTCGCCCTCCTCGATCGGGCCGAGGACGCTGTCGCAATAGAGTTTCAGCGCCTCGTCGTCCTGGATCGAGAGCAGCAGGGTGAAGGCGCCGAGGTCCTTCCAGGAGGCGACCTCGGGGGCGTTGCCGTTGTCAATCGCCGTCGCCTCGAGTGCGCAGCGCGCCTCGTGGAAGGAGTGGCGCAGCATCTCCGGCGGGGCGGGGCGGCTGGCGGCGGCGCGGACTGGTCCACGGTCGACGGTGAGCGCCTTGCGGGCATCGGCGGCGAGGTCGACCGGGTCGCGATCGGCGGCGTCGACCACCGCGCAGAGCAGCTCGCGGCGACCGCTGGCGTGCGGCGCAACCACGGCCGGGCAGGCGTCGGCGGCCAGTGCCCGCTCCAGCACCGGCTCGGCCACAGCAGGATCGTCGACGGCGAAGACCAGAACGGCCGCTTCGTCACCGATCCCGAAGGGCTCGAGGCGGCGCCGCAGCTCCGAAGGCTCCAGCCGCCCGCCCAGGGCGCCGGCGAGCACGTCGCCGGCGAGGCGCCGCTCGGTCTCGCTGGCGACGCGGCGGCGCATCAGCTCGAGCGCAACCACCGCGACCGCCTGCTGCAGGATCAGCCGCTCGAAATCTCCGAGGCCGCCCGAGTCGCGGACGATCACCACCCAGGCCTGCGGCGGCCCGCCGCCGGGAGAGATCACCGGGTGGGCGAGGGCGCGCCCGGCGACCGCTGGGTGGGAGGGGACGAAGGGGTGCCCGTCGGCGGTGTGCGCGAGCGCTTCCTCGCGGATCGCCTTCACCGCCTCAGAGGAGAGCTCGCGGCGGAAGCCGCGCCCGGCGAGGCGCTCGCCGCGGCCGCCAAGGATCGCCACCGTGCCGCCGACCGCGGAGGCGATCGTCGCCACGATCTCCTCCAGGCCGCGCTCTTCGAGGACCAGCCGCTCGAGCCGGCGCTGCACGGCGATGCCGCGCTGCAGCACCTCGTACTGCTCGTTGACGAGGCGGGCAAAGGCCTTCTCGGTGATCGCTATAAACGGGGTCGAGTAGGGCACCTCGAAGAGCGGAAAGTCCCGCTTCTTGGCCTCCTCGACCAGCGCTTTGGGCAGCTTGTCGTGGTTGAAGCCGGTGCCGAAGCCGAGACCGGCGAGGTTGTGATCAGCGAGCAGGCCGACGAAGGCACGTTGCTTTGCCGCGCTGCTGAGCGGGATTCCGGTGGTCAGCATCAGCTCGCCACCCGAGAGCCACGGCGTTGGGTCCTCCAGCTCGGAGATGTGGACCCAGCGCACCGGCGCCTCGGCGGCCTGAGTGCCGGCCGCGAGATCGAGGTCGAGCTCATCGAGCAGGCTTTGGACGGTGAGCATCCCGGGACCTATCTCTGGACCCGCTCCCAGGCCTCACCGAGCACGCCGTGGAGGACGTCGTGGATCTCTTCGAACTGCTCGGTGTCGGCGATCAACGGCGGCGCCAGCTGGATCACCGGATCGCCGCGGTCATCGGCGCGACAGATCAGACCGCGCTTGTAGAGCTCGCCGGAGAGGAAACCGCGCAGCAGATCCTCGGACTCTTCGTCGTTGAAGCTCTCTTTGCTCTCGCGGTCCTTGACCAGCTCGATCGCCTGGAAGTAGCCGGCGCCGCGCACGTCGCCGACGATCGGCAAGTCGTACAGCGTCTCCAGCATCTGACGGAACTCGTCCTCTTTGGCGAGCACATGACCGCAGAGATCCTCGCGCTCGAAGATGTCGAGGTTGGCCATCGCGACCGCCGAGGCCAGCGGGTGGCCGGCGAAGGTGAAGCCGTGGGCAAAGGAGGCATCGCCCTGCATAAAGGGGGCGGCAACTGCGTCGGAGGCGATCAGGGCGCCCATCGGCGCGTAGGCCGAGGTCAGCGCCTTGGCGACGGTGATGATGTCGGGGACGTAGCCGAAACGTTCGCAGCCGAAGTAATGGCCGAGACGGCCCCAGGCGCAGATCACCTCGTCGGAGATCATCAGCACGTCGTAGCGATTGCAGATCTCGCGCACTCGCTCGAAGTAGCCATCCGGTGGGACGATGCAACCACCGGCGTTTTGGACCGGCTCGAGGATCACCGCGGCGACGGTCTCCGGCCCCTCGAACTGGATCCGCTCCTCAATCGCCGTCGCCGCCCAGAGCGGGTGGCGGTCTTCCGGCCAGCGGTAGATGTTGGTGTTGGGGACGTGACAACCGCCGGGCACCAGCGGCTCGAACTGGGAACGCAGCTCGGTGATCCCGGTGGCGGAGAGGGCGCCGAGCGAAGTGCCGTGGTAGGCGATCTCACGCGCGATCACCTTGTGCTTCTGGCCTTTGCCGAGCGCCCGGTGGTAGTTGCGGGCCAGCTTCAGCGCCGACTCAACCGACTCCGAACCACCGGAGGTGAAGAAGACCCGGTTGAGGTCACCGGGCGCCAGCGAGGCGAGCCGGGCGGCGAGCTCGATCGCGCGCGGGTGGGCGTAGCTCCAGAGCGTGTAGAAGTCGAGCTCTTCGACCTGGCGGGCCGCCGCCTCGCCGAGCTCGGTGCGGCCATGCCCGGCGTTGACGCAGAAGAGGCCGGAAAGGCCGTCGAGATAGCGCTTGCCGTGATCGTCGTAGACGTAGCAGCCCTCGGCGCGGGTGATGATCGGGATCTCGTGATCGGGGCCGTAGGAGCCCATGCGCGAGAAGTGCATCCAGAGATGTCGCTGGGCAAGCTCCTGCAGGCTCGTCCCGACCTCCGGGCCTGGACGCGATGCGACGGCCATCTCATTCTCCTCTCAGGCTACGACGATATGGACAACGCTAGAACTGGTATAGCGCACTTGCAATGTTCACTAGGGCAAGTTCCGTGCGTTCCCTTGTACTAACTGGACAAATAAACGGCTCGCTTTTGGGACAATCGCCACTTGTGCAGAACGGCGGATGGACCTACTTTCAAGCTGTCGCTGCGGATAGGCGCGGCGGGATCGAACGGAAGGAGACCGGATGGAGAGCACAGCTGTTCCCGCTCCAGGTTCGCAAGACCCCGTCGCCCCGCCTGCCGGCAGCACCACGGACAAGGGGCTGAAGAAGAACGCGATCGGCTTCGTCTCCAGCGTCGTCATCGGCGTCGCCTCGACGGCGCCCGGCTACAGCCTCGCCGCGACCCTCGGCTTCATCGCCGCCGCCGTCGCCCTGCAGTCGCCGGCCATCCTGCTGATCAGCTTCGTGCCGATGTTCCTCGTCGCCGCCGGCTACTACTACATGAACAAGGCCGATCCGGACTGCGGCACCAGCTTCTCCTGGGTGACCAAGGCGATGGGGCCGCAGCTCGGCTGGATCGCCGGCTGGACGATCGTCGTCGCCGACGTGATCGTGATGGCCAACCTGGCGCAGATCGCCGGCCTCTACACCTTCGAACTCTTCAGCTGGACGGCGGCGGCGGAATCGACCGCCGCCGTAACCGCGGTCGGGGTGATCTGGATCGCGATCATGACCACGATCGTCGTGATCGGGATCGAGCTCTCCGCACGCACCCAGGTCGGGCTGCTCGCGGCGGAGATCCTCACTCTCGCCATCTTCGCCGTCGTCGCCTTGGTCAAGGTCTACTCCGGCGATGCCTTGCCCGGCTCGATCGACCCGAGCTTCTCCTGGATCAACCCGTTCAGCCTCAGCCCCAGCGAGATCTCCGCCGGAATGCTGCTCGCGGTTTTCATCTACTGGGGCTGGGACACGACCGCGACGGTCAACGAGGAGACCGAAAATCCCGGCGAGGCTCCGGGCCGGGCCACGGTCGTCAGCACCTTGATCCTGCTCGGCATCTATCTGATCGTCGCGATCGCGGCCCAGGCATACGCGGGCGTCGACGAGCTGGTCGCGAACCAGGAAGACGTGCTCAGCTCGCTGGGCCGGGAGGTCTTCGGCTCGCCGCTGGACAAGATCCTGATCATCGCCGTGCTCTCCTCGGCGGCGGCGTCGACCCAGACGACGATCCTGCCGACCGCCCGCACGACGCTCTCGATGGCGCGTGCCAACGCGATGCCGAAGAGCCTCGGCAAGGTCCATCCCCGCTTCCTCACCCCGCACATCTCGACCGTGCTGATGGGTGTCGCCTCGATCCTCTGGTACGTCGGCCTGACCCTAGTCAGCGAAGACATCCTCTTCGACTCGCTGGCCGCCCTGGGCCTGATGATCTCCTTCTACATCGGCCTCACCGGCTTCGCCTGCGCGATCTACTACCGGCGCGAGATCTTCCGTAGCGTAAAGAACTTCTTCTTCGTCGGCCTCGGCCCGCTGATCGGCGGCCTGATCCTCTTCTACCTGCTGATCAAGAACGGGATCGAACTCTCCGACCCGGCCAATTCCGAATCGGGCAACTCCTGGTTCGGAATCGGGCCGCCGCTTGTGATCGCTGTCTTCTTCCTCGTGCTCGGGGTGCTGCTGATGTTTATCCAGTGGCGAGCCGTGCCGTCGTTCTTCCGCCGCAAGCGGGAGGTGGCACCGGCTGGATTCCTCGAGGGCGAAGCGGTTCTGGAGCCGGTCCCGATCGCCCGCGATGAGGGAGGTAAATGAGATGGGCCAAATAGTTGTCGGCTACGACGGCTCGGATTGCAGCCGAGCGGCGCTCGCTGAGGGATTGCGGACGGCGAAGGCGCTGGGCGACGAGACCGTTGCTGTCTTCGGCTACTCGCCGCCGGGGCTCTGGGGCGGTGAGATCGTCGAACACGAGGAGGCGATCGAAGAACGCGGGATGAAGGTGCTGGAGGAGGCCAAGCATCAGGCCGAGGCCGCGGGCGCGACGATCGAGCTCGAGCTGGTCGCCAAGCGGGGCTCAGAGGCGATCGTCGACGTGGCCGAGAAACGCGATGCACGGATGATCGTCGTCGGCAGCTATGGGGATGCGCCGCTGAAGGGGATGATCCTTGGGTCGACCCCTAACAAGTTGCTGCATATCGCTGACCGGCCGGTTCTGGTGGTTCCCGCTCAGCGGTAGGTGGGGGGCGTCTGGGGTGGGGTCCCCAAAACGCTCGGCAGGAGCCTCGCTTGAGTGTTTTGGGGACCCCACCCCAGACGCCCTTTCTCCTATCGGCCGATGTGGAAGCCGATCAGTTGCGGGATGCGAGCTAGGAGAGAACTGATTGGGTCGGGGCTTCGGTTCGAAAGCTCCGCCGCCTCCTTGCGCATGATTCCGGCTCGGATTGCCTCGCCGCCGATCCATTGGAAGGGCTCGGGGGGGACCCGGGGTGGCGAGGGGTCGATGAAGGGGAGGCGGGATGGCTCGTCGTTGCGGTCTAGGGCTAGGGAGGCGAGGGTGCGGCCGACCATGTGGGATGGGCCCACTCCGTTGCCGGTGTAGCCGGCGGCCACGAAGGCGCGGCCACCCTGCAGAGGAAGGACGAGAGGAAGGTGGGTTGGCGAGGCGTCGATTGGGCCGCCCCAGGCGTGGGTTATGGCGCGGCCCTCGAGTCCCGGGAAGTAGTCCCATAGATGTGCAGCGGTTAGTGAGACGACCTTAGGGTCCAGCTCGGTGTTGCCGTGCAGGCGGGCGCCCACTCCTATGTGGCCGCCGCCCCAGCCGAAGGCGATGCGGCCGTCGGGCGTGGTGCGGAAGTAGTTGATCAGGGCGCGGCTGTCGGTAATGCACTCGCCGCCGGTCCAACCGATCTGCTCGAGCAACTCCGGCACCGGCTCGGTGAGGACGATGTGGGACGAGGCGACGGAAAGCCGGTTGTGCAGTGGGCCGCCGGTCGCCTTGGCCGCGGCACCGACCGCCAGGACGGCGCGCTGCGCCCGGACCACACCCCCCGAGGTGTGCACCTCGACACCCATCCCAGAGCCGACAACCTTGCTCGCCGGCGAGTGCTCGTAGACCTCGACCCCGCGGGCTCGCAATCGCTCGCGCAAGCCGAGCGCAAGTCGAGCCGGCTGCACAGTCGCGGCCTTTGAGTAGTAGGCCCCGCCTCGAAACGCAGGCGAGGCGCAGTGCTCCGCCACCTGTGCCGGCGAGAGCGGCTCGATCGCATCCTCCGCACCAAGCTCCCGACAGGCATCGAGCGCCTTGGCCAAAACAGCATCGTGCGCCTCGGCGGTCGACACCTGCAAATACCCGCCGTGCGTGTACCAAGCATCAACCCCCTCGCCCTCGCAGAATTCCCCAATCCCAACCGCAGCCGCTTCCGCCGCCCGAGCGACAGCCAGCGCCCCGACATCCCCCCACCGCTCCCGCATGCTCGCCAGCGAAAACCACATCAGGTTGCAGAACCCCCCATTCCGCCCACTCGGCCCGAACCCACACCGATCGGCCTCGAGCAAAACCACAGACGCCTCGGGCTCAAGCTGCTTCACATGCCAGGCAGCCCACATCCCGGTGTAGCCACCACCAACGATGACCACATCCGCATCGCGCTGCCCCACAAGCTCCGGAGCAACCTCAACGCCCGGAGCCTCTTCCAACCAGTACCCGTAAGCATCGTGCTTCACGAGCACGAGTCTGGCAGGAGGTCGGGAGTGCCTGGCACTCCCGACCTCCCCCCTAAACTCTCGCCCGTGCCCACCTTCGACGCCCTAGCCGACCTCCCACTAGAGATCGAGGGCTACGAGCTCCAGCCCCTCGAGCTCCACCTCCCCGCCTTCGAACGCCTCTGCACCGTGATCCACATCTGGGGCGCCGGCGAGGACGGCCTCGGCGAGGACGTCACCTACGACGCGGTCGACCACATCGCCCTCCAGGATGCCGGCCCAACGCTCGACCTGACCGGCTACGCCACGCTCGGCGAGTTCTGCGAGCTGATGGGCGACCTCGACACCTTCCCAGCCGAGCCCCAGCGCGACGTCTCGCGCCTCTACCGTCGCTGGGCCTTCGAGTCCGCGGCGCTCGACCTGGCACTGCGCCAGGCGGGCAAGGGGCTCGCCGAGGTCGTCGGCCGCGAGCCGCGCCCAGTTAACTTCGTCGCCTCGATGCGGCTCGGCTCCGAGGACAGCCCCTCCTCGATCGAGACGCTGCGGCGCAAGCTAGACCCCTACCCAGACCTCCGCTTCAAGCTCGACCCCACCAATGACTGGACGGATGAGCTGATCGCTGCGCTGGTCGAGACCGGCGCGGTCGATTCGCTCGACCTGAAGGGGCAGTACAAGGGCACCGTGGTCGACGTCGAGACCGACCCCGAGCTCTACGCCAAGCTGATCGAGGCCTTTCCCGACGCCTGGTTGGAGGACCCCGACGTCAACGACGAGACCCGGCCGATCCTCGAGCCGGTCCGCGATCGCCTCACCTGGGACGCGCCGATCCACTCGATCGCCGACATCGAGGCGCTGCCCTGGTCCCCGAAGATGGTCAACATCAAGCCCTCGCGCGTCGGCGGCCTGCGCCAGCTCTGCGAGGCCTACGACTACTGCGCCGAGCACGGCATCGGTGCCTACGGCGGCGGCCAGTGGGAGCTCGGCGTCGGCCGCGGCCAGATCCAGGTCCTCGCCTCGCTCTTTCATCCGGATACCCCCAACGACACATCGCCCCGCGGCTACAACGAGGCCGATCCCCCTCCCGGACTTCCCGCCAGCCCGCTGGATCCCAAATTGAGCAGAACGGGCTTCCGCTGGGACGACGCATGAGGGATTGGGTGTCCCTCGAACGGGCGGATACTCAAAGTCATCGCGCTAAATAGCGCGATGACTTGTTCGGGCGAGGGACACCCAATCCCTCATTTCCCCACTTCGGCCAACCGAACTTTTCTTTTCGGCTACGTTGCGAGAACCAGCCCCGTCGAGAAGGAGAAGAGATGGCCGAGAAGAGTTTTGCCGACGCGCTCAACGAGCAGATCGCCAACGAGTTCGCCGCCTCGCAGCAATACGTTGGAGCCGCGGTCTACTACGACGCCGAAACGCTGCCTCGCCTCGCCGCCTTCTTCTACCGCCAGGCGCTGGAGGAGCGCGAGCACGCGATGATGATGATCCAGTACCTGCTCGACGTCGGCGAGGGAGTCCACATCCCCGACATCAAGGCCCAGGAGACGACCTACTCCGACGGCAGCGCCCCGGTGCGGATGGCGCTCGAGCAGGAGAAACGGGTCAGCGATGAGATCTTTGCCCTCTTCGAACTGGCGCGCGAGGTCAAGGACTACCGGGCCGAGCAGTTCCTCCAGTGGTTCGTCAAGGAGCAGGTCGAGGAGGTCGCGCTGATGGGCGACCTCCTGAACGTGGTCGAGCGCTCGAAGGAGAACCTGCTGCTGGCCGAGGACTACATCGCTCGCGAGAACCTCGGCGAGGAGAGCAGCGATCCGACCGCGCCGCCGATGGCCGGCGGCGCAGGCTAGTCCCCTTCGCTGATGGCGACGAGTGCGCTCGCCGCCAAAGCGCCTTCGTTGAAGGCGACCACGCGGACTTGCTGGATCGCGTGGTCAGGATCTTCAATCGTCAGTTCGTAGTTGCCGCTGAGCTGACCGGAGAGCTTCCCGACCGAGCGCCCGCCTTCGAGCAGGTCTTCGCGATCCGCACCGGCGTAGGCAATCAAGCTCGTTTCCGGGTTTGTGCCGGCGCCGAAGTGCAGCTCGATCACGTTGCCGTTGCGCTCGGCACTGACGATCACCGGTTTCTGCGGCGAGGCCGACGCTCCGGTTTCGTGGACACCGGCTTCGGCCACGGTCCTGCCTCCGTCTGCGGCGTCGATCAGTCGCCAGACGGAGTTGCTGTCGCGCCGCAGCCGCAGATCCTGACCGGGACTCAAGGTGAGCTCGGGGAACCTGGCGACCCTCAGCTTGTCCTCGGCGCGAACTGCGACGAAGACCTCGGGGTGCGCAGTCCGGTCGGTGCGGATCGTCGCCCGATCGACCCCCTGAGGTGCACCAGCCGGCGGAGTTGGCGCGGCAAGCACCGCCGGCACCATCGGGCCATGCCGTGCCGGCCTACCGCCGATCCGCAGGTTCTGGTCGCCGCCGTCTTCGAGGCCCGATGCGAAGAAGGCGTCCAGCGTTTTCTGGTCGCAGGCAACCATGTAACTGCCTTCCGGCGGGCGCTGCCACCAGTCGTCGCAGTTACGGAATAGTTCGTTCAAGCGGCCGCCGGCCTGGCCAAGCGCGCTGGCGGTTTCGGGGTCGGTGAGAAGTTCTTTGCCGAGCTCGGGTGGCGCCGGTGGCTCGACACCGGCGCACGGTTGCGGATTACGCAGGTCGAACTTCTGTTGGTACAGCGGCGACGTGGGGCCGTCGGCGTGAAATTCACTCCAAGGCGAAGAGAGATGCGGGGCGTAGCCGAGGTGACCGGGCCAGCACGCCCACCAGGTGCGGGCAAGATCCAGGGCGGGGATCGTCGAGCCGAGTTCATAGTCGGCGCTGGGCCTGCAGGAGAAGTAGTCATCGGGAATATCGACGTTCACCCCGTGCACGTTCGCGCTGCGGAACTTGCGCCCGCACGATTCATAGGTGGCGTGACTGCCTTTCGCGGCGAAGCCAACCGGGTGATCACCGTTTCGCTGCAGGGCGCCCTCGTTCCAGGTGAATCGCTCACCCTCGTCGCGGTGCCTGGGCATCCAGACGTAGACGGGCTGGCGCTTATGGGCCGAGAGCAGGATCGACATACCCTCGATGTCGCCCTCGTGCAGGTCCGTGTTGACGCTCGCCAAGCCGAAGGGTGAGTGCGCTTCCAGGTAGTTGAAGGGAAAGAAGAACCAGTACTGGAGGGTCACCGGCCGGTCCGGATCGCGGCCGGTCACGTAGTAATAGATGCGCGCGGCGGTGCCCGGGGCGCCGCTCTTCAGCGCCGCGGCCACTCCGTCGCGCTCCTGCTCGGGATCGCTGTTATCAGCCGGATAGTCGAGGTAGGCGAGTCCCGAGCCGGAGGCCCAGGGAAGATCGCGGATGTGGGCCGGTTTGCACAACGCGCCCTTTTCCGTGGCGAAGCAGGTGCGCTTCTGGCCCAGGCGCAGCAGATCGACGGTCCGAACTGCGACCGGCCAGAACTCATCGTGCTTTTCCAGCATCAGGTTGGGCTCGTAGCGGCTGGCCAGGCCTTCCGCCCGCGCCGGATTGGCGACGGGCGGGGTCACCGGTTCAGCTTCTTCTCCACCCCCGCAGCCGGCCAGGACGGCGGTTGCTGAGATTGCCAGAACCAGAGCGCGATTTGATCTGCTCGTACGGATTACTTTTCGAAATCTATCCCAGCCAGCCGGCTCGCTTGCGCATGCTTTTAATCCGGCGGAACTCAGCGATGTCCTCGCGCAGAGCCGCCGGCGCAGGGGCGGGCAGGAAGCGGGCGGGCAGCGGCGACTCGACCACGCCGGTCTCGCTGCTGGTTACCCGGTAGGCGCGGGCTCCCCTCCGCGCGGTCACCGCCGAGGGGGCCCCGGGGCCCTCCCAGATCAGGCCGGCGTAATCGTCCAGGCCGTAGCCGTCGGGCATGCCGTTGCCGACGGCAGCGAGGTAGGCGGCGCGGCGCTCGGGCTCGTTGTTGTAGTGGACGCAGAGGCTGCCACCGAGCAGGCCGAGACCGGCCTCGGCGGCGGGGTGGCCGGAGGACTTCGTGATGCCGGCCTCGAACCAGCACATCGCGCCGGCGCTCTGGCCGGCGAGGACGACACCCTGGCGCCAGGCAAGGCTGAGAATCGCCTCCAGTTCGTGCGCCTCCCAGACCGCCAGCAGGTTGACCAGGCTGCCGCCGCCGACGTAGATCAGGTCCTGGGCGAGCAGGTGGTCGCGCAGCGCCATCGGCCGGCGGCCGAGGCGGAAGAGCGAGAGGTCCGAAGGGTCGCAGGGGCGCTCGCCGAAGGCGGCGTAGAAGCGGCCAATCTGCTCGGAGGTGTCACCGCTGGCGGTCGGCAGGATGCAGATCCGCGGCCGCCGGCCGGCCCGCTCGGTCGCCAGCCGCAGCATCAACTCGCTGACCGCGCGATCGGGCGGTCGCGAGGTGAAGTCGTGGCCGCCGAGGGCGAGGATGCGCGACACCATCTGCCGCTACGCCGCCGACGCCGTCGAGAGCGACGCCGAGGTGGCCCCGGGCAGGCGGGTGACCGGCGCGGCATCGCCCAAGTACGCGGTCGCCAAGCGCATCTCGACCACGCGCTCACCGGCCGCGTCGAGCCGATAGCCGCGCGCGGCCGGCCGCGAGGCGACGACGCGGTTCAGCTCGCAGCCGATGAAGTGCAGGCCGGCGCTGTCCTCGGCGGCGTAGCCCGGACGCATTCCCTCGCGCAGCATCTGGTGGTAGGAGAGGCGGCGCTCGGAGGTTGGCTCGTAGTGGACGCAGTTGCTGAACGGCAGGAACCCCAGGCCCTCGACCCGCTGCGGCGCTCCGTGGAAGCCGCTGACCGCTTCCTCGAACCAGCACAGCGAGCCGGCGGAGAGGCCGCAGAGGACGACTCCCGCTTCCCAGGCTTCGCGCAGGATCACGTCGATCCGGTGCGCCCGCCAGACCCCGAGCAGGCTGACGACACTGCCGCCGCCGACGTAGATCAGGTCCTGGGTGAGCAGGTGGTCGCGCAGTTCGGTCGGGCCCTGCTCGCGGCGGAAGAGCGAGATGTGGCTAGCCTCGCAGCGATCGGCGGGGAAGGCGCGGTAGAAGCGAACGACGTAGTGATCGGCGTCGCCGCTGGCCGAGGGCAGGAAACAGACGCGGGGGCGCTCGCGCCTGCAGAGCCCCAACACGTAGTCATCGAGCAGGGGATTTCCCGACTCCATCGAGAAGCCGCCGCCGCCGAAGGCGACGATTTGACGCGGCATCGTCTCCATCGACAAATGGTCGCGCCATGGGTGTCCCGGGCGGTTGTACAGCGGTCTGAGATTCGGACCGGTGCGATCGCCCCTTTGTACAGTCGCCGTGCCGCTGCAGATCTCGCGCATTCCACCGGCGTTCCTAGCCAATCAGGCGATTGTTAATTCCGGTACGGGATCGTCCACAGAGCACCTTAAGGGTGTACAATCGCGTTTACCTAAACACGGTTGTCTGCCGAGGAGCGCCCGCAGTGCCTCCGAGTTCTTCCCATCACAGCAAGGTTTCCGCCGCTCCCGCCAAAGATCTTGGCGCGCTGATCGAGCAAGAGCGACTGCCCGCCAGCCGCGAGGACTTGCCCGAGCCGCTGGTCATCCACTCACAGCGCGAACGGATCCTCAACTCGATGGCGCAGAGCTGCGCCAAGAAGGGCTACGGCGCGACCACTATCGCCGACGTCTGCGAGCCCGCGGGCGTTTCCCGCGCCACCTTCTACGAGCTGTTCAAGGACAAGGAGGACTGCTTTCACGCCGCGATGGAGCTGGCGTTGGCCGAAGCGATGGGGCGGATCGTCGCCGTCTACTCACCCGACAAGCCCTGGGCGACGATGGTCCGCGACGCCGCCGCCACCTTCCTCGACCTGCTCGCCACCCGGCCCGGCTTCGCCCGCATGGCCCTGGTCGAGGCGCCGTCCTCGGGCGAGCGCGCCTTCGAGCTCTACGCCTCCGGCAAGCGGGTGCTGCAGTCGCTGCTCGAACGTGGCCGCGACGATCCGGTTGAGGAACAGGCGATTCCCTCCAGCGCCGGGCGCGCCGCCCTCTCCGCCGCCGAGTCGCTGATCGTCGGCCAGATCCTCGCCGGCAATACGGCGCGCCTGGGCGAGCTGCTGCCCGACATCGTCTACATCACGATGGTGCCCTACCTCGGCCAAGAGGAGGCGTTGAGACAGTCGCGCCAAGCTGAGCGGGAAATCGCCCCAGCGGACGGCTGAGTGAGCGGTGGCACAGGCGGGGGGTGAGAAACGCGAGCGCTGGCGCCCGCCCCGGGGCCGCCACCGGCTGCCGCCCGAGGTCATTGCCCGCTCCCAACGCGAGCGCCTGCTCGAGGCCGCCGTGCGAGTCGTCGCCGAGAAGGGCTACGGCGCGACCACCGTCGCCGACCTGACCCGCGAGGCGGGCATCTCCCGCACCACCTTCTACGCGATGTTCGAAGACAAGGAAGCCTGCTTCCTGGCCGCCTACGACAGCGTCGCCGAGGCGCTGGTGCGGCGGATCGCGACGGCGTATGAGGCCGAGGAGCGCTGGCCACAGCGCGCCCGCGCTGGGCTGGCCGCGCTGCTCGAGGCGCTCGCCGAGGAGCCGGCGGTCGCCCGCCTGGCGCTGGTCGACGTCGGCGCCGCCGGTCCCGCGGCCCAGCGCCGCTACCGGGCCGCGCTGCAGCGGCTGACGCCGCTCTTCGAGGAGGGGCGGGATTTCGCCCCTGGAGGCCGCAGCCTGCCGGCGAACACCTCGCGAATGGCGATCGGCGCGGTCGCCGGACTAATCGCCGACGAACTAGCTGAGGGACGCGCGGAGTATCTGCCGAGTTTGCTTTCGGACCTGCTATTTGCCACGCTTGTGCCCTATATCGGCCCAGCGGCGGCAGCCAGGGAGGTGGGCGGAAACGAGTAGGTAAACGCTTACGTACACCATGCCGCTATGATGAAGGTACTCCGGAGTTCTCCACCAACCTGGGATTGGCCGATGGCATCTGAATCGCGGCGTGACCTCATCCTTGCGGCAATGATCCGCGTGGTCGGCAGCAAGGGATACAAGGAGACCTCGGTCGCCGACGTGATCGAGGAGACGCCCACGTCGCGCACGACCTTCTACAAGTACTTCGAGGACAAGCACGACTGCTTTCTGGCTGCCTACGACATGCTGGTCGAGCAGGTCTTCGCCGAGGTCATCGCCAACTGCGATGGCGACCAGTCCTGGCTGGAACGGGTCGAGACCGGCCTCTCGACGATCGTCAAACTCTTCGCCCTCGACCCCCAGTTGGCGCGTACGGCCGTGGTCGAGGTCGCCGCCGCCGGGGCCGATGCGCGCCAGCGGCACTGGAACGCGGTCTCCAGGTTCACCGCATACCTCGAGGACGGCCGCGAGCTTGCCGGCGGTCGCGAGCTGCCGGAGAACATCTCGCTGATGTCGGCCGGCGCCGTCTCCGGCCTGATCTTCGATGAGCTGCTGGCGGGGCGTGCCGCGCAACTGCAGGCGATGCTGCCCGACCTGCTCTTCGCGATGCTGGTGCCCTACATCGGGCCGCGGGCGGCGGCCGAGGAGATGCGCCGCGTCGCTGCGACTCGCTGAGGCGCCGGCGGCATCGCTTTCGCCGCGCCCATCTCGCGCCGTAGTTTGTGCCGCAGCCGGTGCAGGCGCACCTTGACCGTACCGTCGGGAAGGCCGAGCCGGCGCGCGATCGCCTCCTGGGTCAGGTCCTCGCTGTAGCGGAGCTGGATTAGCTGACGATCGCGCTCGTCGAGGCGCTTGAGCGCGGCGTGGAGGTCGGCGCGCTCGACCGTGGAGAGGATCTGCTCGTCCTCGGCCCCCTCCCAGGTCTCGACGCTTTCGACCGGATCAGGACGCACTCGGGAGTGCTGGCGGAAGGCCTCGTTGCGGACGATCGTCCCCAGCCACTCCTTGCGCCGGGCGCCGTCGCGCAGGGTCGAGCGGCGGCGCCAGGCGCGCAGCAGGGCGTCCTGGGCAATGTCCTCGGCCTCGCTCGGGTTGCTGGTGTAGTGGTAGGCCATGCGCACGCAGAAGCGGTGCGCCTCCTCCCACTCCCAGCCGTCGTCAGAACTCGATTTTTCAATGAAGGAAACGTTGATTGCTCGACCGTACTACTTCTAAAACCAAAAAGGTGAATTTTAGTGCTGAAACTTTCTTGATCGGACTTCAGGTCTCCTTTTTGTGGCGGTCACAGCATCGACAGACACGGGTGGAGATTGGGCCGAGCGCACCTATGAGGCGATGGCGCCGGTCTACGACGACTTCACCGCTCACCATGACTACGAGGGCTGGCTCGCCGACCTGCTGAAAGTACTGGCGCAGCACGGCCTGCAGGGCAAGCGCCTGCTCGACGTCGGCTGCGGGACGGGCAAGAGCTTCATGCCGATGCTGCCGCGCGGCTGGGAGGTGACCGGGTGCGACATCTCCGCGGCGATGCTCGACCTCGCCCGCGAGAAGACCGAGGCGGTTCGTCTCGAGCTCGCCAACATGCTCGCGCTGCCCCGCTTCGGCGAGTTCGACTTGATCTGGGCGCTCGACGACGCGATCAATTACCTGCTCAGCCCGGCGGAACTAGAACGGGCGCTGGCCGCGATGCGGGCCAACCTGGCGCCGACCGGGCTGCTCCTCTTCGACGTCAACGAGCTACTCGCCTACCGCACCTTCTTCGCCGAAACCGAGGTGGTCGAGCGCGGCGGCCGGCGGCTGGTCTGGAACGGGCTGGCGGCAGAGGACGTGGCGCCGGGATCGATCTGCGAATCGCGGCTCGAAGTATTGTCGGGCGATGGCGACGCTGAGTCCAGCGAGGCGCCGGTCCTGACCCACCGCCAGCGCCACTTTCCCGAAGCGGAGGTGCTGGCGGCATTGGAGGGGGCCGGGCTCGAGTGCGTCGACGTCTACGGAATGTACATCGACGGGATTTTGAAACAGCCGCTCGACGTATCGACTCACACCAAGGCGATATATATCGCCCGCGGCGCCGGGGCCTAACTGCTTATGCGGAGAGCACGAGCTGCGTCGTACGCTAGAAGATCTGGGCGTCGAGAAAGCCGGCGATCAAGACCAGCCAGCCGCCGATCTCCGCAACGATAAGGCTGGCCATGAAGGCCTCGAGGCCGCGACCCGGCCGGCGAAACTGGTTGTCGGTATCGCGCTTCAAGCCGTGCGCCATGTAGCCAGCGACGGCCGCGTAGAAGTAGAACGCAAGCGCGCCCGCGGCGAGCAGGTTGACCAGCGCGCCCCAGCCGCTCAGCTCGACGAAGGTGGCAACGAGCAACAGGGCAAAGCTGTACATCAACGCCGCCCGATGGGCGATGTCCGTGTACGGATGCGCCAGACCCTCCTCGGAGGCATCCATCTGCCGGAACTTCATCACCCCCAGCAGCAGCGCCCAGAGGAACATCAGCGCCGAGGCCAGCAGCACGACCTTCGTATCGTCTCCCAAGATCACCAGACCTGGATACCAGCTAGGAGGAAGCAATGTCGCCAGCAATAACCATCACCGGAGTCGATTTCGCCACCGTCTTCGTCAAGGACTACCCGGCCGCGGTCGAGTTCTACAGCGGCATCCTCGGCCTCGAGCACTCGGCCGATTACGGGAAAATTCCCGGCGGCGAGTTCGAGACCGGCAACCTGACGCTGCAGGTGTTGGATTCAGCCGCGATCGGCCGCGAGTTTCAGGCCAGCGGCCACCCGATCGCCTTCCACGTCGAAGACGTCGAAGCGGCCCGCGCCGAGCTCGAGTCAAAGGGCATCGAGTTCCTCGCCGAGACGATGGACAGCGGCGTCTGCCACATGGCCCACTTCACCGACCCCGACGGCAACGCCCTGATGCTCCACCACCGCTACGCGCCGCGGGACTGAGCGGCTTGGCAGCGGACGTCAGACTATCCCGAGGTCGGTGACATCGAAGAGGCCGTCCTCGTTTGCCCGCATCTCCGTGACGCGGGCTTCGCCACCACGCGCGGGCTCGAGGATCGAGACCCGCACGAAGGTCCGGTCGCGAAGGGCGGGAATGCGGAAGCCGACTTTGACGTGAACGAGGATCGCCGAGCCGATCGGTGGTTGCGCCTTACCCGTTGCGAACGCCCGCCAGCGGGCTCCAGCGTCGCTGCGCAGGCGCAGCCAACTGGGCAGGTCGAGGTAGGACTTCCCCTTCTTCACCCAGCACGCCAGATCCTGATCGCGCGAGGCCGAGTGGTGCCGCGGCAGGGCGAAGCGAAGCGTCTTCTCGGTGGGCAGATAGCCCGCTGAGTAGAGCCCGGTCAAACGCCGGTGTTCCTCCCGGCGGTCCCAGTTGAGGTCCAGGCGGTCGATCAGCCAGGCACCGACCCCGAGCAGGCCACCGACGGCGAGCATGACCAGGGCCACGAGGACGGCGTTCCCAGGACTGGCGGACCAGGTCGAGCTCGCCAGAACGGCCGCGATGACGACGCCGAGGAGGGCAAGAGGAAGCAAGGTGACGACCCGCAGCAGCGATCCAGGCAGCCGGGCGAGGACGCTCACGAACACGAGCAGAAAGGCGGCGACCAACAGCGGCGTCGCCGTCTGGGTCAGATCCTTGCCGGATATGGCTTCGTTCTGATGCAGAAACGCGATGCTGAAATACGCGGTCGATGCGGCCGACATCAGCACCGTGACGATCGCGAACAATTCGAACACGGCGGTTCCCGATTTCCGCCGCCCACCGAAAAACAGCGCGAAAATCGTGCCGACTCCCAGCGCTCCGGCAAGGGGCACCATGGCCTGCAGGGCGGCGCGGTCGCCTTCGCTCAACAGATGCTGTTTCATCGGCGAATCCTTCCTCGACAGGCACGCGTTTCCACCGAGTCCATTTCGCCGAGGTGGCCGGCAGCCCTCCCGGTTGCAGTGAAGTGCGGGCAAAGGGCACGAGTTCCGCTCAGGCTGCTACCTCCGCGATGCCCTGGCGCCAGCTCGGATGGTGCGGCTGCCAGTCCAGCTCCCGCTTGGCCTTCTGGTTTGACGCGCCCCTGACCTCGGTCATCATCACCGCCGCCGCCTCGCCGGCCAGCAGCCGGCCCGCCCAGCGCGGCACGTGGCGGGGTGGCTTGGCGCCGAGGGCACTGGCCACGGCTGGCAGCCACTCGCGGACCGGTGCCGGCTCGTCGTCGACGACGTTGTAGATGCCGGGCCGTCCCCGCTCGAGCGCGGCGACGGTCGCCTCGGCGGCATCGGCGATGTGGATAAAGGACCAGACGCCGGCGCCATCGCCGACCACCGGGAACTTGCCGCGGCGGATCATCTCGGCGTTTTCGCCGCCGGGCGCGAGCGAGGTGCCGGGACCGTAGAAGCCGCCATAGCGGAGCACGATTCCTTCGGCCCACTCAGCACCGGTGACTGCATCCTCGACGTGGCGGATCGCCTCCAGCGTGCGCCATTGGCAGATTGTGGGTGGGGAGCCAGAAGGCCCCCATTGGGAGTTGACCTTCCGCGCTTAGAGCTTCGCGCACTCCTTGCACAACGGCCGCCCGCCGTCGCCGGAATCGCGGTGCCAAGGTTTGATCAGCTTGCCGTCCGGGCAATCGGAATCGTTGTGGTAGACGTTTCGATGCTCCGGCGGATACTCCAGGGAGCTCGTGCGGAACGGCGGGATCTTCGACATTTCGTCGGTCCTTTCTGTTGCTCTTCCCCCAGCCGCGCCACGCCAATGGACGGCAATAGGCCTATTGGGGTTCAATCTAGAACGGCCGAAACTTTCAGGTTCAGGCTCAAATTTGAGTTGGTGGAGAACTGCAAAGCCGTCCAAATGCAGGCGCGTCAAGGAACGGGAGCGACGGGACTCGAACCCGCGACTCCGGCGTGACAGGAGCGACCTGGCAGAGTCCAAAAAGGGGCAGATTCCCCTATTTAATGGGGAATGAAGCAGATCCGTCGGTGCGCGGTTGGATTCGCGCGATAGCCGCAGCTTGCGGCCGATTTGCTCCGATTTGGGCAGTTCTGTCCAATGGATCGGTCGCCCAATTCCTAGCCCGGCGGAGGGGTAGGTCAGATGTGCATAGATATAGGGAGAGATGAAAATGACCGCCCCATCAGCATCAGCCGCTCGACTACCGGCTCGCTGTCTGCCAACATTGTTGGCATGGAGTTGCACGCCCATGTCAAGCTCAGCGGCGACCGAGCTGGCGAGTACGTCGTCACCGAGGAGCGCCCGGACGGGTCCCTCACCCTCGTGCCCGATACCTCGTTTGAGGCAATCCGCAAGCGCCTTGGCACCGAGCCGGGAACCCTGGCTGATTTTGAAGCCGAGTACGGCCCGGTGCAGTCCCCCGACGGCGAGGGGTAGCCGATGAGCGACAAGCAGGCGGGCCACGCCCCTGCGCTTTTCGACAATGCAGCTTTCGCTGAGGATCTAAACCGAACCAGCGATACAGGCCGCGATGTCGCGCTCGCTGCAAGGAGGGAGTACGAGCAGGAGGGAGCGCCTCTTGCGGATCTACTCGCCTGCGACGAGGAGGGGCCGGAAGGAACCGCGCTCGTCCATTGCATGAAGGTCTACCTGCCTCCCCCCGACGGCTCCAACGGCAAGTTCGGCATGGTCTTCCGTATCGAGCTGCGTGGAGGTAAAGCGGTCCTAGTCTTCGCCGCTTTCGGCGTCCGCCACCAACCACGAGACTCCCATGCGCCCACCGTCTACGAGATCGCCCACCAACGGCTTTGTAGTTAGCCCGCCCATCGCTGACCAATGAAACTCTCGCCGTCTTGGGTTCTGACCGGGCCATTCCTTAGATAGCGGCTCTCATATCTCCTGCCCTGTACCTGGGTCGTACCAGCTCTCGCAGTTGGCCCGATCCGCCGGTTCGCCCAAGTCACAAATTGATAGCCCCGCGCGCGGGTCATGGCCACGTACATCAGCCTGCGTTCCTCTGAAAGGTCCCCATTTGACCGTGGGATTACACCGTCCTCAGCTCCAACGACGATGGACGCGGTCACAGTGAGGCCCTTAGACATGCTCATGCTCATGAAGCGGACGCCATCCGACTGCGCCTGCGCCCGGTCCTTTGCAAGGGGTTGAACGAGGCCCATATATCGCCCGAGGGGAAGTCCTTCTTCCATGAGCTCGTCGACATCCAACAGTAGATCACCAAGCTCCTGCGAAATCGCGGCAGGCGGATCGTCATTAAACGCCTCCACAATCCATGCACCCCAGCAACCATCCTCAAGCTCCTCCGGCAAGTCCTGTCGGTCAATCCAGGCGAGACATTCCTCAACTCGCGTGCGAGCAACCTCACGGGAGGCTGTGGGAGCCTCCGCGAAATCGCGTTCGTAGGCAGTAAGTAGGGCCTCGGCGAATGTTTTCTGCTCGTCAATTGCTCGCCTATATATCGCTTCCATAAAGGCCCTACCAATTCCGCGGGTCAGGCTCATGAGACCCGCCCAAGCCAGCGAGTCATCCCGACTTGCCAGCAGTCTGAGCAGCAACACGACCACGCGATTCTCGTGGTCATTCATTACGTCATCCACCCAGGACGGGTCGAATACCGGAGTGCCTCCTTCCTCAAGGTGCTCCTTAATCGGACTGCTGAACGTATTGTTGTAGTCACCGCGAAACAGGACGATGATCTCCGAAGGATCTAGGCCCTCATCCTCAATAAGATGTTCGACCAGACTCGCAACGCCCCTTGCCTCACTTTGGGCCGAGCGGAAGCTTAGTAGGGCACACTCTCCAGCCGGGGCAGTTGAGGCCGGTTCAAGACGCGGGCGCTCAGGATCACGCTCAGGCTCACCCTCAATAACGTGGCGCGCCCATGCGATTATGTCCGATCCACAGCGATGACTGATGGTTAGCGCGTAGTCTTCGGCATTCTCATAGTCTGCGGGAAACCGGCGAATACCATCGGGGGCCGCCTTTCTAAACGAATAGATTGATTGCTCGTCGTCGCCCACTCCCAGGATGGAAGTTCCCCGGTCAGCAAGAAGCCGCAGAACTCGCAGATCGCAGGCGTTTAGGTCTTGGTACTCGTCTACGACCAGGAGGTCATACTCAAGACCCTCCAAATCTGCATGCGCCTCAAGCGCCCGGCGCAGTAGGTCGGGGAGCTCTGCTAGAAGGGTGTAGCCGTACACTCGCCTATGCTGATCCCATACTCCGAGAAATCGATTGCGTATTTGGTCGTCGATGTCTGGGTTTGGGTGCTCCTCCAGCGACTCCCAGTTCGCAGCCATCTCTGGGAGTAGGCGCTTCTTTACGAACGTCGCAGTCACTCCTGTCATCGCGGCCAAATCCGGGCGTATTAGGTTTGCCAACTCCCAATCATCCGCAATACGCAGTGGTCGGGGAAAGTCTGCTGAACCTGGATTTCTAAGCAGCGCAGCAACGGCAAACGAATGAATCGTGCTGGGACGCTCGACCGTGCTCTCTGGATGCTCGGACACCTTGAGCGCCAGCTCCGCTGTGGCCGCACGAGTAAAGGTCAGCAAGCGAATGCGCGGAGCTTCATCTTTTGAGATCAGGTCTGAGATCAAGGCAACAACCGATGCACTCTTTCCAGTGCCCGGTCCAGCAAGTATCCGGCCGCTGCGGGCGGGATCGTGCCCAAGGATTGCTCGCTGCTCAGAAGTCGGCTCGTAGTCAGTCACGGCTTATCGCCTCACGCTCAGTCGGTGACACCGCGCTCTCGAAGCCATTCCCAGACCTCTTGCTCTAGCCAACCGTCTCGTCCCTTCACAACCGGGCAAATAAAGAGTCGATCGTCGGCGTCAAGCACCGACAGCAAGTGTTCACGCCACGCAGTCGGGCTGTATGTCGTCTCGATAAGCCACTGGGAGTACAAGGGGCGCAGAAAGCTGGTTGCGCCATCTTCGATTGCTTTGGCAACGGCGTGGTAGGACGACGGACGCTCATGGTTATTCAGGTCGTAAGAGATCAAGAGAACCATTGGAAATTTCCTCGGGCGTCGGACGCACGCTGGGCTCAGGCCGCCTGGGCCACCCAAGCCTCGCCTGTGCGGTACGACGCGAGTTCTATCGGAATACGCGATGACGCCTCGGCCTCGCAGGATGCGGCTTGGAAGGGATGAGTATATAACACTTATTTCCTGTAGACTTATAGTTGTCTAGCTGGCACGCTCGGCGCGTGTCGGAGAAGGCTCTACAGGCTCTTGGCGAAGCGATACGGGCACGACGGGCAGAAATCGATGGCCTCTCCCAGGAGGGGCTGGCCGATCGTGCCGGGATGCACCGCACCTACGTCAGCGAGATTGAGCGCGGGTTGCGGAATCCGAGCTATCGGAATCTCGTCAAGCTGGCGGCGGCATTGGAATTGCCGCTGTCAGAGCTTGTCGCCCAGGCTGAACGGCTTTAGAGGCTTCGAGCAAGACAGACAACGCAAATGCCCCGGGCGGCGCGTGAACGCCCCCGGGGCCGGCACAGGAGGTATCAGCTCCCATGCAGGATCAGCCTATTCAGGGCCGCCCGGATTCGGGCGGCTGCTCTCCTACGTTCGCTGAAGACATTCGCGATCAGAGCGTGGTCTTGACCCACGTTCTACTGCTGCACCCGACGCATCTCAAATTGCCCGATCTCGCTCGTGAGATCACGGCGGGGTCGGAGGATGCTGCCGAAGGCGACCGGATCGAGCGCGCGGTGCGCGACCTGACCGGTATCGGACTCCTCTACTGTGCGGATGGCTTGGTGCTGCCAACGCACGCCGCAATTCGCTTCGAGGAGCTGCTTGGAGGCGTGTCTTGAATGTGCCGCCCGCTCCCCAGGATCTCAAGCTCCAGTTCGGAAAGAACCTCGCCCGCTGCCGCAAGCGTGCCGACCTCTCCCAGGAAGAGCTGGCGGTGCGCGCCTCGCTTCATCGCACGGCGGTCGGCCAGCTGGAGCGTGGCGAACGGGTGGCCCGGGTGGACACGCTCGTCAAGCTCGCTGGGTCGCTCGGCAGTCCCCCGGGCGAACTGCTCGACGGGATGGGTTGGGACCCCGGTGGGACGCGACTTGGCCAGTTCACGGCGCGGGGTTGAGGGCGATGGCCGAACCGAGGCCAAACCAAAAGGCAAATTCACTCCGCCACCAAGCCCGGCCACAACCAGCAACCAGCCAAGCAGCTCAAAGTCAAATCCCCCAGCCAACAAAACGCCTTCAGACCCTGGCCCTCAGACAGTCCCCAGAGCCTCCCTGCAACCCCAACCCCTACAACCCGACACACTGGGAACCCCCCTTTTCGGGGGTTCGAGCGATGCAGCGGATCGGCTCCTTGGACAGTGCTATCGAGATGCCGTCCGCGCGCATCAAGCTCGATCCGCAGGCCACCGACGCAATCGCCCGGCGAGTGGTCGAGCTGCTCGAACAGCGAGGGCTCCAACGGCGGGAACTGGTCGACGCAGCCGAGCTGGCGCGGCGGCTCGGGATCGAGCGCTCTTGGGTGTACTCCCACGCGATCGAGCTGGGTGCGGTCAAGCTCGGCAGCGGATCGAAGCCACGGCTTCGCTTCGATCCGGAAGTGGCGGCGCGGGTGCTGCGGAGGGCTGGCGAGGGACCGGAGGCTGACCCGCCCGCCCGCTCAGGTAAGCGGGCGAGTCAGCCTCAGGGGTCGAAGGGAAGGGCGCAGTTGCTTCCGATTCGAGGGCGGGGGGAGAACGGCTCGCCACCAGCGACTTAGGTGAGCGGTGGCACCGAAAGCGACAGGGCAGGTAGTCGTGCGGAAGCGCAACGGCGGAGGAAGGACGTTCGGCGTGCGCTTTGAGCCGGACCGGGTTTGACGGAGACCGTTTTAGTTGGATCCAATCTTCATTTTGAGGGAGATCCGTTGATCCCCCGCCGCAGCGTAGAGAGACTCGAACTCAGCAGGTGAGACATCGCCAAGGGATTCGTGCAGGCGGTC
>DATNGZ010000008.1:0-2461 GCA_035605695.1 Solirubrobacterales bacterium | reverse complement strand
GAGGCGCTCGAGGTCCCAGCCGCGGTCGGCGGGGAACTCGCCGATGCCCTCGCGACCCTCGGCCAGTAGCTGCCAAAGGCCCTCGGGTGAGTCGGCGCCGCCCGGATAGCGGCAGGCCATGCCTACGATCGCGATCGGCTCGTGAAGGTGGGCATGCTGGCGCTTTCGCTCCTCTGCCAGCTCGATCGTGACCCGCTTCAGATAGCTGCGTAGCTGGGCCTCATCGGCCATTCCGATCACCCCCCGCCGGCTCGACCTCGGGCTCGCCGCGCGAGCCGTCCGCTTCCACCTGGGCGTCGATGAAGTCCAGCAGCTCATCGTCGGAGGCGGACATCAGCCGGTCCGGATCGAGGCCGGCGGAGTCGGCCCCGAGGTCGGCCTCGAGATCGGCCGCGAGGGCGCGGAGCCGGCCCGCAACTTTGAGCCGGTTCGGGTCGTCGGCCGGTATCGCAGTCAGCGCCCTGGTCAGCTGCTCGAGGTCGAGGCCCTCTGCCGCGGCATCGCCGGCTGCCTTCTCCAGCAAATAATCCGCCAGGGTCGCCGGGGTGGGAAAGTCGAAGATCATCGTCGGCGCCAGGCGGAGGCCGGTGACCGCGTTGAGCCGGTTGCGCAGCTCGACCGCGGCGAGCGAGTCAAAGCCCATCTCCTTGAAGGCCTTGTCCGGCTCGACCTCGGCACTGCGACTATGGCCGAGCACCAGGGCGACCTCGTCCCTGACCAGATCGACGACGAGCGGCCTGCGCTCAGCCTCGGCAACCGCGGCGAGCCTGCTCGCGAGCGACGGTCCCGAGCTGAGGGCGCGGCGGCGGGGGGAGCGCACCAGACCGCTGAATATCGGCGCTAGCGCGCCTGCCTGGGCCCGCGCGCGCAGCGCCGCGGCGTCCAGCGAGAGCGCCAGCGGCGCGGTGTGGCCCGATTCAAGTGCCTGGTCGAAGAGCGAGAGGCCGCGCTCGTCGCTGAGAGCAACAATCCCGGATCGGCGCACGCGGGCGATGTCGGCTGCGCTCATGGCCGCGGTCATCGCGCTCTGCCGCTCCCACATCCCCCAGGCGATCGAGGTCGCGGGCAGCCCCTCGACCCGACGGCGCTGGGCAAGGGCATCGAGGAAGGCGTTGGCCGCGGCGTAACCGGCCTGACCGGGACTGGGCAGAGATCCGGCCACCGAGGAGAAGAGGACGAAAGCCGAGAGATCGAACCCGGCGGTGAGCTCGTGCAGGTGACGGGCGCCGTGCGCCTTAGCGGCGAAGGTGTGCTCGACCTGGGCCGGCTCGAGCGCCTCGATCGTCGCGTCGTCGAGCACCCCCGCGGCGTGAATCACCGCTCCCAGCGGCCGATCGGCTGGGATCGACCCCAGAAGCTCCTGAAGCTGGTTGCGATCGGAGACGTCACAAGCGACGATCGTCGCCCCAGCGCCGAGCCCCTCGAGCACAGCTTGCAAGGCCTCTGCCCCATCCGCCTCAGCGCCCCGGCGACTGACGAGGAGCAAGTGGCGGACGCCGAGGGCCTCAGCCAAGTGGCGGCAGACGAGCGGGCCCAGGCCACCGGTTGCCCCGGTGACGAGCACGGTGCGCTCGGGGTCGAAGACCGCCGCGGCATCCGGGCCGGCATCGGATCGGCCGCGCACGATCCTCGGCGCCAGCGCCCGTCCCTCGCGCAGGGCGAGCTCGGGCTCTTCATCGCAGCAGAGCAACGCCTCGATTGCCGCGGCGGAGCCCTCGCTGCCATCCGTATCGATCAGGGAGAAACGGCCCGGATGCTCGGCTTGGGCGGAGCGGACTAGGCCCCAGGCGGCCGCCGCCGCGGGTTCGGGGGACTCTCCCTCCAGCGCCGCGATCGCGTCGCGGGTCAGAATCGCCAGCCGGCCCTGCCTCTCCTCGCTGAGCCATTGCCGCACCGCCAGCAGAGCCGCCTGAGCCTGGCCCGTCCCGCCAGGAGAGAGATCCGGGTCGAGCGCCTGCAGCTCTGCCCTCTCGCCGTCGGAGGCGGGCGAGACCGCCTGCCACTCGATTGCCAGCAGACCCCGGTCCGCTCCCAGCTGCCTGAGCTGGGAAGGGTCAACCTCGCGCACCGCAAGCGAGCCGACCCGGCCGATCGGCGTGCCACGGCGATCGGCAATGCTCAACGACACCCCCTGCTCGCCTGGCCTGAGCGCGACCCGCAGCTCGCTCGCTCCATCACCGCCGAAGAGGGATACCCCGCCCCAGGCGAAGGGAAGCGGTGGGCCCCCGCCCTCCCCTGCCTCGGACGCCATCAACGCGATCGCGTGATGGGCGGCATCGAAAAGCGCCGGGTGCAGGGCGAAGCGCTCGGCCTCGGATGAGTGCTCGGCGGGCAGCGAGACCTCCGCGTAGAGGTCCTCGCCGTCTTGCCAGGCCGCGCTTAGGCCCTGGAAGGCGGGGCCGTATTCGAGGCCGATCTCGGCGAGGCGCTCATAGAGGTCGGTGAGCGCAAGCGGCTCGGC
>DATNGZ010000007.1:0-8100 GCA_035605695.1 Solirubrobacterales bacterium | reverse complement strand
GAAGCGGCGGGCAGAGGGGCTCACGGGACAAGGAGAGAGATCCAAGATGTTCTCGACGCTACGCAACCGCTTCGGCATCCCGGGAGTCATCTCGGTCATCGCCCTGGTCTTCGCGATGTTCGGCGGCGCCTACGCCGCCTCTAATTCTTCGGGCGGTGGCAAGGCCACCGCGAGCGCCAAGGCCAAGAAGGGTCCGAGGGGCCCCAAGGGCGCGACCGGACCCGCAGGTCCAGCTGGCCCAGCAGGTCCCGCTGGACCGGCCGGAGCCAAGGGCGACGCGGGCGCGCCGGGCGCCAACGGCACGCCGGGAGCTCCGGGCGCTGCCGGCAAAAGCGTGACCAGCGCCTCCTTCGAAGGCACCGACGAACCGGCCGGAGCCCAATGCGAAGAAGCCGGCGGAGTCGAATTCAAATCGGCCAGCGCCACCGCGGACTATGCCTGTAACGGGGCAGATGGCGTCGACGGCTCGCCGTGGACCGCCGGAGGCACCCTGCCCGTCGGCTCCACCGAGACCGGTACTTGGAGCGTTTCTGCCACGCCCGCTGGAACTCCACTCTTCGAAGGCCTAGGCGGGCCACCGGTCAACATCCTGGCCGTACCCATCTCCTTCAACGTTCCCCTCGGCGCACCGATCACAGAAGCCAGCCACGTCGTCTACGTTCCAGCCAGCGACACTGCGACGGCGCACTGCAGCGCGGCTCCGACCAATGGAACCGCTGCAGAACCGAAGGCCGAGAGCGGCTACATGTGTGTCTATGAAGGCGTTGCCTTCAAGGGAACGCTCGCTCTTCAACCGACTTTCAGGCAATTCGGCCCAGACCTCAACGCCGCCGCTCGATCCGGCACGGTCCTCGGCTTCGAAATCAACGAACCCACGTATGGCTTCGGCTCCTGGGCGGTGACCGGGTAGGCCCCCCTCGCTCCGGCTCGAGGCACCCGGTGGCGCGACTAGCCACCGGGTGCCCTCCGGGCCACAGATCGACGCCGCTGCACAACCACACCGTTCGCCCCGAGAGGCATAGGGAGAGAAACCGTATGAAAACCGACGCGAAGACAGCCCCGAGCAAATCGAACCACTCTGTCGGCTTTGCGGCCCTCGCCCTGATCGCCCTCGCGCTTGTCGCGGCGCTGCTTCCAAGCGCCGCGCTGGCTCGCACGACCAGGCCCTACCAGAGCTCCTTCGGCGCCTTTTCCCCTTCGGGACCCGACGCCCTCGCGGTCGACCAAGCGACCGGCGACGTCTACGTGTCGCACATCACGGCCGGCCTCGGACAAACGATTTCGCGCTTCACGGCCGCGGGCGCCCCCGACAACTTCACCGCCGGTCCCAGTGCCGGGACCAACACCCTCAGTGGCTTCTATCCTTTTGCACCGCTGGCGGTCGCCGTGGACAGCTCCGGGGGACCAATGAACGGCGCCATATATGTCGCCGAAAGGGCAGGCCGCGCTCAACCCGGAAAGGTGCGGATATTCGCCAGCAGCGGCGCCAGCCTCGGCGCGATCAGCGGAGCGGGCACGCCCGGAGGCGTCCTCAGCGAAACCGATTGCGGAGTAGCCGTCGACCAGTCGAGTGGCTCGCTCTATATCGGCGAGACGAACCCGTTTGGCAGCTTTGGCGGCCGTATCTGGCGCTATACCCCCTCCTCTCCGTCGGGCTCGATCGACGACTTTGACTACGCCCTGACCGGGATCAGCGTCGATCATCCCTGCGCGGTGGCCGTGGGTTCGGGCAGCGTCTACGCGATCGACCACATCGGTACACCGGACCCTCCCACCGTCGACCGCTTCGCCGCCTCCTCTTTCACCACAGACTTCTCCAACCAGCCGCAAGCCACGACGATCGACACCGGCCCGCTCGAAGCCGGTCCCACCGCGATCGCGGTCGATCCCAAGACCGGCGACCTCTACGTCGATGAGGGTCACAAGATCGCCGTCTTTGACTCCTCCGGCATCCCGATCTATAGCTTCGGCGCCGCCGCCAATTTCGGCAACATCTCAGCGGCGATCGCGCTGAAGAGCTCCGCCTCGGGCCCCGCCTCGGCGGTCTACGTCGCCGACCGCCAGAAAGGGAGCCACGAGGTCGACGTCTTCGGCGCTTTGGCCAAGACCCCGACCTTCACTCACCCCGAAATCGCCAGCTTCGGCCCCGACGGAACCGCGAGCTCGACCTTCGCCGTCCGCAGGCTCGCCGGGCTCGCGTTCGACCAGGCCGCCCGGCGCCTCTACGCGGCCGATGCGAGAGCTCCGGGCATCTATGGCTTCGACGCCGCCGCTCCGCCTTCTTTCCCACTCGCCACCGGCTTTTCCCCGCTGGCGACCGCGGCTACCGGCAGCCCGGAATCCTCCACCAGCCCCGGCATCGCGGTCGACAACACCGCGCTTGGCTCGGCGGGCAACCTCTACCTTGCTTCCGGCGCCACCGACCTGCTCTATGGCTGGGACTCTGCGGGCTCGCCGCTGGGCGGCGTCTTCCCAATCGACCCGGCCACCGACCCCGGCCCCCCCGATGGCTCGCCGAAAGACCTCTGCGGCGCCGCCGTGGACTCGGCCGGCAACGTCTGGGTGGCCAACCGCTCGAGCAAGCGAATCCTCAAGTACAGCCCCAGCGGCGTCTCGCTGCCCGGCGCGATCGACACCTCGGCCCAGGGCGAGCCCTGCCAGCTCGCTTTCGACACCAACGATGACCTCTACGTCAACGTCAGTGGCGCCGAAGGCCTCAACAGCGGGATCTGGAAATACACCGCCGCCAGCGGCTATGCATCGGCTGCCCGGATTGCCGCGTCGGACAACCAAGGCGGCAGTTCCGGCAACCATGCTTGGCTAGCAGTCGATCCGTCAAACCACCACCTCTTCGTCGCCGAGGAAAGTTGCAACTACGGAGGCAGTTGCAACATCGCCAGCTGGATCGACGAATACGACGCGGCCGGCAACCTGATCGACGAGTTCGCCATCGGCACCGGCAGGTTCAACGGCATTGCCGTGGATGCCACCAACCACGACGTCTACCTTGCCGACACGAGCGCCGGCAAGATCCGCGCCTTCGGCCCGGGCGTGCTCCTGCCCGAGGTCACGACTCGCGCGGCCACCGGTCAGACCAACACTACTACCGTTCTCAACGGGCTTATCAACACCCAGACCGTGGCGCTCAGCGACTGCCACTTCGAGTACGTCGCTGAAGCCGCCTTTCGCCTCAGTGGCTTTTCCGACCTCTCCTCCGGCGGCAGCGTGCCCTGCAGCCCCGCCGCCGGCTCGATTCCGCTCGACCTCGAAGAGCACCCGGTAAGCGCCACCGCCAACGGCCTCACGGAGACCACCAGGTACCGCTTCCGCCTCAGCGCCACCAACGCCAGCGGCACGGACGTAACCGCCGATGCCGGCTTCTCCAGCGCCGGGCGGCCGCTGGTCGAGACCACCGGCTCCCCAATCCGCACCGCCACCACCGCACAGCTCAACGGCCGGGTAGACCCCAATGGCAAAGCGACGACCTACCACTTCGAGTACGGCACCGAAGGCCCCTGCGACTCAAACCCCTGCACGTCGACCGAACCGGTGGACGCCGGCTCGGGCGAGGAAATCGGGCTCGTCTCCCAGCGGGTCGAAGGTCTTGAACCCAACGCCACTTATCACTACCGCCTGATCGCCGACAACGGCAACCCGCTCGGCACCGGCGCCGGTGCCGGCATGACCGTGAGCACCCGCGCCTCCGATGAGCCGTTGAGCCACGGTCACCTGCCGGGGCCCCCGGGGTCCGACCGCGCCTATGAGCAGGTGAGCCTGCCCGACACGGGAGGCAATCCGGTGACGAGCTCCTACGCGGTCTCCGATGACGGCAACCGCGCCTTCTACGGGGTGGCCGGCGGGACGCCGATCTCCTCGGTGGGCTCGACCCTCAGCCTCGCCTTCGCCCAGCGCGGCGCGAACGGCTGGCACTCCGAAGAGATCGGACCGCCCCGCGACCGGCTCTTGGGCCCGGTTTGGCTTGAGCCCGCGGGCGCCAGCGACCTCTCGGCACAGATTCTCGCCAACGTCGACAGCGCCAGCAATGGGAACTGGGCGCCCTGGCGCCTGCGGCCCGGCCACCCGGCCGAACCGGTGCTGAACTTCCCGGTCGACGGGCACGCCGGACCCTACCTGGTCTCCGAAGACACCTCTCGCGTCGCCCTCGTCGTCCTCGGCCCCTCGCTCGATCCCGCCCATCCGGACCCGAGCTCGACCGCAAAGCTCTACGACGTCACCGACGGCGACCCCCACCTGATCGGGCTCTTGCCCGACGGCTCGGTGGCGCCCTGCGACGTGCAGGTCGCTTCGCAAAGCCTGCTGGGGAACCGCGCCGCCCACTCGCTCACCCCCGATGGCTCGCGCCTTTTCTTCAACAGTTGCGAGAGCCTCTACGTGCGCGACCTCGAGGCCGAAGAGACGAAGCTGATCGCCAGTGCCAGCGGCTTCGTCAAGTGGACCCCGAACGGGGTCTTCCTGACCACGCTCCAGAGCCTCGCGGCGGGCGACGGCGGCGGCAACGACGTCTATCGCTATGACCTCGAAGACGAAAGCCTTGAGTGCGTCACCTGCCTCGCCCCCGCCGGCCTCAATGCCGATGTGGGTGCGGTCGCGGTGTCCGCCGACGGTTCGCGGGTCTACTTCAGGACCAGCGCCCGGCTGCTGCCGGGCGCTGGTCCCGCGGGCCTTTACCGCGTCAAGGTCGCCGGCGGCGAGCTCGCCTACGTGGGCTCGATCGGGGGTGGAACCGATATCGGCGAGAATCCCACCCTGGGCAACGCCCTTAGCCCGGATGGCTCGGCCCTGGTCTTCGCTTCGGCAGACCCCCGCCTCAACGCGATCGGCGGGCAGCAAAACGGCGGCGCCCTGCAGTACTACCGCTACGACGACCGCGACCGCTCGCTCACCTGCATGTCCTGCCCGCAAAACGGTGAGGGGGGCTCTCCGGTGGGCCGGACGCTGATTCCGCCTGTGAACCCCTTCGGCGCCGGCGCCAACCGGACGACGCTGTCCGCCGACGGCAGGACCTTCGCCTTCGCCACGGTGGACTCGCTTTTGCCAGCCGATCAGAACACCGCTCGCGCCGGTCAGGAACCGGCTGTGGGCACCGACGTATACGAGTGGCGCGACGGGCGGCTGCTGATGATCACCGACGGTCTGACGATTTGGCCGAAAGGCTCCGAGCCGGCGCCGACTGCGATCGACCCGAGCGGCCGCGACGTCTTCTTCACCGCCTTCGCCCAATACACGGCCGATGCCCTCGACGCCGATCGCCGCCTCTATGACGCGAGGATCGGCGGCGGCTTCGTCTTCCCGCCGCCGCCCAAGCCCTGTCCGCTTGAGGTCTGCCAGGGAACGCCGAAGGGGGCGCCCGAAGAACAGGAACCGGGGAGCGCTAATTTCGCTGGGGCGGGCAACGCCTCGCTCACCCGTCGTCCCTGTCCCAAGGGACGCCACCGGGCCGGCAAGAGCGCCAAGGCGCGCTGCGTGAAGAACAGCAAGAGGGGGAACGGCGGCAAAGAAGGACGACGCCGACACGCCAAGCACGACCGGAGGGCCGCGCGATGAAGCTCAGGGGAATATTGCTCAAGTCCGCACTCGGTGCGCTCGCCTTGGTCTCGCTCGGGGCGGGCCCCGCCGGCGCCGAGGTGATCTGGAACATCGACCTGCACCACAATGAGACCAACTTCGCTCCCGGTGAGACCGGGCAGTACTGGGTCGACCTCGAAAACGCGGGGGACAGCGCCAGCTCGGGAGCGATCACGGTGCAGGTCAAACTGCCAAACGGCATCACCCGCGACAAAGCGCTGCTGGGCCCACCGAACGGCGCCGCTAGCTCGGAAATATGGAGCTGTCCCGGCATCGCTGGGGACAAATCGTTCACCTGCACGACCAGCCAATCGATGGGGCCCCACGGTGGCGGGACCGGGGGTCTCGCCCTCTCGGTCAAAGTCGCCGGCGCCGAAGGTACCCGCACGGCCTCGGCGACGGTCCAAGGAGGCGGCGCCTCAGAACCCCAAACGGCCAAAGAGGAGACGCCGGTCAGCGCGGCCCCGGCCTCCTTTGGCATCTTCGCGCCGAGCTTTGCCCCCGACTTCTTCAAGGCCGACGGGCTGAGCTTGGAGCGCGAAGCGGGCGCTCATCCCGGTCTGCTCCGGACTCCGTTTGACTTCAACTCGATCGACCTCCCAGATCCGACGGCGCCCACCCAGAAAGTGTCGACGGAGAGCATCCGCGACCTGCACGTCGACGCTCCGCCCGGCTTCATCGGCAATCCGACCGCGGTGGGCGAGTGCACGCAGGCGGAGTTCACCTATGACGAATGCCCGCCCTCGAGCCAGGTCGGTCGCATCGTGGTCAGGCTCTTCCCGCTCAGCGTTGGTCTTGGGTACCTCTGGCTTTCCGCCGACGTTTTCAACCTCACGCATCCCAGGGGCAGCGTCACCGATCTAGCCTTCGTGATCGCCGGCAACCCGGTCCACATCAAAGCCTCGCTCGACCCAGCCAACCACTACGCGATCACCACCGAAGTGCCACAGATCAACGAGTTCTTGCCGCCCTTTGACCAGAAGCTGACCCTCTGGGGGATCCCGGCCGACCACGTCACCACCGACGCCACCCCCAAGGCGTTCCTCTCGCTGCCCTCCCAGTGTGAATCCGACAACGTCTGGCGCCTTCACCACTACGACTCCTGGCAGGACACAGGCGACTTCGGCCCCGAGATCGACTACACCCAGCCGGGCAAGATGGAACATTGCGAGAAGCCGCGCTTCGAACCCGACGTCGAAATCGAACCGACCGGCAAGCAGGCCAATACGCCGACCGGCCTCGACGTCCACGTCAAGATCGCCCAAAACGAAAACCCCAACGCCCTGGCGACGCCGCCGGTGAAGCGCTTCACGGTCAAGCTGCCCGAAGGGATGAGCTTCTCGCCCTCCTTCGCCGACGGCCTGAAGAGCTGCTCTTTGGCGCAGATGAAGCTCGGCACCAACGAAGCGATCGAGTGCCCCGACGCATCGAGAATCGGCGAAGTGACCCTGCACAGCCCGCTGCTGCCCAAGGCGGCGGAGGGGTCGATGTACCTGGCCGCGCAGGGCGATAACCCCTTCGGCTCGCTTTTTGCCCTCTACCTGGTCTTGCACGACACCGAAGAACGCGGCGTCTTGGTCAAGATCCCCGGCCGCATCGACGTCGATCCGCTCACCGGGCAGATCACGACCACCTTTGAGGACACCCCGCAGTTCCCCTTCGATGACCTGACCCTGAAGTTCCGAAGCGGCCCCCGCGCTCCGCTGGTCAGCCCGCCGACCTGCGGCACTCAGCGGATCGGGATCGAAGTAGCGTCCTACGCCCAACCGCAGAACCCGGTCGATGCCTCCAACACCTATGAGGTGACCGAAGGACCGAATGGCACCCCTTGCCCGCCCGACTCCGCCCGCAGGAGCTTCACGCCGAAGTTCTCGGGAGGAACCCTGAACCCCGTAGCGGGCGCCTACTCACCCTTCCTCTTCCGCCTCTCACGCGAGGACAACGAACAGGAACTGAGCCAGGTCACGAGCATCCTGCCCCCGGGCCTGGTCGCGAAGATCGCCGGCATCCCCTTCTGCCCCGAGGCGGCGATCGCCTCGATCCCCACAGCGGAGGGCACCGGAGCTCAAGAGCTCGCTCACCCGGCTTGTCCGGCGGCTTCGCAGATCGGCACCGTCTCCGCGGGCCTTGGAGCGGGACCGGGCCCCAATTACTTCGGCGGCAAAGTCTACCTAGCCGGCCCCTACAAAGGCGCGCCGCTCAGCCTCGCGGTCATGGCCCCCGCGGTGGCCGGCCCCTTCGACCTCGGCAACGTGATTGTAAGGGCCGCCCTGTATGTCGATCCCGACTCCACCCAGGTAAAGGCGGTCTCCGACCCCTTCCCGACGATCCTGCACGGCGTGATCTTGCGAGCGAGGGACATTCGCCTGCGGGTCGATAGGCCCCAGACCACGATCAACCCGACCAACTGCTCACCGATGAGCGTGAACGGCCTGATCACAGGAGTCGGCGGCAACCTGCTCTCAACCGCAGATGACTCGCTCTTCAGCGCCTCCTCTCCCTTCCAGGTCGGCA
>DATNGZ010000006.1:0-12531 GCA_035605695.1 Solirubrobacterales bacterium | reverse complement strand
GACGGGCTCCGGCCACGAACGTCAGGCTCAGACGGCGTTGCGCCCGGCCCGCTCGTCTTCTCCGTACTCGACGATCCCCGCGAGGACGTAGAGACAGAGGGCGAAGACCCCCAGGTTCCACCACGGGTGGGCGCCGGCGATCGAGATCAGCGCCCAGAAGGCGCCGAGGCTCGCACCGACGATGCCGATGAAGCGGCCATATGCGTGGCCGACCATCAGCGAGAAGCCGCCGGTGACCTGAACGACGCCGAGGATGATCAGAAGCCATCCGTAGGCACTCAGATCGCTGACGACCAGCCGCACGTCGCCGGTGAAGACGTTGGCATCACCGATCGCGCCGATCCCGTAAATCACGTTGACGGTGCCGGCGATCAGCAACAGGACCGCGGCGAAGACAACCCGTCCGGTTCCTCTCATTTCGACTCCTTGTTCGAGGCCGCCGCAGCGGCCGTTCTCATGCCGGCTGTAGCCGGTGATTGGAGTCAGGTTCGACGGCGGGCCCCGTTCTCTTTCCTCGCGTCACGCCACATCGTTGCGACGCGGCCCGGTCAGGCGCCGACGTAGTCGGCGAGATGCTCGCCGGTCAGGGTGGAGCGGGCGGCGACGAGGTCGGCGGGCGTGCCCTCGAAGACGATCCGGCCGCCGTTGTTGCCGGCGCCAGGGCCGAGGTCGATGATCCAGTCGGCGTGCGCCATCACCGCCTGGTGGTGCTCGATCACGATCACCGACTTGCCGGAGTCGACCAGTCGGTCGAGCAACCCGAGTAGCTGCTCGACGTCGGCGAGGTGGAGGCCGGTGGTCGGCTCGTCGAGGACGTAGATGCCGCCCTTCTCGGCCATGCGGGTAGCCAGCTTGAGCCGCTGCCGCTCGCCGCCGGAGAGAGTGGTGAGCGGCTGGCCGATGGTGAGATAGCCGAGCCCAACGTCGGCGAGCCGCTGCAGGATCTTGTCGGCCGCCGGAATCTCCGCCTCGCCGCCCCCGAAGAACTCCTCGGCCTCCCCCACCGACATCGCCAGCACCTCGCTGATGTCCCTGCCGCCGAACTTGTAGTCGAGCACCGCCGCCTGGAACCGCTTGCCCTCGCACTCCTCGCAGATACTGGCGACGCCGGCCATCATCGCCAGGTCGGTGTAGATGACGCCGGCGCCGTTGCAGTTGGGACAGGCGCCCTCGGAGTTGGCGCTGAACAGCGCTGGCTTGACGTCGTTTGCTTTCGCGAAGGCTTTGCGGATCGGGTCGAGCAACTTGGTGTAGGTCGCCGGGTTGCTGCGCCGCGAGCCCTTGATCGCGGTCTGGTCGACCGCGACGACCCCCTCCCGGCCCGCCACCGAGCCGTCGATCAACGAGCTCTTTCCCGACCCGGCGACACCGGTCACCACCACCAGCACTCCAAGCGGGATGTCGACGTCGACGTCGCGCAGGTTGTGGGTGCTGGCGCCGCGCACCTCCAGCGCCCCCGACGGCTCCCGCACCGACGGCTTCAAGGAGGCGCGGTCGTCCAGGTGCTGCCCGGTGATGGTGTCGCTCTTCCGCAGTCCCTCGACGCTGCCCTCGAACACCACCTCTCCTCCCTCACCGCCGGCGCGCGGGCCGAGGTCAACGACGTGGTCAGCGATCGCGATCGCCTCCGGCTTGTGCTCGACGACCAGCACCGTGTTGCCCTTGTCGCGCAGCTGCAGCAGCAGCCCGTTCATCCGCTCGATGTCGTGCGGGTGCAGCCCGATCGTCGGCTCGTCGAAGACGTAGGTGACGTCGGTCAGCGAGGAGCCGAGCTGGCGAATCATCTTGACCCGCTGCGCCTCGCCGCCGGAGAGCGTGCCCGACGGGCGGTCGAGCGAGAGGTAGCCCAGCCCGATCTCGGCGAACGAGTCGAGGTTGTGCCGCAGCGCCTCGAGCAGCGGCGCCACCGACTTCTCCTTGACGCCGCCTACCCACTCGGCCAGGTCGCTGATCTGCATCGCGCAGGCGTCGGCGATGTTGATCCCCTTGATCTTCGACGAGCGGGCCTCCTTGCTGAGCCGGGTGCCGTCGCAATCGGGGCAGGTCGTGAAGGTCACCGCCTTCTCGACGAAGGCACGGACGTGCGGCTGCAGCGCCTCGACGTCCTTGGCAAGAAACGACCTCTGGATCTTCGGGATCAGGCCTTCGTAGGTCAGGTTGACGTCGTCGACCTTGATTTTGGTCGGCTCTTTGTGGAGCAGCGCATCCAGTTCTTTCTTACTGAACTTGCCGATTGGCTTGTCCGGATCGAAGAAACCGCAGCCGCGGAAGATGCGCCCGTACCAGCCGTCCATGCTGTAGCCGGGGATCGTCAGCGCACCCTGGTTGAGCGACTTCCCCTCGTCGTAGAGCGCCGAGAGGTCGAAGTCGGTGACCGAGCCGCGGCCCTCGCAGCGTGGGCACATGCCGCCTGTTCTGTTGAAGGTCGCCACCGTCGTCTTCTTGGTGCCGCGTTCGACCGTGATCGCACCTTTTGCCCGCACCGAGGCGACGTTGAAGGAAAACGCGTTGGGCGAGCCGATCTGCGGCTTGCCGAGGCGGCTGAAGAGGATGCGCAGCATCGCGTTGGCATCGGTGGCGGTACCGACCGTGGAGCGGGCGTCGGCCCCCATCCGCTCCTGGTCGACGATGATCGCCGTCGTCAGCCCGTCGAGTACGTCGACCTCGGGCCGCGCCAGGGTCGGCATGAAGCCCTGCACGAAGGCGCTGTAGGTCTCGTTGATCAGCCGCTGCGACTCGGCGGCGATCGTGCCGAAAACCAGCGAGCTCTTGCCCGAGCCGGAGATGCCGGTGAACGCCGTCAGCCGCCGCTTCGGGATCTCAACGCTGAGGTCCTTGAGGTTGTTGACTCGCGCGCCCTGCACGCGGATCAGGTCGTGGTTATCGGCGGGGTGGTCGATGCCCCCATATTGCCGGACGGATTCGTTTTCAAAACTGGCCAGCTGGCCAGTAGTATCCGAGGCGGTGGCCGACAAGGCGAAAAGCGCGAAGGCGGCGCGGAGCCTCGAGGACGAGCTCGTGCTCGAGCGCGAGCACTGGGTCGATGGTCCACCCCACGCCTTGTTCGCGCAGATGCGCGAGCGCTGCCCGGTTCACTGGACCTCCGAAGTCACCGAGATACCGGAGGCCGCGGGCTTCTGGTCTGTGACAACGGCCGACGACGTCCACGCGGTCAGCCGCGACTGGGAGACCTACTCCTCCGAACTCGGCGGCGTCGTCGCGATCGACGAGGTCTTCCCGATCGAGCTGGCGCGGGCGATGTTCATCGGCATGGACCCGCCCAAGCACGACCGCCTCAAGGCGCTCTTCCAGGCCGGCTTCACACCGAAGCGAATCGCCGCCCACGAGGACTCGATCCGCACGATCGTCGTCGACGTGCTCGACCGCCTCGAGGGCCGCGAGAGCTGCGACCTCGTTACCGACGTCGCCCAGCCCGCGGTGTCGCGGGTGATCGGCAGCTTCATGGGGATCCCGGAGGAGGACGACGCAGCCTGGGCGGAGTTGATGAACAAGGCCCTGGCGGCGAGTGACCCCGATTACAGCCCGGACGGCGCCGACAGCATCGAAGAGGTGATCCAGAAAGCGGTCGCCGAAATCTTTGCCCGCTGCAGCACGCTGATCGCCGAGCGGCGCGAGAACCCAACCGATGACCTGACGACGGTCCTTGTCAACGCCGAGGTCGAAGGCGAGAGGCTCGAGGAGCACGAGATCGTGATGGGCTTCTTCCTCCTCGTCGCCGCCGGCAACGACAGCACCAAGGCGACCTACTGCAGCGGGATGCGGGCGCTGCTGGAAGACCCGGACCAGCGCCAACTCGTCCTCGACGACCCGACTTTGATCCCCGGCGTGGTCGAGGAGTCATTGCGAATGTTCCCCGCCTTTGCTCATTTCCGCCGCACCGCGACCAAGGACACCGTCCTGGGCGGTCAGAAAATCAAGCAGGGCGAGAAGGTAGTGATGTGGTACGCGTCCTCGAATCGCGACGCCAGCCGCTACGAGGACCCCGACCGCTTCGACGTCCTCCGCAATCCCGACCACCAGGCCTTTGGCGCCGGCGGCCGCCACTTTTGCCTCGGCACAGCGCTGGCCCGCCTCGAGCTGAAAATCCTCCTCGAGGAGACCCTCGCCCGTTACCCAGACATGACTCTCGAGGCCAAGCCGATCTTCGTCGAGTCGGGCTTCCTGAACCAGCTCAAAGCGCTGCCGGTCCGACTCACGGCCTAGCGCGGCCCGTCCGTGTGCACGAACAGCACCGGGTCGCGCAGGCGACCATCCGCGCGCAGCGCCAGCAGGCCGGCCATCGCCTTTGCGGTGTAAACGGGATCAAGCGAGAGCCGCTCCTCGGCCGCGAGGGCGGCGGCGCGCGTGGCGGCCTCGGTGGGATGACCGTAGCCCGCCCCGATCTGGTCGCGGGTCAGGTCGAGCATGTCCGGCTCGAGTCGGAGCTGGCCGAGGTGCGCGCCACGGCGTTCCAGCAACGCGGCGGTGCGTCGCGCGAGGCGGGCAAGCACTGGCGGGTCGAGGCGGAGCTGGTCGTTGACCACGACCCCGACGACGCGCGTGCTCAAGCCGGCGAGCTGGAAACCGAGCGCCAGGCCGGCCGCGGTACCGCCGGTACCAACCGGGACGACGACGTGCGTCGGCTCGGGCAGCGAGCCGTCCTCGACCTGGGCGGCGATCTCCAGCGCCGCCTCGACATAGCCGAGCGCCCCGACCGGCGAGGAGCCACCGGCCGGCAGCAGGTATGGCAGGTGGCCGCCGCGGGCGTTGCGGGTGAGCAGCCACGGCAACATCGCCACCGTGCGCGCCTTCGTCTTGGTGCGGTAGATACGCGCCCCCGAGGCATCAAGCCGGGCAAGCTGAGCGCTGACGTGCTCATCGATCGGCTGGTCGACGAGCGCGAGCGCGGTCTCGAGGCCGTGTTCGCGAGCGTAGAGGGCGGTGGCGAGCCCCCAGTTCGTGCCGAGACCGCCGAAGGTGAGGATCGAGCGGCGGCCACGGCGCCGTGCATCGGGGATCAGCCACTCGAGCTTGCGCACCTTGTTACCGCCCCAGCCGCCCGAGCCGAAGTCGCCGTCTCCCTTCACCCAGATCCCGAGACCGCCCAGCTCGCGAACGGGCGTCGGGCGCTCGGACAGCGCGAGATGGGGAAGCGTCTCGGCCAGCGCAGGAAAGCGCTTATGCAGGTAAGGGGTCAAAAGATGCCTGCCTCGGCGGCCGGCGCCGCATAGGCGGCGGCGAGCGTCGCGACCGTCTCGTGGGCGTTGAGTCCGCTTGGGTTGGGAACCACCCAGAGCGCCGCGCCGGACCAGTGGGCGGCGCTGTCGAGCGTGTCCGGCTGCCGGCCCAAAGCCGCGCCGCGCTCGCCGAACGCGTCGCGGTAGGCGGTGACACCGGCGATCGCGACGACGGCAGGCTGGTGATCGGCGACGAACCGCTGCAGCCGCGCGCCGCCCTCGCATAGCTCCTCGCGCGAGAGCTCGGAGGCGCGCGCGGTGGCCCGCCGCACGAGGTTGGTGATCCCGACGCCCCGCGCGACAAGATGCGCCCGATCGGCATCGGTCATCCCCGTGATCCGATTAACCTCGTAACCGGTGATGCCGGCCGTGGCCAGCGCCGGATAGAAGCGGTTGGTGGGATGCGCGAAGTGGGTCCTGACCGCGGCCGTCCACAGGCCCGGGTTGATGCCGACGAACAGCAGCCTCAGTCCCGGCCCGACGAGATCGTCGACCTCGCAGCCGCGGAACTCCTCCAGCTCCAAACGCGTGAATCGCAAAGCCTGGCGCGCTACTGCTTTTCGATGTCCCTACCGGGGCCGCCGACCAACTTGTCGCTGCCGCTGCCGCCCTTCAAGGTGTCGCGGCCGGGGCCGCCGAGCAGCTTGTCTGCTGCGGAACCGCCGTAAAGAATGTCGTTTCCGCGCCCGCCGTCAATCTTGTCGCTGTCCGCGCCGCCGCTGAGGCTGTCGTTGAGGTTGCCGCCGGTGATCGAGTCGAAGCCGAGCCCGCCGGCGAAGACGTTGATGTGACCCGGCGCCCCGATGAACTTGTCGTCGGAGAATTCGGTCGGATCGCTCACCGTGGAGACGGCGTGGATCTCGATCGGCCCCTGGCCGCCGCCGAGATCATCGGGAAGCTGCGAGAAGTCGAAGAGAGTCGACACGGACGACGAAGCCTCGATTTGCCTCAGGTCGCGGCAGTAGACGGGCCCGTCGTCGACGAAAGCACCGCTGACGGTGATCTCGCCGTCACTCGCGCAGCGAGGGACGATTTTCCCCTCCCCGCCGTTGATCGTGAGCACACCGTTGGCGAAGGTGCCAAAGGCATCCGCCCTTCCCGGCATCAGCACCGCGATTGCCAGCGCCGCGCCGATTAGCGGCCACCAGGATGATCCACCGAACCGAAGCCGAAGCGCTGCTATCGCGGTCATCAATCGGAGCTTAGAGCGTCTCGGCGTGCCGTCCCGAACTCAGTCACATCTCCGCCCTCTACTTCGTCACACCTATGAGACGAAGAAAACGGCCGCCCCAGAAGCGGCCCCGGACTGAAAGGAAAACAACCATGGCAAGCAAGAAGAAGATCGCCGTCGCCGGTGCGACCGGGCGCCTCGGCCGCCCCACCGTCGAGATCCTGCGCGAGCGCGGCCACGAGGTGGTGCCGATCTCGCGCAGCGAAGGTGTCGACGTGATTACCGGCGAGGGCCTCGCGGCCGCGCTGGAGGGAGTCGACCTGATCATCGACGCCGCCACCAGCCCCTCGCCCGACCAGGCGCAAGCAACCGAGTTCTTCACGACCGCGGCGCGCAACCTGCAGCAGGCCGGCGCCGAGCGCGGCGTCGAAGCCATCCTCGTCGTCTCGATCATCGGCACCGACCACTTCAACACCGGTTATAACGCGGCCAAGGTGGTTCAAGAGCGAGCCCACCTCGATGGGCCCGTCCCCGCCCGCATCCTGCGCGCCGCCCAGTTCCACGAGTTTGTCGCGGAACTGGTCGAGTGGAGCACCCAAGGCGAGAACGTCAAATCCGTGTCCCCGTTCGCCTCGTGGGTAGAGAGGTCAGAGAGATCTCCACAACCGAAGGAGAAACGCAATGGGCAAACTGATCGCGACAACGCAGGCCACCGTCGATGGCGTCATCGACCCGGTCGGCGAGTGGGTGCAACCGGACGGAGACCACGGCGACTACTCGTTTGAGCGTCAGGCGAGATCCAGCGGGATGGTGCTGGGCCGCAAGACTTACGAGGGGCTGGCGGGATACTGGCCGAGCCAGTCGGGCAAATGGGCGGACATGGTCAACTCGATGCCGAAGTACGTCGGGTCCAACTCCCTGTCCGGCGACCTCGAGTGGAACGCAACCCTGCTCGAGGGGGACCTCGAGGGCTCGATCCCGAAGCTGAAGGACGAGGCCGACGGCGACCTCTTCATGCACGGCAGCGGTGAGTTCGCCTACGCCCTCGCCGAGATGGGCCTGATCGACGAGTACGAGGTCTACCTGAACCCACTCGTCTGGGGCAAGGGAAACGTCCACGTGCTCGGCGATAACGGAACTGTCCGGCTGCAGCTTGACGAGATCAAGCGATTCGACTCCGGAGTGGTCCTCCTCACCTACCTGCCGGCGTCCTGACCGCAGCTATTTTTTGGGCTTCGGCCCAAGCCTGAGGTCGACGTTGCCGTCGGATCTCGCACCTGCTGCGGGGTTCGACGACTTGACGACGAGCGGCCGGCGCCCTTTGCCTTTGCCTTTTGGCTTTCGGACCGTGCCGAGCTTGCAGCCTGCCGCCCTCAACGCCGTCTTCGCTCGTGCCAGCTTCTTGCCCACCAGCATTGGGACGATGCATCCGGCGGGTCGAGGCGGGTCGCCATGCGGCGGGCGCGTGTATGAGATCGACGCCGAGCAGGCCGAGGTGTTGCCGGCCGCGTCGGTCGCGGTCGCCGAGAAGGCCGCAGTGACGCCCTCGCCGACCTCAACGCGGATGCCGGGCGAGCCAAGCTCGGCTGCGCTGCCGGTGGCGACAGAAGTGCCCGCGCAGTTTGGGCTCGCATAAACGCGCACCGTCGATCCCGCCTCGGCGGCGCCGCGGATCCGCGGGGTGCCGCTCGAGCTCGGCGAGGCCGGGTCGGTGCTCGTGAGCTGCGGCGCCGACGGCGGCACGACGTCGCCTTTCTGCTCGAACCAAAAGCCCCCCGGCCCTTCGATGGCTTCTTCGACGACTTCGCAAACAACGACTCCGTCTCCCGGGATGACTGGAGTTGCGGTCAAGTCGTTCCACTGACCGGCGATCGCCCCCGCCCCTGTGAGACCGTGGGTGAACGGCGCTCCCGAGCGCGGGCTGCCTTCGATGCTCCCTGCGGTCAACGTCGAGAAGGTGAGGACCGACGGGCTCGTGGAAACGGCGCATTCCTTCCCGTTGGCTGTCAGCGTCCCGCCGGTTGTCGTTTGCAGGGTCAGCGCGCCGGTCGCCTGGTTGAAGTCCCCCGAGATGACTTCGATCTCGAAGTCGACCGCGACGTCGGCCTCGACGGGGTCTTCGATGGACGTGGAGAACTGAGGAACTGCCAGGAAACCCGCCGTGATCGAGCCGCCGGGATCGATTTGGGCCTCAAGCGACGCCGTTTTGGGCGGCCCAAACAGAGGATCGTCGGTGAGCTGGTCGGCCCCAACATTGGCGCGCCCTTCGGTGAACGCCATCGAGAGAGGCTCGGCACTCGCCGTCGAGACGGAGGCGATCAACGCCAAGAGCGAAACAAGCGCAATCGCCCCGGCGGCCCGCATCGTCCTGCGGCCGTCCCCCGCTTTACCCACCGACACGGTCTCCCTTGAAGTCATCAATATCCCTTTCGCTGTTCCGACTTGCGTAGGTACGCGGTCTACTAGATCGCGTCGGCTCCCTGGCTTGGTTCCGCTACAGCGTATCACCGAGGAAGACGCCGTGAAGCGGCTTAAAAAGTGGGCCGTATTCGTCTCGCATCCCTGCCGGAGGACTGCCAGGCTTGCCTAGGGCTCCAGTAGAACGACAGACCGGCACGGGGATCATGCTCAAAAATCCTTGACCTATTTAGGAACTTGCGAGAGGCTGGCAAGAGCGCGGGGCGTTACCACCCCTACGCCAACCGTAATTCAACGAAAGGAAGCGATGAAAAGCAACAAGTTGCGGATCAGGGCCTTCGGCTTGACGGTCATGGCGGCTCTCGGCCTATTGGCGTTCACCGCCGTCGCCGCCCAAGCCGAAAACTTAACCGACGGAGGTAAAGAAGGGTTATTCCAGATCTTAGGAAGCAGCGGGTTAGTGGCGGGTGCGGCGCTAGTTGGGAAATCAGAGGGACACATACGAATTTTAGAGCCGAGCAGAAACCTCACCATCTTATGCGGCACACTAGACTTTCTTGAAGGTAAATTTCTCAACGATAAAGAAGCTTTAGTAAAAATCTTATATTTAGAATGTGTACCTCTTGTCTTTGGTAAAGAAACCGAAAAAATTGCAGGGTGCAACCTCATTGGCGGCGATATAACAACTACGTTACTTGCTTTAGCCAAGAAACATGAAGGTAAACCATACATGTTATTGGAGGGCGATCCGACTACTATCGGGATGATTGAATACGAAAGTGGAAAAGGCTGCCCATTGCCGTTGAAAAATACCATTACGGGCTCGGTGGTTGGCGAAGTCAAAACAGTAGGAGTTAGCCAGTTACTTCAGTTCGATGAAACGATACAAAAATTATTCCAAGACAAAATCAACTACGGAACTAACGAATTAATTCTTGACGCTAGCGTAGTTTTGGAATTGACTGGTAGCCATGTCGGCTGTAGCTGGGCAATCGTCTAGTTCGGAACGGAATACAATTCAATCCGCGAACGTCAGGGATCACCTGACGTTCGCGGAAGTGTTTTGGCGCTAGTGAGGATGCCCGATCTCAGCGTCCGTGCGCGGAGTCGACGATCCCCGATTGCAGGTAAATGGTCTCGCGATAAGGGGTGCCGGCCGGGGCCCCATAATCGTTCGTGGCCTTCGGGCCGAAGATCATTTCGGCCTCAGCAAGAACCTTGCCGGTGTCGGGATCGAAGATAAACCTGCGGCCGAATCCGCTTTCCCTGACCCAGCTGATTGCGTCACCCGGGCGCCCGGCGCCATCGGCCACATCGCGCTCGAAACCGATGCCCGGTATTTCTGCAAGGGCATCGAAGGCAGCCGCGCGTAGCGCGGGGCTGGCGATCGGTTCGCTGAGGATTTCCAGGAGCCTCTCGACGGTCGCACCGCCTCTGGGCGACTCGGCTGGCGACGGAGCAACCGGCGAGTCCCCGCCGCGGCGGTTTTCGACGGCCAGGCGCAGGGCTTCAGGCTCGGTCGGAAGCCGGGAGAGCCTGGACAGGTAGGTGAATTCATGGCGGCCCCGGAATGAGTTGGCCGCAAACTCCTTCAGGCGGCGACCGAAGCTGTCGCGGCTCACGGCATGTTCGCTGGGATCGAAGGCCCAGGGCGGTGGAGAGCCCGCCCCTTCCCAGAGCTTTTGGTCGGCGCGGGAGAGAAAATTGACCCGGCCGAGGGTTTCGCGAACGTGCGTCTTACCGTCCGGGGCCGTCCAGACCTCTTTCAGCGCCGGCACCAGGGCATGGCGGGCGCTCAGATCGTTCGTCGGCACGAAATACCTGGGGTGCGTCTTCGAACCCTTCCCATGGCCCTTGGGCAGCCAGCCTTGCAGCTGGACCACCTTTGTCCTCGTGTAGAGGTACTGGCCGGGACTTGGCGGAGCCTCAACCTGGGTGCCGGACGCTTCGGCGGAGTCGGCGGCGTGGCGCAGATCAGCGGCGATGGCAGTTTGAGGCAGGGCTTGGTCGCCAATTGGGGTGTAGGCGGGCCCGCCCCCCTCGCTAAACCCGAAGGCGCCAAACCCGCTGGGCAGCGCCGGGATCAGCTTGCAGGGTTCGACCGGGCCTTCGGCGACTCCAAACTTCGTGATGCTCCCCCCTTCGGGGTCGCCGTCGTAGGGGGCGGGAGTTCCGGAGAGAACCACGCTCTGATCGGGGCGGAACGCTTCGGGGACCAGATTGATATTGGCCAATTCATCAGCGGAAATTTCGCCGCGCTTGTACCTCCTAAAGTTTTCGCGCGACGCCTTGGTGCTGCCGATCCCGATCGTGATCCCGCCGGGACCCCCCATGGTCATCCCGCCGAAGGAGCCGCCGCCGGGAAAATGCACGACCGAAGGCGTGTAGTGCGGTTCGCGACAGACCTTCCCGGCCGGCAGCCAGGTCACCTGGGCCTCGATTCCGGCTTCTTCGAGGGCCCCTTCGAGGCCGGAGGCGTCTTCGAGGCTGTAGATCTTGATCCTGACTCCCCCGCCCTCCTGCGGTTCGACCGCGAAGGCCGTCGGGGTGTTGCCGCCGCCCGAACTGAAGATAAGCACCGCGACGGCGGCGGCGAGCACGGCGGCGGCACCGAGGACCAGCCGCGGAGCACGGCGCCAGGCGGGGGTGGGCTTTGCGCCCTCGGTCGCGGTCGCCTGCTCAGCGCCACGCTCGGCGACCACGGCCTTTAGCTCGTCGAGCAGTCTCTGCTCGAAATCGCTGTCGGTATCCCGGTTCTGTTTCACGCTTCATCCACCTCGTTCGCAGTCGATTCGGTTGAGGCCGCCTCGAGCTCGGCGCGCAGCTTGCGGCGCGCCCGGTGCAGGCGCACCCGGGCGGTGACCGGGCGCACGCCAGCCGCGGCCGCCGCCTCGGCGACCTTCAGATCGTCGATCGCGACCAGCTCCATGACCGCCCGCTCGTCCTCGGAAAGACGGTCCATGGCCGCGTAGAGGCGGCGCGACTGGGCGGCGGCGTCGATCCGCGCATCGATCCGCGCCGCGTCCTCCTCGTCGCATAGGGCGCTGCCGCGAAACCGCTCCTCGCGTGCGCGCTCGCGGCCGCGCCGGCGGCTGTCATTGGCGACAAGAGTGCGCGCGATCCCGTAGAGCCACGCCTTCGGTGTGCCGCTTCGCGGCCGATAGCGGTGGGCCGAGTCGATCGCGGCAAGAAAGATCTCCGCGGTCAGGTCGGCAGCCCGCTCGCGGTCCCCGACCCGGCGGGCGACGAACCGCTGCAGGTCCTCGACCTGCTCGCGGTAAAACGCCTCGAACAGGTCGGGATCGGTACCGATCCAGCGCAGCTGCTCGTCGCAAACGCCGTGCCCGCGGGCGGCGACTACGCGCAGGCTGCGGCTAAGCGCGCTCGGCGCCGCTGGCACCGCTTCCTCGGTCTCCATGCCCCTTATTGGTCGCGAAGTAGGAAAGCGTTACAGCGTCTCTCCTCAGCACCCTGCCGCGGCGCTAGGCGGTTGCCGAGGCGAGCAGCACCACGTTCGAGAGGCTCAGCGGCTTCGAGCCACCCACCGCATCCGCTGCGGCCTGCGTGATCGCGTCCCAGGCCTCTTCGTGGGCCTCGCCTGCATGCTGCTCGATCATCGCCCGGATCGGGGCGGCGATCGCCCTGATGTAAGCGGTGAAGTGCTCCGGGGAGTCGAACTCGAAGGTGATCTCGTCCTGCTCCACG
>DATNGZ010000005.1:0-12262 GCA_035605695.1 Solirubrobacterales bacterium | reverse complement strand
TATTCGGGCCTGGACAAACCTACGTAGGCCCGATGCCGATGGCCGAGCGAACCTCGGCGAGCGTCGGAGAGGCCAGCGCCCTGGCCTTCTCCGCGCCCGCCTCGAGCGCCTGCTCGAGCGCGGCCTCGTCGGGGCGGAGCTCCTCGTAGCGCTCGCGGACGGGCGCGAGGAAGTCGACCACCGCCTCGGCCACTGCCCCCTTGAAGTCGCCGTATCCGGAGCGCTCGAACTCGCGCTCGACCTCCTCCTCGCTCGAGCCGCGGGCGACCGCGAGGATCTGGATCAGGTTCGCGATTCCCTCCTTGCCCTCACCCCGCTTCACCTCGGAGCCGGAGTCGGTGATCGCACTCTTGATCTTCTTGGTGATCGTCTTCGGCTGATCCAGCACCAGCACCGTGCCGGATTCGCTGCCTCCGGTCGTCGACATCTTGCTGGTCGGCTTCTGGAGGTCCATGATCCGGGCTCCGACCTCCGGGACCCGAAGTTCGGGCTCGACCAGGATCGGCCCGAAGCGCTCGTTGAAGCGGCGGGCGATCTCCCGCATCAGCTCGACGTGTTGGCGCTGGTCGTCGCCGACCGGCACCTCGGTCGCCTTGTAGGCGAGCACGTCGGCGGCCATCAGCACCGGATAGAAGAAGAGCGCCGCCGAGACCAGCTCACGCTGCTTCGCCGACTTGTCCTTGAACTGGGTCATGCGGTTGAGATCGCCGTGCGAGGTGACGGCGGAGAGCAGCCAGGTCAGCTCGCTGTGCTCCCGCACATCGGACTGGCGGAAGAAGATGCAGCGCTCGGGGTCGAGGCCGGCGGCGAGCAGGATCGCGGCCGTGTCGTAGAGGCGCTCGCGCAGTTCGGCCGGGTCGTAGGCAACCGAAATCGCGTGCAGGTCGACGATGCAGAAGATCGCCGGCTCACCGCGCTCCTGGCCCTCGACGTACTGGCGGATCGCCCCTATGTAGTTGCCCAGGTGCTTGCGGCCCGTCGGCTGGATCCCTGAGAAGACGATCGGCTTGGCCATCGAGCGGGCAGCCTAGACCAGCAGCCCACCCCAAGCGGTGCAACGTTTTGCGGCTCTCCCGGGACCGCAAAGCGTTGCACCTGAAATAGCCCTTTCCGCCGTAACGCGTTGCGGTCCCGTAGGCGATGCAAAGCGTTGCACCTGGGTGGAGCTAGGCGGGGTCGGCCGCCCGCTCTGGCGCCCCGAGACCCTCCGCGTCGGCACCGTGACCACACTCACCAGCTTGCGCCGATCCCCGGCTGGCGATTGCCTTTACTTTGCGGCGCGGGTCTTCGATTCCAAAGCCAGAGACTGCGCCGCCGATGATCATCAGGATGCCGGCTATGCCGATGCCGAGGTGGAAAGCGGAGGTTGAGGCGTCGGCTGAGGCGGTACTCACTCGGGTCGCTTGAGCGGGTGGGAGCTTGCCGGTCTTCGGTACCGCGAGGGGCTGGGCCTTGGCGTCGGAGACGATTTGCTCGGCCCGGGGGCCGATGGGGCGATTGCCCAGGTTGCTGTCGAGGGCTGAGCCGAAGTAGCCGGAAATCACGGCGCCGAGGACTGCGATCGCCAGTAGGCCGGCGACCCGGGCGACGCCGTTGTTGACGCCGGAGGCGATGCCGACGTGGCGTTCCTCGACCGAGTCGAGCACGGTTGCGGTCAGCGGCGCCACCGTGGCCGAGAGACCGAGGCCGAAGACGAGGATCGCCGGCAGCACGTCGGTGACGTAGTCGGCGTTAGATCCGACTCGGAGGAGAAGCAACAGGCCGACGCCGCCGAGGATCGGGCCGAACGTCATCGGCAACCGCGGACCGGTGCCGGAGGCGAGCTTGCCCCAGCTCGGCGAGAGGAAGAAGAGGATCAGCGAGACCGGCGTTGTCGCCAGGCCTGCCCCGATCGCGCTGTAGCCAGCAACCTGTTGGAGGAAGAGGGTGAGGAAGAAGAGGCCGCCGATCAGTCCCGCGTAGGCGGAGAGGGTGGTCACGTTGGCGACCCAGAAGTTGCGGATGCGAAAGAGCGAGAGCTCGAGCATCGGGTGGCGGGCGCGGGACTCGTGGACGACGAAGAGGGCGAAGCAAACGATCCCGCCGAGCAGGAGCCCCCAAACCACCGGGTCTCCCCAGCCGCGCGTCGGCTGCTCGATCAGGGCAAAGACCGGACCGCCGAGCCCAGCCGCGGAGAGTCCGATCCCGGTCCAATCGATGCCGCGGAAGGCGTCGGGGTCACGGCTCTCTTTCACCGAGTGCAGGGTCAGCCCGACCGTCACCGCGATCAGCGGCAGGTTGACCCAGAAGATCGCGCGCCAGGAAATTGCCTCGACCAGCGCCCCTCCCCCGGCCGGCCCGATCACGGTCGCGATCCCGGTCCATGCGGTCCAGGTGCCGACCGCCTTGCCGCGCGCCGCGCCCTCGAAGGTGGCGGCGACGATCGCCAGCGAGCCCGGCACCAGCAGCGCTCCCGCCACTCCCTGCAGGGCGCGGGCGGCGATCAGGAACTCGACCGTGGGGGCAACCGCGCAGAGCAGCGAGGTGGCGCCGAAGGCGATCAGCCCGTAGACGAACATCCGCCGCCGCCCGAACTGGTCGCCGAGCGAGCCGCCGACCAAAAGCAGCGAGACCAGGGTCAGCATGTAGGCCTCGACCACCCACTGCTGCCCAGCCAGCTCCGCGTCGAGCCCGCCGGCGATCGCCGGCAGCGCCACGTTGACCACGGTCGAGTCGAGGAAGACGACGGTCGAGCCGAGGATCGTCGCGACCAGCGTCAGGCGCTGTTGGCGGGTCACCGGGCGAGTGTACGCGGCGGCCGCGGCGGGCCAAACCGCTGCCGAGGGACCTCTCCCGCCCCTTCGCCCGTACTCATTGCGTGGACCGAAAAGGAGGAGATATGACGAGGAAGGTGCTGCTGGTCGCGCTGTTGGCGCTGGCCTTGACAAGCGGCGGAGCGCCCACCCCGAACGCCATGGCAAAGGGCCTTGAGATGGACGCCCGCAACGGCGTGACGGTCGCTGGATCCCCGCATCGCTACGTCGCCGTCAACACTCACACCACACCCAAGCTCACCTTGGTCGAGCGGATCGATAGGCGCGGCGGCCGGGTCGATCGCTGGTGGCAGCTCGACGGTGAGTACGGCGTCCCGGCAGTGGCTTACGACGGCATCGGCGGAGGTCTCTCCGCGGACGGCAGAACGCTTGTCCTCAGCGACTTCGCGATCGGCAACCCAGCTGTCTACCCGCCCAAGACGACCCGGCTCGCGATCCTCGATACCAAGCTTCGCCCCCAACGGCACCTGGAAGCCGGACAGCGGCGCCCGCCCAGCGTGTTCCGCTCGGTCGAGCTGCGCGGTCATTACGCCTTCGACGCGATCTCGCCGGACGGCTCGACGATCTACCTGATCCGCCACTTCCCGAACCTCACCGGGCCCTCCTACATCACCCACTACGAGGTGCGGGCCTACGACGTGAAGAGCGAGCGCCTCCTGCCCGAACCGATCGTCGACCCCGACGAGCCGGAGGAGCGGATGGAGGGGCTGCCGCTGAGCCGCGCGATGAGCCCGGACGGGCGCTGGGCCTACACGCTCTACGACGGCAACGGCAAGGAGCCGTTCGTACACGCGCTCGACACCGTCGCCGGCCGCGCCGTCTGCGTCGACCTGCCCCAGCTGGCCGACCTGCCGAGGCGGTTCAACTACCTGCTGCAGCTGCAAATGCGCGAGGGCGGCCGTCGGATCGTCCTGCTGCGCGGCGTGCCGGGGCCGAAGCCGACGCGGGCGCTGCTGAGCATCGACACCCGGGACTTCGCGGTCCAGCGGCCCGCAGCCGTGGCGACCGCGTCGAGCGGGATCGGCTTCTGGCCGCCGATCGTTGCCCTGAGCGCTGTCGCGCTCGCGTTGCTCGCTTGGGCGGGGTGGCGTCAGCGTCGTGCCGACGCTGACGAACCCGCAGCGGGCCGATGAGGCGGCGGGCCGGCGACCGGACGATGAGGCGGCGGCGGGCCTTCGTCGCGGCTGCAATCGCCGCGGCTTGCGGCCTAGGTTCGATCGCCGTCGCCCACTCCCTGCCGAGCGCGAGCGGCGGAACTACGGGCGCGATCCCGGCCGGGAAATCCCCCGCGGACGACATGGCCAAGGACGGCCTCCTCGCCTTCACCAGGACTCCCCGCCGCCCCGGCAATCTGCTCGAGCGCGTCGGCGTCGTCGGCCACTCCGCCGAGGGCAGGCGGATCGTCCTGCGCCAGCTCGGCAATCCGAGCATCGCCGGCAGGGTGCTCGTCTTCGGCTGCATTCACGGCGACGAGTGCGCCGGCAGCGGGCTCGTCCCGACCAGGGGCGGCTGTCCCGATCCGCACTCGAACGTCTTCGTCGTGCCAAACCTGAATCCCGACGGGGCCGCGATCGGCACCCGCCTTAACGGCCGCGGCGTCGACCTCAACCGCAACTTCGCCTCGCAGTGGCGAACCATCGGCCGTCGCGGCGACGCCCAGTACTCGGGGCCGCATCCCTTCTCGGAGCCGGAGACGCGCCTGGCCGCGCGCATCGTCGAGGGCCTGGATCCTGACGTGACGATCTGGCTCCACCAGCACCGGGGCGAGCGGCCGCTGGTCCGCGCCTGGGGAGGGAGCGCGCCTGCCGGCCGCCTCCTCGCCCACCTCGCGCAGATCCCCTTCCGCCGCCTGCCCTGGCCCGCCGGGACGGCCCCCAATTGGCAGAACCACCGCTTTCCCGGCAGTAGCTCTTACGTCGTCGAGCTACCGCCCGGACCACTCGCGCCGAGCCTCCGTTCCCGGCTCAACGACGCGATCATCAAGATCGCGCGATGGCAGGCCCGGGTGGGCGAAGATTGAGATGTCCCGCGGAAGGGGTGAGGGTTGGGAGCTGAGGAGAAGAAGCTCATCAAGGAGGCTCAGCGCGGCTCCCGCGATGCGCTTGCCGAGCTATATGCAGCGCACTGGCCCGACGCTCATCGCGCCGCCTACCTCGTCGTCCACGATGCCGGGGCGGCCGAGGACATCGCCCAGGACGCCTTCCTCGCCGCGGTCGGCGCGCTCGATCGCTTCGACCGCCGCCGGCCCTTCGGCCCCTGGCTGCACAGGATCGTGATCAACCGCGCGATCGACTGGGGGCGGCGGGAAGCGCTGCGGCGCAACGCCGCCGACCCGGACGAGCTCCCGGGGGCGACCGCGCCCACGGAGGCGATTGGCGGCGAGCTGATGCCCGCGCTCGCTAAATTGCCTCCCGAGCAGCGCGCCGTCGTCGTCCTCCGCCACCTGCTCGAGTACACCCCCGGCGAGATCGCGCGGATGCTGGAGCTGCCGCGCGGCACCGTCAACTCGCGCCTGCGTCGAGGCCTCGACCAGTTGCGCGACCTGATCGAGGTCGAGGGATGAGCGAGGACCAACTGCGAACGCTGCTGCGCGAGGAGCCGATCCCCGGCGCGGCCGAGGCCGAGCGCCGCGGGCTGGAGCTGGTCGGCCGCGCGTACGCGGAGTGCCAGCCTGTACACCGGCCGGTGCACCTGCCGCGGCTCATCGTTGCGCTCGCCGTCGCCGCCCTGCTCGCCACCCTGATCCTCTCCCCGGCAGGCGCCGCGGTGCGGGATTGGGTCGACGACGTCTTCACCGCCGGCGTCCGCCACGCCGAGCCGGCGCTGACCGAGATACCCGGCGGGGGCGAGCTGCTGATCCAGTCCCAGCGCGGTCCCTGGGCGGTGCAGGCGGACGGCTCGCGGCGCCTGCTCGGCGATTTCCGCGAGGCAACCTGGTCGCCGCACGGCCTCTTCGTCGCCGCCGCGGCGACGAAGACACTGAGCGCGATCGAGCCCGATGGGACACCCCGCTGGTCGATCTCGGCGAGCGCGCGCGTCCACGACCCCCGCTGGTCGCCCTCGGGCTTCCGCATCGCCTATCGCGCCGGAAGCTCGCTGCGGGTGGTGAGGGCCGATGGGACCGGGGACACGCTGGTCGGATCGGCAAGCGGCGCGGTGCCCCCCGCCTGGTTCCCGCCCGGCCTTCACCTGCTGGCCTACGTCGATGGCGAGCGGCGGATCGTGATCGCCGAGACCGACGCCGCACGGACGATGGACGCCGCCGACGCCTCGCCCGCAGTCGTCGGACTGAGCTGGAGCGCTAACGGCCGCAGGCTGATTGAAATCTCCAGACGTGGCCTCTGGCTTCGAGACGTGCGAATGAGCAAGCTGGCCAGCGGCCTCAGGCTCGGCGCAGCGCGGCGAATTCCCCTCCCGGCCGCGGCCGTGGTCCGCGCCGCGGCCTTCTCGCCGCGCGGGCGCACGATCGCGGTCTTGCTGGACCGCTCGCCGGGGCCCGGCCCGCCACGCAGCGAAGCCCTGCTGATCGACCCCGCCGGCGGCCCGGCGCGGCGCCTCTTTGGCGTCTCTGGCCATCTCACCGAACTCGCCTGGTCGCCGGATGGCCGCCGCCTCCTGCTCGCCTGGCCCGCGGCGGACCAGTGGCTGTTCGTCCCAGCCGAGGGCGGCGCCCGCCTGCGAGCGATCGGCGACATCGCCGCTGTGTTCGCCCCCGGCAACGCCAGGAAAGCGACCTTCCCGCGGGTAGCGGGCTGGTGCTGCGCATCTACCCCCGGCGATGGCTAGTTGTTCAGGCGAATTCAGTTCGTCACGAGCCGGGTGCCTGACCAAGCGGGCAAGGACGCAGGGAGCGTGGCGTGCTCTGCACGCGAGCGACCGAGGACGCCGCACCGCGCCGCGTCAGGCACGCGGCGCGCAGCGTCAGGCACCCGGCTCGCGTAGTTGCTGGGCGGGGGTGAAGAAGTTGCGGTAGGCGAGCGCCGTCGCGATCAGGCCGGCGATCGCGACGCTGCCGAGCAGGGCGTAGAGCAGGATCAGCTGCAGGCGGACAGCGTCGGTCGGGCTTGCGCCAGCGAGCAGCATTCCGACCATCGTCCCTGGGAAGAAAATCAGGCCGGTGGTCTTGGTCGAGTCGACCAGGGTGATCATCCCCGAGCGCAGGGCGCGGCGGACGAACGGAGCGGCGGCCTCCTGGGCGGTCGCGCCAAGCGCCAGGGTCGCCTCGATCTTGCCCCGCGAGTCGGCCATCTCATCGCCGAGCCGGTTGAGCGCCACCGCCGAGGCGGTCATCGCGTTGCCGATCACCATGCCGCCGACCGGGACCAGGTAGCGGGCGGTCGGTTCGAAGACGCCGAGGGCAACGACCAGGCCCAGGGTCGTGGCACCAGCGGTAGCCAGAGCGATAAGCAGGGGCCAGAGGGCGCCCGGCACCTTCTTAGCCCGCGAGCGCGCGGTGAAGGCGCCGAAGACCACCATCACCGCGAGCAGGCCGAAGACGAGCCAGAGCGTGTCGGCTTCAAAGATCAGCTTGATCGCGTAGCCGATCGCGGTCAACTGGACGAAGGAGCGTACGGTGGCGACGCCGATGTCGCGCTCGAGGTCGGCTTTCTGCCAGTAGGAGATCGCGGCGGCGAGGGCGACCAGCGCCAACGAGGCCGCGACCTGGCCCGCGGAAAGGTGAATCGAGGTGCTCAAATCATCAACTCCGCGACCGGTCCGGACTCGATCGCCCTGCCGTCCTGCAACCGGACCACCCAGTCGCCCAGCCGCCGTGCCTGCTCGGGGTCATGGCTGACCAGGACGACGGATATCTCGAGCTCGCGGCGCAACTTGGCCAGGGTCGCCTCGATCGCGTCGCGAGCGGCGTGGTCGAGCGCAGAGGTCGGCTCGTCAAGCAGCAGGACGGCCGGTTCCTGGGCGAGGGCGCGCGCCAACATCGCCCGCTGCTGCTCGCCGACCGAGAGCTTGGCGACATCGCGGTCGGCGAAGCCGGGCTCAAGACCGGCGAGACCGAGGCAATGAGCGCCGTCGAGCTCCCTGCCGGCGAGGTCGGCGGCATAGCGAAGGTTTGATTCCACCGTCCCCTCCAGCAGCGCCGGCTGCTGTGGCACCAGCGAGACCTCACGGCGCAGCGCCATCGGTTCGTACTCGTCAAGCGGCCGGGCGCGGTAGGAGATCTTCCCCCGGTCCGGATCGGCGAGCCTGTTCAATAGCCGCAGCAGCGTCGACTTTCCAGCGCCCGAGGGACCAACAATCGCCGTCGCCCCAGCGGGGATCGCGGCGCTGACCGAGTCGAGGACGCGGCGATCGCCACGGACCAGGCTGACGTCACTGAGGTCGAACAGCACGGCGCCATCGTGACCGATTCAGGCGTGTCTGAGCTAAACCCCCTCTATGGGTGGTCGAGCTCAGACACCCCCACCGCACGCAAGATGCCTCTCGCGCCACAGCCGGGTTTGCGGCGCGCGGTGAGCGGCTGGAACAATCGGGGTAGGTGATTTCCCATGGCTAGAGCGATCTGGAGTGGCTCGATCAGCTTCGGGCTCCTCAACGTGCCCGTCAAGCTCTACAGCGCGGTGGCCCGCCGCGGCATCGCGCTGCGCGAGATCCGCGAGTCCGACAGCGCCCGCATCAAACATCGCCGCGTCGCCGAGGGGACCGACGAAGAGGTCCCCTACGACAAGATCATCAAGGCCTTTGAGATTTCGAAGGATCGCTATGTGCCGCTGAGCAAGGACGAGCTCGCCTCGCTCGACCCGGAGAAGTCGCGCGCGATCGAGGTCCAGGACTTCGTTGAGATCGCCGAGATCGACCCGATCTACTTCGACAGCCCCTACTACCTGGGTCCCGCCGACGGCGCCGAGAAAGCCTACTCGCTGCTGGCCCAGGCGATGGAGGAGTCGGGCAAGGTGGCGATCGCCCGCTTCGTCTTCCGCAGTAAGGAGCGCCTGGCGGCGATCCGCCCCGGCGATGGGGTCCTGACCCTGACCACGATGCGCTTCGCCGACGAGGTCGTGCCGCCCTCGGAGCTCGACGACGTGCTCCCTTCCGGGAAGCCGAAAGTGGCCAAGCGCGAGGTGCAGATGGCCGAGCAGCTGATCGACTCGCTGACCCGCAGCTTCGACCCGACCGCCTACCGCGACGAGTACCGCGAGGAGCTGCTGGCGATGATCGAACGCAAGGCCGCCGGCGAGGAGGTCGTCGCCGCGCCCGAGGGCGAGGAGCGCGAGCCGACCAAGGCGCCCGACCTAATGGCGGCGCTGGAGCAGAGCATCGCCGAGGTGAAGGGCAAGCGCGAGGGAAAGGCAGCTGCCAAGAAGCCGACGAAAAAGCGAGCGGCCAAAGCAAAGAAAGCTACGGCGAAAAAACGTTCGGCCTCGACCGCCAAGTCGTCCCCCAAGAGCCGATCCCGGTAGGGGTGGAGCGTCTTGTACTTTTTCGGCGATTCATCCGCGGCCAGCCGCCCACGCTCAAGCGAAAAAGTTAAGCGGAACCCCTACCGGGGCCGGCTCTGAGTGGCCGCTAGCCGCCAGGTCGAGGTCGAGGGACGTGAGCTGAAACTCACCAACCTCGACAAGGTGCTCTACCCAAAAGCCGGCTTCACAAAGGGCGAGGTCGTCGACTATTACGCCAAGGTCGCGCCAGTGATGGTCCCCCACCTCGCCGGGCGAGCGGTGACCCTGCGCCGCTTCCCCGAAGGCGTCGACGACACCGACGCTGCCTTCTTCGAGAAGCGCTGCCCCAAGCACCGCCCCGAGTGGGTACAGACGACGCCGGTCTCAGCGAGCACCGGCACGATCGACTTCTGCGTCTGCGAAGACCTGCCGACCCTGGTCTGGATGGCGCAGCTGGCGGCGATCGAGCTGCATCCCTCGCTCTCGCTGGCGCCCGACCACGACCGTCCCACCGTGCTTGCATTCGACCTCGATCCCGGCCCGCCGGCCGAAGTCCTCTCCTGCTGCAAAGTGGCCCTGCGCCTTCGCGAGCTCTTCGCCCACTTCGGAGTCGAGTGCTTCGCCAAGACCTCGGGCTCGAAGGGCCTGCAGGTCTACGCGCCGCTCAACAACGACGAAGTCACCTACGAGGGAGACGAGGGCAGCGGCGGAACCAAACCGCTCGCCCGGGCGATCGCCCAGCTGCTCGAGAAGCAGACCCCGAAAGAGGTCGTCTCGAAAATGAAAAAGGTCGAACGCGAGGGCAAGGTCTTCGTCGACTGGTCCCAGAACCACCGCCGCAAGACGACGATCGCGGTCTACTCCCTGCGCGCCCGCGAGCAGCCAACCGTCTCGACCCCGATAACCTGGGATGAGGTTGAACGGGCGGTCGAGAAGGACGACGCCGACTCACTGGTCTTCAAGGCCGGCGACGTCCTCAAGCGGATCGAGCAGCACGGCGATCTATTCGCGCCGGTCCTCGAACTGAAGCAAAAGCTGCCCGAGCTCTAGGTCACAGCGAAGCAACGCGGCTTGCCGTAGTTCTTCAATTCGACGACCCCTGTATGGCCGACACCCCAGTGCAGAAGAACGTTGCACTCGAGTTCTTCCCCTGGTTCGGGCAGTTCGGCATAGAAGGTCCCCGCTTCGCAGTCGAAGCGGCTTTCGGACTTACGGAGGCACTGCCCAACCCCGTAGCCAGTGCACTTCTTGTCTTCGCGACAGACCCCCTGGGCAAATTCCTTAGTGGCATTCTTCGCCTGTCCGTGGCTCATGTGCCATTGAAAAGCCTGTGCACTGGCGGCAAGCAACAAAAATGCGGCCACCGACGCGGACGCGACCAACTTGACTCTCATCGATCCTCCCCCAATCGTTTTCGGCAACGTATAGGAACGGGCGGAGTACTTACGGTCTTTTGCGCAGTCGGAACCTGCCGGGGGCCCGCGACTAGACGAGAGGCTGGCGGACGACCGGCTTGCGCGTCGCCTTGACCTCGTCGAGGCGACGGACCGGGGTCGTGTACGGAGCGCTCTTGGCAACCTCGGGGTCTCCCTCGGCCTCGACCAGGATCCGCTCGATCGCCTCGGCGAAGGCATCGAGGCTCTCCTTGGTCTCGGTCTCGGTCGGCTCGACCATCAGGGCCTCCTCTACCAGGAGGGGGAAGTAGACGGTCGGCGGGTGGAAGCCGAAGTCGAGCAGGCGCTTTGCGAGGTCGAGGGTGGCGAGGCCGAGCTCCTTCTTCATCGGCTTGCCGGAGAGGACGAACTCGTGCATGCAGTGGCGGTCGAAGTTCAGCGGAAGATATTTCCTGGACCGCCCCTCGGCGAGGCGCGCCACGAGGTAGTTGGCGTTCAGAACCGCGGTCTCGGAGGCCTCGGCGAGGCCGTCGGCACCGAGGCTGAGGATGTAGGCGTAGGAGCGGACGAAGACGCCAAAGTTTCCCTGGAAGCCACGCAGGCGACCGATTGACTTCGGGCGCTCGAGGTCGAGATCGAAGCTCGGCCCGTCGCCGTTGTCGCCCTCGCGGCGCACCACCTGCGGCCGCGGCAGGAAGGGCTCGATCCGCTCGGAGACCGCGATCGGTCCAGCCCCCGGCCCACCGCCGCCGTGCGGCTGGCTGAAGGACTTGTGCAGGTTGAGGTGGACGATGTCGAAGCCCATGTCGCCTGGGCGTGAGTGACCCATCACCGCGTTGAGGTTGGCGCCGTCGTAGTAGAGCGTCCCCCCCGCCGCGTGGATCAGCGCCGCGATCTCGGCAATGTTCTCGTCGAAGAGACCGAGCGTGTTGGGGTTGGTCAGCATCAGGCAGGCGACCTGGTCGGGGTCCTCGTCGATCTTCGCCCGCAGGTCATCCATCTCGACCCCGCCGCGCTCGTTGGTCGCCACCTTGACCACCTCGTAGCCGGCCATCGTCACCGAGGCCGGGTTGGTGCCGTGCGAGGTGTCAGGCGCGAGCACCTTGGTCCGCTCTTCACCGCGATCGGCGTGGAAGGCACGGGTGAGAAGTAGGCCAGCGAGCTCGCCGTGGGAGCCGGCCGAGGGCTGCAGGCTGACGTGGGGCAGGCCGCAGATCTCGCTCAGCGACTCCTGCAGCCGGTACATCAGCTCCAGCGCCCCCTGGGCGCGCTTGGGATCCTGCGCCGGGTGCAGGCGGGCGTGGCCGGGCAGCGCCGCGACCCGCTCGTTGAGCCGCGGGTTGTGCTTCATCGTGCAGGAGCCGAGCGGATAGAAGCCGGTGTCGAGGTCGAAGTTCCGCCGCGAGATCCGGTTGTAGTGCCGGACGATCTCCGGCTCGGAGACCTCCGGCAGCTCCGCCGGCCGGTCGCGCAGCAGGTTCTTGGGGATCAGCTCGTCGAGCGGGCGCTCGTCCACGCCCGCCTCGGGCAGGGTTGCGGCCCGGCGCCCCTCCACCGAGCGCTCGAAGATCGTGGTCGCGCGATCGCGCTGCATCGGGGTCTCGGTCAGCTGCGGGCCGGCGGCGGTCAGCTTCTCGCTCACGACGCCACCCCCTCGGCG
>DATNGZ010000004.1:0-99092 GCA_035605695.1 Solirubrobacterales bacterium | reverse complement strand
CAAGCTCGCCAACGGCTCGATCACCGCGGCAAAGATGACCTTGAACTCGATTACCAGCGGCTCGCTCACCTCAAGCTCCGTCACAAACGAAAAGATCGCCCCTGACGCGGTTACCGGCGAGAAGGTCGTCGAGTCGACCCTGTCCCAGGTTCCCTCTGCCGCCAAGGCAGACTTCGCCACAGCCGCAGAGTCGGCCAACCCGATCGCCTTCGCCCACGTCACCAAGGAAGCGACCCTCGACACCAACCTCTCCAAGAACATCGCCTCGGTCTCACAGGGGAGCCTGAGCGGCATCTACTGCGTCGAAGTCTCCGGCTTCAACCCCAGGGGCGCTCAGGTCACCCCGCAGTTCGAAGGCGCCGGCAACGTCAACGCCCTGGTCAAGATCGGCGGGACTGCGGATTGTCCGGCGCCGAAGGTCGAGGTGCAGACCTTCGAAGGGACCTCGCGGGTCAAAGCGGGCTTCTACGTGGCGTTTTACCGGTAGCCGGGCCGGGTCGCCGCCGGCTCTAACCTCCTCGCTATACTTTTTGAAGTAAAGCTGATCGGGATTTAGGAGATTTGGCTGATGGCCACTACTGGTGCGGATGCAGAGCGCAAGCAGGTCGAGGAGATCGAGGCTTTTGAGGCGGCGCAGGAGATCGAGGGCGGCGACGTTGTCCTGATCGACACGCGTGAGCCGCACGAGTATCAGGAGGCTCATCTCGAGAACGGCAAGCTGGTGCCGCCCGGGCTGCTCGGCGATGAGATCGCCGCCTCCGCGCCCGACAAATCGGCCCGCACGATCATCTATTGCCGCAGCGGCAACCGCTCCTACAAGGCCGCCGAACAGATGGAACGGCTCGGCTATCAGGACGTCGCCTCGATGGCCGGCGGGATCCTCGCCTGGCAAGAGCAGGGGCTGCCGGTGGTCGCTGCCTCCGGGATGACTGCCGAGCAGCGTGACCGCTACTCGCGCCACACCCTGCTGCCCGAGGTCGGGGTCGACGGCCAGCTGAAGATGCTGAACGCCAAAGTGCTGCTGCTCGGCGCCGGCGGTCTCGGCGCTCCGACCGCGCTCTACCTCGCCGCGGCCGGGATCGGGACGATCGGCCTGGTTGACGACGACGTCGTCGACGCCTCCAACCTGCAGCGCCAGGTGATCCACAACACCGAACGGATCGGGATGCCGAAGACCGAGTCGGCCCGCATCTTCATCGAAGGACTGAACCCCGACGTCAAGGTCGTCGAGCACAACGGCCGGCTCGACGCGAGCAACATCCTCGACGTGATCGAGGACTACGACATCATCGTCGACGGCGCCGACAACTTTCCCACCCGCTATCTGCTGAACGACGCCTCGGTGCGGCTGCGCAAGCCGGTTGTCTCCGCTTCGATCCTCGGCTTCGACGGCCAGATCTCGACCTTTGCTCCCTTCGAGGGTCCCTGCTACCGCTGCCTCTATCCGACCCCACCGCCGGCCGAGCTGGCGCCGAGTTGCTCGGCCAACGGGGTGCTCGGGGTAATGGCAGGGACGATGGGCACCCTGCAGGCCAATGAGGTGATCAAGTTGATCCTCGGCAAGGGCGAGCCGCTGATCGGGCGCTTGTTGCTCTACGACGCGTTGGGCACCCGCTTCACCGAGCTGAAGGTCCGCCGCGATCCCGCCTGCCCGATTTGCGGCGAGCAGGCCGAGGAAATCCCGGAGTCGGAGATGGGGCAGTTCCCCGACTACGACGCCTTCTGCGCCGGTGCTGGCGGCGACCGTCAGACGCTGGCCTCCTAGGCTAGGATCACCGCCCTCATGGCGACCGTTCGCATACCTCCGGTGCTGCGCCCCCAGACGGGCGGCCAGCCCGAGGTCGAGGCCGCCGGCTCCAATGTCGGCGAGGTCCTGCGCGCCCTCACCACCGATCACCCCGCCACCGCCGAGCAGCTCTTTGGCGAGGACGGTGACCTCAACCGCTACGTCAACGTCTACCTCAATGACGAGGACGTGCGCGTGCTCGACGGCCTCGGCACCGCGGTCAAGGACGGCGACACCGTCGTCATCCTCCCGGCGATGGCCGGCGGCTGAGAAGCAAAGGCGTCGCCTCAGCGAACTGCATCAAATTCCCTGCCTACCAGGGTGGAAATTCGATGCAGTTCGGAGTTGCTGACCCTGGCTATACTTTTTGAAGTGTCGGGAGGAGAGCTACTAAACCGCCCCTGCGGGGGACGCTTCGGCGACATCGTCGAGTCGATTGGCCATACGCCCTTGGTTGAGCTGCCGCGCCTCTCTCCCAATCCCGACGTTCGCATCTACGCCAAGCTCGAGGGCCGCAACCCGACCGGCTCGGTCAAGGACCGCGTCGCCAAGGGAATGATCGACGCGGCCGAGGCCGAGGGGCTGATCCAGCCCGGGCAGACGATCCTCGAGCCGACCTCGGGCAACACCGGGATCTCGCTGGCGATGATCTGCCGCCGCAAGGGCTACTCGCTCAAGGTCGTGATGCCCGACAACGTAACCAAAGAGCGCACCCAGCTGCTCGAGATGTACGGGGCGGAGATCGTCTACTCGGAGGGCGCCAAAGGTTCCAACGGCGCGGTCGAGGTGGCGCTGGAGATGGCCAAGGACCCGCAGTACTACATGCCCTACCAGTACGGCAACGAGGCCAACCCGCTCGCCCATTACAACGGCACGGCGCTGGAGATCCTCGAAGAGCTCGACGAGGTGGCCGCATTCGTCGGCGGCCTCGGCACCGGCGGCACCCTGATGGGGAACGGGCGCCGGCTCAAGGAGGAAAACCCCGAGACGCTGATCGTCGCCGCTGAGCCGATGCAGGGTGAGCTGGTCGACGGCCTGCGCTCGCTCGACGACGGCTTCATCCCGCCGATCATCGACATCTCGCTGCTCGACCGCAAGATCATGGTCTCCAACCGCGACGCGATCGTCTGGACCAAGCGGCTGCTCGACGAGGAGGGCATCTTCGCCGGCGTCTCCTCTGGAGCAATCGCCGCGATCGCCGCTCGCATCGCCGGCGAGCTGGACGGCGGCAACGTCGTCTTCCTGATTCCCGACGACGGCTGGAAGTACCTCTCCTCCGGCGTCTACACGAAGCCGATCGAGGAGATCGAGAATCTCGACTCCACGGTCTGGTGGTAGTCGGCTCAGCTCCCGATGCGGATCGCGCAGAGCCTGATCGACGAGATGGTCGCGCACGCGCGCGCGGACCTGCCCAACGAGTGCTGCGGGATGGTCGGTGGTGCCGGGGGGGAGGCGAGCGTGGTCGTGCCGGTCGTCAACTCGGCTGCGAGCCCGCTGCGTTTCGAGATGGACCCGCAGGGCCAGTACAACGCTTTGAAGTCGATCGAAGACGACGGCAAGGAAATGCTGGCGATCTATCACTCGCACACCAAAAGCGCCGCCTATCCCTCACAGACCGACGTCAACCAGGCGGTCAACTGGCCCGACGCGATCTACCTGATCGTCTCGCTGCAGGACGCCGACGCGCCAGAGGTCAAGGGCTACTGGCTCAAAGATTTGAAGATCGCCGATGCCGAGCTCCTCGTCAAGTAGCGGCCGGCCGGTCAAGGTCGCCTACGCGCTGAACCAGATGGAGGCGGAGATGATCCAGGGCCTGCTCGGGGAGCACGGTATCCCCAGCATGATCCAGCGGACCGTCGACAACCCTGAGTTCCTCGCCGCCGGGCCACGCCAGATCCTCGTGCCGGAGGCGGCCGTTGAGGAAGCGCGCGAAGTGCTCGAGGGCACTCCCGGTCAGGACTAGTCGAGGCTGGGTCGGTTGATCTCGCGCAGGTAGTCGCGCCAAGCGCCCTCGATTTCCCCGATACGGGCCTCGAAGGCGGTTTCCAGAGTCGGCGTGGTGCCGCCGGGACGCAGGTTAAGGGCGAGGCGCTCGCAGGCTTCGGGCCCGCGCTCCAGCTCGAGCAGGTCGAAGATCGTGCCGCCGAGGATTACCGCGTCGCGGCGGGAGGGAGGGAACGATGGCCGGGAGCTCTCGCGCAGGCGGCGGATCACCGCCGCCCGGTAGAGGCCGACCTGGCGCGAGAAGTACTGGGCGCCGCCTTCGACCAGCCAGGCCCAGCGCAGGTAGCGGGCGAAGCGACGCGGTGTCCAGGAGGGGGGCAGCTCGGAGTTGTTGGCGGCGACGACGAGTTGGGCGTAAAGGCGCTCGGCGGTGCCGCGCAGCGCCTCGCGTGAGTCCTCACCGGCGGCGCGGCGCTCCATGTGGGGGTCGTTGAGCACGTGCAGCTCCGACGACATCGCCCAGCCGGCCAAGTAGCGGCGACCGGCCGGGGCGGCCGACCAGCGCGCCGCGGGCAGGAACGGGTGGGCCATCGCCAGCCAGGCCGGGTTGGTGTGGACGACGACGGTGATCTCTCCCGGCACCCGCTCGAAGCGGTCCTCGAGCCGCAGCCGCAGTTCCTCCATCCGATCCAGAATCCGCTCGGCAAAGGCAGCATCGCCGCTGTCATGGCGGGCCGTAAAACTCAGCGATTGTGTCTCGACCCACGGCATAAAGCGCGAGCCTACTAAGGCTGTCTGGCCAAGCAGATCAAGGACGCAGGGAGCGCGGCGTGCTTCGCACGCAAGCGACCGAGGACGCCGATATGCGCCGGTCAGCCAGCCTTAGACGAGGGCGGGCTCTGCTTGACCGCATACGCTGAGAATCTCGGCGCGCGCGCGGTCGAACTCTTCGTCAGCCATGACCGGGGTTCCCTCGAAGGGGAGTTCGCGGTCGACCTCGACCCAAGAGCGGCAACCGTGGTACTCCTCGCGGACCCGGACCGTGACCGGTCGCGGAATCCGGTGGACCCGCAGCAGCAGCACGTGCAGGGGATGGCGGCGCTTCCAGTTGAGCCGCTTCTCTGCGTAGTCCGGAGTCCAGACGTAATAAGGGGAAAGACCGTCGACGGCGCGGGGGTCAGTGACCGTGATGTGGTCGGTGACCTCGGCCCAGGCGCGCAGGCGGACCCGTTCGGGCTGCGAGATGCCGCCGTCCTGGATCAGTGCCGCCGGGGGCGGTTCCTCATCGGGCCAGACGCCCTCCTCGAGTGCACGACCCAGCTCGGGGTGGTGAGACTCGCGCACCAGGTTGTTCTGCTGGTGATCGAAGGTGGGGTAGAGGAAGAAGCGCTCATGCTCCAGCTCGAAGTGCTTGTTCTCCTCGCGGATTCCGCCCTTGCGGAGGGTCAACAACTGCTCACCCTCGGCGAGCGCGCGGACCGTTACAGCCCATTCCTTGAAAGCGATTGGCATTTGTAGTCGAACCTTTAGAAGGTGGTTTAAATCAGCAACTGGGAGGAGGACACTTCGGAACCCATTCCAGGATGAGAAAGCCCGCCCGAGTTCGGCATTCTAGACGAGTACGTCGCGATCTCCAAATATGTGATGAAGGTCACGGACTTCCGTGCCCGCCACCGCCTGGAGTTTCGATCCGAATCGTCTCGCCGGGGGCCAGGTCGCCCTTCGCCTTACCCGGTAGGGGCTCGCCATTGTGAAGATTGCGGCCCGTCGCGCCGTCGCCGCCGCCATCGCGGCCCCGCGGCGGGTGGCGCCGTCGCTCGCCGATCAGCGAGTAGTTGATCGGGGCGAGGGCTTCGATCTCCCGCACAATCCCGTCGCCGCCACGGTGCTTGCCATCGCCGCCGCTGCCCCGGCGCAGCGATAGCTCCCGAACGCGGAGGGGGAACTCGCTCTCCAGTGCCTCGACCGGGGTGTTGAGCGTGTTCGACATCGCCACGTGGATTGCACCGGGGCCATCAGCGTCTGGGCAAGCACCCTGGCCGCCGCCGAGCGTCTCGTAGTAGGTGAAGTCTTCGCCGGCGAGCGTCAGGTTGTTCATCGTGCCCTGGCCCTGGGCGGGCGCGGGCCGGGCGCCGGAGAGAGCGTCGATCACCAGGTCGGCGACTCGGCTGGAGGTCTCGACGTTGCCGGCGGCGACCGCGGCCGGTGGACGGGCGTTGAGCAGACAGCCCTCCGGCGTGAGGACCTCGATCGGGCGGTAGGCGCCGGCGCAGGGCGGCGCGTCGGGATCGGTCAGCACCCGCACGGCGAAGAATGCCGCCGACTTGGTTACCGAGAGCGGGCAGTTGAGGTTGCCCTGGAGCTGCGGATCGGTGCCGCTGAAGTCGAGGCTAAGGCTGTCGCCGCGGATCGTCGCCTCGACCCGCAGGGTGACGTCGCGCGGTTCGCCGTTGGCATCATTCTCGAGCACGTCTTCCGCGGTGTAGGCGCCGTCGGGGAGCTCGGCCAGCGCGGCGCGGGTGCGGCGCTCGGCGTAGGCGAGGATCTCCTCCATGCCGCCGCGGAGATGCTCGAGGCCGTGGCGCTCGGCCAGCTCGGCGAGCCGCAGTGCGCCGGTCCGGTTGGCGGCGGCCTGAGCGTGCAGGTCGGCGAGCCGTTGGCGCGGGAAGCGCATCCGCGCGGCGAGCTCGCTCAGGGCGTCGGGGTCGGCGCGGGTTGGCGGGACCACGACGCCCTCTTGCTCGAGCGTGGTCGAGCCCGCCGGCATGCTGCCGGGGGTCGGCCCACCGACGTCGGCATGGTGGGCGCGGCAGGCGGCGAAACCGATCATCTCGGTGTCGACGAAGACGGAGGAGATCAGGGTGATGTCGGGCAGGTGGGTGCCGCCGCGGTAGGGGTCGTTGAGGATCCAGGAGCTTTCCGGCGTCTGCTCGAGGTCGAGGATGGCGGCGACCGCATCGGGCATCGAGCCAAGGTGCACCGGTATGTGCTCCGCCTGCATGACCAGCTCGCCGCCGGCGTCGAAGAGGGCGGTCGAGCAGTCGTGGCGCTCCTTGATGTTGGCTGAGTAGGCGGAGCGAATCAGCGTTGCGCCCATCTCGTCGCAGGCGGCGCGCAGGCCGCCGATCATGACCTGCAGCGCGATCGGGTCGAGCGCGGTCATTGGACTACCTTCAATGGCGCCTTAGTCGCACATATTGCGACTAAGGCGCCACTCGGCCTCATCATCCCGCCTCCGCTTTGATCGTTCCGGGCGTATCGACCACGGCTCGCCAGCCGGGTGGCAGGACGAAGGTCGCCTCTGGAAGCTCGAAGACGACGGGACCGGAGGCGCTTGTCCCGGCCTCGGGCTCGCCACGCAGCACCGTCGTTTCCATCCATTCCCCGTTGAAGCGGACGCTGCGGGTTTTCTCCCTCAGTTGTCCCGTTGGTGCGGCCGCCGGCTTGAGATCGGACCCGGGCGCGACGATCGCCAGGCTGATGTGGACGAGGACGATTTCGCCCTCGGGATCGCGGTGCCCGTAGCGCTCTTCGTGCAGCTGTTCGAAGCGTTTGGCGAGCTCGCTCGGGTCGGGGCGGGTTGAGCCTGGTACCGGCAGCTCGAAGGCCTGACCCAGGTAGCGCATCTCGTATACGACCTCGACCTCAGCTTCGGCCAGCTCGCCGTCGAGGCGGGCCGTCATCTCATCGACCTCTGCGGCTATCCGCTCACCGCTCAGATCGGCGCCGCTCAGCATCACCGTGCGAGCTGTGTCGCGACGGTGGTTGGAGGCGCAGAGGCCCAGGGCGGACAGCACGCCGCCGGCGCGTGGGCAGAGGATGCGCTCGATGCCGAGCTCGGCGGCGATCTCGGCCGCGTGCATGGGGCCGGCACCACCGAAGGGGAGCAGGGCGAAACGGCGCGGGTCGACGCCGCGCTCGACCGTGACTACGCGCAGGGCGCGGACCATCTCCTGGTTTGCAACGCGGACGATCCCCGCGGCGGTCTCGATCTCGCCAAGATCGAGTTCCGTCGCCAGCTTTCCGACCGCGGCCCGCGCCGCATCGAGGTCCAGCGGCACGCCGCCGGCTAGCTCCGAGCCGGGAGCGAGGCGGCCGAGCAGCAGGTTGGCGTCGGTGACGGTCGGCTCGCTGCCGCCGCGTCCGTAACAGGCCGGTCCCGGGTCGGCGCCCGCCGATTGCGGACCGGCGCGGAGTGCGCCGCCGCTGTCGCGCCAACCGATCGAGCCACCGCCGGCGCCGACCGTGTGGACGTCGACCATCGGCAGCTGGATCACGCGGCCGTCGATCGTGCGCGAGTCGGTACGCCGCACCGCGCCGTCCTCGATCACGCAGACGTCGCAGGAGGTCCCACCCATGTCGAGGCCGAGCGCGTTGCCGTTGCCGCTGTTGCGGGCGATCAGGCCGGCGCCAACGGCGCCACCGGCGGGCCCCGAGAGGATGCTCCAGGCGCCGGCGCGTCCCGCCTCCTCGGCGCTTGCGACGCCGCCCGAGGACCGCATCACCAGCGGTTTCGGAAGGCCCGCCTGCGCGGCGGCCTCGCTGAGCCGGCCGAGGTAGCGGCTGAGCAGAGGGGAGAGGTAGGCGTCGATCGTGGTGGTCGAGCAGCGCTCGTACTCGCGGAAGCGGGGAAGAACCTCGTGCGAGGCGGAGACGTGCAGGCCGGGGAGCTCGCGGCGCAGGTGCGCGGCGATGCGGCGCTCGTGGCTGGGATCGAGGTAGGAGAAGAGCAGGCAGATCGCAACCGACTCGGCACCGCTCTCGCGCAGCAGCTTGGCTAGGCGGGCGGGCTCGTCCTCGGATAGCGGCTCGACGACACCGTCCGGCCCGATTCGCTCGTTCGCCTCGAAGCGCAGCTCGGCATCGACCAGCGGGGTCGGCTTCGGCGCGCAGAGGCGGTAGAGCTGGGGGCGGTCCTGGCGGCCAATCTCGAGCAGGTCGGCGAAGCCGCGGGTGGCGATCAGCGCTGTGCGAGCGCCGCGTTCCTCGAGCAGCGCGTTGGTGCCGACCGTCATCCCGTGGGCGAAGGTCTCGACTTCGGAGCTGCTCGCGCCGGCCTTTGTCAGCACCTCCTCGATCGCGGCGATCACCCCGACGGACTGGTCCTCGGGCGTTGTTGGCAGCTTCGCCGTGTGAATCCGCTCGCAGTCGAGGAGGACGGTGTCGGTGAAGGTCCCGCCTACGTCGACGCCGAGCAGCATGGCTTGACGCTATCGAGCCGCGGTGCGGTCGTATTTCCCTCCGGTATGCGGAAAGAAATACGACCGCTCGGGATCAGTGCCAGGTCTCGCGGCGGACCTGACCGTTGGAGCCGAAGATCAGGTGGACGCCGTCAAGCTCGGGGTCGAGCGCCGGGAAGTCGGCGCGCAGGTGGCCGCCGCGCGACTCTTGGCGCTGCAGGGCGCAGGCCGCGATCGCGGCCGCCAGCGGATAGGGATCCGAGAGCAACTGCTCAAGCTGCTCGGGGCGGCGCATCGGGCCGGCCAGATTCCAGACGGCGTCGCGGGTCGCTTCCGTGGGCGGCTCGAAGCACCAATCGGCGGGCTCGGGATGGCTTGGCGCCGCCGTTTCGGTCAGCGCCGCCGTCGCGGCGCGGCGGCCGAAAACGAAGCACTCGCTGAGTGAGTTGGAGGCGAGCCGGTTGGCGCCGTGCAGGCCGGTGCAGGAGCACTCGCCGACCGCGAAGAGGCCCGGCAGTGAGGAGCGGCCGTCGAGGTCCACCGCGACGCCGCCCATCATGTAGTGCGAGGCTGGGGCGACCGGTACGGGTTCGGCGCTCGGGTCGAGCCCGGCCTCGCTGAGCGACTCGAAGACGTTGGGGAAGCGGGCCGGGCTGAGTCCCCGCAAGTCGAGCTCGACTGCGGCGGTGCCGTCTGCCTCCAGCCGGTCGAGGATCGCCGCGGTGACCGCGTCGCGCGGCGCTAGCTCGTCGGTGAAGCGGCGGCCGGCGGCATCGAGCAGGGTCGCGCCCTCGCCGCGCACCGCCTCGGTGATCAAGAGCCCGTCGAAGCGGGTGCCGGGCAGGGCCAGCGCGGTCGGGTGGAACTGGCAGAACTCGAGGTCGGCGAGCTCGGCGCCGGCGGCCGCGGCCATCGTCGGGCCGGCGCCGATCGCCCCGCGCGGGTTGCTGGTGCGCCGCCACAGCGCCGCCGCGCCGCCAGTCGCCAGGACGGTTGCGGGGGCGGCGATCCGACCGTCGTCAGTGAGCAATCCATGGCAGCGCTCACCGTCGCTCCAAAGCGCCGTCATCGAGGCCCGCTCGCGCACCTCTATGCGCGCCTCAGCGGCGACCATCGCGGCGAGCTTCGAGGTGATCTCGTGGCCGGTCGCGCTACCACCAGAGTGGACGATGCGGCGGCGGGTGTGGCCGCCCTCGAGCCCGAGCGAGAGCTCGCCGTCGGGCTCGAGGTCGAAGACGACCCCGCGCGAGCGCAGCTCGGCCACGGCCGCCGGCGCCTCGTCGACCAGGACCTGGACCGCCGAGGGCCGGCAGAGCCCGCGCCCAGCGGCGATCGTGTCGGCCGCGTGCTGGGCGGGCGAATCGCCGGACTCAAGCGCGGCGGCAAGTCCACCCTGCGCCCAGAAACTGGCGCTCTGCGAGAGCGGCGTGCGCGAGATCAGGCATACCGCGCCGCCCTGCTCCGCCGCCTGCAGAGCAGTCCAGAGGCCGGCCGCGCCGCCGCCGACGACGGCGACGTCGAACTCGGCGCTGCCGGCTATCGCTGCCCCGCCTCTCGCCGAATCGCCTCGATCTGACCGCGAAGCCAGGCGGCCGCCGCCTCGCGCGCTCGCGCCCGCTCGTCGTCGATCGCTCCCTCGGCGGCGCTGGCGCGCTTTTCCGCCTCGGCGATCCGCTTCTCCGCCTCCTCGGCCTGGGTCTCGATCTCAGCCAGGCGACCCTCAGCCTCGGCGACCACCCTGTCCTTGGCCTCGCGCTCGCGTTTCAGCTCCTCGGCGTGGGCAAGCCGCAGTGCCTCAAGCGCCTCCGAGGCCCGGGCGCGCTCCTTCTCAAGATCCGTCTCCAGCGCTTCGATCTCGGCCGCCACCCGCTTCTCGGCGGTGCTGGCAGTAGCCGCGGCCTCCTCCAGCCGCTTCTTCGCCATCTCGACCTTGGCGCTGAGATCGTCGCCGCTGGACTGGCCTGCCGGCTCGCTCATCGGCTCAATCTATTACGCGCTGGCGAGGACGGCGCGGTAGGCCACCAGGGTGCGCTCCGCCATTCGCGTCGCCGAGAGCGTCGCGGCGCGCGCGGCGCCCTCGACCCGCGGGTCGGGTGAGTCCAACAGCGGCCGGGCGGCGGCGCTCCAGGACGCCAGCTCGAAAGGGGCGCAGAGGACGCCGTGCAGGCCGGCGAGGGCGTAGGGCGCGCTGCCGACCGGGGTGGAGAGGACCGGCACGTCGCAGGCGAGCGCCTCGATCGCGGCGAGGCCGAAGCCCTCGTAGTCGGAGGTGACTATGACCGCGTTGGCGGCGTTGATCCAGAGCGGCATCTGCTCGGGCTCGATCGAGCCGCCGGTCAGCAGCTCCGCGCCGCAGGCCCGCGCCAGCTCGGCGGCGCGGTCGTGGCGCTTCTCGGGGCGAGCCGGGTTGGCGGGGAAGAGCAGGAAGCGACCGCCGGGGTCGAGGCCGAGCCGGCGCCGCGCCTCGGCCCGCGGCAGCGCCCGGAAACGGTCGAGGTCGGGGCCGCAGGGGAGCACCGCCGAGCCGGGGATGGCGGGTAGTCCCGGCCGGCCGTCTTCGGGGCTGAAGAGCGCCCGCGAGACGGCGGCGACGAGGTCCGCCCGCCAGGCGAGGCGCCGCGAGAGCGCCCCGACGAGCCAGTGCCGAACGTCGGTGCCATGAAAGCTGACCACCAGCGGCCGCGCCCCGGCGAGGCGGGCGCACCAGCCGGCCAGGCCGTAGTGGGCGTGCACTAGGTCGAAGCGCTCGCGCCGCAGCAGTCGGCGCAGCCGTCGCGTGGCGGGTATGTACTCGCCCCTGCCGGGGGGGAATTCGAAGACCTCGATATCGGCCCCGCGCTGTCGCATTGCGTCCACCTGGTCGCGAACCCAGCGGCCGCGTTGGGGGGTGGCGGCGTCGGGCGCGAAGTTGGTGACGACCAGCACGCGCATGCGGCTGAGGGTATCCGCGGCGCGCGGCGGCGGTGTCGAGGTGGGCAAAACGCTGGAGCGGGGGTTCGGTGGCTGAGGCGACACAGACTCGTTGCACTCAGGTCTAGATCGGTGCGTCGCGCCCCCCGAGCATTGGCCTCCAACCGCGAAAGGAGGCTTCGATGTTCTACATGGCAATGGGCTATCTCCACGCAGCCGTCGAGCGGCGTCTGCGGGGGATCCGCGGCCTGATCAGCGGCGAGGACGGCCAGGGGACAGTTGAGTACGTCGGCCTGATCCTGCTCGTCTCCTTGCTGATGGTAGGGATGGTGGCGGCGATGAAAGGTTTCAACGGCAAGCAGGGAACCGAGCTGGCCGACGTGATCGTCAACAAGAGCGGTAAAAACTGCACATAGCCCCGTAGGAGCGCTCTAAATGGCGCTGCGCCAGGCTTTCAAGGACGACCTTAACGCGTCGTACCGGACTCTCGGCGAGGAGCAGAAGCGGCTCGAAGGCCTCCGTGACCTGGCCGAGCACGACGGCCTGCCCACCGCCGTGGTCAGCATCCTCGCCCGCAAGGCGAACTCAGTGGGCTACATGCGCGAGGACCTGCTCGAGATCCCAAAACGGGTCGCCGAGGCGGAGGCGCGGCGATGAAGCGCCCGACTCCACCGCGCCACCTGACCGAGGCGTTCCGCGAGGAGGCCTTCGCGCTCTTCACGCACTCCGGCCCCGACGAATGCACGGGCTATCCCCTTCGCCTCTACAACGGCGGTCCTGCCTGCTGGCTGAAGCAGCACGACCCCCTCGATCGCACCTGCTCAGGTGACCTCGAGGCCTTCCACTTCATCGGCCGCCAGCGCATTCGCAACATCCTTCGCCACCAGCTGGTCACCGACGTGCTCACGGTCGGCTCGATCGACTCCCTCGACCTCGACGACCTGGTCGAGCTAGCCGAATGGGATCCGCGCAACGGAGGCCCGGGCTGCACCGGGCACCATCGACGCCTCGATAGCCACACCACCCCTGACCTCACGCTTTCGGCCCTCGTCCTGCCGGTCTCGGTGCGCCAGTTCGTTCTCGACTGGGGCTTTGAGAGCGAGGCCGAACGGAAATTCTCTGAGGCTGGCGCTGCTGCGTGGCTTCAGCGGCGGGAACACGCTGGGAGCGTGGCGTGAAAGCCCGGCGCACCGTCCGCTCCGACTTCGTCTTCCGCTTGCCCGGCGGGACCGAGGACAACGACCTCTGGGTAGAGCGCAAGGCCGACACCGACGACCGCCCCGTGATGTCTTCGACGTGGGAGCCAACCGACGAGGAGCGCGAGGCGATCGCCAACGGCGCCAACCTCGAGCTGATGATCTGGGGCGCCGGCCACCCGCCGGTCTTCCTCGGGATCACGGACGTTGCGCTCGGGAAGGCGCCGGAATCGGGGGGCGACCATGCCTGAGCGCGGCGATCCCAAGGATCCGCGCTTCGTCGCGGCGATTGACCTGATCCGCCGCACTGGCTCCCGCGAGTTCCAGATCCGCTACGACGATGAGCAGGACCCGATCGTCTGGGTCGCGGTCGGCAAGTGGGGCGACGCCTGGGAAGCGGCTGGCGCGATGAACCCCCTCCGGGCTGTCATTCGCCTTCTCGAAGCCGCGATGGACGGCGGCACATGCGCCTACTGCACCAAGCCAGCGGGTGTCTCCGACGATTGGGAGCACGCCTTGCCGCTCAACGAGCTGGTCTGTTGGTGGGTCTACGACCCCGAGCTGAAGAAGTTCCGACGCGGCTGCGAGGGCGAGCACGACGAGAAGCAGATCCATGCCGTCGTTGTCGGGCGCAACGACCCCTGCCCCTGCAGGAGCGGCAAGAAGTTCAAGAGGTGCTGCGGTGGCTGATCACTCCTCGATCGAGTGGACCGACGCCAGCTGGAACCCCTGGCGCGGCTGCGACAAGGTCAGCCCCGGCTGCGCCCATTGCTACATGTTCCGCGACCAGGCGCGCTACGGCCGGGATCCCTCCACCGTTGTCCGCGCCGCCGATCCGACCTTCATGGCGCCTGCCCGCTCGCGCAAGTGGCAGGAACAGCGCTTGGCGATCGAGGTCGACGAGGGCCGGCGGATGCGCGTCTTCACCTGCAGCTGGTCGGACTTCTTCCACCCCGACGCCGACGAGTGGCGCGACGAGGCCTGGGCGCTCATCGCCGCCTGCCCGCAATACGACTGGCAGATCCTCACCAAGCGGCCGGAGCTGATCGCCGACCGCCTGCCAGATGATTGGGGCGAGGGCTACGAGAACGTCTGGCTCGGCGTCTCGATCGAGAACCGACGCTTCGTTGATCGGGCCGACCTCCTGCGGGCGACACCGGCGGCGGTGCGCTTCATCAGCGCTGAGCCGCTGCTCGGCCCTCTCATCAACGAGTGCCCGGTCTGTCACGGCGGCGGCCACTGCACCTACTGCGCGGGCCTCCCGGGCCTCGACCTCGCCGGCATCGACTGGCTGATCGTCGGCGGTGAGAGTGGCTCGAGGCATCGGCCCATGCACGAGGAGTGGGCCTTGCAGCTACTCGACGCCTCCGGTGCCCCGGATGGGGACCCGGCCTTCTTCTTCAAGCAATGGGGCGGTCCACGCCCCACCTCCGGCGGGCGCGAGCTCGACGGCAGGACCTGGTCCGAGTTCCCCTCGGCCGCAATCGACCACGAGACGAAAGGACAGGCACATGTCTGACGCAGCCGCAGCAAAGGTCGGCGAGGAGGAGCAGCCGACCACCATCCCAACCACCAAGCCGTTCAACACCTTCCTCAACGAGCACCGCTCGGCGGGGCTACACAACGAGCTGAGCGAGGAGCTGCAGCGCCTGGTCGCCTCGGTCCTCGCCCAGGGCAAGAAGGGCACGTTGACGATGACGATCGGCTGCGCTCCCTCCGACGTCAATGGCGCCGTCGTCGTGACGGACAAAGTCGTCAGCAAGCCGCCGGAGCCCGACCGCGACCCGTCCCTCTTCTTCAGCGACGGCACCGGAAACCTCTCCCGCCGCGACCCGCGGCAGCCCGAGCTTCCCATCCGCGACGCGAGCGCCAAGAGCTAGCGCGCCCACTACAGAAAGGACACCGATCACTCATGGATACCACCACCGCAACGCCTGACGCTCTCGCGATCATCCGTACCGCACAGGAGGCAGTGGCGCCTCACGAGCTGGAGGCCGGTCAGCTCTACGCCGTTCGCGACTCCAGCGGCGCGCTCGTGCCGCTCGACCTCGAGAAGTACCGCGATCGCCCGGACCGACGCCGTGGCGAGTTTCGCCCGGCCACCGTCGAGAGCCTCATCGACTACGTCGAAAGGCACAAGGGCAAGGCGACAACGATCTGGGTGCACCCGACCGAGGCCAAGATCGTGGCCGTCCTCGACGACCACAGCCCGACCGAGGCCGCCTGGCGCCAGCACCGGGCCGCCCTCACCCTGATCGAAACGGAGGAGTGGAAGTTCTGGATGGCAGGCAACAAATCCTGGTTCGACCAGGAGGAGTTCGCCGAGCGGTTGCAGGACGGTCTTCCGGATATCGCCACACCGGATGCCTCGGAGCTGCTCGAGATCGCCCAGACGCTGCAGGGGACGACCGAGGCCAAATTCCGCTCCGGCGTGAAACTCAGCAACGGCGAGGTCAAGATCGAATACGACGAGACGATCGAGGCCACCGCCGGCAAGCACGGCGACCTCGCGATCCCGGAGGTCTTCCAACTGGCGATCGCCCCGTTCGTCGGCGGCGAATCTGAGGCGGTCACTGCCCGCCTGCGCTGGCGCGTCCGCGGCGGTCAGGTCACGCTCGGCTACAGCCTCGAGCAGCCCGAGCGGATCGTTCAGGACGCGCTCGACCGCATTGCCGACCGGCTCGGCAACCGCTTCAACAGCGACGACGCGAAGTGCGTCTACAAGGGCACGCCGGCCTCCTAGTTCCGCAGTCCCCAGGGGAGCCGGTCCAACGCCGGTTCCCCTGGGCCATCCACCTCCACCTCCCGGCAGATCTGCCGGGGGAAAGGACACCACCATGAGCAAGACCGCTACAGCTACGCCCACCGAGATCCAGCAGATCCCCACGGGCAAGATCTTCGAAGTTCCCGGCTTCAACCCCCGGGGAGACTTCGCCCGCGACGACGAGGAATTTCTGAGCCTGAAGGCATCGATCGCCGAGCGGGGCATCGAAAGCCCGATCAAGGTCGGCACCAGCGTCGACGGTGGCCACCCGATCATCTTTGGCCATCGCCGTTTCGCGGCAGCTGCAGAGCTTGGCCTGGAGACGGTCCCGGCGATCGTTGACACGTCGCTCGACGAGAAGCAGCGCTACCTCGCCGCCCTGGCTGAGAACCGGGCCCGCGCTGAAATGTCGCCGATCGCCGAGGCCAAGGCGCTGCTGGTCCTGCGCGACGACTTCGGGATGAAGCAGGCCGAGGCCGCGGACGCGTTGTCGATGTCTGAGCGCTCCGCGCGCAACCGCCAGCGCCTGCTCGAAGTCCCCGAGTCCGTACAGGCCCTGGTGGAAGCCGGCGAGCTGCCCCTCGAGGCAGTGATCCATCTGGGCCCGATCGCCGCGGTGCGCCCGAAGGCGGTTGAGCTGATCGTCCAGAAGGCCGGCGATCTACAGAAGCTGACCGACAAGGGCGCTGTAGGCACCGCGCTCGAGCAGGTAGCGAACGAAGCAGGCCTGCAGGCGATCGCCGAATACGAGGGCCGGGCCGTTCACCCGAACTCGGTGGCGGTCGACAAGGACTTCCGAAAGAAGCTCAAAGAGCTGTGGGATGGCATCCCGAACCCGCCATACAACAAGCCGCTCTTCCACTTCGGCGACGAGGACGCGAAGAAGGCAAAGCAGGCCGGCTCGCTCTTCGAGTTCACCTTCGAGCGCTGGGGTGAAAAGCGCACCGTCCGATTCATCACCGACCCCGTCCTCACCTTCGAGCTGGCGAAGCTGAAGATCCCGGCAATGGACAAGGCGGCTCGCGACCTGATCGCGCGCCAGGGTAGTGCTTCAAGCGCCGGGCAGCCGCCTACCGGGGAGTCCGCCAAGGAGCAGGAGCGGCTCGCCAAGGAGCGCGAGAAGGAAGAGAAAGCGCGGGCGAAGGCCAACGAAGAACTCACCGACTCTCTCGGCACCCTGGCGAACCCGAAGGCGACTGACCTCGACATCGTGCGCCTGGCCGTGGTTATGGCGCTGGGAGAGGACGAGGTGGAGATCGACGAGGTCGTGGCAGATGGTCTCGGTGAACTGCTCCCCGAGACCTACGGTTGGCCTGAGGACGAAGATTGCCCGGTCACTCCCGGCTTGACGGTCGTGCAGGAGTTGGCGGCCGCGAAGAATGCGGGGGAGGCCTTGCAGGTCTTCCTGCGTGTGGTGCTCGCCCAGCAGTTCCTCGACGGCGGTAAGGGCTGGTGGCGTCTCAGGGGCGCGGACGGTGACTTCTTCGATCGCCAGGACATGCTCGACTCCATCGCCGAGCGGCTCGGTGTTGTGCCGGCGGCTGCGAAGAAGAAGGTCAAGGAGCGTCGTAAGGACGCTGAGAAGAAGGCCAAGGAGAACGCCCAGAAGCGCGCTGAGGCCGAGGCCAAGTGGAAGGCCGAGCAGGAGGAGGCAGCCGCCGCAGCCGAGAGCGAGGGCGGCAGTCGGGCGGACAACGCCCTTGAGCTGATCAAGGCCAACCCGAAGATCACGGCGGCCACCATCGCCATGGAGATGGGCATCAAGCCCAACTACCTGTATCGCATCCTCGGCGACCTGGAGAAGGCCGGCAAGGTCAAGAAGGCCGGCCGCGAGTACACGGCGGTCGAGAAGGGCTGATGACGGTGGCTCGCGACAAAGCAGCCGCGAGCGAGGGGGGGACCGTGGAGGTGGCCCCCCTCGCTGACGGCTCTATCGCTGCCGTGAGTGAGAGGGCCGCTTCGGGGGGCGTCTCTGACGTTCTGGCAAGCCCTCTCACTGACAGCCGCGAGCGGATCGGGGGGGAAGGGGCGGCATGAGCGTCAAAGCGACCAATTGGGCCTGGGAGCTCGGCCGCGACGAGGTGGTCAAGGGTGGCGAGCTCCTCACCCTCCTACGCATCGCCGATCACGCAGACAACAGCGGCATCTGCTGGCCGGGCGAGGACAGCATCGCCAGCTACACGGGCCAGGATGGTCGCACCGTTCGGCGTCACCTGAAGAAGCTCGAAGGCGACGACCTGCTTCACCGGGAGCGTCAGGCATCGGAGACCGGCAGGGGTCGAGGCCGGGACCGAATTCATCTCCATATCGATCAACCGGACAAATCGACCGGTAAGAAATTGCCGGTTCAACCGGACATTGACGACGTTCCAACCGGACAAATCGAGCCTGTTCAACCGGACATTGACGACACCCCTATAGAAGGAGAACCAAAAACAGAACCGTCAGGAACCGTGTGTCGCACATCGCTAGCACCGGCAGATCTGCCGGAAGCGATCGAAGCACCACTTCGCCAGGCTGCCGAAGCGAAGAAAGGGCATTTGGACCCGGCTGCGGTCCGTCGAGCCTGCGAGGCGTGCCCGGGCCGGGACCACGGGCTCGAGGCCGAGAAGTTCGCCGCCTGGCACCTGCACGGCAACGGGGAGAACGCCCCACTGCGCGATGTCGCCGTGGCGTTTCGTAACTGGCTCGAGAAGTCGCCGGTATCGCCGCCGCGGAGCGACGGATCCGGGTCAGTCTCGCCGGCGAGGCGAATCCCGACGGAGCCGGTGGCCGAGACCGAGCGTGCCACCGAGGCCTGGAAGGCGGCCAAGCAGCTGCTCTCGCAGCAAATGCCCCCCTCGACGTTCCAGCTGTGGATGGAGCCACTCGAGGTTGCGGGCGAGCGCGTTGGCAGGCTCGTCCTGGTCGATACCTCGGACAACGGCGGCATCGGCAAATGGGTCGACCGGCGCTACAAGCCGCTGATCCTCGAGGCCACCGATGCCTTCGACGATCTGGAAATTGTCGACGAGACCCAGCTGGAGCTGGAGGAAAAGTGAAGCCACTGGTCGGAGGCCGGGAGGACGTCACCGCGCGACCTGGCTCGATCACAGATGCACCAGGCTTCGCTGCCTTCGACTTCCTTGCACTGGTCGACGATGCTGAGCTGCGCGAGGAGATCCGTGCCGTGCTGCGCGAGATGCAGATGCTCAGCGATACGCGTGCCAGCGCAATCGGTCGCAGTGCCCCGACGAGCGAGCGGCGGCCGGGTCCGCCTGAGTACAAGGAAGGGATGTCAGCGGCCGTGTGCCCGCCGGAGGATCGTTCTCTCTACGACCACTTCGCTTGGCGGTTCCGTGACGCTGTTGGCCGCGAGCTGCCCCGCAAGAGGTTGTGGTTCCTGCTCTGGGACGCTGAGCATGCGCTGAAGACCCGCGTCGTGCCGCCCACGGCGGCGGAGCGGGAGGAGCGGGTGGCGATGGTGCTCAGCCGTCCTGACGAAAAGGCCCTGATCGAGTACGTGCTCGATCACTACGAGGGCGAGCACGTCTACCGCGTCCACCTGCAGCTGAAGCTTCCGCAAGGCTGGATCGAAAAGGTCCGCGAGGACGAGGGCCGCGACCCTGACTACGGGTTTCGTCGACCGAAGTGGAGAGAGCTCGACGACACCCAGAAGGCCGAACAGGTTCGACTGCTGAAGGAAAGCGGCTGCAAGCAGACGGACGTGGTTCGCCGCCTCGGTGTGAGCCTTCGAACGGTCAGGGTCCACTGGCCCAAGGAAGCCGCATGATTTTTCCGTCCGGCAGGCGTGGGAGGGTGCAGTTGCCCCCTGTTGCCAGTGGTATCGCTATGCCGAAATCCACTGCGAGCGACGGGGTCTTCGCGTTCTCTCGGCGTTTCTGCCTCCGTGCTTTCCCGGATCGCCGAGCCCCGGTCGTGCTCGCAGGCGCGCGAGTCTGTGCGGTCCTGGTAGGGACCGCCACCCCCCGACATACGTTCCACTGCGACGGGCGAGCACGAGTCGCAATGGCTACGCTCTTGAAAGCGGCGGAATGCGCTGGGGGAAATGGACCGGTGAGTCGGGCCCGACGAAACCCGGATACCGCCCTCAGTCGCGCCGCCGGTAGGCAGGTCAGTTAGATGGGCATCAAGCACGCCTGTCTGACCTGCGGCCGACTGAGCGAAGGACGCAGGTGTCCCGAACACGCTCGGGATCACGCTCGCCAGCGCAAGCAGGCCGGTCGCACCGGCGCCCGGGGGTCGACGCGAGCCGGTCGCAAGGTTCGGGCCGAAGTCCTCGCCGAGGCAAAGGACGCGACGGGCACACCCCGCTGCGTCTACTGCGGCGCCGAGGCAACGCATGCCGATCACTTCATCCCGGTCAGCCGCGGCGGCAGCGACACGAAGGCCAACCAGGTCGCCGCCTGTGCCAGCTGCAACAGCGACAAGGGCGACAAGCTCTACCCGTCCGAGTGGACCCCGGAGGGGGGCCGGAAGATCACGACCCCCGGTCACCGGACACCGCCTGGCCCACGAGCACGAAAAAATTCCAGGAGCTGAACCTTTTTTTTGGCGGCCACGGCAACAGCCAGGGCCCAGGAGGTCGCCGACGAGCTCGGGGTCGACCTTGCTGAGGTCACCGGAACGGGCAAGGGCGATCGCGCCACCGTCGACGACGTTCGCGAGCACGCTGCCCAGCTGACGATCGGCAGACCTGCCGATTTCGGGCCCGAGCAGATCGCGGTCTGGGAGGAGATCGAGGCCTACCTCGACGGGCACGGACTCTGGAATCCCCTCTTCGCCCCGCTGCTCGAGCGCTACATCCGCCGCCTCGACCGCTCCAAAGACGCCCGGGAACGGGCCGAAGAGAAACCCGTGGTCAAGGGATCGACCGGGCAGATGAAGGCCAATCCGTTTTTCCGGGTCGAGCACGACGCCGACGTCGAGGCGCACAAGTACGCCGAAGCCCTTTTGCTCACACCCGAGATGTTGCAGCGCCATCTCAAGGGCAGTGGCGGCGAGGACGACGACGACATTGGCTTCTAAGGTCGCCGCTCTAGCCGCCTCCGCCAAGTCATTGCTCGGCCTGTCGCCGGCGAAGTTCGCCGAGGCGCATACAGGCCTGGCGCGCTTCGAAAAATTCTGCGCCAAGGTCACGACCGAGGACGACGAACCGTTCGTCCTCGAGTGGTGGCAGCGGCTGGTCCTGCTTGCCTACTTCGCTGGCATCGCGGAGATCTTGGTTCTGGTCCCGAAGGGCAACGGCAAGACGACGCTTCTCGCCGCCCTCGCGGTCTTCCACCTCCTGACCACTTCGCAGCCAGAGGCCTACATCGGGGCCTCGACCAAAGACCAGGCGAAGATCATGTACGGCGAGGCCCGCCGGATCTCGCAGCTGCACTCCGCCTGGCGCAAGCGCCTCCTGCCGCGGCCGAGCACCAAGGAGATCTACGTCGGCCGCGGTGGGCGCAACGGGTCGCTGCGCGTCCTTTCGTCCGACCGCCTGTCGACGAAGGCGAACAAGGACGACGGCGGCAAGGGCACGCTCGAGGGAATCAAGCCGACGCTCGGCCTGGTCGACGAGCTACATGCCCACATCAACGATGCGATCTACGCCGCGATCCAGGGCGCGCTTCACAAGCGCAACGGCCGGATGATCACGATCTCCACCGCCGGCGCCGACGACCACTCGGTGCTGAAGCGGATCCGCGACGCGGCTCTGAAGTTCCGGATCAAGGTGGTGCAGAAGCGCTTCACCGTGGCGCGCCAGCCCGGGTTCGTGATGTTCGAATGGGCGCTGCACGACCGCGACGACCGCGAGGACATGGCGATCGTCAAGCTCGCGAATCCGTCGTCGTTCGTAACGAAGGAAAAGCTGGCCGCCCTGCGGCGATCGCCGTCGATGACGCCGACGCGATGGGCCCGCCGGCACTGCAACCTTTGGGGCCAGGTCGAGGGCGGGTTCTTCGAGGCCGAGCACTGGGACGCTCGCGGCAACCCCGAGCTCGAGTTCGGCGACGGTGCGCAGCTCGTCCTCGGCTACGACCACGCGCGCTCCTACGACCACGCCTACCTCGTCGGCCTTCAGGTCATCGACATCGGTGGCGAGCTGGTGCCGATCGAGCAATGGGATCCGGAGAAGTCCGAGGGCGGCCGAGGACGCTTGATCCCGATCGAGCACTGGGATCCAGCGGAGCAGGACGGCGGCAAGGTTCCCTACTGGAAGATCAAGCAGGGGATGCGTGAGGCCTGCGAACGCTATGACGTCGCCGGCATCGGCTTCGACAAGTTGGGCGGCTTCTCGCAGTCGGCTGAAGAACTTGCCGACGAGGGCCTGCCGATGATCGAGGTCTCCATGAAGTCGAACGTCTGGGCGCCGCTGACCTCCGAGCTATACGCCGCGGTGAAGGGCGGGCGGCTCGAGCACAACGACGACGACGAGCTTCGCAAACACGTCCTCGCAGCGACCACCAAGGACTCCGAATATGGCGAGCGCTTGCACGGCCGCCACACCTCCGGGATCCACGTCGACGGCGCGATCGCCTGGGGCTGCGCCTGGTTCACCGCCTTCTTCACGGACGCGCTTCGGACCGCGTCCTTCGATCCCAACCACTACCGAATCGAGCTTGTATGACCATCGCCTTGATCGCCTTCAATCTTGTGGCGCTTATCGCCCTGGTGGCGCTGGCCGCGCTGCTGGTCACCCGGAAGGGGATTCGCCGGCAGCTGCGCCGAAGCGTCGTGGTTCACACCGTCGACGGGCGTTCGATCAGTGGGGTCCTGACGACGGAGTTCAGCGACGCCCTCGAGCTGACCAACGCCGAGTACCTCCAGGGCACCGAGGCTGCGCAGCTCGCTGGCACGATCCTCTTCCCCCGCGCGAAGGTCCTCTTCATCCAGGTCCTGCCGGTGCCGGCTGAGAGCGCGTGAGCCCGCTCACCCTCTACACCGCAGACGGGCAGGTGATCGTTGCCGAGGACGGCCCGCCCTGGCAGTACACGCCGGAGGGGAACAACACCTACCTCTCAACCAACTCGATCCCACTCGACCAGTGGGGCGCCGGGGTGAGCTTCGGCAAGCTGTACGAGACGCAGCCCTGGGTCGGGATCGTGATCAACAAGATCATCCGCCAGGTCGCGCGCCTCCCGCTAAAGGTCTACGAGGAAGGCTCGCAGGGACAGACTGCGCGGCTGAAGGAGGGCTATCTCTTCGACGCGGTAACGAAGCCCGCCCGTGGCCGGGGGCCAATCGACCTCAAGCAGTGGGCGATGTTCCCTCTCCTGCTTCACGGGAACTCCGGCATCGGCAAGACACGCCGCTCGCCAGGTGCCCCCCCGACCGGCTTCGAGTACTTCGACTGGCGCTGCCTTGAGCCGCCGACCGAGAAGAAACCCTTTTGGGTCTACCGCGAAGGATCGAAGAAGCCGCGGATCCTGCAGGAAGACGACGTCGTTCACCTCGCCTGGCTCTCAACCAAACCGGGCAGCCTTGGCATCTCGCCGCTGTTTCAGCTGGGGGTGACGATCAGGATTGAGAGCGCCGCACAGCGCTATCAGGAGTGGTCGTTCCGCAACTCGGTGCGGCCGTCCGGCGGGGTCAAGCTGCCCGCCGGCGTCGTGCTCGACAAAGAGACCCGCGCCGAGATCCGCGCCGACATCAATCGGCTCTATGCGGGCCCAGAGAACGCCGGCAAACCCGTGCTGCTTCCCGCCGGGATCGAGTGGGAGCCGATGTCTCATACCGCTCACGAGGCCGAGTTGATCGACCAGCGCAAGCTCGGGCGTGAGGAGATCGCGGCGATGTATGACATCCCGCCGACGATGATCGGGATCCTCGACAACGCGACCTACTCGAACATCGGCGAGCAGCACAAGATGTTCTTCACCGATGTCCTGGGTCCGTGGCTCGTGATGATCGAGGAGCGACTGAAGGCGCAGGCAATCGACGACGAGCCAGCCTTCGAAGGCCAGTGGCTCGAGTTCGATCTCCGCGAGGTCCTGCGCGGCGACCCGGTCAAGGAGTCGGTAGCCATGAAGACCGAACTGGCGAGCGGCGTGCTGACGATCAACGAAGGCCGCGACGTCTTGAATCGCCCACGGATCGACCACCCGAACGCGGACCGGCCGATGGTCCAGGCCAACAACGTCACCTTCCTCGGTGACGAGCCTGCAGAGCAGGCCGACGCCGACCAGCTTGACGCCGCCGTCGAGAAGGCAGTCGAGCGCCTCAGCAAGGCGTCACCGACCTTCGCCGCGGCCGTGGCAGCAGCAATCAACGACGACTAAGGAGGACAAGCGCCTTGGAGACCAAGAGCTTTCCAGTGAAGAACATCAAGGCGCTCGGCGAGGGGGATCCCGACGGGACCTTCGAAGCGATCGTCGCCGTCTTCGGCAACGTTGATAGCTACGGCGATCGAGTTGTTGCCGGCGCCTTCAAGGACTCGCTGGTGAAGGGGTTCCCGGCGATCGTTTGGTCGCACCAGTGGCGCGAGGTGCCGATCGGCGCCTGCCTCGAGGCGGAGGAAACCACCGAGGGCCTGCGCATCAAGGGCCAGCTCTTCATTGAGGAAAACGATCGCGCCCGCGAGGTCTACGCGGCGATGAAGAATGTCGGCGGCGACGGCCTTCCGCCGCTGCGCGAGTTCTCCTTCTCCTACGACATCATCGACGCGGACTGGACCGTCGAGGACGAGGAGCACATCTTCGAGCTGCAGAAGCTCGACGCGATCGAGGTGGGTCCTTGCCTTAAGGGTGTCAACGACGAGACCCGCTTGATCGGGGTGAAGGCCCAGGAGAAGGTTGTCGAGGAGCGCAAGGAGCGCTTCCCGAAGCCGAAGGCCGAGGACCCCGAAGAGACTGACGACGCGCCGAAGCCCGATGCGGCCGAGGCTCGCGCCAAGGCGGTGGACCTGATGACGGCTCCGCCGCCGCCGCTGGCCTAGCGCCAGCACCCGATCTCCCAGCCGGCAGACCTGCCGGGCTGGGCCATGAATAACGGCCCGCCTGGCGGGCGCCAAACGACCCGCGGAAGGGAGCTGTACCCATGCTCGAGGACAAGCTGAAGGAACTGAAAAAGGCGATCGACGGCAAGAACGAGGAGGTCAAGACGACCTTCAAGGCCTTCGAAGAGCAGCGTCAGAAGCTCAAGGCCGAAGACGTCGACATCACCGACCCGACCAGCGAGGCGGTGAAGGCGGCCGAGGAGGCAATGAAGCCCTACTCGAAAGCCAAGGACGAACTCGCCGAACTGCAGGGCCAGTTCGAGCGGATCGCGATGATGTCGGCCGACGGCGGGGAGAAGACATCCGGCGTCCGCCGCGAGAACGAGCTTGACCGGGATCCGATCAAGGCCCGCGAGTTCCTCGGCGCCAAGGCGGTCCAGGGTGACGCCTACAAGGAGCTGCTCGCTTCGGGTGCCCTTGCCGACGGGTCCCAGCAGGGGTTCAAGGCCGAGCTCACCGAGCCGATGGACAGGGCGGAGTTCAAGGCCCTGCTCACCGGCCAGACGGGAGCCGCCGGCGGCGTCCTGAACGTGCCGGAACGGTTCCCGGGCGTCTACGACCTGCCGCAGCTGCCGCTCGGCGTGCTCGACCTGGTGACCGTCGGCGCGACGGATTCCAACGCGGTCGAGTTCGTGCGGATCCTCGCGCGGACGATCAACGCCGTGGAGGTCGCGGAGGCGTCGACCTCGGCCGACATCGGCGGGGAAGTGACGGGTGCGCTCGCCGGCCAGAAGCCGGAGTCCGGGCTGACCTTCGAGGAAAAACTGGAGGGGGTGCGGACGATCGCCCACTGGATCCCGGCCACGCGGAACCAGCTCGCCGACGCCGCCTTCCTGCAGACCCTCATCGACACCGAGATGCAGGAGGGGGTGCGCCGCCGCGCCGAGAGCCAGATCATCAAAGGCAACGGCACCGCGCCCAACATCCGTGGCATCGAAAACACATCCGGCATCGCGAGCCACGACCAGGAAGACGTCGCGACCGACAACAGGGCGGACGCCGTGCATCGGCTCCTCACCCTGCTGGCGCTGGCTGGCTACAGCCCGAGTGCGGTCGGGTTCAACCCGCTCGACTGGCAGGAGATCCGCCTGACCAAGGACAAAAACGAAAACTACATCTGGGGCCCGCCGTCGATCGCCGGGCAGATGCAGATCTGGGGCGTCCCGGCCGTGTCGTCGGTCGCCTTCAAAGAGGGCAAGGCCCTCGCCGGCGAGTGGGCGCGGGCGCTGTTCCTGATCCGGGAGGCCGTGAAGATCCTCGTCTCGGACTCGCACAAGGACTGGTTCACCCGCAACCTGGTCGCCATCCTGGCCGAGATGCGCGGGGTCCTGGTCGTGCCGCGGCCGCAGGCCTTCGGCGAGGTCAACTTCGAAGCCTGATCGAAGCCAACTTTAGGACGGCTGAAAGGAGCTGATCGAATTGACCGACAAGGTCCGTATCGCCAAGAAGGATCTCTACGCCGACGTCGACAACGGCGAGGGCCAGAAGATCCGCCAGCTCGTCGCCCGCGAGGGCGACGAGATCTCGCCGGCGCTCGCCCACCTGGTCGATGACGCTGACACCACCTCTGAGATGCCCAAGACCCGTTCGCTGCTCGCGGGCCGGGGCACCTCGGCTCGGCGGGAGGCGGCAGAGCTCGACTCCCCCGATGGGGCGGAGGCACCGGCAGACCTGCCGGTGGTCGACCACGCGGCCGGGGAGGATGCGCCGAAAGGGGGCGAGGACGTGAAGCCCGACAAAGCCGCTCCCAAGGCGCGGAAAGCCGCCAAAGACAAGGCGCGCAAATCGGCGCCCGACAAGGCGCGGAAAGCCGCCAAAGACAAGTAGCTGATCGACACCGCGCCGGGCCTATGGTCCGGCGCGGTTGTCGTGCGCGAACATGGCAATCACCTTCCCCCCAGATCCCGATGAGTCCCAGGGTCCGGCTGGGCCCAAAGGTGACGCTGGCCCACAAGGGCCTGCGGGCCCTCAGGGGGTAGCGGGGCCGCAAGGCCCGAAAGGCGACCCCGGCGACGATGGGGCAGATGGTGCAGCGGGGGCCGACGGCCTGGACGGCGATGACGGGGCCCCCGGTCCCGCTGGTCCGGAAGGGCCACAGGGCGAACCTGGCCCGAAAGGCGCCAAAGGTGACACCGGCGGCGTCGGACCCGAAGGCCCCCAAGGTCTGAAAGGAGACGCTGGCGCCGAAGGCCCGAAAGGGGCGCAAGGGGCGGAAGGACCCCAGGGTGTCGCAGGGGCGAAAGGGGACACTGGGGCCGCGGGCCCGCAGGGTCCCAAAGGCGACACGGGCGCGACCGGCCCCGAAGGAGCGTCGGGCCTCACTCTCTACGACGCCAAAGGCGACATCCTCATCGGCACCGGCAACGACGCCGCTAGCCGGCTTGCCATCGGTGAAGACGACCTTGGTCTGATCGCCAGCGGCGGCACGGCCAAATGGGGGAAACCGACTCCGAAGGCACATGCCGCTTCCCACCAGGTAGGCGGCGCCGACGCCTTGGCGCTGCCGCAGTACGACCCGTACGACCAGCTGCCCTACGTGATCCCGATGGGAATCTGGCCTTTCACGACGATCGCGCCGACCGCCAAACGCGCCTACCTCCTCCGCTTCACGGTCTCCCGCAAACGCACCTTCAAATTCGTCCGTTTCCCTGTCACCACCCTCGGTTCCGGCGAAGACAAAATCGACGTCGGGATCTACAGGGTCAACGGCACCAAACTAGAACGCCTCGCGTCCTCCGGCGCTGTGAAAACCAGCACGAACGCGACCGGCGTCAAGGTGCTCGAACTGACCGCCAACGCCGTCTGTGAACCGGGGGTCGTCTACGAGGTCGCGATGTCCTGGGAAACCGTCACCGGCGCGGTGCAGGTCGCGGCGATGAACAACAACGGCGGGTTCTACGGCGACATCGGCGGGACCACGCTAGCCAACCGCCTCCAGTTCTTTAAGGCGGAATCGTTCCCTCTGGCGGAATCGCTTGAAGGCGGCTTCGCCAGCACGCCAGCGGCCTGGATGGTCCCCTCTGAAGCCTGATCCCACGTCCAACCGCGAACGCGGAAAACCGTTCGACCCACCATTGATCTTCAACCCAAGGAGCTTCCTCGAGCATGAGTACCTTCGTCCGGCCGGGAGAGACGCGCGCGGTCAGCATCGGGCCGCTCGACGCTGGGTTGGCAGGCTCGATCGGCGTCCGCGTCGAGGATGCGACCAACCAGGTCCTGCGCGCGCGGAGCACGGCAGGCGTCACCGAATTCGCCGTCGGCTGGTACCGCGTCTCTGTCCTCTTCGAGGAGGACTGGAGCGGCCCAGTGGTCGTTATCGCCGATGCTCCGGATGGGCGCGAGGGGATCGAGGAATTCGAGGTGGTCGAGCGGCTGCCGATCCCGACAGTGGGCTGGCGGCCGACGACTGCCGACGTTGCGGCCGCGATCCGGTCTCGGACCTACACCAACGACAAAGGGGGGGAGACCGAGGATCCGCTCGACGACGTCGTTGGTGGCGCGGTCGCGGGCGACTTCACCACTGCCACCTCGCCGACGGGGGAGCAGATCGAAGGGCATATCACCGACGCCTGCATTGACGTACTTACCCACTTCGCGAGTGGAGTCGTGCCGGAGGACTCCGAGGATGCGGCGCGCCGGGCGGCCACGCTGAAGGCCGCGCTGGCGGTCGAGATCTCTTCCTTCAACGCCTCGTCCGCCGAGCAGTCCCCGTACCTGCAGCTGCGGATCGACGCTGACCAGGCGATGAACTCGCTGATCGCCACCGCCCAGACGAGGGATCTCTTTGCCGAGGAGAGGCCCGAATGACGCCCATCGCATACGGCTTTCGAACCGGCCCCCGCGCCGAACTCAACACCCGGGGGTTGGACACGACCACCGACATGCTCGGCGAGATCGGCGATCGCGCGGAGGACATGCGGCCAGCGATGCTTGTGGTCCGCGAGCTGCTCATCGCGGGCAACAAGAAAGTCTTCTCCTCGCAGGGCGGCGCCATTGGAACGCCTTGGCCCGGCCTCGCCTCGAGCACGATCGCGCGCAAGGCCCGCTCGGGGATCCCGTCGCTCTCGGGGGTGATGGTCGAAACCGGAGATCTGCAGGAGAGCCTTTCCGGCGGGAAGGGAGCTCGCAGTCGGGTCACCCGGTCGATGGTCAGTGCCGGGACCTCGCTCTTCTACGCGGTCTTCCATATGGCCGGCAGCCGCGGCGGCAAGGTGCCTGCCAGGCCACCGATCGGGATCCCGGAGGCTGAGCGCCAGGAGTCGCTGACGATCATGGAGCGCTACCTCCTGAGGGGCGCTGCCTGATGTCGATCGTCGGGCCTCTGATTGGCGGCCTCGAGGTCGAGCGTGCCGCCCTAGTGGTGCTTCGGGAGTGGCTGCCGACCTACCTCAAAGAGGCGACGGACCAGGCTGGCCTCAAACCTGGCTTGATCGAAGAGGTCAACTCCTGGATGGTGCTCAGCGAGGTTGACCGCTGGCCAGAGGCAAATCTGCCAGCCGTCATCGTCGCGGCCCCTGGCCTGATCAAGGAGCCGGAGAAGGACGGGGACGGCTCCTACAGCGTCGTCTGGAAACTTGAGGTCAGCGTCTCGATCGCGGCCGCGACGGGCCCTGCTGCTCGCAAGTACGCCCAGGTCTATGCCGCGGCGATCCGCGGGCTGATTCTCCAGCGCCGGTCTCTCGGCGACGACATGCTCGCAACCGACTGGCTCGACGAGGCCTACGGGACCTCAAGCCAGGCCGAGGAGCGAACGGTCGCGGCCGCTGCAGTCGTCTTCGCCGTTCAGCACGACAACGTCGTCAACTGGCGCAAGGGCAAGGGCCTGGTGCCCAACAAACCCGTGCCGGCGAACGACCCAACCGTTCAAGAAATCGACGTCGACACGGAGGTCCAACAGTGAGTTACCGAGTGACCAGCGGGCACGTAGAGAGCCTGCACGACGGCCGCATGTTCGGCCCCGGCGAAGACGTCACCGGCGTCAATCCTCGCCATCCACACGACAAGCGCTTGATCGACGCCGGCGTGCTGGTCAAGCGGCCCACCAAGAGCGCCCGGAAATCGGGCAAACCCGCGGCTGAGCCGCAGAAGGAGGACAACAAATGAGCTCCGCCCCCGGAGTCATCTCGACCATCGGCGAGGACATCCTCACCCAGGCAGTGACCAGCGACGAGACGCCCTTTGTCGTCGGCCTCTCCGAGCGAGGCTCGGTGCTTGAGCCGACGCTGATCACCTCCAAGCGCGCGGTGGTTCCGCTTCTTGGCGCGCGCCAGTCCTGGAGTCCCATCTTCGACACCTTCGACATCGCCTTCCGCGAGGGCCCCGACGGTGCTGCGGTGCCGCACTTCTTCATCCGCGCCGTGGGCCCGGCCCATAAATACGCGAGTAAAAAACTCGTGGACGGGGTGACCAATGTCCTCGAAGCGACCGCCGTCTCGCCGGGCGAATGGGGCGATGACATCGACGTCGCCATCGTTGCCGGCGTGACCGAAGGCACGTTTCACGTCACCGTCACCGACGGCGACACGCTGGAGAAATCGCCCGAGCTCAACAACAACGACGAGGCCGTCGCGTGGGCGGCCGCTCAGTCCTCTCTGATCACCTTGAAAGTCCTCGGCGCCACCGATCCCGACGTCCAGTCGGTGTCCCTCTCCGGCGGCGACGACGACCGGGAGAACGTTGACGCGGAAGTGATCGCCAAAGCGGTCGCCCTCTTCACTGAGGACCTCGGCTTTGGGCCCGTCGCCGCCCCGGGCTACACCAGCGAAGCGGTCCACAAAGTGATCATGGCCCACTGCAAGGCCACCAACCGAAACCCGGTCCTCGATGCGGTCGACAGTGCCGACGAGGCCGACCTGATCGGCGACGCGGGCGCCCTCAAATCACTCGAAGGCAACCGTCAGGCGAGCGTTTTCGGGCCGTGGGACATCGCCCCCGGCCTCACCGGGGGAACAACCCGCGTCGTGTCGCCGAGCGCCCGCCAGATCGGCGCGATGGCGAGGGTTGCCCGCGAAACGGGAAATCCGAACATCCCGGCCGCCGGCGACCAAGGCAAGGCCAAGTACGTGATCGGCCTCACCCAGACCTACGACGAGGATCAGCGCAAGGCCCTCAACGACGCCGGCGTCAACGTGTCGATCATGGAGGACGGCAAGCCGACGACATACGGCTGGCGGACGCTCGCCAACCCGGTCACCGAAAAAGCCTGGCTGGCGCTCTCCAACGCCCGCCTGGCGCTTTCGATGGCAGCCAAAGCGAAGAAGATCCTGAAGCGCTACATGTTCGCCCAGCTCGACGGCGAGGGCGAGACGAGGGGTCGCGCGGAGGGGGCGATCATCAACGAGGTCCACACGCCCGCCAGAACCGCGCGTGCCGTCTACGAATCGGGTGTGACGGTCACCCAGGAGACCAATCCCGACGACGGGATGATCGGGCGACTGGAGGCCACGCAGTTCCTCAAGCCGACCAAGTTCGCCGAGGTAATCGAACTGACCACCGTCGTTACCAACGAGTCCTAGGAGGACGACATGCCCACCAGCACCCAACGACAGGATCAGGCGAGCTGCGCGCTCACGGTCAACGGCCGCGAGCTGCCTTTCGTCTTCAACAAGCGCGACGGCGGGGTGGTCGACTCTGAGGAGTCCAAGACCTTCCCCGGCGGCGGGCGCAAGCAGCAGGCCCACACCGGGTCCGCGACGGTCGAGAACGTCACGCTCACCGGCGAGATGGTTCCCGACCGCGACCACGACGACATCAAGTGGCTGAAGTCCCTGATCGGGAGCGAACCGGAAGCCGGCGTGGTCGAAAACGCCCTCGACGCGAACGGGGCCGCCTATCGGGTCCTCGACTCCTGGACGGGACTCCTGAAGAGCGTCAACACCGGCAACTACGACGCGAACTCGAGCGACCCGCGGGAGTTCGAGGTCGAGGTAAGCACCCACGGCGTGGTGCCCCAGTGACCGGCAGCTCTGCCGGTAGCGAGAGCCAGGACCGCTTCGGCGGTGCGCTTGCGCGCGTCAAGGCGCAGCGCGCCGCCATCGTCGATCGCGAGTCCCTCACCCTTCGGGTTCCCGACTACGAGGACCTGCAGATCCGCTACCGGCTGATGCCGGAAAAGGACAGTGAAGAGGTGGGGCGCAAGATGGAATCCGCGCAGCGCTCCGGCGCCAGCGGCAAGACCATCATGGGCATCGCCGCCGACTTCCTGGTCTCGGCCTGCGACGCGATCCTGGTCCGCGTCGGCGACAAGTTCGAGGTCCTGGTCGACGACGCCGAGCAGAACATCCGCTTCGACGCCCGCTTGGCCGAGGTCCTCGCGATCGAGGGGGTCGACCAGGCCCGCGAGATCGTCCTCGAGACCTTCTCCCCGGAGGGCGAGGACGGCCTGCGCCGCAACCCCGACGCGATCATCGACCACCTGAATGCGATCGGTGCCTGGCGCAAAGGCCGCGTGCATGAGATCGACCAGAGCCTGCTGGGGGAATAGGAGCCTGGGGGGAGGTCAAGCAGGCCGCGTACCTCGATTCGCTCGGTCTTGACGGCTCGCTGTTCCTGAACAGCGACGACCCCGCTGAGCGACTCAGTCTCCTCGCCCGGGCGCCCCACCTGGCCGCCATCCGGCGAGATGAACGGCGAGAGCTGGCGAACTTCTTCGTCGACGCGCTCGCGAGATCCCTGAAGAAGAGGAAGTAGATGCCAGCGCGAGCCAGTTCGATCGACGTGCGGTTGCGCTTGCGCGGCCAGCGTCAGTTCAAGCGCGAAGTCACCGAGTCAACCGCCACGCTCGAGGCGATGGGGCTGCGCGGCGCGAAAGCGCTGGGCAGGTTCGCCGCCTCGAGCCAGCGGCTGAAGGACTTCGGCCGAACCTGGACGCGCAACGTCTCCCTGCCGCTCGCGGTGGGGGGCGGCCTGGCGGTCAAGGCGGCGATCGACTGGGAATCGGCGTTCGCCGGCGTCCGCAAGACCGTCGCCGCGACTCCGGCGCAGTTTGCCGAGCTCGAAGACGGCCTCCGGTCGATGGCGACGCACATTCCCGTCGCCGCCAACGAGCTCGCCGAAATCGCCGAGGCCGCCGGTCAGCTCGGGATCAAGCGGCGGGCGATCCTCGGCTTCACCCGCACCGTAGCCGACCTGGGCGTCGCGACGAACCTGGCGGGAGAGGAAGGCGCGTCGACGCTCGCGCGCTTCGCCAACATCACCCAGATGCCCCAGTCGCAGTTCGACCGGCTGGGATCGACGATCGTCGCGCTCGGAAACGCCGGCGCCTCGACGGAGAAGGACATCGCCGCGATGGGGCTGCGCCTGGCGGCCGCGGGCAACTTCGTCGGGATGTCAGAGCCGCAGATCCTCGGCTTCGCCAACGCCCTGTCTTCGGTCGGGATCGAGGCGGAGGCCGGAGGCACGGCGATGTCGCAGGTCTTCAAGTCGCTCAACTCGGCGATCGCCGCCGGCGGGCCGGAACTCGAAGACTTCGCCGCGATCGCCGGGACGTCTTCGGGGAAGTTCGCGAAGGCCTGGAAGAACGACGCCGCCGCGGCCACGGTGACCTGGATTGAAGGTCTCGCGCGGCTGAAGAAGGAAGGCAAGGACGTACCGGCCGTCCTCAACAAGCTCAGCCCGAAGTTGCGCGGCTCCCGGATTCAGGACACCCTGCTGCGGGCCTCTGGCGCCGGGAAGCTGCTGAGCCAAAGCCTCGGCCTCGGCGTCAAGTCCTGGCAGAAGAACAACGCGCTCACCCAGGAGGCGAGCAAGCGCTACAAGACGGTCGCCTCCAAGCTGCAGATCCTCAAGAACCAGGTGATCGACTTGGGGATCACGGTCGGGCAGGAGCTGCTGCCGCCGCTGATCGACTTCGTCGACTTCGCGGGCCCGAAGGTCTCCGGAGTGGCCAAGGCCTTCGGCAAGCTCTCCAAGCCGATGAAAACGGCGGTGATGGGGACGATCGCCTTCGGCATCGCCCTGGGCCCGCTGAGCTCGGCGATGGGCTACTTCGCCGGCGGGGTCGGGCGCGCGATCATCGGGCTGGCCAAGTTCGGTCGCTTCGTGGCCGGCTTCCGGGCCCTGGCCGCCGGCGTCGGGATCCTCAACGCGCTGAAAATCGCGATGGCCGGGTTCGGCCTGACCGTGCGCGGGGTGATGATGACGACCGGAATCGGGCTGGCGATCACCGCCATCATCCTCCTCAACGAAAAGTTCCACTTCCTCGGCCCGACGATCGAGTGGGTCACCAACGCGCTGAAGGTCGGCTTCGATTGGATCAAGGGCGCGGTCGGCTCGGTGATCGGCTTCGTCAAGGGCAACTGGAAGTACATCCTGATCGCCCTCACGGGCCCGATCGGCATCGCTGTAGCCCTGATCATCAAGTACTGGAGCACGATCAAGCACGCGGTCTCCAGCGCCGTGCAGACGGTGATCGGCTTTGTCCGCTCGCACTGGAAGACGATGGTCGCGATCCTGGCGGGCCCGATCGGCATCGCCGTCAAGCTGATCCTCGACCACTGGGGCCAGATCAAGAGCGCGGCGTCTAGCGTTGTCTCCTTCGTCCTCGGCAAGTTCAGTGCCCTGGTCGGCTTCTTCGCCAGCATCCCCGGCCGTCTGAGGGCCGCAGGGAGCGGGCTCTTCAACTTCATCAAGGAGGGCTTCCGCTCGGCGATCAACTGGGTGATCGACAGGTGGAACGGCCTGCACTTCACCGTCCCCAGCGTCGACCTCGGCCCGCTCGGCTCCGTCGGAGGGCAGACGATCAACTTCCCGGATCTGCCCCACCTCGCCGCCGGCGGCAACATCGCCCGCCGTGGCGCGGTGGTTGTGGGCGAGCGCGGACCGGAGATGCTGCAGCTGCCGCGTGCTGCCCGTGTGACCCCGCTCGACCCGGGCCCGTTGAGCTTGCCGGGCAGGGGCAACCAGACGATCCGGGTCCCGGTCGAGATCGCCGGGCGGCTTCTCGCCGAAGTGGTCGCCCAGGTCGCCGAGGACGACGCTGCGGTCGCATGAGGCTCCTGCGCCTGGTCTGCGCCGACCCGAAGGTGGACATCAAGGTCCAGATGGGCGACGGCCCGGCAACGCCGACCGCCGGTGCGGCCGGTTGGGAAATCACGTCGCGGACGGGTGGCCGACGGGCTATCACGACGCGCACGAGCCCGCCGCCTTTCCAGCAGGACGTGCCGATCTACCTCAATGGCTTGCACCAGGGCAACTCCGTGCAGCGCCAGCTCGACGCGATCCTGAGCCTGGGCAACGAGGACGCGCTGCCGTTCCGTGCTTTCGGGCCTATCCACCATGGCGACGGGCGCCTGTGGGTCTTCGGTGGCGACCCCGACTTCGGCGAAGCGATCCGTGACGAGGACGAGGACAACACCTTGCTTCGCCAGCGGCTGACGCTGAAGCTGATGCAGTACGTCCGGCCCGAAGTGGTCAAGGAGCGCCGACGGCGCAGGGGGAAGAACTCGGGCGGGCGCATCGCCCAGAACGTCGCCGTCGGCGGCACCTACACGACGAGCAAAGGCGACACGCTGCAGTCGATCGCCGCGCAGCTTTACAACGGCGACTGGCGCCGCTGGAGGGAGATCGGCGACAAGAACGGCCTCACCGACCCCGGCAAGAAGCTGCCGGCGGGCAAGGTCCTCAAGCTGTGAGCCCCGCGGTCGCCAAGGCGAAGGCGATCCCGAATCGGGTACAGGGCCACGCTTCGGATCTCGACGAGCTCGAGCTACGCGACGGGCAGGGCGTGGCGGCCAAGATCGGCGGCGCTCTGTTGCCGACGCCGACTCTAAAGCGGACCATCGGCGGTGGCAGCACGATCGGGCTGGAAGTCCGTGACGAGTCGCTCGCGCTGCTCGACCTGCCCCTGCTCTCCGAAGACTGGGAGGCCAAGCTCGACGGCCTGCGCTTCTCCTACCTCGGCATGAAGAAGGCGGGGACGGTTTTCACGATCCCGCTCGAGGAAAGCGCGATCGCCAACCTCCGCAAGCTGAAGGGCCCAAAAAAGGTCCAGGCGCACCGAGGTCAGCCAGACGAAGTGACGTGCGCCGAGTTCGTCATCAGCTTGATCGAAGAGGTCAAGCCGCGGATCCCTTGGCACTGTCCGCAGCTGCACGAAAAGCAGCCGATTCGGACGAAGGCGCAGGGCGACGCCGCCAAGTCCGACGCGAAGGCCAATCGCGACCACGGGATCGGCGACGTCGACGGCCTCGAGGTAAAGGGCGATGAGGCGACGAAGGCGCAGATCGACGTCGGCGATCGCGCGCTGCGGACCGCAGAGTCCTACTCGGCGCCCAAGGCGGTGCTGCTGGCGGTGATGGAGGCGCTGATTGTCGAGTCCGGCCTTGGCGCCTTCTCGGGCAACTACATGCAGATCGAACCCGAGTCGGTGTCCGGGTTCGACGGGAATCCCAACAACGTCGAGGAGGCAGTGGTCGGCTTCCTCAAAGGCTACGAACCGACCGCGACGGGCGCCCTCGCTTACTACCGGGCCCACCCCGACGCGAAGCCGCACGAGATTGCCCAGGCGGTGCAGCGCTCCAGCGCCGGCGACGCGAGCAACGGTGCCGGGAACTACGGCCCCTGGCAGAAAGAGGCGCAGGGGTGGCTCGACGCCTTCGGCGGCGGCGACTTGGGCGGCGAGGAAACGACCACGCAGGCCTTCTACTTCGAGGTCGGCAAGGACGAGAACTACTGGGAGGCGATCAAGCGCCTTGCCAAGGAACGCAACTGGCGCGCGTTCTTCGTCGCCGGCCGCTTCTTCTTCATCGACGAGTTGGAACTTGCTCGTGGCATGGTCCGCCTGGCGATCGAGCGCAAGCCCGGAGAGGCCCGCCCCTCGACGCCGGGGATCGAGGACGTCGACTTCGACTGCAACGGCAACAAGCCGGTCACCACCGTGACGGTGTACGCCTGGGCGAAGGAGTGGTCGGTGCCCCCCGGCGGCGTGATCACGATCGGCGGGTATGGGCCAGCCAGCGTCGGCTTCGGAGATCCACCGTTGCGCCGCGGCCAGAAAGCCGCCGTCAGCTCCAACCGCAAGGCCGCAACGGGTGAAGGCCGCGGCCGCTACCTGATCGAGACGATCGAAGGGGCACTGACCGGGGACGCCGACGCGCGCCTGCTGACGATCAAGGCCCGCAAACCGACCGCACCGCTTGGCGAGCCGCCCAATCAGACGACGTCGGAGGAAGACTCGGACTCCGCCTCGAGTGGGAGCAACGAGACGGTGCAGCGAATGCGGGAATTCGCCGAAGGGGAGATCGGCAAGCCCTACATCTGGGGCGGCTTCGGGCCGGACGGCTACGACTGCTCGGGCTTCGTCTCCAAGGTGCTCAATGCCGGCGGCCTGCTCGACGGCCGGTTGACCACGTCCACGCTGACGAGCTGGGGCGAGGCCGGGGAGGGCGACCTGGTCACCGTCCACGACAAGGCCGGCACCGGCAACCCGCACACCGAACACGTAATCATCGAGCTCGAAGGCGTGCTCTTCGAGTGTGGCGGCGTCAGCGGCGGCGTCGGCAAGCCCAACTACTCAGCCTCCGACCTAGCAGCCTTCCAGACCAAGCGCCACCCGAAGGGTCTCTGATGGCGAACCCCGCCGACCTCACCGCCGGAGCCGTAACGATTCCTCCGCCTGAACTGCGGACCGGGGTCGTGCTCGACGACGCGGCTTCGGAGGGCCAGTTGATCCGCTGCACAGTCCAGGCCCTAGATCCCCTGCTGGCGACGGACCCGATGCCGTGGACCCCGTACGTTGGCGCCGAGGGGATCTTCTACCCGAAGCGCTTCGACCGCGCCCGGATCGCCCAGCCCCTCGACGGCCCCCCGGTGATTGAGTGGTGGGAGCCAAGCTCGCCCACGCCCGACGTCTGGTTTGTCCCCAATGTCAAGAGCTACGGGGCCAAGGGAGATGGTGTAGCCGACGACACGGCTCCGGTCCAGGCGGCAATCAACAGCGCCGGACCAACCGGCGAGGTGCGCTTTCCCGCTGGGACTTTCAGAGTCAAAGGCCTGAAATATGTAAACAACCTCCGCCTTGTCGGGGCCGGGCCAGGCGCTACCACGCTTCGCTTGGACCCGGACGAGGAAGGCTCGCTTCTCGGTGGCACCTTCAGCATGACGGGCATCGGGTCGAACGTCCCCGTCGAAGACGTCTACCTGGAGGGGATCACCTTCGACGGGGACAAGGACAACTCCAATCTCGAAGAAGCTGACCCTGCCGGCGCGCTGTTTCATGCCTATTCGATCCGTCGCTTCCACGCCCTGCGCTGCAACTTCATCAACGGCCGAGGCTACGGCTTGGGGCTCCAAGGAAGACCCGAAAGTACCGTCGCGAAGCGCGGGCCCGTCTCCGACATCTACCTCGAGAAGTGCCGCATCCTCAACAACGGCCTTGCCGCCGGCTCTTCGGACGGCCTTGACGTCAAGTCCTGCGAGCGCGCCACCCTGATCGACTGCTACGCAGCGGGTAACGCCGATCACGGCTACGACATTCGTGGTCGCCACGTCCGGTTCCTTGGTTGCACGGCGGAGAACAACGTTGTTGCGGGGTTCAGCGCCAGGGCCCTGGAATCGGTTACGACGACGACCACACTCACTGTGGCAATCAACGCCTCGGTCACCGAAGTCCCCCTAGTAGACGCCTCGTTCCTCCCGCCGCAAGGCAACGTGATCATCGGCAGCGAGCGCATCTCCTACTCGCTGATCGAAGGGAACACGCTCACGGGCTGTGAACGGAGCTCAGGCCGGGGGGCCGCGGCGAGCCACAGCGAAGGCGCAACCGTCGCCTTCGACGACTCTGAGTCATGGACGAAGTTCATCGGCTGTTCCGCCGATAACAACCTGGGCCACGGCATTGCGATCTCCGCAACGGGCAACGCCGATCACCGCTGCGAAGTCATTGCGACAGACGCGAGGGAAAATGGGCAGCACGGTCTTATCTGCGCGGCACCTGGTTCAACGGGCGTTGTTCATCTCAACATCAGCGGCGGCTTCTTCGACAAGAACACCCTGCGGGGGCTTCAGATCGAAAACGCCTTCTCCTGCACGGTCAATGGCTCTCAGGCCCACGGCAATGGGTCTGATGGCATCCGGTTCATTGACCAGGCCAATGGGGCCAAGGTCACCGGGCCGGATCTCCAGAAAAACACCGGCTTCGCGATCAAATCCGAAGGCACCAGCGACAGCCTCAATATCGCCACAGTCCGCGTCAAGGAAAACACCGGCGGCGGCTTCTCACTCGTTGGCACGAACAACCGCGGCGCTTCCATCGATACCGATCAGTCAATCGGTCCGTTCAGCGCCAGCGCATCCATGTCGTTCGGGGTGCACTCCAACTACTGGATTATCTCTGGGTCTTCGACCATCACAACGATCGCCGCAAGCCACAAAGGCCGCGTCCTCACCCTGCGTTTCACGAGCACTGCGAGTCTCGAAAATGCAGGGGTCCTCAAATTGGACGAAAAATTCACGGGGCCAGGTCAGATCCAGCTCGTGTGCGACGGCGAAAATTGGTACGAGCTTTAAAGGACTAATTCATGGACCCTGCGAAGCGGCCCCCCCGGTGATCCTGCGGCGGTGGACCAACGCCACCGAACCCGAAATTCCTCTCTGACCACCTAACCGGCAGACCTGCCGGTGAAAGGAGTGCCAGCCGGTGCCTAAGACCCTCGTGCCCAAGTTTCGTGTGCCCTTTCAGGTCTTGGCGGGGCAGCTCCAGACCGTCGAGCAGGACTCAGCGCGTGAGATCGAGCAGTGCATCCACGCTGTCCTCAGCACACCGTCCGGATCGCGGATTGAGGCGCCGGACTTCGGGCGCCCACGGAAGCTCTTCAGCCAACTGAGCACCACCCCGACCGCCGATGCCTACCTCGCCGCCGTCGAACGGGACGAGCCTCGGGCTCGGGTGGTCGGTGAGGCGAGGGTGGAAGAGATGGTTGAACAGATCGCCGTGAGGAGGGAGGCCGCAAATGTCTGACTTCGTTGAGGTCTTGGTCGAAAACGACGCGCTCACCCTCGAGGAGGAAGTTGTCGAAGCGCTCGAAGCAGCGTTCGAGGGATGGGAACCGGCCGAAGGCAACCTTGAGACCTTCCTAATTAAAGCCTTCGCGCGGATCGCTTCGACGAACCGCGAACAGGCGGCGAGGATCTCCAAGGAGGCATTCAAGCGGTTCGGCGAATCAGTGGTCAACGTGCCGCCGGTCCAGGCGGCGCCCGCCACGGTGCCGAGCACCTGGACGATGATCGACAACGCTGGGTACACGATCCCGGTCGGCACGCTGGTGACTATCGCCGCAGCGGGCGATGAGATCTTCTCCTTCCGCACCATCGAAGACGTCGAAGTCGAAGCCGGGAAAACGGCAACGGCCGCCGGCGAGGTGGTGCTGCAGAGCGTCGAACCGGGTGAAGCCGCCAACGGCCTCTCCGATCCGCCCAGCCTCACCGACTCCCTGGCCTTTGTCGACGCGATCGCGCTCACCGACGTCAGCGCCGGCGGCGTCGACGCCGAGGAAGAAGACGCCTACCTCGACCGCCTGGTCGAGACGCTGCAGCTGCTCTCGCTCTCGCTGATTCTGCCAGTCGACTTCGAGATCGATGCGCGGGCCGTCCCCGGCGTCGCCCGGGCCCTGTGCATCCCCGCCTACAACGCCGAAACCAAAGAAGAAGACGTCCCCCTGTGTGTGACGGTGGTGGCGATCGACGCAGCGGGACTCGCCTGCGGCGCCCCGGTCAAAGCGGAGCTCCTGGCACGGCAGGCCGAAAAGGTGCCCAGCGGCGTCCTCAACTTCGTCAGCGACCCGACCCACACGTCAATCGACGTCGAACTGGGATTCACGGTGCTCCCGGGCTATGAGCCCGCCGCAGTGGAGGCCGCCGTTGAGGAACGCTTGAGCACCTACCTCTCGCCAGCGAACTGGGGCCTCCCATCCGGTTTCGGCGACCTGTCTAACTCCGCGGGCTGGGAGCTGGTCGACGCCGTCTACCGCAACGAGCTGATCTCCGAGGCCGACCGTGTCCCTGGTCTGGGCCGCGTGGTCACCCTCAAACTCGCGAAAACCGGATCCCCTCTCGAAGCGCAGGAGAGCGTGGCGCTCGCCGGCATCGCCCCTCTGACCAAAGCTGGCGCAATCAAAGCGAGCGCCGTGTAGATGACGGTCGTCATTGACCCACTCGCTCCGGTCATCGGTGACGGCTCCAAGCTCTGGGAGCAGCTCTACGAGGCCCTCGGCTATCACCAGGAGGCGGACCCCGCCACTGGCTACGCCCTGCGGCAGTTCTGTGAAGGCTGGTGCGGGACCCTTCAGCCTGTCCACGAGCTGGTCCGCGAACGCGACGACGGGCCCGCTTGGGCGATCCTCTTCGACGTCGACGAGTGCCCTGCGGCATCGCTCCCGTATCTCGCCCAGTACGTCGGGGTGGTGCTGACCCCGGAGATGAGCGAGGCTGACATTCGCGAAGCGATCCGCGAGCCGGTCGGTTGGGCGAGGGGACGTCTGCCAGCCATCAAGATCTCAGGCAAGCCCACCCTGACCGGGACCAGGCGTGTGATCGTGCGGCCGCGTACGCCGGTCCCCGGAGCCCACTACATCCGCACCCTGGCGACCGAGACGCCCGAAGAAGAGCGCACCCGGGTCCGGCTCCGCGCCGCGGTGCCGGCGTGGGAGGTCCTCGACTACGAGGCGATCGCAGGAGTCACCTGGGAGGACGTGGCTGCGGGCTGGAAAGACTTCGCGGCGCTCACCGCCGCCTTCACCGACTTCGGCGACCTGGCCGACACCTTGCCCACCGAGCTGCCTGAACCGTAGGAGGACCCACATGCCTGGAGAAACCGCCAAATTCAAAGTTCCCTACGCCAAAGAAACGGACAAACCGCCGAGCGTTCCGACCATCACGAAAGCGATGGCCGATCGACTGGAGACGCTCTTCGGCGCGGTGGATCTTTCCCAGCTGGTCACTGGTGGGGAAGCCAACGACGGGAAACTCCTGATCGTCAAAGACGGCGTGGCTGCCTTCAAGGCAATGAGTGGTGACGCGACGATTACGGAGGAAGGGGCTCTCTCGATTGGCGCCAAAAAGATCGTCGCGTCGATGATCGCCGACGCCTTGAAGCCGTCGGCTGGGGCGGCTGCCGGGACCGAGGCATTGCGAGCGCTGGGGGCCACCGCCTCCACGGCGGCTGCGGGCAACGACACGCGGCTCAGCGATGAACGGGTGCCGAAAGCGAACTCGGTCAATAGCGCGAAGATCGAAGACGGAGGCGTCGCGGAAGCGGATCTCGCTGACAAAGCCGTTACGTCGCGCAAGGCGAAACTTACGGCGGGGATTATCTATGGCACTGGTGGCACTGTGGCGACCGGCGGGGTTTACGCAGACGTGCCTGGCATGTTGCTCAAAATTACCCCGGCGATTGAATCCAAGCTCTTTGTCGTCGCGACTTTCTCCCTCAAGACTGGCGCTACGACCAACGTAGAAGGTTCAGTGAAACTCGATGCCAAAGAAGAGGAGACTCAGCGCGCAATTCTCTACAACGAAGTCGGGACGGCTTCTGCCCAAGCGACCGTCTCTCAGGTCTACACCTTTACGCTTTCGGCTGCGGAACACACGATCCAAGGGCGCGTTAGGGACGGATCAAGCGGCAACGGCGAAATCAGCCCCGCTCATTCCTCGTTGCTCTACTTCTTGGTCGCCGCCTAGTAGCTCCCCAGCTTGAACTTCACCATGAATCTCGTCCGGCCGACGTAGCGGATCATGAGCCGCGTGTTTCCACAACTACGTACTTCGAGCGCCAGGTCGGGCATCATCAGCGAGTATCGGCATCTAGAGATGATCCCGCGTTGGTCCACCGCGCGACCATCGACGTAGACACCGAGGAGTAGTTCCCTGTCGTGAGGCAGCACGCGCTGGGAGCGCCACGTCTTCATCGTTCTCTCGGCCCGTAGATGTACTCGCTGGAAGCTTTCGGCCTGTGCTCCCGGCGCCCCCAGAACCACCGCCAATGCAAGCGTGGCCGCCCCAAGTAGTGCTGCTAGTCGTCGTCCCACGGTCGCGACCGTACCAGAACCCGTTTCCACCGACTGCAGGAGGAAGTCCTTGTCCGCCGATCCGTCCCCGCTCAGCCTGATCTCAGGACGTCAGGACCGCCTCGAGCGGCGCCTTAATGACGTCGAGGGCGACGTCGAGGAGATCCCCGTGCTGCGCAAGGAGGTCCAGTTGCTCACCAAGGCGGTGGACCGCAACACCAACGCCCTCTACAGCGTGGTCGGCACGATCGTCGCAACCGCGACCGTGGGCTTCCTACTCGCGAGAGGAGTGATCGGATGACCGAGGTTGACCGTGTTGTTTCCCGGGCCCGCCGTGGCCGCACCATCTTCGTTGGTCTGTTCATCTTGCTCTGCCTCAGCGGCATCGCCTACGCGATCGTCGTCAACTTCCAGCAGGACACCAAGATCACCAAGGTCGAACGCTCGGCCTGCGCTCAGGCGCCAGCGAGTCGCGAGTGCCAGAAGGTCAAGCGCCGCTCTGACCGCCAGCGCTCGATCGCCGACACCTGTATCGCCTTCTGGAAGGTGGGCTACCGATGCCCGGCGCCGAGCTCGGGGATCTCAGCCCCCGCTCGAGGTGGTGATGCCCTACAGCCCGCCCCAGCGGGCCAGCAACCGCCGCCGGCCAAAGCGCCGGCGCACAACAACGGCGACGTCGAGGGGCACGCTCACCCCCAACCTGATGCCGTCGCCCCTGAAGCCCCAGTTGCAGAGACTCCCGAAGCTGCTTCGCCTCCCGCAACCGGCAGACCTGCGGGTGAAGAAGCCGCGGGATCCCCGACGGCCCCAGCGGCCGAAAGCACCGCACCCGAATCCGGTACCGGTCTTCTCGACGACCCCGGCGGCACAGTCGGGAAAATCGTCTGCTCAGTGAACGCGCTGGGCCTCCGCGTCTGCACCGAATGACGCTTAGCTACCGGCGCTCCCAGGGCATGTCAGGGACGTAGTCGGCGTAGGGCTTCGGCAGGACCTGCTTGAGCTCCTCGAGCAGGTCGGCCTTGCGTTCCTCGGCGGCCTGGTCGTTCTCGGCCGCGGCGTCGCGCTGCACCTCTTCGTCCTTCTCGGCCATCGGCCGACCGTAGCAACCGCCTAAGCGCGGCCTCTGAATCCACAATCGAAAGGAGGTCCGCTATGCGGCGGACCCTGCTCGCCCTGGTGGCGGCGCTGATATTGCTCGGCGCCGGTGCCCAGGGAGCTACTGCCTGGACGAACGGCGACGCGCCCTCGAGCGCGATGACGCCGATCGCCACCGGCGTCAAGTGCCCACCCCTACAAGGCCAGCTCGACAACCGCGCCGCGGCGGCCTGGAACTCAATGGCGCTCGCCGCCGGCGAAGTGCTGGCGATCAACGGCTGCGACTCGGCGTACCGGCCGCTGGCCCGGCAGATCTACTGGAAGGCCTACTGGTGCGGCCAAGGTCACTGTGAGAATGCGGCTACGCCCGGCTTCTCCAACCACGGCTGGGGAGTCGCAACCGACGACCCGCCGAGGACGATCGAATATCTGCACGACCACGGCGATCGCTTTCGCTGGGGGAAGACCGAAGCCATGTGGGAGCCGTGGCACTGGAATTACGTCGGCGACTACAACCGCCCGAACCCCGGCACCAACCTCCACAGCCCCGCCCTGCGCCAGGGCTCTGGCGGGCCCGGCCAGAACGTCTACGTCCGCAAGCTGCAGAAGCTCCTCCGGGGACACGGTGACAAGAGCGTCGACGTCGACGGCGAGTACGGCCACTCGACGACCGTCGCCGTTGAACACTTCCAGCACGCCGAATATCTGAAGGTCAACGGCGTCGTCTCCAAGCGCGTGTGGAAGCGCCTGCGCCGACCGGCGACGAAGCCGATCAAGACGACCCCGAAAAAGGTCCCGCCCGTAGTCGCACCTGCAGCGCCGGTGGCACACCCCGGCAAGCCCAAGCCCAAGCCCAAGAAACACCACCACAAGAAGCGCCCGAAGGGTCCGGCCTGGGGCATCGACGTTTCCTCCAACAACGGCTCGATCGACTTCGGGGCAGTCCGCCACGCTGGCGCCAGCTTCGCCTGCGTGAAGGCCTCCGAGGGTCAGGACTACATCGACCACGGCTTCGGCCGCAAGAAGATGCGCGCCGTCACCGGAGCGGGCCTGGTGCCCTGCGCCTACCACTTCCTCCGTCCTCGAGGCGATCGCGTCGGAGCTCGTGAGGCGGCCTGGTTCACGCAGGTGATCGGCCACGCTGGCTACGGCAAGGGCTGGCTGCCGCCAGTGCTCGACGTCGAGACCACCGAGCTCGGCCCGGCTGAAACCTGCCGCTACGTCGGTTCCTTCCTTCGCCTGGTGCGCCGCAACCTCGGCGTGAAGGCGATCGTCTACACCTACCCGAGCTTCGCCCAGGCCAACTTCTCCGGCTGCAACTGGCTCGGCAAGTACCGATTGTGGATCGCCCACTACGGCGTGAGCTCGCCGACGATCCCCAATCCGCCCTGGTCGACGAGGCTGATGTGGCAGTACACCTCGACGGCCCACGTCGCCGGCGTCAACGGCGACGTCGACGTCAACAAGCTCACCGGCGGCCGCGCCGAGTTGGTCGACCTCCGGGTGAAGCAGCTGCCCAAGCGAGCTCGCAAGGCGCCTCGAGCCAAGGTCGAGCTGCCGCTCGCCCTCGACTCATCGGTCAAGCAGGGCAGCTCGACCGCGGTCCAAAAGCAACTGGGCCTCGCGCCAGCACCGGAGGGCGCCGCCACCTCTGATCGCAACCCCACGAAAGGATCGCCATGAACCTCATCACCGAGCGTCCGACCGAGGCCCTGACCGGGCCCGCCCTGGGTCTCGCTGTCTTCGGCTTTTCTACCCAGGTCGGCGTCCCGTCGCTCGTCGCCGGTGTCGTCGGTGTCGTTTGCGCCTTCGGCCCCCTGGTCGTTTCGCAGGTGGTCGACGCAGTCCGGCGCTGAGCGATGGAACGAGCCTTCGGCCTGGGCGATCGCCAGGACCTCGACGTAGTCCTGGCGCGGTACCTGCCGGTGGTCTCCTAGATGGAGGACACCTACAAGTGCCGCAACTGCGGAGGTCAGCACCGCGGCGCCCCGGCGGGCATGGTCCCCCGCGGCCCCGGCGACCGCCGCGTTCCCGTCTGCCATGAGTGCCTGCCGGCGTACATGCCTCCCCGCCACGAGCTCGAACAGTTCTGGCTGCGGTGCATGAAGGCCAGCGCGGCGCGGTAGACCTTGGGCGCTTAGACGCCTCCGACGAAAGCCCCGTCACCTCTCATAGAGGCGGCGGGGCTTTTGTCGTTCAGGCCGATAGGACGCTATTGGTCCTAGACGCTTTTGGCCACGCTCTCGATGATCCCCGGCCGTGGAGCCAAAGGAGACAGTGGGCGCCAACATCAGGGCGCAGCGCGAGAGGCGGAAGTGGACCCAGGAGCGTCTGGCCGACGAGGCCGGGATGCACCTTCGAGAGGTCGGCCGAGCCGAGAGGGGCAACCGAGACATGAGAATCTCGACCGTCGCCAAGTTTGCTCGAGCGCTCGACGTGCCGGCATCGAAGCTGGTTGACGGGATCTAGGCACGCGCCGTCCCGCCCTTCGCCTCGGCTTGCTCGACATAGTTCCGAAATAGGGCCAATAGCGTCCCATTGCGGGCACAGATCGACTATGCTGGCGGCAGGAGCTACGGGTGCGCCGGTCTGGGCCCCTTCTTTTGTTTTGCTCGATGGACACGACGCCTCTCGGATCGCCTCCGGGGGGCGTTGCTGTTTCTAGGCCAGGCGCCTGTGAGCCCCCCGACGACGTAACTGCCGGGGGGCTCGGCGCGGGCGCACGTCTAGACCGTCTTGAAAACGGAGAGCAACGGGGCGACCTGCTCAGTCGTCTTGATCTTCATCCTGCCTCACCTCCCTTCGTCAGCGGAAGGGGGTCATCACTGGAGACCTCTCCATTGATGAAAGAAGTTCCATCAATGGAGCAATTTCAGGCGAAGCACGGCAGCTACCCTCCGGATTAGCTCGCGCTAACCACTCAGATTTGACAGAGGGGAACGAATGCCAACCAAGACCAAACCGACCGCAAAGCGCCAAGCGGCGCAGAATCTCGCGAAGGCGCTATCGCACCCGGTGCGAGAGGAAGCGCTGTCGATCCTGACCGAACGTGAAGCCAGCCCCACGGAAATCAGCCGCGAGCTGGGCGAGGACGCGGCGTATCACGTGAAGCGCTTGGAGGAACTTGGCTGCGTCGAGCTCGTTCGAGAAGAACAGGTGGCGGGCGTCGGCGCGGTCGCGAAGTTCTACAGGTCCGTCACCCGGCCGCTCGTCGACATCGATGAGTTCGCTGCGATGCACCCCGCGGCCGCCCACCACTTCGCTTGGCGCGCTGCCTCGAAGCCAATCGACGACTTCACCGAGGCAGTCGAGGGCGGACTCCTCGACGACCCCGAGGCAGCCTGGGTTACTCGGACACCGCACCACCTGGATGCGCAGGGCATCGAGGAAATGAGCGCCCTACACCGCGGGACCTACGAGCAAGCACATGAGATTCAAGCGCGCAGCGATAGCCGGCGTCTGACCTCTGGCGAGGAGGGCGTACGTGTCTCCTCTTCGCAAATGTTCTTCCCGATCCCTTGATCGCCTAAGAAAGTTCCTTTGACAAAGTCTTAACCACTCCGGAATAGTGCAGCCAATGGTGCGGCGGGGAGAGATCACCGAACGGTATTGTCTGCATGGTGCCTAGCGAGCGAGAGCTGGCCCAGCTCTGGGCGATCTACTTCTCGATCAGGGCACTACGGCATCCGCCGGATTGCCTTCGCCGGGCGCTCGAGGATCTCGACGAGATCCTCGATGGCGAGCAACCGGCAGATCTGCCGCCGGAACTGCAGCTGGTGAAAAGCAGCTAGCTGGCCCGGCGCCGATCAGCGGCGCGATCCAGCTGAGCCTTGGCCGTTTCGCCCTGCCGCTGTATCTCGGCTGCCTGGTCGGGATCCCCGACCCCGTCGCGCTCGACGAGCTGCTCGAGCAGGCCTTCAATTCGGTCGAGTCTCTCGCTATCGCTAGCTGGGGCCTCTCGTGGCGCCGTGCTGTTCTCCTCCCGCAGCTTCGCAGCAGCGGCGAAGATCTCATCCTCGGTCGTTTTGAGGCCGGCCGCCAGCTGCTCCATTGCGCTGAGCGCGCCTGCGGTTTCGCCTTTCTCATAGCGAGTGATGGTCCGGACGTCGGCATGGACTGTCCGGGCAAATGCCGCCTTGCTCAAGCCGAGCTCTTCGCGTCGTTCCCGCAGTGCTTGCCCCACCCGCTTGATGTGGTCGGTAGCCATTTCCCTGAAGGCTGCCAGCCGGAGCAGGGCAGGGCCTGTCAACTTGGTGGACTGATTCCGTCCGGACATAGTCTGCTACTATAGCGGACAGATGCTGCCCGGACAGGCAAAGCCCACCATGAAGGAGCGGATCGCCCAGAACATCACCCTGGCGATGAAGGAGCTGGGCCTTGGCCCTGGGGAACTGAGCCAGATCACGGGTCAGCACGAGCGTGCGATACGCAGGTGGCGCAAAGGAGACGTCACTCCAGGGGAAGAGAACCTCGCCCTTCTCGCCGTAGGCCTCCAGCGGGAGAGCATCGACTGGTTCTACATCGACCACGGTGCCGCCGAGAAAGCCGCGGCCGCAGCCTGATGCTCGTCTACGTCCTCATTGCTGCAGTTCTCCTCGCCTTCCTCCTCGCCTTCCTCTTCGGCATCTCCCTCGCCGTCGCCGCTGGCCGAGACGACGAACGCTGGGGGCGGAAGTAAATGCCCGACCTCGGTCTGCTCCTCGAAGCCGTCGCGCTCACGATTTACCAGCTCGCGGTGGGTCTCGGCCTGGCAATCACCCTTACCGCATTCGTCATAGCCATGTGCTGGCTCTACGCCAAGTGGGTCCGCCGCACTTCGGTCACCCCGGGGCGCCGGGTTCGCCCCCAACCCGAGCAGCCCGTCGACCTCCCCGCTGAGCGAGAGCGTCTCGAAGCAGCGCTCGATCGTCGCCGCGAAGACATCGAACTGAGGCGCGTGTCGTGATCATCGTCTTCAACCGGACTCTGATCGCCGGCGGCGTCCTGCTCCTGGTCGGCATCGCCCTCCTGACCGTGGCGGCGTTTCAATGAGCACCACCGCCCGCAAGGTCTTCGCGTGCCCGAGCATCGGCTGCGCTCGCACCTCTGACACCCCCGTCTACTGCCGTCACGGCCAGCCCGCCGACATCGCGGTGGGGAACTGGATGGTCCCGGTCGATCGAGACCTCCTCGAGGACAAGATCGCAGAGGCCAACGCCTTCGACGACGAAGTCGCGGCAGCCATGCTCACTCTGCTCGCCTACGCCGGGTCCGAGCGCCGCGAGTGGATCCGCAAGTTCGAGCTCCGCACCGTCGGCGGTGCCGGCAAGAGCGTGAGGGCCGTCGACTACGCCTACAAGGAACTCGTCAAGAGCGGGGACCTCGAGGAGGGCGACGGCGACCGCGTGCGCCTCCGATCAAGCGAAACCACCCAGAGAGGGGAGCGATGATCAACGTACGAGGTCACTGCCCGATCGGTTGCGGCGAGACGCTGTTTGTCGGCGGCGGCGGGCACGTCACCTGCTCCTACGAGACCTGTCCCCGGCCTGCTGCCGTCGACGAGCTGCTTGCCGAGCGAGAGACCGAGCACATCGTCGTCTTCACCCCGACGAACTTCTCGATCCAGCACCCGCTTCGTGAGCGCCTGGATGGCGAGCTCTTCGACTGCGAGCTCCACGCCCACCTGAGCAACCTCGGCGGTCCTCCGGTGGCACCGGGTCGCTACAGGGTAATCCGGGACCACCGTGGGCTGCTGCGCTACGAGGAGGCAGCCAAGTGACGCAGCTGCCAACCCCCGGCCCCGGCCGCCCGCACCACGCGAGCTACTCGGAACCGCAGCGGGGGATGTCCCTCCTCGAGCTGCTGGTGTGGATCTCAGTCGTCGCCTTCGTGGCCGGCTTGTGGATGCTCGGGGAAGCAGTGCTGTGACGGCTCGACGGTTCCGCAAGCGCCCGGTCGACTGCGACCTGGTCGACGCCTTCCTCTTCGACGGAGGCTTCGATCTCACGTTCCTCTTGCCCGACGAGCAGGTCGCAGGCGACGGCACCGGCGGGATCGTCAAAGAGACCAGGAACGGAACCCGGAAGGCGACTGCTGAGGTCGGCGACTGGATCCTCCGCCACCACGACGGTGGTGTCAGCGCCTGCAAGCCCGACGTCTTCGAGGCCACTTACGAACCCACTGGAGACCGCCAGTGATTGCGCGCCTCCAATGCTGGTGGTTTGGCTGCAAGATGCGCCGCTTCGAGCACCTGCTCGTCTGCACTCGGTGTGGGCACGTCGAGAAGGTCGGAGCAGGCTGATGCCCGTCGAAGGCCTCAACGACCCGTGCGCCGCGTGCGGTCGACGAAGCGGTGACCACACGCTCGACGAGTGGGCGAAGTGCATGGGCACCCCGTCTGTCGATCTTCCCTTCGAGCCGATCCCAGACGACGCAGCGAGGCTCGCCAGCGAGCGCCTCCGCAAGCAGTTCAACCTCGACGACGACGTCATCCTCGCCGACAGCGTTGTAGTCCGGGCCGCCCTGGTCGACGCGGCGTCGGGTCAGGTGGGGATCAAACTGCCGGCGCTCATTCACGATTTCCAGGTCGGCGTTGCTGGCGCCGCACCGGCAACGGTCGCCCGGGTGCTCTACCTCGGCGACGTCGAGTCGATGCGGAAGTACGGCAAGCTGATCCGCGACAGCGCTAACGGCGCCGTCAATGCGGCGGGGAGGGCCTGATGGCGCCCCTCGAGCACCGGGTCCAGAGCGACGTCTACGACTTCTTCCGGGCGACCGGACTGGTGATCGGCGAGACGCCCGCGATCCGTCGCCCGCAGGTCAACGCCGACCTCATCCTCGAGGAGGCGCGCGAGACCGCCGAAGCGATCACCGGTCGCCCCGTCTACATCGAATTCGGCGACGGCGAACCCGAGCGCGAGCAGTCCCTCGCTGGCGCGATCGACGGCTTCTGCGACTTGCTCTGCGTCGTCTACGGCGCGGCGGTCACCTTCGGCATCGACCTTGCCCCGTTCTGGGAGGAGGTCCACCGCACCAACATGGCGAAGGGCGGCGGGCCCAAACGCGGGGACGGCAAGCTGCTGAAGCCGGCGGGCTGGGTCCCGCCCAACATCGTCGGCTTGCTCTCAGTGCTGTATCCGTTCGCCTGTCGCGTCTGCGGCTGCACGCCTGAGCGCGCCTGCTGGCACGAGGACTTTGGCGGCTGCGGCTGGCTCGAACCGGGTCTCTGCTCGGCCTGCGGGCCTGATGCCGGTGAGGGGTGGGAGCACCCGGCGATCGACGAGGCGACGACAGGGTGACCGTGGCCGAGCTCACCTGCAGCGCAGAAGTCCTCGCTAAGCGAAGCGGGGACTGCGCCATGTGCCCTGAGCCGATCGTCAAGGGTGAGCACTACGTCGCGAAGGTCGACGGCTCAGACAAGGGCTGGATGCACGCCACCTGCGCTCGCGCCTACGTCCGCCACTGCGAAGAGCTGGACGAGCTGAACCGCGAACTCGACGAGGAGACCGGCAGCTCTGCCGGTGGACTGGAGTGACACTAGTACTTGAGCAGCTCGACCCTGGACCTCTCGCCATACAGCGCGGGGTGGAATCGCTGCGGGACGGCTTGGAAGCTCGCCTCGGCGGGACCTGGCACGTCGCCTCACCACCGGATCGGCTCAAAGGGACCCGCTCCAGTCTGTTTGCTGGGGAGGGCGATGGCGCGGAGGTCGTCGCTCCAGACGACCAGGGCGCGCTCGCTGGCAGGGGCCATGTGGTCGGCACGCCGAACGAAGACGTGGCGGACCATGCCCGTCAGGAGGTCGCGTAGGGCATGGCGTTCCTTGGGATCTTTGCGATCGAGGTCGGCGGCCGAGACCAGAGCGAGTTGCGTGGCCTCTTCCTTTGCGAGCGCCTCATCTCTGGCCGGGCGACGAGATTCTTCCTCGGCGACGCGCACGCGCAATCCTTCCTGCCAGGCTGCGTCTCCGAGAAGCTTGCGAGCTTCGGTGTCGGCGACGAACTTCTTCACCTCGAGCGCGGCCTCGTCAAATCGCGCAATCGCCTCTACACCCGAGTCGTCGGTTTCACTCTGGGCCAGCAGCAATCCCTGCTGGTGAGCGGTGAGCATCGTGATCACGTAGTTCTCGACCCGCACTGCGTTGATGCTCGCGGGCGCCGGGCACCCTCTGCCGGCGCGGTGGCAGCGATAGGCGGCTCCGTGCCCTCCCATTGCGTAGCGGCAGGCCGCGCATCGAACGAGGCCCTTCAAGAGGTAATCCGACGCGATGAGCCTGGCTTCTCCCGGCGCCCGCTGGCAGCGCTGCCAGGTCTTCTCGTCCGTCAGCGGTGTGTGGGCGGTCTGGTTGACCATGTCTCCGTAGCGAACCTCGCCGAGGTAGGTCCGGTTGGCGAACCAGCGCCGCACCTCGCTCGGGTTCCATGCGGCGCCGCCTTCCCGGGGCGCCTCGTTGGTCATCCATCGGGCCAGGGCGACGTCGCTATGGGAGCGGGTCGCGCCCATCTCGAAGAGCTTGGTCATCGCATTGCCGTGGGTGGGGGAGGGGACGAGAAGCCCCGGTTCAGTCGGGCCGCCAATGGCCGCAGAGTCCACCGGGGAAATGTGCTTGGGCTTCAGCGGGATCGGCTTGACCTTCAGGTAGCCGGTCGGCGTCGGCCCGATGTGGGCGCCGCGGGCGATCGCCCGACCCTTTGCCGTCTTCCACCGCGTGCCGACCTGGTCGAGGAAGAGCTCGGCGTTGCTGAGGAAGCTCCGCAGCATGTAGCGCCCCTCGTCGGTGCGCGGGTCGATGCGCTCGTGGCAGGAGGCGAAGACCTGGTCTCGCTCGACGATTTCTTTGACGATCCGCGAGCCGTCTGCGGTCGACCGGGCAAAGCGGTCGATGCTCATCACGACGATGCCGTCGGTCTCTCGCTCCTCGAGGCGGTTCAGCATGGCTTGGAAGCCGGGCCGCTCGGTGTTGCCACCGCTGAAGTCCTGGTCGTCGTGCCATGCGACGATGACGCCACCCATCTGCGCGGCGTAGGCGTTGATCGCGTCCCGTTGCACGTCGGGCGAGATGTAGCCCTCGCCTTCTCGCCCCCCGACACGGCTCACACGGACGTATCCGTCAAGTCTCAGAGCCAAGGCGCCATCCTATGCAACTTTTACCGATCCTCAACAAGATCAAGGAGGCAGTCGACAAGGTGGCCTTCAAATGAGGGTGGAGGTGGAGCGGCCCCTGCGGGCCGCTCCAGTGCCGGCCCTGAGGCCTCTGGTCGATCCCCTGCAGGTTCCCCTGGGACGGGTTCCGTCCGGGTCGGGGCGTACGCTGTATTACAGCATGAGGCATCGAACCCAGCTATATCTAGACGAGGGCCAGTACCGCTGGCTGAAGCAGCGCGCGGGCGCGGCGGGCAGCATCGCCGGCGTTGTTCGCGAGCTGATCGACGCTGAGCGGGCCCGCGGTGTCGACCCCGCCGCCGACCCCCTGCTCAGCTACCTCGTCGATGAGACGCCCGGCAAGGGCCGTGAGGGGACCAGCGTCAGCAGCTTGGACCGCGACCTCTACGGCCCATGAAGTCGGTCTTCATCGATACCAGCGCCTTCGTCGCGCTGCGCAACTCCTCGGAGGCCGAGCACCAGCGGGCGCGATCGGCGCTCGCCGGCCTGATCTCCGAGGGCGTTGCGCTCTTCACCTCGAACTACGTCTTCGCCGAGACCTACACGGCGCTGATGGTCCGGGTTGGCCGCGGCGAGGCGATCGAGTGGGGGCGGCGGTTTCGCAGCGGCGGTGCGATCGACCTCGTCCACCTCGATCGGCCGACGGAGGAACGGGCCTGGGAGATCCTCGAAGGCCATGACGACAAGCGCTGGAGCTATGTCGACGCGACCTCGTTTGCGCTGATCGAGCGTGACGGGGGCGACGAGGCTTTTGCCTTCGACGTGCACTTCAGCCAACGCGGATTGAACGTTCTACCAAAAGGAATTTCTTGACTGCTCAGGGCTAACGTGCCTATGCTCTTGCCAGGCTCGCGAGGCGCCGGGCTTGTCCCCCCGAGTGTCAAAGGGCTACCCCCAGTGGGCAGGGAGGGTCGCGTTCGTCGCGGCCCTTCCGCGTTTGTGGGGAATGCCGTGCGGCGCCTCTGACTTAGACTCGCGACCATGCCAGCCTCCCGCAGCTACGACCGCGCGCCCGCCGACATCCGGCCGGTCGCGATCGATCCCGGCTTTGTCGACACCGCCGACGGCTCGGCGCTGATCACCCTGGGCCGGACCAGAGTGATCTGCACGGCCTCGGTCAACGCCACCGTTCCGCGCTGGATGCAGGGTCGCGGCAAGGGCTGGGTCACCGCCGAGTACGCGATGCTGCCCGCCTCGACCGGCGATCGCAAGGCGCGCGACATCGCCAAGGGCAAGCAGGACGGGCGCGGAGTTGAGATCCAGCGCCTGATCGGCCGCTCGCTGCGGGTCGTCGTCGACTTCAAGGCGCTTGGCGAACGCAGTGTCTACGTCGACTGCGACGTGCTGCAGGCCGATGGCGGCACCCGCTGCGCGGCGATTACCGGCGGCTACGTCGCCCTTCGCCTCGCCCTGCAGAAACTGCTCGACGCGGGTGAGATCGAGGCGATGCCGCTGACCGGCTCGGTCGCCGCGGTCAGCGTCGGCATGGTCGACGGCCGCGCCCTCTGCGACCTCGACTACTCCGAGGACTCGACCGCCGAGGTCGACGCCAACGTCGTGATGACCAGCGACGGCGGCCTGGTCGAGGTGCAGGCGACGGCCGAGCGCACGCCGCTCTCTCGCGCCTCGCTCGACGAGCTGCTTGGCCTCGCCGAGATGGGGATCTCCCGCCTGCGGGGAGTGCAGGAAAAGGTGGCCGGCGGGTAGTCCTGACGGGTGCGTCGATTGATCTTCGCCACCGCGAACAAGCACAAGCTGCGCGAGATGCGCGAACTGCTGCCCGACTTTGAGCTCGAGTCCCTGCCCGACGGGGTTGAGCTGCCGCCGGAGGAGGGCGACTCCTTCGCCGAGATCGCCCTCGAGAAGGCTCGCGCGGCGCACAGCGCCAGCGGCGAGGCGGCGATCGGCGATGACTCCGGCATCGAGGCGATGGGGTTGGACGGGCGGCCCGGTATTCGCTCGGCCCGCTACGGCGGCGCGGGAGCGACCGACGAGGAGAACCTGGCGAAGCTGCTGCGCGAGGTCGCCGCCGCCGGCGTCGATCGCCGCGCCGCCTACCACTGCGCGCTGGCGCTGATCGAGGCCGACGGCTCCGAGCGCGTCTTCGAGGCTCGCTGCGAGGGACGCCTGATCGAGGAGCCACGCGGCGAGGGTGGCTTCGGCTACGACCCGGCCTTCGTCCCCGATGAGACCGGCGCCGATGACCCGCGCACGATGTCGGAGTTGAGCCAAGCGGAGAAGAACGAGATCAGCCACCGCGGCCGGGCTGCGCGGATGCTGGCAGCTCACCTGGGCGCCGGCGAGGCCAACACCGGGGCAAGATGATCCACACCAAGAGCGGCGCCGCGGGGCTCTCGATCGCCTCCAACGCGCTGTTGATCGCGATCAAGCTCGCCGCCGGTGCGATCACCGGCTCGATCGCGATCCTCACCGAGGCGATCCACTCGCTGATCGACCTCGTCGCCTCGGTCGTCGCCTTCGTCTCCGTGCGCAAGGCCGACGAGCCCGCCGACGCCGACCATCCCTACGGCCACGAGAAGGTCGAGAGCCTGGCGGCGACGATCGAGGGCCTGCTGATCCTGCTCGGAGCGGCGATCATCATCTATGAGGCGACCCACCGCCTCGTTGTTGGCGCCCATGTGGAAACGCTCGGGGTCGGGATCGCGGTGATGGGCTTCTCGGTGGTGGCGAACCTGGTCGTCTCAACTGTCCTCTCGCGCCAGGCCAAAGCACACGACTCACCCGCCCTGGAGGGCGACGCGGCCCACTTGCGCACCGACGCGCTGACCTCGGCCGGCGTCGTCGTCGGGCTCGTCCTGGTCAAGGTCACCGGCAACGCCGCCTTCGACTCGATCACGGCGCTCGCCGTTGCCGCGGCGATCGTCATCGCCGGGGTGAGGATCATCAGGCGCTCCTCCGGCGTGCTCGTTGACGAAGCCTTGCCCGACGAGGAGATGGACCGGATCGAGTCCGCGATCGCAGCAGCCCGCACGCCCGAGGTGGCCGGCTACCACAAGCTGCGGGCCCGCCGCGCCGGCGCCCGCCGCTACATCGATCTCCACGTCCAGTACCGCTCCGGCACCAGCCTCGAGCGAGCCCACGAGCTAGCCCACGCGATGCGCGACTCGATCGAGGCCGACATCACCCGGGCCGAGGTGCTGATCCACGTCGAGCCGGAGACGTCACTGCGTGACCCCGAGCGGGCTCGCTCAGGTCCCTTCCGCGCCGGCTAACGGGCAGCGCGAGGGTCAGCGCTCACCTCCACCGACAATGCTTTCCTCAGTCCTGCGGCCACCTCCTCAGGGCAATCCATCACCTGGCGGTATGTGAGCCGGATGACGCTGTACCCGAGGGTCTGGAGCCGGAGGTCGCGAGAGTGGTCCGTCGGCGCTAGCGCTTGAGCCCAGGGGCAGTCCGAGCACATCCGCTTGTCGTTCAGCGCGGCGTAGCTCCCGAGGTGAAACTGCGCCGCGAAGATCGCTGATGGTGCGCGATGGGGTCGTGACCGGAATACCTTGGCGGCGGGTTACGTGCTCCGCCCGTAGGGAGGACAGCGATGAAGGCGAATGCCGGAGCGTCTTCGTCTTCCCCCGTCTCCAGGGACGGAGATCTCGATGTCGGACCCCTCACGATTTGGCAGCAACCCCCAAAGCGAGGCAGCGCTTCTGTGGCTGAGAACGGCGGCATCACCACCGGCCATAGTCGCCGCCCTCCATCTCCCCTCCTTGAGAGATAAGCATGGCCGACTGCGAAGACGCCCCGGTGGATACGGTGCAGCCGCGCTGTTCGCACCCGATATAGCACCTGGTCCTTGTCGAGCCCAGCCGCATGGATCTGCCCGATGGAGACGAGGCCAAGCTGACGGGCGGCGATTCTGGCGATGGCTAGGTCAGGAGTGGCGCGCGGGTCGGACATATTCCCACTAAGGCGCCAGGTCACGCCGATTCGCCCCCCTCGATCGAGCTAAGGACTCGGCAAAAGGTTCACCGCCGCCGCAAGCCCAACGGCACCCACGGTAATCGAATACCCGGTGTAGCCACTGATCGCAAAGAGGATTACGGCGATCGCGCAGATCGAGACGACGATGATCCAGGAGGCTCGGGCCAGGGTCACGGGTCGCTATTTTGGCCGAGATGCCCGACGTCGAGACGAACGGTGTGGATCAGGCCCCGGCTGCCGGTGCTGCCGCGTCGGCGCTGGCCTACTTGACCGAGATGTCCCCCGACCTGCGCGGCGGCGCGATCCTCGGCTCCGATGGGGCGGTGCTGGCGGCCAGCGAATCGCCGAATCGCTGGTGTGAAGATGCGGCGGCGCTGTTCGAGGTTGCCGACCGCGCGGGCGAGGAGCCGGTTGAGCAGATCCACATCGCCACCGAGCAGGGTGAGGTCTTCGCCCTGCGCCACGCCGGCCTCGTCGCCGTGGTCGTAAGCGAGCGCTTCGCCCTCGCCTCGCTGATGTTCTTCGACATGCGTTCGGTCCTGCGCGACCTTGCCGCGGGCGGCGATGGACAGGGGCTTGATGCCGCCTAAGCCGCACCGGGTGCTGCTCGACCGCGTCTCCGGCTACGCCGACGAGGCGGCCGCCTACATGCGCCGCCGCCGGGTCTCGCGCCAGCCCTTCGCCCGGCTCTACTACCCCGAGGGACGTGCGGGCGACCACGCCGGAGATTCACTCATTGGCGGCGAGCTGTTCGTCGCCGCCGGTCGCCTGATCGAGGTCGCCGGGAAGCGGCCGAAGCCGTGAGCGGCGTGATCGAGCCGGGAGTGGCCGAGCGCGTGCTGGCGCGGGCGCTCGCCAACGGCGGCGAGTTCGCCGAGGTCTTCGCCGAACGCAACGCCGGATTGACGATGGCGATCGACGAGTCGCGGGTCGAAGCGGTGCAGTCGGGCGCCGCCGAGGGCGCCGGGGTGCGGGTGCTCAGCGGCGGCACGACCTACTTCTCCCACGTGGATGGGCTCGAGCCGGCCGATATCGAGCGGGCGGCCGACGAGGCGGCAGCGGCGCTGCGCTCTGGGCGCGCCGAGCCGCGCCCCTTGCAGGCCGTCGCCAGCACCCCACATCAGATCGAGCAACGGCCGGCCGCGGTGCCGGCCGAGCGCAAGGCCGCCCTGCTGCGTGAGCTAGACGAGCGCGGCCGCGGCGCCGGTGCCGAGATCGCCCAGTTCATGTCCTCTTACGCCGAGGTCCGTCGCGAGGTGACCGTCGCCAACTCCGAGGGCCTGATCTCCAGCGACGACCGCACCCGGACGCGGATCGGCGCCCAGGCGGTCGCCCGCCGCGGCGACTCGGTCGAGACCGGCGCTGAGACCCTCGGCGGGCACCGCGGCTTCGAGCTCTTCGATAACGACCCCGGCGAGATCGCCGCCGAGGCGGCCCGCAAGGCGCTGATCCTGCTCGATGCCGGCCCGGCCCCGGCCGGCTCGATGCCGGTCGTCGTCGGCGGCGGCTTCGGCGGCGTCCTCTTCCACGAGATGACCGGCCACGGGCTCGAGGCCGACCACATCCAGAAGGGCGCCAGCGTCTACGTCGGCAAGCTCGGCGAGCAGGTCGCCCAGCCGCTGCTCACCGCCTACGACGATGGCCGCATGCCGAACGAGTGGGGCAGCGACGCGATCGACGACGAGGGCGCGCCGACGCAGAAGACGATGGTGATCGAGGAGGGCCGCCTCGCCGCCTTCCTCTACGACGGGCTGAGCGCCCGCCGCGACAGCGTCGCCTCGACCGGCAACGGCCGCCGCGAGAGCTTCCGCCACCTGCCGGTGCCGCGGATGACCAACACCTACATCGCTCCCGGTGAGATCGAGCCGGAGGCGATGATCGCCGCGGTCGGGCGCGGCTTCTACGCCAAGTCTTTCGCCGGCGGCCAGGTCGACCCGGCGACCGGCGACTTCGTCTTCGGCGTCTCCGAGGGTTACCTGATCGAGTCCGGCAAAGTCACCCGCCCCTGTCGTGGCGCGACCCTGATCGGCAACTGCTTGCAGGCGCTGATGGCGATCGACGCGGTCGGCAACGACTTCGAGATGAAGACCGGCGTTTGCGGCAAGGCGGGCCAGCGGGTGCCGGTCGGCACCGGCCAAGGACACGTCCGGATCGGGGCGATGACGGTGGGGGGGACCGAGGTTTGATCGAGCCGGCGCGGCAGGCGGTCGAGCGAGCCCTCGCCGCGGGCGCCACGGACGCCGAGGCCTACGCATCGGAGGACGCGGGACGCGAGATCCGCGCCCACGGCGGTGAGATCGAGAGCCTGACCGCGGCGACCCAACGCGGGATCGGCGTCCGCGCCTGGATCGGGCACCAGGTCGGCTACGCCTTCGGCACCGACCTCTCCGAGGCGGGCATCGCCGCGATCTCCGCCCGCGCGGCCGAGGCGGCGCGGGTCGCCGACGAGGATGAGTTCGCCGGCCCGGCGGACGCCGGTGGCAGCGCCGCCGACCTGCAACTCAGCGATCCCTCGATCTCGGAATGGCCGGCGGACCGAATCGCCGCCCTGACCCTGGCGATCGAGCGGGCGGCGCTCGACGCCGACCGGCGAGTCGCCGCGGTTGAGCAGGCCGTCTACGCGGACTCCACCGAGCGGGTCGCGATCGTCTCCTCGACCGGGATTGAGGGCGAGTTCGAGCGCTCCAGCTGCTACGGCTACGTGCAGGTGCTGGCCGAGGGCGATGACGGCCGCGAGACTGGCCTTGGCTTCGACCTCGGCCGCGGGCCGGAGGCGATCGACCCGGTGGCGATTGGCCGTGAAGGCGCCGAGCGGGCGACGGCGATGATCGGCGCCCGCAAGCCCGAGTCGCGCTCCTGCCCGGTGATCCTCGACCCGACCGTCGCCGCCAGCTTCATCGGCCTGATCGGCGGTGGGCTCAGCGCCGGCGCGGTGCAGCGCGGGCGCTCGCCGTTCGCCGATCGGCTCGGCGCCGAGGTCGCCGGCGAGGCGCTGGTCCTCCACGACGACGGGCTGGACCCCGAGGGGTCGGCCTCCTCGCCCTTCGACGGCGAGGGCGTTCCCCGTCGCCGCACCGCCCTGATCGAGGGCGGCAGGCTGCGGACCTACCTCTTCGACACCTATACGGCCCGCCGCGGCGACGCCGCCACCACCGGCAACGCGGGGCGCGGCGGCTACCGCTCGCAGCCCTCGGTCTCCTCCTCCAACCTGGTCGTCGCTGTGGGCACGCTCGGCTTCGAGGAGTTGCTGGGTGAAGCTGGAGAGGGTGTCTTTGTCACCGACGTCGCCGGCCTGCACTCGGGCGTCAACCCCGTCTCGGGAGACTTCTCGGTCGGCGCTTCCGGGCGCGCGGTCCGCGGCGGCGAGCTGGCCGAGCCGCTGCGCGAGTTCACGATCGCCAGTGACCTGGTCTCGATGCTGATGGCGGTGCGTGCGGCCGGAGCGGACGCGCGTTGGGTGCCCTTCGGTGGCTCGGTCAGCACGCCCTCGCTGCTGATCGAGGCGATGACGGTCGCGGGATCCTGAGTCTCATGCGGCTTTACGGCCGTGAGCGCTGTTAGATTGCGCCCGATTTCAACCACCCCTGACGGAGGAGCTTCGACGTGACAAAGGCTGAATTTCTGGACCAACTTGCAGGCGACGACAGGCTGGGCAGCAAGAAAGCGGCCAGCGACGCTGTTGACGCTGTGCTCGACGCGATCACCGACACGCTGAGCGGCGGTGGTGAAGTCAGCTTTACCGGCTTCGGCAAATTCCACGTCGCCGAGCGCGGTCCGCGCCAGGGCGTCAACCCCCGTACCGGTGAGCGGATCACGATCCCGGGCGGCAAGGTGCCGCGCTTCTCCGCCGGTTCGGCGCTGAAGACCAAGGTCAAAGGCTGAGCCAGGCCCCTTTCGCAGATCGGCTGGCGGCGCTCGTCGAAGAGCGCCGCAGTCAGGTCTGCCTCGGTCTCGACCCCGATCCGTCGAAGCTCACCGGGGGCGGGACGGACGTTCCCCCAGCCTCGGTCGCCGAACACGCGGCCGGGGCGGTGGTCGCCCACTGTCGCTCGCTGATCGAGCGCGCCGGACCTGCCTGCGTGGCGGTCAAGCCTCAGCTCGCCTGCTTTGAGCGGTTGGGAGCGCCCGGTTGGGCGGCGCTTACCGAGGTCTGCGCGGCGGCTCAAGAGGCCGGCCTGCTGGTCGTCGCCGACGGTAAGCGGGGCGACGTGCCGGTTACGGCGGCTGCCTACGCGCAGGCGCTCGTCGGTGAGACGCCGACGCCGTGGGGCCCGGTTGCAGGGCTCGGCGCCGACGCCTTCACCGCCAATCCCCTGCTCGGCACCGACGCCCTCGAGCCGCTGGTCGCGGCGGCACACGCTGCCGGTGCCGGGGTCTTCGCCTTGGTCCGGACCAGCAATCCCGGCGCGGCCGATATCCAGGATCAACCGAGCCCCGAGCTGCCTCTGCACGAGCGTCTCGCGGCCTTGGTCGACGGCCTCTCGGAGCGCCTGCTGGGCGAGGCTGGCCTGAGCGGCATGGGCGCGGTGGTCGGCGCCACCGAGCCTGAGCACATCGGCCGGTTGCGCTCGCTGATGCCGCGCTCGATCTTCCTCATCCCCGGCGTCGGCGCCCAGGGCGGCCGGCCGGAGATGCTGGGGGCTGCCTTTTCTCCGGGGCCTGCCTCGGCACTGGTCGCTGTCTCGCGGGGCATCGCCGCGGCCGACGACCCGGTCGCGGCGGCGGAGAGCCTGCGCGCCGCGGTTTGGGACATTTCGACCGCGTGAAACGCCGCTGACCGTATATACGATCCTCGGCGCCCATCCGATCGCCCGCCACGTCCTATGAACAAGCGCTCATCAGCTGCCGCCCGCGTCTTTGCGGTGACCACCCTCGTGGTCGCCCTGGTCGTCGCGATCGTGATCATCGGCGGCGCTCTCGGCGGTGGCAGCTCGGACGACTCTGGCGGACAGGGCCACCACGGCAAGGCCGCCCGTCAGGCAAGGAAGCAAGCGCGCGAAAAGATCCCGGCGACCTACGAAGTCAAGAGCGGCGACACCCTGATCTCGATCGCGCATCACAACGGGGTGAGCGTGGCGCGGATCGAAAGGCTCAATCCCGAAGTCGATCCGCAGATCCTGATCGCGGGCGAGCAGCTGAAGTTGCGGTGAGCTTGCGCCTTCGGGGCGCGGTCCTGGCGGCGGCGCTGCTGGTCCTCGCGGCCGCCATGCCGTCGGGCGCGCCGGCCAAGGGCCCGCCGATCGAAGCACGCTCCTGGGCACTGATCGACGCCCGCAGCGGCGCGGTGCTCGTCTCCCACGCCGGCCAAGAGCACCTGCCGATCGCCAGCACGACCAAGCTGATGACGGCCTACGTCGTCCTGCACGAGCTGCCGCTCGACCGCTTTGTCCGCGCCGCGCCCTACCAGGCCGAATACGGTGAGTCGCTGCTCGGCCTGCGGCCCGGGCAGCGGATCAGCGTGCGCGATCTGCTCTACGGTCTGATTCTGCGCAGCGGCAACGACGCCGCCTACGACCTGGCGCGCGCCTCGGCCGGCTCGGAGGCGCGCTTCGTCGCCCAGATGAATCGCTACGCGGCGGCCCTGGGGCTGGCGGACACCCATTACGCCAACCCGATCGGTCTCGATCAGCGCGGCAACTACTCCAGCGCTCGTGACCTCGCCACCCTGACCCAGCACCTGCTGCGGATCCCCGCCTTCGCCCGGATCGCCGCAGCGCGCAGCGCCGTCCTGCGCAGCGTCACGCCGCAGCGGCGGATCACGACGATCAACGAGCTGCTGCGGATGGCGCCCTGGGTGACCGGGGTCAAGACCGGCCATACCTTCGGCGCCCTCTACGTCCTCGTCGGCTCCGGTCGGCGCAAGGGGGTGGAACTGATCTCGGTGGCGATCGGCGCCCCCACCGACGAAGCCCGCTTCAACGACAACATCGACCTGCTCGACTACGGCTTTGCCCAGTACAGGCGGCGATTGCCGATCCGGGCCGGAGCCGCGCTCGCAGAGCCCTCGATCCGCTACGCCGGTGGCGAGCTGCCGCTGCGTGCAGCCCGCAGCGTCGCCGTCGGCATCCGCCCCGACCAGCGCCTGAGCGTCGCGGTGCGGGCGCCGCGGGAGGTCGAGGGGCCGATCCGCCGCGGCGCCCCGCTGGGCACGGCGACCGTCTTCGTCGACGGCCTGCGCAGCGCCGAGGTGCCGTTGCGCGCCGCCCGCGCTTTGCCCGAGGCCAGCCTCGTCGACCGGGTGCGGAGCTTCCTCGATTCCGACTGGATTCCCGTCGCGATCGCTGTTTGCGTGATACTGATTGGAGCGATTCTGCTGAGGCGCTTCTCACGATGATCCTCACCGTCACTCTCAACGCCGCGATCGATCGCACCGTCGCGGTCCCCAACTTCCGTCTCGGCCATCGCCATCGTGCGGTCGAGAGCCGGACCGTGTCCGGAGGCAAGGGGATCAATGTCGCGCGGGCGTTGAAGCTGCTCGGCCGCCCGGTGATCGCCACCGGCTTCGCAGGCGGCCCCACTGGCGGCCGCCTGCTCGAGCAACTGCGCGAAGAGGCGGTGCTTACCGACTTCACCCAGATCGCCGCCGAGACGCGGATCAACCTCGCCGTGATCGACCCGACCTCGGGTGAGCAGACCGAGATCGCCGAGCGCGGGCCGGCGGTCAGCCCGGAGGAGGTCGAGCGCTTCGTCGACAGGCTCGGCTACCTCGCCGACGGCGCTGAGCTCTGCGTGCTCGCTGGCAGTCTTCCGCCCGGCGCCGGCGACGATCTCTACGCCCGCATGGTCAAGGATCTGGGCGAGCGCCGCGTGCCGGTCGTGCTCGACGTCGAGGGCGATGCGATGCGCGCCGGCCTGCGCGCCGGGCCCTCGGTCGTCACCCCGAACGAGCGCGAGGCCGAGGAGCTGGTCGGCCAGGAGTTCGCCGATCGCAGCGACCTCGTGCAGGGGCTGACCGAGCTGATCCGCCTCGGCGCCGGCGAGGCCGCGATCACGCGGCCCGACGGCTGCGTCGCGGTCGTCGGCGAAGGAGCCGAGCGGCGCTTCCTCGAGGTGCGGACCGAGTCCCTCGAGCCGGTCTCCACGGTCGGTTCGGGCGACGCCTTCCTGGCTGGATACGTCGCCGCTCGCTACGACGGTCGCTCGCCCGGTGATTGCCTTGCCTACGGCGTCGCCTGCGGCGCCGAGTCGACCCAGCACTTCGGCGCCGGCATGGTCGACCGCAACCAGGTCGAGCGCCTGCTCGGCGAGGTCCACGTCCAGGATTTGGAGGTCCCCGCCGAAGTGTAGGCTGGGTCCTCAACGCCACCCTGGAGGACTTAACTTGGAGATCGACATCGGTCGAGGCAAGAAGGGGCGGCGCGCTTACGGATTCGACGACATCGCAATCGTCCCGTCGCGCCGCACCCGCGATCCCGACGACATTGACATCAGCTGGAACCTGGGCCCGTATCGCTTCGAGCTGCCGCTGGTGGCCTCGGCGATGGACGGCGTGGTCAGTCCCGACACCGCCGTGCTGGTCAACGAGCTCGGGGGACTCGGAGTGCTCAACCTCGAGGGGATCTGGACCCGCTTCGAGAACGCCGAGGAAAAGCTCGAGATGGTCGCCGCTGCGCCCAAGCACGAGGCGACCCGGATCATGCAGGAGATCTACGCCGAGCCGGTCAAGTCGGAGCTGATCGGTAAGCGGATCGCCGAAATCAAGGAGCGCGGCGCGGTCGCCTGCGGCTCGTTGACGCCGCAGAAAGTGCGCGAGCACTACGAGGTCGCGGTCGAGGCCGGGATCGACATCCTCGTCATCCAGGGCACGGTGATCTCCGCCGAACACGTCTCGACCACGGTCGAGCCGCTCAACCTGAAGGAGTTCATCGCCGAGGTGCCGGTGCCGACCGTAGTCGGCGGCTGCGCCTCCTACTCGACCGGACTGCACCTGATGCGGACCGGCGCCGTTGGCGTCCTGGTCGGCGTCGGGCCCGGCGCTGCCTGCACGACCCGCGGCGTGCTCGGGATCGGCGTGCCGCAGGCAACCGCGATCGCCGACGTCGCGGCCGCCCGCTCTCAGCACATGCTGGAGACCGGCGAGTACGTCAACGTGATCGCCGACGGTGGCATGCGCACCGGTGGCGACGTCTCCAAGGCGATCGCCTGCGGGGCCGACTCGGTGATGGTCGGCTCGCCGCTGGCCCGCGCCAAGGAGGCTCCCGGCCGCGGCTTCCACTGGGGGATGGCGACCTTCCATCCCTCGCTGCCGCGCGGCACCCGCGTCACCACCAAGCAGGACGGGACGCTGGAGGAAATCCTCCTCGGTCCGGCCCAGGAGAACGACGGCACCTTCAACCTGATGGGGGCGCTGAAGACCTCGATGGCGACCTGCGGCTACGAGGACATCCGCTCCTTCCAGCGGGCCGAGGTGATGGTCGCCCCGGCCCTGATGAGCGAGGGCAAGAAGCTGCAGAACGAGCAGTCGGTGGGGATGGGGTCGAACGGGCGCGCAACGGTCTCGGCCGGTGTTGGAGTCGCCGACGACTGAGGCCGGCGCCTCGACAGCGCCGGCCCAGGCCTCAGAGGAGGTGTTGGTCCTCGATTTCGGGGGCCAGTACTCGCAGCTAATAGCTCGGCGGATCCGCGAATGCGGCGTGTTCGCTGAGCTCCTGCCTTCCACGACTTCGCTTGAGGTCATCAGGGAGAGGGCTCCCAAAGGGCTTGTGCTCTCGGGTGGGCCTGCTTCTGTGTATGAGGTCGGGGCGCCGGCGTTTCCTACCGAGCTGCTGGATCTGGGGATTCCGCTTCTGGGGATTTGCTACGGCATGCAGGCGATGGTTCAGGCGCTTGGGGGACGGGTCGAGGCCGCTGAGACCGGGGAGTTCGGGCGTACCGATCTGAGGCTGATTGACGGGGGCGGGCGCCTTCTCGCCGGCCTGCCCGAGGAGCAGCACTGCTGGATGAGCCACCGTGATGCGGTCTTCGAGCCGCCCGCGGGGTTCACCGCGCTCGCCTCCAGCCCCGGCTCGCCGGTGGCTGCCTGCGAGTACCCCGACCGCGGCCTCTACGGGATCCAGTTCCACCCCGAGGTCGTGCACACGCCCTACGGCACCGAGATCCTCACCCGCTTCCTGCGCGACGTCGCCGGCTGCGTCGAGCAGTGGTCGCCGCAGTCGGTGATCGAAGAGCAGGTTGCCAAGATCCGCGCCCAGGTGGGGGAGGGGCGGGTGATCTGCGGCCTCTCCGGCGGCGTCGATTCCTCGGTCGCGGCGCTGCTGGTCCACAAGGCGATCGGCGAGCAACTGACTTGCGTTTTCGTCGACCATGGCCTGATGCGGCTGAACGAGGCCGAGCAGGTTGTCGCCGCCTTCGAGCAGTTCGGCATCCCGCTGGTCCACGTCGAGGCTGAGCAGCGTTTCCTCGACAAGCTCGCCGGCCACGACGAGCCCGAGCGCAAGCGCAAAATCATCGGCGAGGAGTTCATCCGCGTCTTCGAGGAGGAGGCGGAGAAGCTCGAGGACGCTGCCTACCTGGTGCAGGGCACTCTCTACTCGGACGTGATCGAGTCCGGCGGCAGCGATCACGCGGCGACGATCAAGTCCCATCACAACGTCGGCGGCCTACCCGAGGACCTCGAATTCGAGCTGGTCGAGCCGCTGCGGATGCTGTTCAAGGACGAGGTTCGCGCCGTCGGCGCCGAGCTGGGCCTGCCGGAGCGCATGGTCTGGCGCCAGCCCTTCCCCGGGCCCGGCCTGGGGATCCGTATCGTCGGCGGCGAGGTGAACAAGGAGCGGCTGGACATCCTCCGCGCCGCCGATGCGATCTTGCAGGAGGAGATCCGCGCCGCCGACCTCTACCGCCAGCTATGGCAATCCTTTTGCGTGCTGCCGGTCGTGCGCTCGGTCGGGGTACAGGGCGACGGGCGCACCTACGCCTATCCGATCGTGATCCGCGCCGTGACCTCTGACGACGCGATGACAGCCGACTGGGCCCGACTCCCCTACGACCTGCTGGAGCGCGTCTCCAACCGCATCATCAACGAGATCGCCGACGTGAACCGGGTGGCGCTCGATATCTCTTCGAAGCCGCCGGCCACGATCGAGTGGGAGTAGTGCGTTGTGCCGGGACCGATCCCGGCAGGGGTTCCACTTAACTTTTTCGGTGTGACGGAGTTGGGCTGGCGCCCGCAGCGGCCGACAAAAAAGTACAAGACGTTCCACCCCTGCCGGGATCGGTCCTAAGCGACGGCTCTTCGCTTATGTCGTTTGCCGTTTCAATCGCGATTCTCGGTTTTGTGCAGGCGGCGCTAGTGGCATTGCCACAGTCCCGGCCGCTGCCGGGATGGCTCGGCTGGGCGAGGAGCCCGTGGTGGGCGCTGGTGCCGGCGCTCTCGATTGCGGCCGTGATCGCGGTTATCGAACTCGATGCCGCCTCCGCGACCTGGCTCTCCTACCTCGCCTTGGTAACGGTGCCGCCCCTGGCCGCCTACGCGCTGGGAGCCCTGATCCACGGTTCAAACACGCTGACTTCGGCTTTCTTCGCGGATAACGCGACTAAAGACGAAGTCAGCAGCTGGGGGTTGCCGGTGGTGGTTGCGGCGGCGCTCTTTGGGCTTGCCTGGGCCGCTCGGGGTTCGCTCGCTGGGGAGACCGCGGCGTTGGCGCTCTCCGGACTGGCATGCATCACCCTTGGCTGGTTGCTGGTTTCGATCGTGCCGGCCCTCTGGCTGCGTCTCGGCATTTACGCGATGGCGGCGCTCGATACCTGGTTCGTCGCCTCCGACCTCCTCCAGGGACCGAACGCGGTCCTCAGCACCGCCTCACCCGCCGGCGACCTGCCGCGCCTGCAGGCAGTCCACTTCGGCTCAGCCCAAATGGGCTTCGGCGACCTCTTCATAGCCGCCCTTCTCGGCTGCCTCCTCGCAAAGCCGGCCGACGGGCCTAAAACGTGTCGATATGTCACGGAAGCGGCCCGTCGTCGGCGGCAGTTGTGGGCGGCGGGGTTGGTCGCTGGGTTGGCGCTCGCCTTCGACCTCTTGTTCTTCTGGGTTGACGAGTTGCCGGCGACGGTTCCGGTTGCCGTGGCTTTGTTTCTCGTACAGAGATCGGTTAAGCCGCGAACGAACTGATCGCCGCTGCGACTGCGGTCGGCTGGTCCTCGGGGGTGAAGCTGAAGGAGTCCTCGATTTGGACCAGGCTGGCGTTTTGCAGAGCCGCCGCGTAGCGCTCGGCGTGGGCAAGCGGGAAGACCTCGTCCTCGTTGGACCAGATCAGCAGCGTGGGTAGGCTGCCGTCCGCGATCAGGTGCTCTCCGGCGGCGCGAACCGGAGCCGTGGAGGCGGAGGCCATCGCCTTGGCGACGTCGCGCAGCACACCTTCATCGCGGCTGGCTGGGAGGGCGTAGGAGTGGAATGCCTCGGCTTCGAGCGGGTGTTTGGCCAAGAGGCCGTAGGCGACGGGCAGCGCCCGCACCGCGGGGTTCTCGAGCGCCGAGAGCAACTGTCCCAGCGCCTGCGGGTCGCGGGCTGCCTCGGGCAGGCCGTCAAACGGCTCGGGCGGCCACTCGTCGTACGGGGTCTCGCAGGAGGTGAGGACGAGGCGGGAGACGCGCTCGCCAAGGCTCTCGCCGTGCTGGGCAAGCGCGATCTGGGAGTAGGCGCCGCCGGAGTCGTTTCCGACCAGCGTCACCCCGTCCAGATTGAGGCGCTCGGCCGCGGCGGCGATTAGCCCGGCAACTCCGGCAGGGGAGAGGTCGGCGTCGGCGTCCATCGACGTCCGGTGGGAGCCGAGCGGTAGGTCGAGGGCGAGGCAGCGGAACTCGTCGCAGAGGACGTCGACGACCTTGCGCCAGAGGTTCGCATTGGCAAGCCAGCCGTGGCTGAAGAGGAGGGCCGGGCCCACCCCGCGCTCGAAGTAGTCGAGCGTGCCGCTCACCAGCTCCAGCGAGAGCGGCTCTCCGAGGAGCTCCGAGCGCCAGCGGTGCGGCTCGCTCAAGCGACGGTCTCCGTCGCGGCCGGCCCCTCGGCAAATGCGAGGTTCGCGAACGGCACGAGCTTGGCGGCGAAGCCACTTGGGTCGCTGACTTGGGGCGAGTGGCCGGTGTCGAAGATCTCGAGTTGCGCGCCCGGGATCGTCGCCGCGACTTTGCGGCCGACCTTAAGCGGGATCACGGGGTCGCGCTTGCCCCAGACGACCATGGTCGGTGCCGCGATCGAACTCGCCCCGGCACGGAGGTCGTGCTCGGGCGAGGCAAAGCTCCCCCACAGCTCACTGACCGCGCGCAGGCCGGGGTCCCGCCGCGTGGTCGCGATGCCTGCGTCCCTGGCGCGACGATCCGCGTCGCCGCCGGGGCGCATGTAGCGGTTGGCGAACCAGGGATAGATCGCGCGCAGGAAGCGGGGCCGCGCCATCAGCGCGCAAAAGGCACGGACCTGGAGGCCGCGGCCGAGGAAGCCGCCGCTGTCGACGAGGACGAGGCCGCGGACCAGCTCGGGCCGGCGGATCGCCAGCCGGCCGGCGGCAAAGCCGCCGATTGAGTTACCGACGACGACGGCACCGCTTGGCGCGAGCCGCTCGACCAGCTCCTCGGCGACGTCGGCGAAGCGCATCGCGGTCGCCGCGCCCTCGCCCACCGGTGATTCGCCGTGCGCGGGCCAATCCGCCGCGATCGAACGAAAGCGGGGCGGCAGCAGATCGCGCAGCTCGTCGAAGTCGTGGCGATCGTGAGCGCCGCTACTCAGCAAGACGATCGGGTTGCCGGCACCGCGTTCGTCGTAGGCGATCGGCCCGGTCGCGGTCTCCAGGAGAGCCATCGACGCGAGACTAACAGATGACTGACCGGTCGGTCATGTTGAGTGACCACTCGGTCAGATAGCCTCGTATAAATGCCACCGCAAGCGGTCACAACAGCGGGGAGTCGCACCCGCGACACCCTGCTCGACGCCGGAGTCGTTGTCGCCGAACAGCATGGGCTTGCCGGGCTCAGCGTCAACCGCGTCGTCGCCGAGGCCGGCGTGGCGAAGGGCACCTTCTACGTGCATTTCGACAACCGCGCCTCATTCGTCGACGCCCTCCACGCCCGCTTCCACGCCCGCGTGCAAGAGGCCGTCGGTGATGCGACTGAGGGGTTGTCCGCCGGGGCGGACCGGATCGTGTGTGGCGCCGAGGCCTATCTCGACACCTGCCTTGAGGACCGGGCGGTGAAGGCGCTGGCGCTGGAGGCGCGCTCGGACCCGGATTTGGCCGCGTCGATGTCCGTCCGGCACGAGCGGTTCGCTGCCTCGGCTGTGTCGAGCTTCAAGGCGATGGGCTGGCCTGATGCCACGGCCGCCTCCCAGCTGCTCGCCGCGATGACGGCGGAGGTCGCGATTCGCGAGCTCGAGACGGGCCGCCGCCTACCCGCTGCCCGCCGCAGCCTGCGGCGTTTCCTTGGCGCTCAGTAGCTACTACCGCGAGTGAGCAACCGTCGGACGCGGCACTGACTCAGCTGTAGCGGTCCCATTTTTCGAGGTAGGGCAGCGGGTCGATCGGGCTGCCGCCCTCGTACCAGCCGGGCGCCGTCCAGATCTCGAAGTGGAGGTGACAGGCGGTGGCATCGCCGCTGTCGCCGACGACGCCGATCGGCTGGCCGGTGCGGACCTGTTCGCCGGTCAGCAGCGGCGAGGGTTCGGCCAGGTGCGCGTACATGAAGTCGAGCGTGCTGCCCTTGCCGTCGATCACGACGTAGTTGCCGGCCGCGCCCTGGTAACCGGAGTACTGGACGGTGCCGCCGCGGGCCGCGACCAGCGGGGTGCCGCAGGCGGCCATCGTGTCCTGCCCCTGGTGCGTGTGGCCCGAACGACCGGCCCCGAAGCGGCCCTCGGCGCCGCCGAAGTCATGCGCGCCGAGAATCGGGAAGGCGTAGCCATAGAGGGCGAAGCCGAGGTTGAGCGGGTCGCTTGAGGTCGAGGCCCGGGCCGCGGGAGGGACGCTGGCCGCCTGCGCCCCGATGCGGAAGCTGTAGCGGCCGTTGCGGGCGGGGCGACCTTCGCTTGTTGTGCCGTCCCAGCGGATCCTGACTTCGACGTTCGGTTCGACGTCGTTGCGGAAGAAGCTGCGGGCGACTTCGCCGGCGGCGTTGACGACGTCGATCTGGAGGTCGTTCTGGGCCTGGGTGCTGGCGATCGCGAAGCGGACACTGGGGTAGCGGAAGCCGTAGAAGAACGATTTACGCGGCGTCGCTTGGGCCGAGACGAGGCTGAGCGCGCCGGCGCTCGGCGCTTCCGCCGCGGGGGTGCCGGTGGGGCTGCCCGGCGGCGGCGGGGCGCCCGCAGCAGTGAAGGCACCACCGGTACTGGCCGCGGCTGGCGCAGCCAGAATCAGCAGCAGGAGCGCCGCTGCAACCGTCATATGAATTCCCGCCAACCAAGGCCTGGCGTTCTTGCTTGCCACGTGCCCTCTCTTTCTTTCGCCTGCGGAGTTAGCTGTCGGGCTCGCGCTGAAAGAGATGCGCTACGACCTTTTCGGCCGATTCGCCCCTGGAACCTGCAACGGTTCCTGCGGTTCCTCCGCTCCCACCCACAAAGTGCGGCTGGGATTAGGCAGTTGTTGGCGCGGCAGTATAGACACCGATGCGGCCGCGTACGCCAAGACGGCGTGGCGGCTATCATGCCGTGGCCGCTGGGAGCTCCCCGCGGCTTTTCTCTGATGAAGACCTATGTCGCCAAACCTTCCGACCGCCAACGTGACTGGTACGTCGTCGACGCCGAGGGCCAGACCCTGGGCCGTCTCGCGACCCGGATTGCGGACGCTCTGCGCGGCAAGCGCAAGCCCGAGTACACGCCCCACATCGACACCGGTGACTTCATCGTCGTCATCAACGCGGAGAAAATCCACGTCACCGGCGACAAGCTGAACCAGAAGCGCTACTGGCGCCACAGCGGCTACCCGGGCGGGATCAAGTCGCGGACCCTTGCCGAGATGCTCGATCGCCGACCCGAGGAGGTCATCCGCAAGGCGGTCAAGGGGATGCTTCCCCGCAACCGGCTCGCCCGTCAGCAGCTGACCAAGCTGAAGGTCTATGCGGGTCCCGACCACCCGCATGCCGCTCAGCAGCCCAAACCCATGGAGATAAAGACTTGATCGACGACGAGCAGGGCAAAGAGACTTCAGAGCAGCAGGAGCCTGAGGCCGTGAAGGAGACTCCGGCTGAGGGTTCGGACGGCTCGCCCGCGGGTCCTGTCGCAGAGGAGGACCCGTCGTCCTCGCAAGCTGCGGGCGACGTCCCCTCCTCCACGCCACCCGCGGATGAGGCGTCTGAGGCTGAGTCCGAGGCGCCCGCGGCTGAGGACGATGCTGCTGAGGAGCCTGTAGCGGAGGAGTCGGTTGATGAGACGCCCGCGGCCGATGGAGATGCCGCTGAGGAGCCCGTCGGGGAGGAGAAAGCTGAGGAGCCCGAGCCCGAGCCTGAGCAGCCCAAGGCTGAGGAGAAGAAGAAGGATGTAATTCCTGGCGCCGACCTCGAGCCGATTGCCGTCGAGACCGAGGAGCGGCCGCTCAGTGCTGAGGAGCAGGCACGCAAGGAGGCCGAGGAGGAGGAGCGGCGCCAGCGCGAGGCCGCTCTGGTTGGCGATGCCGAGGAGGAGCCCAGCGCTGCCAGTCGTGCGCCGGCCAAGCTCGAGGGCGATGCCCGCTACCTCGCCACCGGTAAGCGTAAGACTTCAATCGCCCGGGTGACGCTGCTGCCCGGCAGCGGCAAGGTGCAGATCAACAAACGCGAGCTGGCCGAGTTCTTCCCGCGACCGCTGCACCAGACGATGGCGATGCAGCCGCTGACCATCACCGGTTACGAGGGCAACGTCGACGTCCGCGTCCGCGTCCACGGCGGCGGCATCAGCGGCCAGGCCGGGGCGGTGCGCCACGGGATCGCCCGGGCGCTGACCGAGATTGATCCCGAGTTGCGCGGCGAGCTCAAGCGGCGCGGTTTCCTTACCCGCGACGCGCGGGCCAAGGAGCGCAAGAAGGCTGGGCTAAAGAAGGCGCGCAAGCGGCCGCAGTTCTCGAAGCGCTGAGGCGGCTGCAAATCTGCGCCTGGGGGCGTCCTCGGTCGGCTGGCTCGGTCACGCACTAACTTGTGCGCTCCCTTCACCAGCCTCCCCGCGTCCTACCCAGTCTTGATTTTCGCTCGCCTCAGCACTCCGAAATGAACACTCGAAAGCTCTTTGGCACCGATGGTGTACGCGGCGAGGCAGGGACCTTTCTCACTGCTGAGTTGGCAACTTCGCTGGGTCGCGCGGCCACGGCCTCGTTGGACGCCCAGCGTCCGCAGGTGCTGATCGTGCGCGATACGCGCGAGTCGGGACCGATGCTCGAGTCCGCGCTGGCGGCCGGGATCGCGGCCGCGGGCGGTGACGCCCTGCTCGGTGGCGTACTGCCAACGCCGGCGGCGGCGATCCTGGTTAAGCGGCTGGGCCTCGATCTTGCCGCGGTCGTCTCCGCTTCCCACAACCCCTATCGCGACAATGGGATCAAGTTCTTTTCGGCCCAGGGGACGAAGCTCGACGACCCGGCCGAGGCGCGGATCGAGTCGCTGATCGACGCCGCTGCTGATGTCGCCGAGCCGGGCAGTGTCAGCGAGCTCAACGGCGGCCTCGAGGACTACTTGCGGGCACTCGAGTCGGCCTTCCCGATCGACCTATCCGGCCGCCGGGTCGTGCTCGACTGCGCCAACGGCGCCACCTTTCGCGCCGCGCCGATGATCTTCGAGCGCCTCGGTGCCACGGTCGAGACGATCGCGACCGAGCCCGATGGCCGCAACATCAACGACGGCTGTGGCTCCACCCACCTTGACTCGCTAGCCGAGGCGATGGTCGCCTCGGAGGCGACGGTCGGCTTTGCCTTCGACGGCGACGGCGACCGCGTTCTCGCCGTCGACGGCTCCGGCCGCACCCACGACGGCGACGAGCTGATTGCCCTCGCCGCTCGCGGCATGGCGGCGCGCGACGAGCTGGCGGGTGGCGTTGCGGTGACCGTGATGAGCAACTACGGCTTTCATCAGGCTATGGAGGAGGCGGGGATCGAGGTCGCGGTAACCAAGGTCGGCGACCGTTACGTCCTCGACGAGCTGCGCGAGCGCGGCTGGGCGCTGGGCGGCGAGCAGTCGGGTCACATCATCGACACCCGATTCGTCGCCACCGGAGACGGGACTGCCGCGGCGCTGGCGACGATGCGCGAGCTGGCCGGTCGCGACCTCGCCGCGGTGGCGCCGATGGAGAAGTTGCCGCAGACCCTGGTCAACGTCGAGGTCGCCGATCGCGAGGCGATCGCCGGCGCCGACGCGGTCTGGGAGGCGGTCGAGCGTGAGGGAGAGGCGCTCGAGGGCCGTGGCCGCGTGCTGCTGCGCCCATCGGGAACCGAGCCGCTGGTGCGGGTGATGGTCGAGGCGCCCAGTGCCGAGGAGGCGGACGCGATTTGCGAGCGCCTTGTCACGTTGGTTCATCAAGAACTCACCTAGACCACCGGTCTCTACCCTTCATCCTCTTATGTGTGGAATCGTCGGATATGTAGGCGGGCGTCCCTGTTTGGACCTGCTCGTCGCCGGGCTCGAGAAGCTCGAGTACCGCGGCTATGACTCGGCCGGCGTCTCGGTGATTGACGACGGCCGCATCGACAGCGTGCGCGCGGTCGGCAACCTCGACAACCTGCGCGCCGCGATCGCCGAAGACGCCGAGGACGGTGGCGGGGTTGCCGTCGCCGCGCCGCCCGCCACGACCGGAGTTGCCCACACGCGCTGGGCGACCCACGGCCGTGTCACCGAGGAGAACGCTCACCCGCACAGCGACAGTTCCGACCGGGTCCACATCGTCCTCAACGGGATCGTCGAGAACCACGCCAAGCTGCGCCGCCGGCTCGAGGGGGAAGGACAGGAGTTCAGCTCTGAAACCGATGCCGAGGTCGTCGCCCACCTGATCGCCACCCACTACGACGGTGATCTCGCCGCCGCCGTCCGCGCCGCCTTCGCCGAGCTCCGCGGCCACTACGCCTTCGTCGTCATGCACGCCGACGATCCGGGCCTGCTTGTCGGAGCGCGCAAGGAGTGCCCGCTGGTCGCCGGCGTCGGCGAGGAGGAGAGCTTCCTCGCCTCGGCGATCCCCGCCTTCCTCGCCGAGACCCGCCAGGCGGTCGCGATCGAAAACGACGAGATCGTCACGATCGACGCCGACGGCGTGCGGATCACCGACGCCGAGGGCAACCCGGTGCAGCGCGAGGCGGAGGAGATCGAGTGGGACGAGGAGGCCGCCGAGAAGGGCGGTTACGAGACCTTCATGCTGAAGGAGATCCACGAACAGGCCGACGCGGTGGCGGAAACGATCGCCGACCGCCTTCCCGGCGACGACGGCGTCGATCTCTCTGAGGTCGAGCTCGACGACGCCTACCTGCGTGATCTGAAGCGGATCGTGATCGTCGCCTGTGGCACCTCCTACCACGCAGGCCTGATCGGCCGCTACGCGATCGAGGAGTGGGCGCGGGTGCCGGTCGAGATGGACGTCGCCTCCGAGTACCGTTACCGCAACCCGGTGATCGGGCAGGGCGACCTGGTGGTCGGGATCACCCAGTCAGGCGAGACCGCCGACACCCTGGCGGCGATGCGCCTCGCCAGGGAAAACGGCGCCAAGGTGCTGGCGATAACGAACGTGATGGGCAGCCAGGCGACCCGCGATTCCGACGCGGCCCTCTACACCCGCGCCGGTCTCGAGATCAGCGTCGCGGCGACCAAGACCTTTGTTGCGCAGGTCGCGGCGATGTACCTGATCGGGCTGCGCCTGGCCGAGCTGCGCGGCACGCTGGAGGCGGGGCGGCTGGCTGAGCTCGTCGCCGAGCTGAAGGCGATCCCGTCGAAGATTGAGACCACCCTGGCGATGGCTGAGGACCGCGTGCGCGAGGTCTCCGAGGCCCACCACGAGCAGCAGTTCTTCCTCTATCTCGGCCGTCACATCGGCCTGCCGGTCTGCCTCGAGGGGGCGCTGAAGTTGCGCGAGATCTCCTATATCCCGACCGACGCCTACGCGGCCGGCGAGATGAAGCACGGTCCGATCGCCCTGCTCGACGAGTCGACCCCGGTCGTCTGTGTGGCAACCGAGAGCCCGGTCCTCGACAAGGTTCTCTCCAACGTCGAAGAGGTGCGGGCCCGTGGTGCCCAAACGATCGCGATCGCGACCGAAGGCTGCGAGCGCGTCGGCGATGTGGCCGACGAGATGATCGAGGTTGCCCGCACCGACTGGATCCTGCAGCCGATCGTCGCGGTCCTGCCGCTGCAGCTGCTCGCCTACGACATCGCCCGCGCGCGTGGCCTCAACGTTGACCAGCCACGCAACCTCGCCAAGACCGTGACTGTCGAGTAACGCAACACACGCTAGGCTTTCTCGCCAAGATGGTCAGAATTAGTTCACCCATTGCGGTTCTGGCGCTGATCGTGGCCGTCGCCTTCAGCGGCTGCGGGAGCAGCAGCAGCGGCAGCGACGCCTCGAGCTCCGATCTGGCCAACTTTGCCTCCCCCGGTTCGCTGGTCTTCGTCGAAGGCCAGCTGAAACCGAGTGAGGCGATGGCAGCGAACATCAATTGGGCTGCCCACGGCCTTGCCGGCGTCGACAATCTCGGTGACTTCGTCATATCCAAACTGGAAAGCTCGGCGCGCAAGGACGGCGAATCGTTCGACTTCGCCAAGGAAGTCGAACCCTGGCTGGGACAGCGGGCCGGTGTCGCCTTCGAACGCCTCGACGGCAGCGAACTTTCCGAGCCTCTGATCGCGATCGAGACCACCGACCCCAAGGCGACGGAAGCCTTCGTCTCCAAGCGCAGCAAGGAAGGCGGCGGTACGTCCAAAGACGTCTCCTACGAAGGCGTCGATTTCGAGGTCGGCGGCCCGCAAGGCAACGCAATTGGCGTATTCGACGAAGCGCTCGTGATTGCCAGCAGCGAAAGAGAATTCAAAGCCGCGGTGGATGCCGCAACGGGCGACTCGCTGGGCGGCGAAGACCGCTTCCAGAACGCGATCTCCGCGGCTTCCAACGGCAGCTTCGCCGACGCCTACGTTGATGTCGGCGCGATCATCAAACAGTCGGACGACAGGATCGACCCGCAGGCGCAGGAAGTCCTGCAGAGCGCCGGTATCGACCCGAGCGAAGCGACCGCGGTGGCCAGCCTCGTGCCGCAGTCCGACCACATCGAGATCGACCTCAGTAGCGACCTCGGCGGTGAGAAGGCCCCGACCGGCGACGTTTCCAAGCTGCTCGGCTCACTGCCCACGGACTCATTTGCGGCCGTTGGCACCTCGGGCTTCGGTGGGCAGCTCGAAGAAGCGGTTGACAGTCTCGACGAAGCCGGAATTCCACCGGAACTGCCGCCCAACAAACTGAAGGACACCTTGAGCCAGGCCGGTATCGACCTTGACAAGATTGCCGGTTCATTTGAAGAAGGCGCGGTGTTCGCTGAAGGCAGCGACAGGGGAAGCCTCGGCGGTGCTCTCGTGCTGAGGACCGATGGTTCCGACGAAGCGGCCAGCGCCATCGCCAGTCTCGGCACACTGCTGCGCAGCGCCCGGGTGCCAGGAGTGACCGCGGTCAGCGGCAAAGCGAGTGGCTTCTCGATCCGCAGCCCTGAACTTGGCGGCAAGCCGCTTGTGGTGCTCGCCAAAGGTGACCGGATCGTGGTCGGCTATGGCACGCGGGCGGCGTTTGCCGGGCTCGGCACGGAATCCGCGGCGGCGCTGGTGAGTGATCCGGCGTACCAGGCGGCTGTCTCATTGCTCGGCGAGACGCCGATCGTCGGCTATGTCAACGGCCCGGCGGCTCGGCACTTGGCCGAAGTCCTGGTGCCGCGCTCCTCGACCGACTTCTGGGAAATCGTGCCCTACCTCAAATTCACCTACATCGGCATCGGCTCGAGCACCGAAGGCGACCTCGCTACGGCGAAGATCGTCGCGGGCATCGGTACCTAGTCCGCGGTGGCCTCGGGCCTCGGTATAGACCTGCTCGAGATCGACCGGCTGGAGCGCGCCCTGGAGCGCCACCCGCGGCTTGCCGAGCGCGTGTTCACCGACGCCGAGCGCGACTACGCTGCCGCCCGCGCCCGTCCCGGTCGTCATCTTGCCGCCCGCTTCGCCGCAAAGGAGGCCGTGGTCAAGGCCCTTGGCCTCGGCCGCGGCTTTGGCCTGCGCGAGATCGAGGTCATCGCGGGCGAGCCGCCGCGGGTCTCGCTTTCGGGACGAGCGGCGGAGGCGGCCGGCGGCGAGCGAGTCGAGATCTCGCTCACGCACTCGCGCGACTTTGCGGCCGCGGTCGCGGTCAGGTCAAGCTGAGCTGGCGCCGGTCCCGAACTACCGCGAACGGATCCTCGTCGGCGCGTGGGGGTCGACTGGCTTTTACTTGATTTCTTATCTCCGTCGGCCTCGGACCGGCAAGGTAGTAGCGGGCACGGCGCTCTCCCATCGGGGCGAGCAGCCTCTGATCGACCATCGCCCTCAGGTCGCGCGAGGCAGTTTGCTCACTCACATCCTCGCCCGTAACACCCTCGACCGAGGCTCTGTAGCTTCCCCTGCGGATTCGCAGCCCGTATGCGGCATCCATGAGCGCCACGGCGCAGCGTTCCGGCAGCCCGCTTTTCTCCGCGAGCGCGTAGCAGGAGTTCCAGAGTTCCTCGATCTCCTGTCGCCGTCGAAGCATCGTGCGGATCTGTAGGTAATGCGCCCTTAGGCAGAACCGAATCCAAGGGCGTGCATCGCGCTCCGGGTGCCAATAGCCGGCACCGACCTCGGCGAGGACTTCGTAGTAGGCCTCGGTGTTGCGTCCGAGGAACTCCTCGATGCTGGAGAAAACCGGGGCAAGAACGCGATCGCGGGCAAGCACGAGGGTCTGCAGGCAGCGCGCCATGCGGCCGTTTCCGTCGCTGAATGGGTGGATCAAGACCAGATTGAGATGGGCCATCGCTGCCTTGACCGGAACCGGGCTCTGATCCGATGCAAGTGCCAGCAGCATCTCGGCGATCAGCTTTGGGACCTCGTCGCTTGCTGGACCCTCGTAGACGATCTCACCGCTTGCGTCGTTTCGCACGTAGATATCGCCGGGGCGCCACTGCCCGGGGTTCTTTGAGAGGTCGTACTTGAGCATCATGAAATGCAGGCTCTTGATCAACCCCTCGTCCACGTTTGGCGTCTCGTCCCGGGCGAGCTGGAGCACGTAAGTCATCGCGTCCCGATAGCCGGCGAGGGCAAGCTGGGTCTCCGCGCTGGCGTCGAGCGTTGGCTCTCCATCGACCGCGGCGACGACATCGTCGAGGGAGGCGTTGTAGCCCTCGATGCTGTTCGAGCCCTGGACGGCTCGCGCGAAAGTCATCCGCCGCAGGGTTCCCGCCCATCTTCGCGGCTCGGCGACGCGATCGCGGAGCTGCTCGCGCTGCTCCGAGAGCAGCTCCAAGACGCCACGCTCGTCATCCCTGAGCTCCGGAGTCTGAAAGATCATGATGTTTGCAAAGTATCACGACTCCCAGTCTGATGACATTTTGTAAATATCATTAACTCATTCGTTCGATTAGCAGGGATTTAAAATGCGGACGACGGCTGAGTAGGCTCAGGGGGTGGAGTCATGGCTCAGTCCTCTGTACGACGCCGAGGCGATGCGGGCGGTCGATCGCTGGGCGATCGAGGGGCAGGGGATCGCCGAGGCAGAGCTGATCGAGGCGGCCGGGACGGCGCTGGCTGAGGCGGTTGGCGAGCTGTCGCCCCAGGGGCCGGTGCGGATTCTCTGCGGCAAGGGCAACAACGGCGGTGACGGGCTGGTGGCCGCGCGGCACCTCCTCGCGACCGGATACGAGGTCGACGTGCTGGAGCTCTTCGCCGCCGATCCGCCCGCCGACCTCGATGCCTGGCTCGAGGGCTCGAGCGCGGTGGTCGACGCGATCTTCGGCACCGGCTTTGCCGGGGCGCCGCGCGAGCCGACCGTGGCGGCGATCGAGGCGATCAATCGCTGCGGGGCGCCGGTCGTCGCCTGTGACATCGCCTCCGGGGTCGATGCCTCCAGCGGCGAGATCGCCGGTGTCGCGGTCGAGGCGGACCTGACCGTGAGCTTCCACGCGGCGAAGCTGGGGCACCGGATCGCGCCCGGCAAGTGGCACAGCGGGGAGCTGCGGGTGGTGCCGATCGGGATTCCCGCCGGGGCGCCGGGCGAGCCGGGAGCGGGGACGATCGAACCGGCTGTGCTGGCGCTGGCGCCGCGCCGCGGCTCCCGATCGACAAAGTTCAGCTCGGGGCAGGTGGCGATTGCCGGCGGCTCGCGCGGTCTCACCGGCGCCGTGCAGATGTCCTCGCTGGCGGCGATTCGCGCCGGAGCCGGCTACGCCACGGTGGCCGTGCCGGCCGAGTTGGAGCCGATCTTCGAGGCCGCTCAGCCGGAGGTGATGTCGGTCGGTTGCCCCGGCGGGGACGGCTGCCTGGCGCCGGGCTCGTTGAAGGCGGTTCTGCGGACCTTCGAAGGTGCCGCGGCCGGGGTGCTCGGGCCCGGGATGGGCCGCGATCCCGGCTCGGTCGAGCTGGCTCGCGACGCCGCGGCCGCGATCGAGGCGCCGTTGGTGATCGACGCCGACGGTCTCAACGCCTTCGCCGGCGAGAGCCGGCGGATCGCCGCTCGCAAGGCGCCGACGATCCTCACGCCCCACGCGGGCGAGCTGGGGCGACTGCTCGGCCGCTCCTCCGGGCAGATCGCCGCCCACCGCCTCGCCTCGGCGCGCGAGGCGGCTCTGGCCAGCGGCGCCGTGGTCGTGCTCAAGGGTGATGACACGATCGTCACCGATGGCGAGCGGGTCGCCGTCAACGCGCTCTCGGCGCCGGCGCTGGCGACGGCGGGCACCGGCGACGTGCTCTCCGGGATCACCGCGGCCCTGCTCGCCCGCGGGCTCGACCCCTTTGCCGCGGCCTGCGCCGCGGTCATCGCCCACGCCCGCGCCGGTCGCGATGCGGCTGCTCGCATCGGTGCGGCGGAGTCGGTGATCGCCAGCGACGTGATCGACTCGATTCCGCTCGGGATCGCTCCCAGTGCTCCGGTCGAATAATCTCGCTCAGCCTGCCGATGAAGACCGCCGCCGAAATCATGGATGCCGATGTGCCCGCCGTCTCCCCTGACGCCGACGCGCGCGCCGCGATCGAGCTGCTGGCGAAGACCGACTTGGGGGCAATTCCGGTGATCGACGCGGAACGCAAGGTGGTCGGCATCGTCAGCGAGTCCGACCTGATCCTCAGTGACGAGGAAGCCGACCTGCACCTGCCGCACTACCTCAACATCATGGGCGGGGTCGTCTTCATCGGCTCGATGAAGGGCTTCGAGGAGCGGCTGAACAAGGCGTTCGCGACCAAGGTCTCGGAGCTGATGACGGCGGACCCGATCGCCGTCCGCGGCGACGACGACGCCGAGTCCGTCGCCAGGACGATCGCCGAGAAGCACCACAACCACCTGCCGGTCCTCGACGGCGAGGGTCGCCTCGCCGGCATGGTGACCCGGGCCGACGCGCTGGCCGCGCTCGTCGCCGACCACTAGCGCGATGGCACGGGCGCTCGCCCGAATCGACCTTGGCGCCGTCGAGCGCAACTGCGCGCGGCTCGTTTCCGAGCTGGGCGATGGGGCGGAGCTCTGCGCCGTGGTCAAGGCCGATGGCTACGGCCATGGCGGCGATGACTGCGCCTCGGCGGCCCTGGCCGGCGGCGCGACCCGCCTGGCGGTGGCCACCGGCGCCGAGGCGGGGCAGATTGGCCGGCGCTTCCCGCAGATCCCGCTGCTGACGATGGGGGCGCTCGCCCCCGACGACCTCGAGGACGCGCTTGCGGCGGGCTCGGAGGTCGCGGTCTGGCACGACGATTTCCGCCAGCTGCTCAGCGCCCGCGCCCGCGCCCAGGGCCGCCCCGTCCGTGTTCACGTCAAGCACGACAGCGGCATGGGTCGGCTCGGCAACCGCGACCCCGCCGCCGTGCTCGCCCTCGCTCGCGCCTGCGCTGAGGATCCCCAGCTTGACCTGGCGGGCGTCTGGACCCACTTCGCCACTGCCGACGAACCCGATTCGGACTTCTTCGGCGAGCAACTCGACCGTTTCTCGGCGCTGGCGGGCGCGCTCAAGTCCGAGTTCCCCGGGATCACCGTCCACGCCGCCAACAGCGCCGCCGTCTTTCGCGACCGGCGGGCCCACTTCGACATGGCGCGCTGCGGCGTCGCCATCTACGGTCTCGACCCGTTCCAGGGCGACCCAGCGGAGCGCGGGCTCGCGCCGGCGCTGTCGCTGCGCTCCTACGTCGCCGACGTCAAGCGCTTCGCGGCGGGCGACAGCGCCGGCTACGGCCAGACCTGGCGCGCGCCGACCGATACCTGGGTCGGTGTTCTGCCGCTCGGCTATGGCGACGGGGTGCGTCGGGCTCTCTCCAACAACGCCGAGGTCCTGGTTCGCGGCAGGCGCTGGCCGCTGGTCGGCACCGTCTCGATGGACAACATCACCGTCGACCTCGGTCCCGAGACCGAGGTCGAGCCCGGCGACGAGGCGGTCTTGATCGGCTCGCAGGGCGAGGGAACGATTCGGGCCGAGGAGGTCGCCGGACGGATCGGCACGATCAACTACGAGGTCACCTGCGGGATCTCTGCCAGGGTGCCGCGGGAAGCGGTATGAGCGTCGTGGAGGCCCTCGCCCCGGCGCCGCCGGTTGTCCTGGCGCGGCGGGCGCTTGGCGGTGAGGAGGGAGCTTGGATCGTCGGCGGCGCGGTCCGCGATGCTGCCCTGGGACGCGCGGTGGTGGATCTCGACCTGGCCGTCGCCGGCGATCCGGCGGCCGCGGCAAAGGCGATCGCTCGCGAGGGAAGGGGGCACTCGTTCGAGCTCTCGGCCGAGTTCGCGACCTGGCGCGCCGTTGGCGCCGACGGTTCGTGGCAGATCGACCTGACGGCGTTGCGCGGCGAGACGATCGAGGCGGACCTGGCCGAGCGCGATTTCACGATCGGCGCGATCGCCGTGCCGCTCGTCGGCGGGGAGCCGATCGACCCCCATGGCGGCCTCGCCGATCTCGACCGCCGCGTCCTGCGGGTCGTCGGCGAGCGCAGCCTCGCTGCCGATCCGCTGCGCCTGCTGCGGGCCGCCAGGCTTGCCGCGGGCCTGGGACTGGAGCTCGATCCCGCGACGGTCGTCCTCGCTCGCTCCGAAGCCGCGCGAGCGGCCGAGGCGGCGGGGGAGCGCCAGCTGGTCGAGCTGCGCCAGCTGATCGGGGGCCCCGATCCGCTGCGCGGGCTGCGCTTGCTGGACGAGCTCGGTCTCACCGCCGTCGTCCTGCCCGAGCTCGAGGCCCTGCGCGGGGTCGAACAGGGTCCCAATCACCACCTCGACGTCTACGGCCACACGATCGCCGTGCTCGAGCGCACGCTCGAGGTCGAGGCCGAGCTGGATCGTTTCGGCGGAGACCGTGCGGCGGAGATTGAATCTCTACTCGCCGAGCCGCTCGCCGACGAGATCAGCCGTGCCACGGCACTGCGCTTCGGCGCCCTCCTGCACGACATCGGCAAGCCGGCGACGCGGACCGAAAGGGACGGCTTCGTCACTTTCCTCGGCCATGACCGGGAGGGCACCGAGATCGTCGGCGCCCTCTGCGGTCGGCTGCGGGCAAGCCGCGCCCTGACTCGCCACCTCCAGGACCTGACCCTGCACCACCTGCGGCTCGGCTTCATGGTCCGCGAGGCGCCGTTGCCGCCGCGCCGGATCCACGAGTACCTGCGGGCGACGGAGCCCGTCGGTGTCGACGTAACCCTGCTGACGATCGCCGACCGGCTCTCGGCGCGAGGCTCCGGCCCGCTCGCCAGCGAGGAGGCGGTCGAGGCGCACCTCTCGCTCGCCCGCGAAATGCTGGCGGCGGCGCTCGACTGGCGCCGCCAGGGCCCGCCGCGGCCGCTCGTGCGCGGCGACGAGCTCGCGATCGAGCTGGGAGTGCCCCAGGGCCCTGAGCTGGGCGCCCTGCTGGCGGAGCTGGAGGCGGCTCAGTACGCGGGCGAGGTATCGACCTGGGACGGGGCGGTCGAGCACGCCCGCCGCCTACAGCGCTGAGCCGGGGAAGGGGCGGTCCGATACGCTCCCGGGCCGCATGGCGAAAGAGGAGAAGATCGAGATGGAGGGCGAGATCACCGAGGCCCTCCCCAACACGATGTTCCGGGTCAAACTGGATAACGGCCACGATGTGCTCGGCCATATCTCCGGCAAGATGCGCCGCCATTACATCCGCATCCTCCCGGGCGACCGGGTGAAGATCGAGCTCTCGCCGTACGACCTCGATCGCGGTCGCATCACCTATCGCTACAAATAGCGGCCGTGGGCGAGACTCGCTTTCGCATCGACGCCGAGAACGTGGTTCACGAGACGGTCGATGGCGAGGTGATTGCGATCGACCTCGGCAACGGCAATTACTACAGCCTGGCGGGAAGCGCCCCGGCGATCTGGGACCTGCTGGCTGGGGGCGCCACGGAGACGGAGATCTGCGGGGCGCTGGCGGTCAAGTTCGAGGCCGACGCCGGGACGCTCCGAAGCGAGGTCTCGGCCTTGCTCGGCAAGCTGGCGGAGAGCGGTCTGGTCGTAACGACGGAGGGCGCGACCCCCGAGCGGGCGACCACGAGTGAAGGCGGCGGCAACGGCGCCAAGGCCCCCTTCGAGCCGCCCCGGCTCGAGCGCTACACGGATATGAAGGACTACTTCCTGCTCGACCCGATTCACGAGGTCGACACCACCGGCTGGCCACGGCCGGCGGCCTGACCCCCGGTGCCGGAACGGGAGGCCGCGGCGAGGAAGCGCGGCGATCTGGCCAGCGAGTACTTCGAACAGCTGTGCGGGCGCTTCGAGATGGCCGCCGACGTGGTTGGTGGCGCCGGCGAGCAAGATCTCAAGATCGCCGGTCTGCGCTTGCGGTTGCGCTGTGCTGGTGAGTCAATGCGGGCGGCGTTGCTGCCGCCCTTCGAACACCTCGCGACGACGGCTCCGGGCGTCCCTGAGCTGACGATCTCGCTCTTCGACACCGCCTCGACCGGCATCGACGCGCCACCGGACGTATGGCCATCCCCAGAGGCGCCACCGGGCACTAACCCAGTCGTGCTGCTCCGCTCCGAGCGCGCCAGCGTGCTCGCGGCGGCCGGGAGCGGCGCCCTGACCGCCGTCGAGCCGGCGGCCGGAGAGGCGATCTTCCATCTTCCCGACGCCGGACGAATCCCGCCGAGCGAGCGCGCGGCACCGCTGCGCGATGCGCTGCAGCTGCTGACGGCGGCGCGGGGCCGCTCGATGACCCACGCCGGCGCCGTGGGCCGCGGCGGCCGCGGCGTCCTCGTGGTTGGCCGCGGCGGCTCTGGCAAGTCGACCCTGGCACTCGCTTGCGCCCTGGCTGAGATGGAGATCGTCGCCGACGACTACGTCCTGCTCGAGACCAGCCAGACACCGGTCGCCCACGCGATGCAGTCCACGGCGAAGCTGACCGAGGACAGCGCCGCGCGCCTCGGGCTCAGCAGCGAGGCGATCGAGGCGGCTGGCTTCGAGTCAACCCTGGAGGGCCCGGCCAAGGCGCTGGTAGATATCCGCGCCGTCGCCCCCGGTGCAATGGTGCGCCAGCTGGAGATCAGCGCCGTGATAGCCCCCGTCCTACCCCCGCTGACTTCTGATGGTCGGATCGAGCCGTCGCTGCGGAGTATTTCCGCGGCGCAGGGGCTGCGCGCGGTCGCCCCGAGCACGATCGCGCAGTCGAGTTTTCAGGGTGCGTCGTCACTTGCGGCGCTCGCCGCTCTGGTCCGCCGGGTTCCCAGCTACGAGTTGGCTCTGAGCCCCGATCCCGCCGCGAACGCGGCGGCAGTGGCCCGCTTGGTGGGCGAGCTTGGCTGAGCCAGCCGTCACCGCGGCGATCCCCGTCCGCAACGGGGAGGCCTACCTGGCGGAGGCGATCGAGAGCGTCCTCGGTCAGACTCGGCCCTGCGAGCAGCTGATCGTCGTCGACAACGGCTCGACTGACCGCAGCGCCGAGATCGCCCGCGGCTACGGTCCCGCGGTCGAGATCGTCTCCGAGCCCCGCGAGGGGATCGGCGCCGCCCGCAACGCCGCGATTCGAGTCGCGCGCGGCAGCCATATCGCCTTCCTTGATGCCGACGATCTCTGGGACCCGGCGAAGACCGCCCTGCAGCTCGCCGCCTTTGAAGCCGACCCGGATCTGCAGCTGGCGTTCGGCTACGTGCGACAGTTCGTCAGCCCAGATCTCGCCGCCGAGGAGGCCGCCGCCCTGCACGTTCCTCCCGATCCGCAGCCCGGCGTCTACATCGGCGCGATGCTGGCGGCGCGCTCGGCGATAGAGGCGGTCGGCCCCTGGTCCGAGGAGGCCAAGATCAGCGACGGCCTGACCTTCCTGCTACGTGCCCGCGAGCTTGACCTGAAGCAGGCGATCCTGCCTCAGACGGTCACGCTGCGGCGCCTGCACGGCGAGAACCACTCGATTCGCAACCGGGGAGAGCGGGCGGAGTTCGCCCGCTTGCTCAAACAGTCGCTCGATCGCAGGCGGGCCAGCGGGTGAGCTCGGAGCTCGGCAACCGGCCGTCTCCCGAGCAGGCCCTTGTCCTCCGGGCGGCGCTGAATCCGCCGCGGCAGGGAAGGGTGGCCTGGGAGAGCTGGCGGGCCCGAGTCGACTTCGACCAGATCGACCACGGCTCGATGCGGCTCTTGCCGCTTGTCTACCGCAACCTCGGCGCCGAGGCCTTCGATCCGGAGGTGGCGGGGAGGATGAAGGGGATCTACCGCCGCTCCTGGAGCCACAACCAGATGCTCTTCAGGAGAGCCGCTGAAGCAATCGACACCTTGAGCGAGGCTGGGATCGAGACGATGGTGCTGAAGGGCGCTTCGCTCTCGCTGCTCGCCTACGACAGCCCTGGCGTTCGCCCGATGGACGACGTCGACGTTCTTGTTCCGATCGGGCGCAGGGTCGAGGCGGTCGAGGTGATGCGGGCAGCCGGCTGGCGACCCGAGAAGGCCGACGCCGAAGCCTGGGCGGAAGTTCACCACTCGATGGGCATCGACGGGCCGGACGGGGGCAACGTGGACCTGCACTGGTTCGCCCTCTGGCAGCCGGCTCGCGACGAGCCGCTCTGGGGCGGCGCGGTGCCGCTGGAGCTGTCCGGGACGCGGACGCTCGCGCCCTGCTCTGCAGACCAGCTGCTGCTGGTCTGTGTCCACGGTACGCCCTGGAGCCCGCTGCCCCCGTTCCGATGGATCGCCGACGCGGCAGCCGTGATCCGCTCTGCCGGTGAGGACCTCGACTGGGATCGGCTTGTCTCGGAGGCCGAGCGGCGCCAGCTCACGGCCGCCGCCGCCGCGGCCCTCGGCTATCTGCGCGATGAGTTCGATCTCGCGGTGCCGGCGAGCGTCATCAACCGCCTGCGCGCCGCACCGGCTTCGCGCCACGAGCGGGCTGCTTTTCGCGCGGCCTGTCGGCCGGACGGACCGCTGCGGACTCTGCGCATGGCCTGGGACCGCTACCGGCGCCTGCGCGATCTCGATACGGGAGCCCCCAGGCCGACCGGCTTCCCTTCCTTCGCTCGACGCTTCTGGGGACTGGACAGCGCCTGGCAGCTGTCGCTGCACGCCGGTCGGGCGTTCAGCCGTCGGCGCGGGCGCGGTGCCGGTCGATCCGCCCTTTGAACGCCCGGAAGAGGCCGGCGCGGCCGGCGGCCGCATCCTGGGTCAGGCTCTCGGGGTGGACACGACGCCGTAGTAGAACCCTCGGGAGACGGGCGATCTCGACTCCGTCCTCGGCGGCGCGCAGCATCCAGTCGAAGTCCTCGGCGGCGCGCATCGACTCATTGAACTGCCCGACTCGCTCGAAGATCTCGCGGCGAACGACCAACGTCATCGGGTGGACGTCGGGCTCGTCCGCGAACTCGGGCGGTCGCGGCGGCATCATCGTCGGCACCTTCGAGCCCTCGGCCCAGAAGGGCAGCTCGGCGCCTGGTTCGATCAGTAGCTCCTGCTCGGCGAGGACGCAACCGGCGCTCGGGTTGTCAAGCAGGTGGCCAACCTGAACCGCCAGCTTGTCGGGCGTCATCGCGTCGTCGCTGTCGTGAAAGGCGAGGAACTCGCCGCGGGCGGCGGCGGCGCCGCGATTGCGGGCGGCGGAGGGCCCCGAGTTCTCCTGGGTGATCACGGTCGCCTCGGAGTAGCTGTCGGCTAGCTCGGCCGTGCGATCCGTCGAGCCGTCATCGACGACGATCAACTCGAGCGGCGAGTAGGTCTGGGTGAGCACGCTCTCGATCGCCTCGTCGATGTAGTGCTCGGAGTTGTAGGCGGGGATGACGACGCTGGCGAGCGGACCCTTCATTGGGACATTCTTGCGCCTGGCCTCAAAAGCGGTGCCGAGATCCATGCGCGCTGGATTGGAGCTATTGCTTAGTAAAACTTGACTGCTTGGTCAGCGGATGAGATCCTCATCGGCGCGGGTACCGGCTGCCTTGACGATCGCGACCATGAGTCAGAGAGGATCAGCATGAACAACAAGCAGATATTCAGAGTCCTCGGCCTGTCGCTGGTGGCGGCGCTTGGACTGGCGGCGTTCACTGCGGTGGGGGCTCAGGCGGCAAACTTAGCGGGAACGAGAGGCAAATTTTTAGTCTTAGGCTCGACAACGTTAAATGCGGGTGTCACGGGCAGCGGCGGGTTATTCCAAATCTTAGTAACGGGACTAAAAATCGAGATCCACTGCATATCGTTCTCGGTGACATCAGGGTTTCCGACCAACCCTGAAAAAGGCGAAGCTTTAGCGACTTTCTTATGGGAAAAATGTCAGGTATTCCCGATCAATGCAAGTGGCGAATTAACTTCCAAAGAACCCCTGCCCTGCATCATCTCCAATGGCGGCGCAAATCATGACGTAACGGCTGTTTCTTTGATTTTAGTGATCACCCATGAAGGTGTCTTATATCTCTTAATCGAGCCAGACCCCCCGAGCACATTTCTCGCAGAAATTAAATATGAATCGGGTAAAGGCTGCCCAATACCCTTGGCTGTAGAAGTTAAAAAATCATATGCGTTCGAAGTCACACAGGCTCATGAAAAAGTATTGGCAATTACCGCAGGATTAGAAGCACTGCAGGAATTACTCTTAGACGAACTATCCTATGGCGCCAGTAGGGCAATCCTTCACGGCAGCGGAACACTCTCGCTCACCGGTGCACACCTGGGCTGCACCTGGGGGGTGGTCTAGAGGTCGGGCGGCGCGTTGCTCCGCTTTACAGGTGACTGCTTGCTGCCGCTGGGTCGGGCTCGGCCAGCTCGGCGATCAGTGCAGACCAGGCGAAGTCTTCGGCGCCGAGGCCTGAGCCGGTCCGGGGGTCGTAGTACTCGCGCAGGCCTTCGCGCTCGACCGCGCCGATCAGGCCGCCGGCGAGCCGATTGGCGGCCTCCTCGTAACCGAGCCGTCGCAGCCCGAGCCAGACCATCCAGGCCGAGTTGACCCAGGTCGGGCCGCGCCAGTAGCGGCGCATCGGGCGGCGGAAGCCACCGGGCTCGTAGCTCGGCTCGGAGGCGGCGACCGAGGGTGGCGCGACGGGGGTGAGGAACTCGCGCTCGTTCAGCAGGTGCTCCTCGACAAGCCGGCGGCCGATCTCCTCTGGAAGGTCGGGCAGCGCCAAGGGGGCGAGGGAAGCCCAGGTGGCGATCGCGGGCCTGGCGCCGGTTGGCTGCGCCTCGTCAAGAAAAAGGCCGCGGTCCTCGTCCCAGAGCCGCTTGACCAGGGCCGGCGTTGCCGAGGGTCGGCCCAGCGCCTGCAGGGAGAGCGACCAGAGCGTGTTTACCAGGGTTTCGCAGAGGACCGGCCCACCGCGCTCGCGGATCCGCCGCGCGTCGAACCCGAGCCCTCGGTTGTGGTGGACGAGCAGGGGAAAGCCGATTCGGGTGCAGGCGCGCCAGCCCCAAATCGGATCGAACTTCGGCGAGGCGTCGAGGCCCGACTCGTCGGGCTGGACGATCCAGAGCAGGCCGTCGCCCTCGAGGTCGCGGCTGGCGCTGAGCCAGTCCATCTGGGCGGCGATGCGCGGCTCCTCGGCGGGGTCCCCGACGGCGATCTTCCAGGCCCAGGCGAGCAGCGGCGGCTGGATCGTCTCGGTCTGGAAGGAACTGCGCGAGGCGACGTTGTAGAAGGCGAGCCGGCTGAGCGAGACGGGGCGGTCCCAGAAGATCGTGTGGCCGATGAAGCCATCCGCTCGCTGCGCCGCAAGCAGCGTCTCCAGCTCGGCCCGGGCGCGGGCCGGCTCAAAGCGCCGCCAGACGATCGCCGCGAAGCAGGAGTCCCAATACCACTGCCACGGATAGCGAGTAGGGCTGGGCTGCGTATACGCGAAGCGAACCTTGTCCCGCTCCCCTTCGTTCCAGTTCCCCCGCAGCACCCGTTCGGCGATGGCGGCGGCCGACGGGCCTGAAACGTGTCTATATGTCACGTTTGAGGCCCATCGGCGGGTCAGACCGCTGTGCGGCGCATTTCTCGTAGGGCCCAGGCGCCGAGGATGGCGAGGAGGGCTGCCAGGGCGACTATTCCCGGCCAGGTTTCGGCCCAGCTGACGCCGCCGATGAAGCCCTGCCGCGCCGCGTCCATCACCTGCGTCACCGGGTTCACTTCGGCGACGCTGCGCATCCAGGGCTGCAGCAGGGCGAGCGGAGCGTAGGCGGTGGTGGTGAGGATCAGTCCCATCATCCCTGCCTGCATCAGCGGCGCCGCCGACTGGCTCTTGAAGCGCAGTGCCAGTGCCGAGCCCCAGCAGGCGGCGACGGACGCCATCGCGGCGACCATGAAGTAGGTGACCAGAAGCCCAGCGATGCCGGGCCAGCCGGCGCCGAGCAGGAGCGCAATTAGGAAGACCGACGTCGCCGGGATCAGCGCCCGAGCGCTGGCGGAGAGCACGGTGCCGGCAAGCAGGACCCAGCGCGGGGCGGGGGAGACGAGCAGCCGGTCGGTCCAGCCGCCCTCGATGTCGCGGGCCAGGTTGACCCCGGCTGCGGCGCCGGTGAAGCCCGCCCCCTGCAGCATGCTGACCGGCACGATGAAGCTCTCATACGACCCCGTGGTGAAGCCGTTGAGCTGGGTCAGCGCACCGAAGACGCCGTTGAGGCCGAGGAAGAAGATCGTCGGCGCCAACACCCCGGGGATCGCGGCGCCTGGCACGCGCAGCAGCTCGTTCTTGGCCCGCGCCATCAGTGCCGCGATCGTCGCCAGGTTGGCGCGCCACTGCGGCAGGGTCGCGACCGACTCCATCAGCCGACCTTCAGCCGGTGGCGCAGGGCGCGGGCGCTGAGCACGAGCCCGAGCACGACGATAGCGACGATCGCCAGAACCGCCTCGCCCAGTTCGGTGGCGTCGATCCCTGAGACGATCGGCCCGCGAACGCCTTCGGCGACGAAGCTGAGCGGGTTGTATTCGGCGATCGCCTTGGCCGGCTGGATCATCAGCTCGTTGGGGAAGAAGGCGGAGGAGAGGAAGAGGACGACGAGGACCAGCGGGAAGAGGCCCTGGACGACGCTGGCGCTACCGGTGCGCAGCGCGATCGCCGCGCCGATGCCGCCGACCGCCATCGCCGCGGCGGTGACGAGGGCGATCGCGATCAGGGCACCGGCCACGCCGCTGTGTATTTCGGCGCCGAAGATCAGGCCGATCGCGAGGAACCAGAGGGAGGCGAAGAGGCCCAGAGCCGCCGTTCCCGCCAGCCGCCCGAGCACGATCGTGTAGCGCGGGATCGGCGCCGAGAAGAGGCGATCGGTGAAGCCCATCTCGATGTCGACGGCGAGCGCGATGCCGCCGCTGTTGCCGGCCAGCATCAGCGACTGCATCATCGCCCCGGCCAGCATGAACTGGAGGAAGCTCTGCACCGGGGGGAAGCCGGGCAGGTTGACGGCGCCGCCGGCGCCGCCGGTCTGGATCGCCAGCAGCAGGGTGGGAAAGACGACGATCGGCGCCATCAGCTGCGGCCGGCGGAAGGTCTGGCGAATCGAGCGCATCCCCAGCGCCCTGACGACCCTTACGTTGGTCGCAAAATCGCTCACGCCTCGACCGCCTCGGGCTCGGCGTCCCCCTCGCCGTCTTTCTCGAGGTGGTGGCCGGTTTTGGCGACGAAGACGTCGTCGAGGGTGGGGCGGACCAGCTCCAGCGACTCGACCCCGATCCCGGCCTCGTCGAGCGCCCGCACCACGCGGGGGATGTCGGCGGCGCCGTTCTCGACCTCGACCAGGACCGCCTTGCCGTCCTTGGGCGGCAGCAGCTTGCCGATCCGCGCGCAGACTTCCTCCGCCTCGGCAACCGAGCCCTCGGCAAGTTGCAACTGCACGTGGGGGTGTCCGATCTGGGCCTTCAGCGACTCCGGCGTGCCCTCGGCGACGATCCTGCCGCTGTCGATGATGCCGACGTTGTCGGCGAGCTGATCGGCCTCCTCGAGGTACTGGGTGGTGAGGAAGACCGTGGTTCCCTCGTCGTTGAGCGCCCGCACCTCCTCCCAGATCGTTTTGCGGCTGACCGGGTCGAGGCCGGTGGTCGGCTCGTCGAGGAAGAGCACGCGCGGCTCGTGGACGAGCGCCGCTGCGAGGTCCAGCCGCCGTTGCATCCCGCCCGAGTAGGTGCCGACGCGGCGGTCGGCGGCGGCGGCGAGGTCGACTCGTTCGAGCAGGTCGTCGGCACGGCGCTTGCCCTCGGCTCCCGGCAGCCCCTGCAGGGTCGCCTGCAGGCGGATCAGCTCGCGGCCCGTCATCAGCGGATCGAGCGCAGCTTCCTGCAGGGCGACCCCGATTGAGCCCCGCACCGCCCGCGCCTCGCGGATCACGTCGTGGCCGGCAACGGTCGCCCGCCCACCGGTCGGCAGCAACAGCGTCGTCAGCATCCGCACCGTCGTCGTCTTGCCGGCGCCGTTGGGGCCGAGGAAACCGTAGATCTCTCCCTCGTCGACCTCGAGGTCGATTCCCTGGACGGCCAGCACTTCATCGAAGGCGCGCTCCAGGCCTTGCACCACGATCGCCGGCATCGCTCAGGCGTCCGCGGGCTCGGCCTGGGCGAGCGGCGGCAGCGAATCGACCCAGCGCCGTTCGCTGGCTCGCTCGAGCGCCTCGGCGGCGTCGAGCAGGAGCTCGTCGCGCCCCCAGGCGCCCTGCAGCTGCAGGGCGATCGGCAGCCCGTCGGCACCGAGGCCGACCGGGACGCTGATCGCCGGGATCCCGGTCAGGTTGGCGAGGCCGGCGCCGCGCACGTTGGCCTGGTCTGCCGTCAGCGTGCCCGAGGGCAGCTTGACCAGCGGCGCCTCCAGCGGCGGCGCGACGGCCGGGACGGTGGGCCAGGCAAGCACGTCGACCTGCTCGAAGAGGTTCGCGATTCGGCGACGCATCAGGGTGCGGATCCCGTAGGACTTCACGCCGGCAGCGGCGGGCAGCAGCATTCGGTACTTCGAAAAGCCGCGGCCGATCGGGCTGATCTCGGGATCGAGATTGTTGAGGCGCTCGGGAGAGCTGCTGCCGAGGCTCTCGACGTTCGCGATCAGCACCGTCGCCAGGGCCGCCGCATCGAGGTCGGCCAGCTCCACCTCGCGCACCTCGCCGCCCGTCTCCGAGCGCAGCGCCTCGATCGCCGTCTCGCAGGCCTCGCGGACCTCCGGCGTGACGTCTTCGGATACGGCATCGCGGATGACGCCGATTCGCAGTCCGGCGGCGTTCCCGCCTTGGAGCTCCGTGCCGCAGAGAGCCGAGCCGAGCAGGCGGCAGTCGGCGGCATCGGCAGCGAGTGGGCCGGAGACGATCGTGGTCGAGACCCCATCCATATGGTGCCCGGTCATCGCCGAGCGGCCGAAGGTCGGCTTCAGCCCAGTCAGGCCGCAGTAGGCGGCAGGGAAACGGATCGAGCCGATTCCGTCGGCGCCGACCGAGCCGGCGACTAGCCGCGCGGCGACGGCGGCGCCGGGCCCGCTCGAGGAGCCACCCGGGCAGCGCTCGGTGTCCCAGGGATTGCGGGCGGGGCCGTAGACGGAGGTGTTGCCGGTGCTGCTCGCGCCCAGCTCGTGCATGTTGGCGACGCCGACGATCACCGCACCGGCGTCGCGCAGCGCCCGGTAGGGGCCAGACTCGCCGGGGGCGGTGGCGGCCGTCATTTCCGCCGCGCCGAAGCGCTGCGCGCGCCACGGCAGCGGCCACTCGTCCTTGATCACGACCGGCACGCCGCGCAGCGGCCCGCTCGGCGCCGCCTCGAGCATCGCCCGCGAGCGCTCCGGGAAGGTCTCGACCACGGCGTTGATCGCCGGGTTGCGCTGCTCGATCCGCGCCAGCGCAGCATCGAGCAGCTCGGCCGCTTCGGCCTCGCCGGCGGCGATCGCCGCCGCTTGCCCGCGCAGCGAAAGGTCGAGGACGCTCATCCTTGCTCCGGCGCTCGGGAGAGGTCTTGATCGCGCTCCGGCTCGAGCTCGCCGAGGTCGAGCGCAAGCAAGTCGCGGATCGAGGGCCAGAACATCGCGTGGGCGGCGTTGATCACCGCCAGCTCGATCTCGTCGGTTTCGATCCCGAGCGAGGCTAGCCCTGCGGGTATGAACTGCTCGGCTCGATCCGGACTCTCCATTCCGGGGGGCAACCCTACAGTGGCCGCCTGGCCGGGATCGTGCAGGAAGAAGGCGAACGCGGCATTCCTCCGCCCCGGAAGGCAGAATCGTGGCGCAACCCTGGCTAGAGGCCCGGGTTTGCAGCTTGAGATCGTGCAAGGAGCAGCCGAAAACCGAGGCGGTGAGACGCGCACAGCCGTAGCGCTGGCGTTCGCCTGTGCCTTGATCGCCCTCGTCGTGGCCGCCTGGCCCGGCGCCGCCGATTCGGCGCCACTGCGCGTTGTCACCCTTGGGCAGACGGCTTCGACGCCACCGCCTTCGTGCCCCGGCAAGATCGTCAACAACGTCGAGGTCATCCCCTGCCGGGTCGAGGGCCACGTCACCGGCTTCCAGGCGATCGCCGGCGGCGTCAGCCAGCCCTACGAGGCGCCCTTCGACGGCAAGGTTGTCGCCTGGTCGATCACCCTGGCGAAGCCCTCGCGCACCGACACAAAAACGACGACCAACGAGGTCAGCTTCTTCGACGAATTCCTCGGCAGCCCCTCCGAGGCGCGGATCGGCATCCTGCGTCCGGTCGAGGACTCCAAGCCGCCCCAATACACGCTGGTCCGGCAGAGCCCGCTCGAGGTGCTTAACCCCTACTTCGGCAGCACCCCGATCTTCACCCTCGACCACCCGCTCTCGGTACTGCGCGGCCAGATCGTCGCCCTCACCGTGCCGACCTGGGCACCGATGTTCGCCTTCAACGTTTCCGAAGAAGAAACCTGGCGCGGCAGCCGCCTCGAAGGCCACTGCGCCTCAAAGGAAGACATCCAGGGCGGCCACCCGCAGCAGGGAGTGGGCAAGACCAAGACCTACGGCTGCTACTACTCCAACGCCCGCCTGCTGTACACGGCGACGCTGGTCGCGAAACCCTAGATTCGGAGGTCGCAGCTGGGCCCGGAGCGCCGGGTACCCCTGCTCACTTGCCTGACTGGCTGAATCGCCTGTTGCCGTCCGAGGATGGATAGGGCCAGCGGCACAAAGCGTTCGCAGGGGCACCCGACGCTCCGGGCCGGTCCCCAGCGTTACAAATCACGGAAGCCTCAAAGCGAGGACGTCCGTGACGGTCCAACGGGGCGTTGGGGTCGTCTTGCCTTGGGAGCTTCTAAGGGCTAAAGCGCTTCTTGACGCAGGCCGCAGTACTGGCAGTCGCTGACGTCTAGCCCAATCAGTTGGTCGCAGCGGCGGCAGGCTCGCAGGTTCGCTGGCGTGCGCGGTAGCGCGGAGGCTGACGGGGCCAATGGCAGGACCATCGCCACCGGCTCCATCTCCTCGCCGGTCTCGCGGTCGAGGTAGACGGCGCCCGGCTCGGCCTCGGCTAGGGCCTCGCGGCCTGAGGCCGGCGCGCGCATCCGGAAGAGCTGACGATCGTTCATCGCCGCGAAGACTAATAGCTTCCGCGGCAGCGATGCGCGTCCTCCTCTTCCACGGCTACATGCTGCGCGGCACCGGCAGCAACATCTACAACGCCAACCTGGCCCGGGCGCTGGCAAAGCTCGGCCACGAGGTGCACCTCCTCTGTCAGGACCGCGAGACCAAGATCGAGGGCGTCGAGATCCACAACCCCGACATCCACGGCCTGCTGCCGGTTTACGTCAAGGACCCCTACGAGGGCTTTGCGGTGAAGGCCTTCCCGGAACTGACCGACGATGAGCTCGACCGCTACATCGATGCCAACGTCAGGGCTGTACGCGAGGTCGCCGATTCGGCTGGCGGCTTCGATGCGGCCCTCGCCAACCACCTGGTGATGGGCCCGGCGATTCTTGCCCGCGCCGATGTCGGTCCCTTTGCCGCCAAGATCCACGGCTCGGCGCTCGAGTACACGGTCAAGCCGAACCCGCGGTTCCTGCCCTATGCCGAAGAGGGCATGGAAGCTGCCTCGGGCGTCCTCGTCGGCTCTCACCACACGGCTGAGTCGCTCTGGGAGGCGCTGCCGAAGCTCGGGGGCCTGCAAGGCAAGACCCGGCTCGGTCCGCCTGGGGTCGACACCGAGGCCTTCAGCCCGCGGCCGGGCGCCTTGGAGCGGAGGGTCGTCTTCGTCGGCAAGCTGATCGTCTCGAAGGGGGTGGACCTGCTCTTGGCGGCGTGGCCGCTGGTCAGGGCCGAGTATCCGGAGGCAAAGCTCGAAATCGCCGGGTTCGGCGAGTACGAGGGTGGCCTGCGCAGGCTGCTTGCCGCTTTGGAGCGAGGCGACATCAATGACGCGCGGGAGGTCGCGTTTGCCGGTTGGGGCATCGAGGGTGGGGAGGAGAGGCCGCTGCCGATCCTGTCCGCCTTCTTGGCGGACCCACCCGCCGGCTATGTCCAGGCCGCCCAGGATTCCGCCGGTTCGGTCGAGTTCATTGGGCGCCTCGAGCACGACGAGGTGGCCGACCTGCTGCCGGGCGCCGAAGCCCTGGTCATGCCGAGCACCTTCCCCGAGGCCTTCGGGATGGTCGCCGCCGAGGCGGCTGCCTGCGGTGTGCTGCCGGTTTCCGCGGGCCACTCGGGGATGCTCGAGGTATCGCGGCAGCTGATGGCGGCGTTGCCGCCGGCGATCGGGCGGCTGACCTCGTTCCCGGTTAAGGCGGGTGCGGTGGAGGCGATTGCCGAGCGGCTCAACGGCTGGCTGGCGCTGGAAGAAGGGGAGCGCGAGGCCGCTCGCGAGGCGCTGGTCAAGACCGCGCGGCGGCTCTGGAGCTGGGAGGGCGTCGCTCGCGGAGTGCTGGCGGCCTCGGCTGGCGAGGAGCCTGAAAGCTTCCCGCCGTCGCTTCAATAGAATGCCCGCCGCCTCATGTACGGCCGCCTCCCGATAGCGAAGATGCTCGCTGCCACAGTTGTGATGACCGCGGCGATCTCTGCCGTGATGCTGTCGATCAGCTGGGACGGCCAGCAGGCTTCGACCGCGGCGCCGAAGATCGATCAGCTGCTCGACGTGATGATCGTGCTCTCGGCCTTCGTCTTCTCGCTGGTCATGGTGATGCTCTTCTACGCGCTGTGGAAATTCAAAGCCAAGCCGGGCGACGAATCCGACGGCGAGCCGATTCACGGCAACACCCGGCTCGAGGTCGCCTGGACCGTGATCCCGACGATCATCGTGCTCTTCGGCGCCGGCTATAGCTGGTCCGTGCTGAATGACATCGAAGAGCCGGCAAAGAACGCGATGACGGTCGACGTCTTCTCTCAGCAGTACGCCTGGAGCTTCGGTTACCCGGGCAAGGACAACGTCTGGTCGGAGGGCGAGCTGCACGTGCCGCTCGACCGCCAGGTCCAGTTCAAGATGCATGCCCAAGACGTGATCCACTCCTTCTGGGTGCCGGAGTGGCGGATCAAGAAGGACAACGTGCCTGGGATCACGACGACGGCGATCGTGACGCCGGACAAGCTCGGCACCTACCAGCTGATCTGCACCGAGCTCTGCGGCTTTGGCCACGCTTCGATGCGGGCCACCGTCGTGGTCGAAACCCCGGCCGACTTCCGCAAATGGGTCGCGGCCCTGCCAGAAAAAGTCCCGGCGCCGCTGGCAGAATCAATTACCCAAGACACGGAGACCGACCCGGTGCCCCTAAGCGCCGGCGGGGCATAATGGAGGCCTTCTGATGGTGGCTGCGATTAAGCAACCCGGGTGGATTCGCGGCGCATTGGGCGCGCTGCTCGGCGCGGCCTTCGGCTTTGCGCTCGTCGTCGCCCTGCGCAAGGCCTCCGGCCTGCCCGCCTACCAGACCGAGCAGACCGGCTACCCCCAGGTCGTCGTGCCGCTGATCAGCGGCCCGCTCGGCTTCTTGCTCGGCTTCGGCTGCTTTGACTACTGGTTGCGCTGGGCGGCCGGGATGCCGACGATCCCCGAGGATCACTCCCAGCACGGCGCCAAGAGCTGGAAGGACTACTTCCGCTTCAACACCGATCACAAGGTGATCGGCATCCAATACATCTGCACCACTTTCTTCTTCTTCTTCATTGGCGGCCTAATGGCGATGCTGATCCGGGCCGAGCTGGCCCAGCCCGGCACCCAGATCGTCGACGCCGCCACCTACAACAGCCTCTTTTCCACCCACGCGGTGCTGATGATCTTCGTCTTCGTGATCCCGGTCTTCGCCGGGATCGCCAACTACGTGCTGCCGCTGATGATCGGCGCGCCGGACATGGCCTTCCCGCGCCTCAACGCGCTCAGCTTCTGGATGCTGCCGATCGCGGGCCTGCTCTTTGTCGGCAGCTTCCTCGCCCCCGGTGGCGCCTTCGACGCCGGCTGGACCGGCTACGCGCCGCTCTCGACCGGCGCCCCGCTGGGACAGTCGTTCTTCAACCTCGGCGTTCAGTTCGCCGGCGCCTCCTCGATCGCCACCGCGCTCAACTTCCTGGTGACGATCATCACCATGCGTGCGCCCGGAATGAACTTCTGGCGAATGCCGCTGCTGGTCTGGGCGAACCTCTCGACCTCGCTGCTGGTTGTCGCCGCGACCCCGTTCATCGCCGGCGCCCAGTTCATGGTCCTCTTCGACCGCGCCCTGCACACCAACTTCTTCCAGTTCGCCGGGGGCGGCGACGTC
>DATNGZ010000003.1:0-27047 GCA_035605695.1 Solirubrobacterales bacterium | reverse complement strand
GCCGGGCTGGAGGTCGAATGGCTCGGCGTCTCCGGCTACCGGATGAGCTTCGAGGGCCGGACGCTCTTCATCGATCCCTACCTCTCGCGCGTGCCCTTCGCCGATCTGTTGCGGCGACGACCGACGCTTCCCGACCCGGCGGCGCTCGACCGCTTCGTCCATGCGCCAGGCGAGGTGGTGGGCGTTCTCGTCGGCCACACCCACTTCGACCACGCGGTGGACGCGCCGGCGATCGCGCGGCGCTTCGGCTGCAAGGCCTACGGCTCCGACTCGTTGCTGACGCTGATGGGGCTGCACGGACTCGCCGAGATGGCGGTCGAGGTCGAGCCCTACCGCACCTACGAGCTCGGCCCATTCGAGGTCGGCTTCACCCCCAGCGTCCACTCGAAGCTGCTGCTCGGCCTCGCCGTCCCCTACGACGGCGACCTCACTTGCGAGCACCTCGACGCGCTCTCTCCAGCCGCCTACCGCTGCGGTCAGGTCTGGGGGATCTCGATCGAGGTCGCGGGATTGCGCTTCTACCACCAGGGCAGCGCCAACCTGATCGACGAGGCCATCCGTGAGCGCGAGGTCGACGTCTTCCTCGCCGGCGTCGCCGGCCGCAGCTTCACCGACGACTACTGGCAGCGCATCCTCCCCCGCCTTGACCCCGAGGTCGTCGTCCCGACTCACTACGACAACTTCTTCCGTCCCCTCGGCCGGCCGATGGAGTTCGTCTCCAACGTCCAGCTGGCGGCACTGCCGGCGGAAATCGGCGCGATCAGCGCCGACGCCCGAATAGCCGCCCTGCCCCGCGCCGACCTCTAGCTGAGCTTGGCGGCGATCTGATCGACGGTGCCCTTGGTGCGCATCGTCCAGGGACCGACGGCGGACTCGATCCTCTTCAGGTCCAAGTCCGATTCGGAGATGCCGCCGCTGGGCAGCCAGTAGAGCTCGCGGCCCTCGATCGCTAGCCGATCTTTGTCGCTTGCCAGCGCGAGTGCCTGTTTGCGGGCTTTGGCTTTCGGTGCCGCCGGCAGAAACGCCACCTGCAGCTTGCCCTTCGAAGCGCTGTGGAGCGAAGCGTCGAACGGCTCCTGAGAAGAGACCGCTTCCAACTCCTTCGCGTTGCGGAGAAACACCGGCACCTCGTAGCCCAGCGACTCTCCCAGGCCAGCTTCGATCCGCCGCTTCAATTTCTCCTCGCCCTTCTCCTTGGACGCGAAGATCACGTTGCCGCTGGCGCGAAAGCAGGAGACCTCGCTGAGGCCAAGCTCTTCGAACTCCCGCTTCAGCTCGTCGTTCTTGATCCGGCGGCCACCGAGGTTCATCCCGCGCAAAAAGGCGACGTAACGCTCCATCCCGCCAACCATACGAAGCCAGCGGTCAAGAGGGATGCAAGGATGGCGCTATGGGCGCCGACTACAGTCAGCTGCCGGCGAACCTGCCGGTTCCGGAGGACGACGGCGCCGCCGATCACCTCGCCGGGACGGCGCTACCAAGGCTGCGCCTGCCCTCGACCCAGGGCGAAACAATCGACCTGGCCGAGCTTGCCAGCGGCCTCCTTGTCGCCTACGTCTATCCCCGCACCGGCACACCTGACGAGCCCTTGCCTGCCGGCTGGGATGACATCCCCGGCGCCCGCGGCTGCACGCCGCAGAGCTGCGCCTACCGCGACAGCCTCGCCGAGTTCTCCGCGCTCGGCGCGACCGTGGTCGGCATCAGCGCCCAGGGCGCCGAGGAACAGGCGGAGTTCGCCGAGCGCGAGCACATCCCCTTCCCCCTGCTCAGCGATGGCGCCCTGAAACTCGCGGCCGACCTGCGGCTGCCAACCTTCGAAGCCGCGGGAATGACCCTCTACAAGCGCCTCACCGTGGTCGCCGAAGCGGGCAAGATCAACGAGGTCTTCTACCCCGTCTTCCCACCCGACCGCAACGCCACCGAAGTCCTCGCCTGGCTAAAAGCCAGCCGACGGGCCTAAAACGTCCCTATATAGGACGTTTAGGCCCGTCGGCGACGCTTTGATGGAGGCGCCGAGAATTGAACTCGGGTCCGAGGCCGTAGTGCGATGGCGTCTACAGGTTTAGCTGGCGCTTGATTCTCGTCTCCCGGGGTCCGCGCCAGCGGGCACTACGGGAGACACAGCCCTCTGAAATTTCCCCTGGAAGACGGGGCGATCCGCCTGGGTAAGCCCGCATTTTGAAGCCGGCTGCCCTTCCTGCGGGCGAGGAAGGACCGACTCTCATCACCTAGGTTCTAGCTAGGCAGCGAGGGCGAACTCATGGTCCGCACGTATTGGTTTGTGCCGGGGTTTAACGAGGCCTCCGGCAACCTCGACCTGCAACCGTTCGCACGGACCGACCACGTCGAAGCCTGTCGCCCCCGTGCTGCTGCACATCGATTGTACGGAGTCGGGTAGGAATACCGGATGAGCGAGCGGCAGTTCGACGCAATTGTGCTCGGCGCCGGGGCGCCGGGCGAGGTTTGCGCCGGGCGCCTCGCCGATGGCGGGATGTCGGTGGCGATCGTCGAGCCGCACCTGGTCGGCGGCGAGTGCTCCTACTACGCCTGCATGCCCTCGAAGGCGCTGCTGCGCCCGGCCGGCCTGCTCGACGAGGCGCGGCGGGTGCCCGGCGTGGCCGAGGCAGTCACCGGCGATCTCGATCCACAGGCGGTGCTCGACCGTCGCGACGAAGTCATCCACGACCGCGACGACTCGGGGCAGCTGCCCTGGCTGGACGAGCGCGGGATCGAGCTCTTCCGCGACGAGGGAAGGTTCGACGGCGAGCGCCGCGTACGCGTCGGCGACGAGGTGCTGACCGCGAACCGCATCGTCGTCGTCGCCACCGGCAGCGGCGCCCGCATGCCACCAATCGACGGTCTCGCCTCGGTCAAGGCCTGGAACAACCGCGACGCCACGACCTCGAAGCAAATTCCCAAGAGCATGATCGTGCTCGGTGGCGGCCCGGTCGGCTCGGAGCTGGCACAGGCCTGGTCGACCCTCGGCACCAAAGTGACCCTGGTCGAGGGCGGCGAGCACCTGCTCTCGCGCGAGGAGCCTTTTGCCGGCGAGCAGGTAGCGGCAGCCCTACGCGAGCGCCACGGCGTCGACGTACGCACCGGCGTCCAGGCCCAGCGCGTCAGTCGTAGCGAGGCCGGCGTCACGGTTGAGCTTGCCGACGGCAGCAAGGTCGACGCGGCCGAGATCCTCGTCGCTGTCGGCCGCAAGCCGCGGACCGAGGGCATCGGCTTGGAGTCGATCGGCGTCGAGCCCGGGAAAGGCGGCTTCCTGGAGACGGACAACCGGCTCTGCGTCGACGGACGCGACTGGCTCTACGCAGTAGGCGACGTCAACGGCCGCGCCCTCTTCACCCACATGGGTAAGTACCAAGCCTGGGTAGCCGCCGAAAACGCCCTCGGCCACGAGGTCGAGGCCATAGCCGAAGGCATCGGCTCCCCCCGCGTCACTTTCACCGACCCCCAAGTCGCATCGGTCGGCAAGACCCTCGACCAGGCCCGAGAAGCCGGCATCGACGCCAAGGCGGTCGACGTACCAACCGACGGCACAGCTGGCGCCAGCTTCCAGGGCAAGGAAACCGGCGGCACATCCCGCATCGTCGTCGACGAGTCCCGCAAGCTAATAGTCGGCGCCACCTTCACAGGCTTCGAGACGGCGGACTTCCTACACGCCGCCACGATCGCAATCGTCGGCGAAGTCCCCCTGCAGAAGCTCCGCCACGCTGTGGCTGCCTACCCCACCCGCAGCGAGATCTGGCTCAAGCTCATAGAAGCCTACGGCCTATAGAGCAGGCTCAGCAGGGGTGGAGCGTCTTGTACTTTTTCGGCGCCCACCTTGAGGCGTCAAGCAAGTACGTCTCCACCGAAAAAGTTAAGCGGAACCCCTGCTGAGCCTGCTCTCAACCAAAGCGGTTAAGCGGAACCCCTGCCGAGTCCGCTCCCCACGCTCAGACCGTAGAGCGCCTCTTCAGATCAGCCAGAACGTCATCGGGGAAGCCCGGCACCTCGTCGAGCTCGTCAACGGACCCGAAGCGCCCAAGCCGCTCGCGATGCGCCAGCAGACGCGTCGCCTGGGTGACCGAGAGGTTCTCGGCGCGCAGTTGCTCGAAGGTGATCGAGTTGAGGTCGATCGTGCCGCCTGACGAAGAGGCAGCAGGGGGCGGCGTCGGCGCTGGAGGCTGAGGCGCTGGAGTGGGTGGCAACGGCTCCGGGGTCGGCGGCTCCGGCATGGGAGCAGGTGGTGGCGCTGGATTGGGAGCCGGCGTAGGAGGCGTCGGCTCGGGGGCCGGAGGTGGCGGGGTCGGCGCGGGCGGTGGTGGCGGTGGGGTCGGCTGTGGAGCCGGCGGAGTGGGCTGCGGCATCGGCGATGGTGGCTGGGCCATGGCGGCCTGAGCGCCGGGAGCCTGGACTGCCTGAATCACGGCCTGCTCGGCTTCAATGGCGCGGCGCTCGGCTTCACGGGCTCGCTCCTCGGCCTGGGCGACGCTCTCGCGAATCTCATTCAGCCGCCGCTCGCGTTCCTCTTCCTCTGACTTCAGCTTGGCGAGGCGCTCGGCCTCGGCGGCGCGGCGCTCGGCCTCCTTGGTCCGCTCTTCGATCTGGCGCAGGCGCTCCTGGGCTTCTTCCATCGCCCGCTCCTGCGCTTCACGTCCCTGCTGCAGTTGGTGCTCGGCGGTCTGCAGGTCCGGCGTCGCACCTGGCGCGGGCGCGGGCATCGCGGCTGCCGCTGGTGATGGCGGCGAAACCGCGGCCATGCTCTGCGTCACCTGTCCCGCTTGGGCGCGAGCTGCCCTCTCGTTCGCCTCGCGCTGCAGCCGTTCGGCCTCGGCGATGCGGCGGTCCGCCTCGGCTCGGATCCGCTGCTCCTCGTGCTGGATCTCTTCGACCTTTGACTGCACCCTCTGTTCCACGGCGACGGGGTCCTCGTAGCCGACCGGCGCCCCCGGCTGGACAACGGCAGTGGGCGGAGCCACAGCCGGCGCCTCGGGCACAGGCGAAACCGGCGGCCCGGGCGCAGCGGTTGGCGGCTGTGGAACCGCCGCAGGAGGCAACGGAACCGACGTAGTCGATTGGGCCGCCTGCCCTCCCTGCTGAAGTAGTTCGCGCTCGTGCGCGGCCCGCGCCTCGGCTAGCTGGCGCTCCGCCTTGGCCGCTTCCTTGCGCGAGCGCCTGCTGTCGGCGCGGCCGCCGCCGGTCGCCTTGCCCCGGCGCCCGGCGCGCTTGGCCAGCCGCTCTTCCTTGCGCCGCTTGGCCTCGGCCTGGCGGCGCTGGCGATGCTCAAGCCGGGCGGCGCGCTGCTGATCACGAGCCTGCTTGCGCTTCTCCTTGGCGTTCAGCGGCTGAGCGCTCGCCAGCGGCGGCGCTCCGGCGCTCGGTGATCCAGACGGCGGCGTCGCCGGAAGCTCAGTGGTGCGGCCCTGCCCGACAGTGCCAGGTGGCGGCGGAGGGGTCGTGGGAGCGTGGGCGCCCGCAGGTGCCGCGGCGGCCGGGGCCCTGTCACCCTTTTTGGCTGCCTTTTCCTTGCCGCGGCGCTGGGTGATGCTGACCACCAAGAGGAGCAGCAGGATCGCTGCGACCAGGCCGGCGACGAAGTACTGGATGTTGTCGCTGACGAAGTTGCCGGCGTTGCTCGGGAAGGAGTCGGCGTTGGCCTGAGCAGGTGCGACGAGCGCCACCGCGAGCGCCAAAAGAGGCAGAACCAGGGCAGAACGGGAACGCATTACCCCGAAGCTACCTCATCCTGCCCTTGAATTCGCGCTCGACTTCGCGGCGCACGTCGCGGTCCGCGATCTGGCGCCGGCGGTCGCGCCCCTCCTTGCCCCGGGCCAGGGCCAGCTCGACCTTCGCCCGCGAGCCCTTAAAGTAAATCCGCAGCGGGATCAGCGTCAACCCTTTCTCCGCGGTCTTGCCGATTAGCCGTTCGATCTCACCCTTGTGCAGGAGCAGCTTGCGCGGCCGCTCCGGCTCGTGATTCTCGCGGCTTGCTGGCTCGTAGGGCGGGATATGGAGGTTGCGAAGCCAGACCTCGCCTGCTTCGACCACCGCGTAGGCGTCGGTCATCTGCGCCTTGCCGTTACGCAGCGACTTCACCTCGGAGCCCTTCAGCACGATCCCTGCCTCCATTTTCTCGACCGGTTCGAATTTGTGCCGGGCGCGGCGGTTGGTGGCGACGTCTCCCGACGCAGGGGTGCGCTGCTTCTTCGCCTTCTTAGCCATTGGCCAGCTCCAGATCGACCCGGCCGCGGGCGGGCTCGACCCCGCTGACCCGGACGGATATCGGATCGCCGAGGCGCAGCGTGCCACCCGACTCGCGCCCGACCAGTGCCGTCTCGGTCTCGTTCAGCTCGAAGCGCTCATCGCCGATCGTCCGCGCCGGGACGAGACCCTCGTAGACGTCGCCCAGCTCGCCGCCGAAGACGACGAAGGCACCCGCCCGGATCGTCCCCGAGACCTCGCCCTCAAACTCGGTCTCCGGCCCGCGCTCACCTAGCTCGCGCTCGAGCAGGTAGGCCGCGCAGATGTCGTCGGCGTCGCGCTCGATCCGCGCCGACTCGCGCTCGCTCTCGCTGCAGTGGAAGGCGACCTCGCGCGCCTCCCCTGCCCGCGGCGCTGCCTCACCCTCGCCCAAGGTCGCCAGCAGCGCCCGGTGGACGAGCAGGTCAGGGTAACGGCGAATCGGCGAGGTGAAGTGACAGTAGGCGGAGCTGCCGAGGCCGGCGTGACCGCTGTTGCGGTCGCTGTATTGCGCTTGCATGAGGGAGCGGAGCACGAGCGATGTATACGCCTCGCGGCCGTGCCCGCGCCGCGCCGCCTCCGCGATCACCAGCCGGCTCGCCTCCGCCGCGACCTCGCCAGCCTGGCTCGGCGCCAGGCCCTGGCCCAGCGCCGGTGTCGGCACGCCGAGCGCATGCAGCTGTTCGATCATCCGCTCGATCCGGCCTGGGTCGGGCTGGGCGTGGACGCGGTAGACGGCGGGCACGCGCTTGCGCTCCAGCATCTGGGCCACCTGTTCGTTGGCCAGGATCATCAGCCGCTCGATCAGCCGGTGGGCCTCGGTATGCGAAACCGAGCGAGCGGCGACCGCGTTGCCGTCGGCGTCAAAGCGGAATTCGGGCTCGGCCGAATCGACGTCGAGGCTGGTCATGCCGCGACGTTCCCCCAGCACTTCGGCCGCCTTGCGGGCGATCACCAGCGGTTCGGAGACGCCGCCGGGAGCGATCGCTTGCCCGGCAAAGACCAGATCGAGCTCGTCGTAGTTAAGGCGGGCGGCGGAACGGATGCGGCTGCGGTAGAAACGAGTGCCGCGGGGGTGGCCGTCGGCGCCGAGCTCGATCTCCGCCGTGACGGCCAGCCGCTCTACCCCCGGCGCCAGGCTGCAGGCCTCCTCGCTCAGCGCCCGCGGCAGCATCGGCTCGACCGCGCCCGGCGCGTAGGTGCTGTTAGAGCGACGGCGGGCCTCGAGGTCGAGCGGCGAGCCGGGCTTGACGTGGGCGGCGACGTCGGCGATGTGGATCCAGAGCCGCAGGCAATCGTCCTCGCGCTGCGCCGAGACCGCGTCGTCGAAATCACGCGCCGTCGCCGGGTCGACGGTGAAGGTGGGCAGATCGGTGAGGTCGTGGCGCCGGGTCTCGTCGCTCTCGGCGGCGCCCGCGGCGCGACCTGCTTCGAGCTCGAGCGAGGCGGGAAAACCGCGCCGGCCCAGGCGCTCGTCCAACAGTCCCTCGACCGCCTCGCGGGCGTTCTTCGGCCTTGCCCGGGCGCGCCCGCGACCACGGCCGCGCTGGCGCTCCCGGTAGTAGCGCCAATCGCGCCGGCTCACTTCTCTTCCCGCCGGGCCGCCAGCACCTCCAGGGCGCGTTCGAGGCCCTCGTCGCGCCTGGTGTGAAGCAGGTTGGGTGCCCGCACATCGGGATGTATGCCGTGGCTCTCGGCCAGGTTGACCCCGTCGGGAGTGAAGTACTCGCCAATCGTCAGCTTCAGCGCGCCGCCATTGGAGAGGTCGATCTCCTGCTGGAAGACGCCCTTGCCGTAGGAGCGGGTGCCGACCGTCTTGGCGCCGGCGTCGTCGGCCAGCGCGGCGGTCAGGATCTCCGCCGCCGAAGCGGTGTTGCGGTCGATCAGGACGACCAGTGGCACTTTTGGCAGGTTGTCGCCCACGGTCTTGTAGACGGCGTGGCCCTGGGTGCGGGAGCTGGTGGTGACGACGACTTCATCCTTGGGCAAGAAGATGCTCGCGGTCAGCACCGCCTCCTCGAGCAGGCCACCGCCGTTGCCGCGCAGGTCGAGCACGATCCCTTCCGCCCCCTGCTTCTCGACCTTCCGCACCGCTTCGCGCAGTTGCGCGTGGACGCCTTCGCTGAAGGAGATCATCCGCACGTAGCCGAGCGTGCGATCGCCGACCTGCTCGACTTTGCTGGCCACGTTGGGCAATGAAATCTGGGCGCGCTCGATTTCCAGCTCGCGGACCTTGCCCCCGGCCGGCTTCTTGACCCCGATCGTCACATCGGTCCCTTCCGGGCCTTTGATCTTCTCGGTCGAGACTTCGCTGCTCTCCCCCGCGATCGAGTCGCCTTCCACCGAGACGATCAGGTCGCCGCTCTCGAGCCCAGCCTTCTCGGCCGGCGAGTCCGGGAAGACCTTTTCGATCCGCAGGCCCTGCTCCACCTCGGTCACGGTGAGGCCGATGCCGGAGAAGCGGCCGGCGATCTCGTCGTTGAAGCGGGCCAGGCTTTCCGGCGAGAAGTAATCGGAGAAGCGATCGTGGTGGCGCCGGCGCAGCTCGCGGACCATGCCCTGCAGCGAGCCGTTGGTCAGCTCCCTGGAGCCAACCGGCCGGTAGTAGTTGTCCTCGATCAGTTCGGTCGCTTCGAGGTTGAGCCCGGCCGAGTCGTCGACGAAGCGGTCGCGGAGGAATTCGGGCAGCTTGCCGGGGTGCCCGCCGAGCCAGATCCCGGCACAGAGAACGACGATCAGGGCAGCCACGGAGGCCACGATCCAGCCGGCCCTCACGCCGCGCTCAGACCTTGAGGAAGCGACGCAGGGTGACGCCCGAGCCGATCGCCGAGACCAGCACCGCGGCGCCGAAGAGGATCGCGACCAGCGCCGGGAAGGAGAGGGTGCTGTTGTTCTGCGCCGCCAGGAAGGAGATGCTGTTGCCCAGCGGGTCGACGATGGTGATCTTGCCCAGCCACAGGATCAGTATGGCTACCAGGCCACCGGCGAAGCCGACGATCACCCCCTCGATCATGAAGGGCCAGCGGATGAACCAGCGGGTCGCGCCGACCAGCCTCATCACCTCGACCTCGCGGCGGCGAGTGTAGATCGAGAGCCGGATCGTGTTGCCGACCAGCATTAGCGACGCGGCCAGCAGCAGTAGCGTGATCACGGTTAGGACGATCTTCAGCGCCCCGGTCACCTGCTCGATCTTGTTGGTGTCTTCCTGGCGGTCGAAGACGCCGTTTTCGGTCGGGATGATCGAGGAGATCGGCTTTGGCTTGCCGTTCGGGCCCGGTGGCGTGACGGCGGCGCGCACGGCGGCGAGGTTGGCGGCGTCGTCGGCCTTAACCGCGAAGTTGCGCGGCAGCGGGTTGCGGTGGACCTGGGCGAGCAGGTCTTCGCTCTTGCTCTTGCCGAGGTCCTTTTCCAGTTCCCGCAGCGCCTCGGCCTTGTCGATGAAGTGGATCGAGGCGACGTGCGAGATCGCCAGCAGCTTGTCTTCGAGGGCGTTGATTTCGCCCTGGGTTGCGTCGTCGTAGACGGCGACGCGGAACTCGAGGCTTTCGCGCACCTGGTCGCTCTTGGCCTGCGCGGTCTGGAAGACCGGGATCAGCACGCCGAGCAGGATCACCGTTGTCACGGTGGTGACGATCGCCGCCATGCTCGGCGCCGCGTTGCGGCGCAGCGCCCGGAAAGCCTCCTGGATGAAGAAGAAGAGTCGTGACATTTAGAAGAGCGAATCGTGGGAGTCGTGGCCGTTGGTCTGGCCCTCAGGGGCGACGCCCATCTCGGCCCGCATGCGCAGGCCGAACTCGGTCGTCGACTCCTCGGTGTAACCGCCGCTGACCTCGTCGCGGACGACGCGACCCTCGTAGAGCTCGATCACGCGGCGGCGCATGTTGTCGACCATCTCGCGGTCGTGGGTGACGACGACGACTGTGGTCCCGGTCTTGTTGATCCGGTAGAGCAGCTGCATCACGCCGATCGAGGTGACCGGATCGAGGTTGCCGCTGGGCTCGTCGGCGAGCAGCAGCGGCGGGTGGTTGACGAAGGCGCGGGCGATCGAGACGCGCTGCTGCTCGCCGCCGGAGAGCTGGTCCGGATAGCTGTGCAGCTTGGTCGAGAGGCCGACCAGCCGCAGTGTCTCCGGCACCTGGGTGCGAATCTCAGCACGGCTGGCGCCGATCACCTGCAGCGCGTAGGCGACGTTGTCGTAGACGGTGCGGTCGGGCAGCAGCTTGAAGTCCTGGAAGACGGTGCCGATGTTTCGCCGCAGCTGCGGGATCTTCTTCTCCGGCAGGGCGCCGATGTCGCGGCCGGCAATGCGGACCGCGCCGTCCGTGGCCGACTCGTCGCGGATCAGCGTCTTGATCAGGGTCGACTTGCCGCAGCCGGTTGGGCCGACGAGGAAGACGAACTCGCCGCGGTCGACGGCCAGCGAGACCCGGTCGAGCGCCATGTGGCCGCCCGGGTAGACCTTGGTCACGTCGCGCAGCTCGATGATTGGCCTGCCTCCCGGCCGCCGTCGCTGCGGCTCCTCGCCGCCTGCCTTTCGCTTTCTCAATCTGCCCATGCCCGCGTCACTTCTGCGAATACAGGGTGACTCCTGCGCCCCGCCGAGCACGCAACTCCGCGCCCAAATCAATTGAGCAAGAGCTTAGCGAATTATTAGCGATTCTTCATAAAGCTAGCTCCCGGAGTCTCAGCCCTTCGCCCTGCAGCTTCGATTGAGGATCGAGACCAGGGTCGGACCGCCGGAGAAATCGAAGGTGGTTCGCGCCAGGGGGAAGGCGGCGCTGGGAAAGCCCGCCGGAGCGGGACAACCCGCGCTGAGGTAGCTGCGGCCCTTGCCGCGGTAGCGGAAGCTGCGCCTCAGGTTCATTTTGAGGCCGGTCACGTAGCCCCAGTTGCCCGTGGCCTGGGGAAGCGAGGCTTCGAGCACGGTGCCGTAGGTGCCGTGGGCGCCCTTGATCAGGAAGGGCAGCACGGTCGAGGTGGGTGCCGGCTCGGTGCCGTAGATGTGGGCGAAGATCGCCGGGCGCCCCCGCAGCCGGCCGTTGAAGGCGAGGACCTTGCCCGCCGAGGGAAAGGGAGACTGCTCGGGCAATTGGACGTTGGCGGAGAAGTGACCTTCGCCGACCAGGGAGCGGCGGCAGGCCGCCAGGGCATTGGCCGTGGTCGAGGGCTGGATGTCATTGATGCGGCAGATCGGCAGGCCCTGGGTGGTGAGGCGACCGTTGCGATTGATCGCGATCGCGATCTTGCGCAGCTGCGGCGGTGCGCTGCCACTGCCGGCGGCGGCGATTTTGGCGTCGACCTCGATGCCGACCGGGGCCGCACCGTGGCGGGGAAGGGCGTGCGGGGTGAGCTTGCCGTCGAAGCTGACCCGGACGCCGCGCCGCTGCACGACCTCCGAGGCCGATGCCGCTGGAGTGGGAGCCGAACCCGGTTGAGCCGATGATCTCCGCGCTGAGACCGCGGCGCTCGCCGCGCCGGAGCCTTCGCCGGAAGGCGGCGTCGCCAGGGATCCCGACGGCGTGTACGGACCGTAGGCGTAGGCGTTCGATTTTTCGTCGTTGCCAGTGGTGACGAAGAGATCGCCGCTGGCGGGGTCAACGGCCAGGCCCGACGGTTCGCCGTGGACCGGGCCCCCCGGAAGCCGGCCGAGAAAGGCGCCGGAAGCGTCGAACTCGTAGACGGCCGCCTTGGGATGGGTGAAACCGGGTTGAGTGTTGTCGACAACCAGCAGGTTCCCGTTAGTCGGGTCGATCGCGACCCCCGCATCGACTAGCGAGGTGAATTCTTCGCCTTCCCCGGGGCCGTCGATCGTGAAGGCGGGCACGAGCGGATTCGGATTTACAGCGGGTTCGTAAACCTTGATCGTGTTGTCCGCCGCGTCGGGGACGTAAACCCTTCCAGCGAAGGCGGCGACGCCGTATCCGTCTTTGAGCGTGCCGGCGCCGATCTGCATCGTTTCCGTGCCCGAAGGGCTATAGACAGCTACGTAATCGCGGTCGTCGACGTAGATGTTGTCATCGCTGTCGACGGCGACGCCGGTCGATTTGTTCGTCGGTCCGGCCGGCACGACCGGGTCGAAGACCTGTTCGGTCGGCCGCAGTCGCAGCACCCTCTCGTGGAATTCGTTGGCGTAGAGGTTGCCGGCGGAATCGAAGGCTAGCCCGCAGACGCCGTCGAGCGTGTTGACTCCAAAGACCGGATTGGATCCGGGCAGGACGATCTGGGATTCGTATCCACCGGAGAGGTCAAAGATGTCGACGCGGCGGTGGTAGTAGTCGGAGACATAGAGACTGCCGGACGCGGGAGGAATTGCCAGGCCGCATGCGCCTTCGATCTCCCCTTCAGGAGGTGGGAAGGGGTTTTTGCCTTCTTTGGTGGTCAGCAGTTCCGCGGTTACGAGGGCCCTGTTGGCCTCAACCGGGACAGCCCCGATGACGAGCACGAGGAGCAAGACACCGAGCATGCCTACGACGACCGCTCTGACCCTCATCTCCCTGCTCCTTTCTGTTTGGCGCGGCTCTTCTGCTTACCGCCACCGCACTTGGCCTGGACCCGGGGGTGAACGTGCCAGCCGTGATTGGCCTGCCCGAGGAACTTAGCGTTGGCAAGCTGGGCTTTCGCGCAGAGGTTTTCCGCGTTGACCAGGACGCCGCGGCGGCCGCTCTTCAGCTTCAGCACGAACTTGCTCACCGGAGCGTCGGGAATCGTCGCGAAGGTCCCGCGCAGCCCGCCTTTGATCGCGTCGATCCGGCCGGCCACGTCGACCTCGATCCCCTGCCCGCGCAGGGCGAAGACGAGGTCGGGCAGGGTGTTGTTGGAGGAGCGCAGGTAGGCCGGGCCTTCCATCGGTGCGCCCAGCAGCGGGGTGAAGGCGCGGACGTGGCCGTAGATCGACGCCGCCGGGCAGTTTTTGGCGGCGAACTGGACCCTGGTGCAGATCGTCTTGATGTGGCCCTGGTCGAGGAAGAGCGAATCGGGCAGGGTGACCTGCGAGGAGGCGATGTTGGCGTCACCTGGTCGCGGTCGGACCACCACCCGCAGCGAGGGGTATTTACCGCGCTTGGTCCCTCCCTCGAGCCGCATCGAGATCCTCGGCTTGAACTCCAGCGAGGAGCAGTTGAAGGCCTGGAAGGGTGCCGTGGCGACGGCCAGGGTGTCGTCGCCTTGGTCGGCGTAGCGCTGGCCGGCTCCGTTTAGGGCTGAGGCGAGGGTGAAGCGGTTGCAGCTGGTCGGGTTGAGGGTGAAGTTGGGGCGGTCAAGGTAGGCGCGGACGTCGCGGAGGTGAATCGGGATGCCCTTGATGATGTGGGGGATCGGGTCGGTGCCGGTGGCGTCGATCGAGGCTTGGGCGGTCTGGGGATCGATGCGGATTGCCGAGCGCACGATCACGACGCCAAGGTCAAAGGGCCCGACCAGGGCCGAGTCGATCGCCACCACCGAGAAGGAGGAGCCGCGGTAGGGACCGGCGAGGTAGAGGTTTCCCGGCGCGTAGGCCAGCACCGAGCCGAGGCCGTAGCCGGAGGTGGTGTGGCCGATCAGGCTCGCCGCCGGGCAGGACGGGTGATCTCGCTCGGCGACGCCGGAATTCGCCCGCGCGGCCTCGATTGCCGCGTCGGGACAGTAGGGGACGCCGGCGATCTTGCCGAGCAGGCCCGGCGGCAGCTGGGCGGAGTAGGAGACGATCTCCTGTTCGGTGTCTTGCCTGGTCAGGTGCAGGTAGAAGGGGGTGTAGGAGCCGGCGTTGGAGTTGAGCGTGCCGCCTTTGGCCTGCGGGGCAAAGGGCGGGAGGCCGGAGGGGCAGGGGCCGCCGCCGACGCCCGCGGTTATCGAGAGCGGCAGCGAGGCGTGCTTGGCTAGACTCGCGTCGCGCCAGGCGGTGAGGTCGGCCTCGGTCGAGAAGCTGCCGCAGGACGCCGGGGTGGCGAGCGGGCTGCGCTGGCCTTCGCGAAAGTGGATGCTGAGGTCGGAATAGGGCAGCTGCGGCAGCTTGTCGAAGATCGCCGTGAGCCTGCCCGTGGCCGGATCTGCCTTCAGCTCGCCCGCGACCTTGACCAGGAAGCCGCGATCGAGCGACTTGGCGACCAGGTAGACGGCGATCAGGCCGCCGGAGGGGTTTTGGTAGGGGGCGGCGAGAAAGATCGAGCCGTCGATCGCCCCGGCGATGATCGGGCTGACCACCCTGAAATCGCCTATTTTCGATTCGTTGGGACAGCCCGCGCCGGGCAGCGAGGAGGGGGTCTCGGCTTGGAACTGAGCCGGGCTGCAGACCCCGAGCCCCGAGCCGACCGAGGGATTGATCGTCACCCCTTCGGGCAGGGCGACTACCGCCTTTCGCACGGGTGAGGGGGCGGGGCGTTCGGGTCTGGTGACGCCGAGGGTGTCGACTTCGATGTCAAATCTGAATCCCGACGGCGAGGAGGCACGCGGGTCACTGAATTGAGCCAGCGCTCGCGGTTCGAAGTCAAGTCCTTGGCAGCCTTTCAGCGGCTCGTCGCCACTCCGTCGCGGCGCCGGAGCCGGCTGCTGCCAGGACTCGGCGATCGCGGTGAACTCAATCGGCTCTTCGCACGAGGTCGGCATCGTCAAGTAGGCGACCGGCGCGCTTTCGCTCTTGGCCGGGCGCCCGACCGAGCATTTCGCCCAGCCGAAGGTCGGCTCCGCCTCGTTCAGGCAGTTGCCACGCTGGGCGTTGTGGAGAATCGACCACGGCGTGCCCCAAATCGTCAGCGTCAGCCCGGAGATATCGACGAGCTGGGCAACGTTCTTAGTCGCCAGGGTGATGCCGTATTCGCCGTCGGCCTGGCGGATCGAGGGGATGAAGATGATCGGGTCGCCGTAGGGGTTGATGCCGAGCTCCGACGGCACTCCCGGCGGCGGCGAGAGGTTGAAGATCCCAAAGGTGCGCGTCGTTCCACCGGCGAAGGAGGAGCGCAGGGTGGCGATCCCGACCTGGGTGTTGTCCTTACAGCTCTCGCCCGAGAGGCTTTCTTCCCAGGGCGAGTGGCGTGGAGTGTGGAAGTCCGCCTGGCTGCATTCGGGCACCGCGGTGGGGTTTTCGATAAGCCCGGGCGGCAGTTCGAGGCTGAGGTTGCGCAGGTCCCCCTCGGTGAACGGGCCACCCCCTTCGGGTTGGAAATTGAAGTCGGCGGTGAGGGCGACCGGGTGAGCGCCGGCGTGGGTCTCTACCTGCCCACCCTCTTCGTAGACGTGAGCGTCGAATCCTTCGGCGCCCGGCAGGAAGTCGAAGGCCCCCGCCGCCGGGGGCACGAGCAAAACCGCCGCCGCGACCGCGGCGAAAGCGCAGGCGAGACGCCTGCTCATCGGCCGCCGCCCACCCTGTGCTTGCCCTTGGCGTGCTTGGCGTGGTGAGCCTTGCCGCGCTTCTTGCCGTGATGCTTTTTCGGTTTCGGCCCTAAGAAGCGCACCGGCCGATTACCCGGACCGGAAACGAGCGTGCCCGGGGTGGGATCGTCGGGAGGCGACGGCAGGCTCTGACAGGCGTCGCCGAGGCAGTCGATGACGACGTCCGATTCCGAAAAGCCGCCGCCCACCCGGGCGTCGTAGGCATCGACGGAGCCGCGAGGGTCGACGCCAACCAGCGACTCGCTAGTGATGAAGAAGACATCCGACCCGTCAGCGGTCGCGTCGAGGAAGGAGGCGCCTTCGGTACCCCTGCCGCTGGAGATCAAGCTGACGCAGCCGGGCGAGCGCCGGCAGTCCCCGGCACCCTGCATCTCCCACTCGTAGACGTCGGGGTGAGAATTGGTGTCCTGAACCACGAGCTTGTCCGCGGAGTCGAAGAAGAGCCGGCTGCCGTCAGCGGAGAGGACCCGAGGCTTGTAGGCACGGGTCGTGCCGTTGGCGGGGGCGCCCGGAATCGACGAGGGACCGGCCGCGCGTTCGCCGGTCGGGTTGCAGGAAGCGCAGCTGAGCGCTGCCGCCCCGCCCCCCACCGGCGGCCCGTAGAGGTAGAGCTCGGTGTCGGGCAGCCCGGTATTGGCGTCGGTGTTGTCGTAGCCGGTCAGTTCGACGTTAGAGAGGAAGGCGATGTAGGTGCCGTCGGAGCTGACCCGCGAGGTGCCGGTGGCGGGTGGGTAGTCGCTCGGCAGCGTCGCGTCGGCGCCGGGGGCAACGGTCGTAAGCGCGCCGCTGTGCCAGAGCTCGAGTCCGTCGCCGTCCTGGAAGTAGACGTAGTTGCCATCGGCGGAAGCGCCGAGGACCCCCACGACACCCCCCGCCGGAGTGATGTCGACGGCGGTTTTCGTCGCCGCGGTGAAGCGATACAGGTGTTCACCCTTGCTAAAGAAGGCGACCGCGCCATCGGGCGTGGCTACCTGGAAAGTCCCTCCTCCCCCCTGCGCCCCGTCGACCTGATCGGTCACAGCGCCGTCGCTCAAATAGAGATTTCCCCCCTGCGTCCAGTAGACCCGCGAGCCGTCGCTGGAGACGGCGCCGTTCGGTGCGGCGATTTTGGCGCCGGGGGTGCCGCCGTTGATTGATTTAAGGCCGGCGAGGGACCACTCGTAGAGGTTGGGTGCGTTCGGGTCGCACCGTTCGGGCCCACCGGAAGCTTCAGTGGCGTCGGCGGTCAGCTTCGCGCAGCTGGACAGCACAACGTGAGATAGGTCGGAGCTGGCGGCGGCGAAGGCGACTTCGAATTTCGACGGCGAAACGCCCGTGGCGTGGGCCACGTCCGCGGGCCCGAGCAACGACACGAGAGCTCCGGTTGAGTTATCGCGCAGGTAGTAGGCCATGTAGCCGGGGGGAGCGCCGGTGCCGGGCAGTGGTTGGTTCGGCGCCGGGCAGCCTTCGATGCCGCCGCGGCAGGCGAGGCCGCCGAAGAGCAGCGCCCGCGAGAGGTCGGTCGAGAAGAGCCGGTAGGGGGCGCCATCGGGTTGGTCGCCGTAGGCGCCAGAGTCGAGCGGGGTCGAGACGTTCCCGGTGCTCCAGCCGGCCGCGCTTCGCGCGGAGGTGTATTGACTCGCCGGTGGTGCGCCGGCGGCGTTTCCAAAAGAAGTTGAGGATCCGTAGGTGACGATGGGGGCGATCGCCGCGGCCTGGATATCCCCGCCGCCGAAAAGCGTTTCGGGCGCGGCGATCGCCCCGCCGCTCTTATCGACTGGGGAAACCAACTCCCAGCCCCGGCCGTCAGGCAAATGGAAGACCAGTGAGATTTCCTGGGTAGTGAGAACGTGCTCGGGACTGACTGCCAGGGGACCTGCCGAGTTGGTTGCCACCGGCCGGTAGTGGTAGGCGGTAGCGGGTGTCAGCCCCGCTACGTTCGCGAAAATCGTCAGCGGTTCGGAGACTTCGACCACCGGAGTCCGGACTGCGCCGACAAATCCTTCTCCGGGGGGGTTCGCCTTGTAGGCGGCGTCCGATATGTACTCGAAGTAGAGAGCTGTTTTGAAACCGTTGGGATCGACTTCAGCTTCAAACTTGGCCCCGGTCGCGGTGACCTGGGTCACCCAGAAGGCCTTGACTTCTGGTGGGCCCGCGGCCGTCGCAAGTGCAGGGACGATGAGGATCGCCGCACACACAATCAGCAATGCTTTCCCTAGACGCCCCAAGCCCTCTCCTTCCCAGTTCGCAGCCCCGGGGAGGAACCTTACGGTACGCCTAGAGTCTTATCAAGACGAGTACTGGGCGCGGCTGCTGGAGGACGCTGCCCGCTCGGCCGCGGCGACGATGTGCGCCGCGTCGATTCCGGCCGCCGCCAACAGTGACGCCGGCGGTCCGCTGGCGGGCCTTCCGGTCACGGCGAGCCGGATCAGGCGCGCGCTCGAGCCGGCTTCGGCGAGCACGCCGGCAACCGTCTCGCCGATCCCACCCTCGGGCCAGTGGTCCTCCACCGTGACCAGGGCGCCCGTCTCCTCCGCGGCCTTGAGCACGGTCTCGGCGTCGACCGGCTTGACCGAGTAGAGGTCGATCACCCGAGCTGAAACGCCCTTGCTGGCAAGCTCGTCAGCGGCGGCGAGGCATTCGCGCAGGGTGATGCCGGCGCCGACCAGGGTCACGGCATCCTCGCCGCTTGAGCGAACCGTGCGGCTGCCACCGATCTCGAAGCTCTCATCCGCCTCGTAGAGCACCGGCGTCGCCTCGCGGGTGGTGCGCATGTAGCTGACGCCGCGGTGCTGGCGCATCGCGTCGAGCAGCTGCACCGCCTGGTTGGCGTCGCTGGGGTAGAGCACGACGCTGCCGAAGACGGCGCGCAGTGAGGCGATGTCTTCAAGTGCCATCTGCGAGGGGCCATCAGGGCCGATCGAGACGCCGACGTGGGAGCCGCAAAGCTTCAGGTCGGCGTCGGAGATCGCCGCCATGCGGACGAAGTCATAGGCGCGGCTGAGGAAGGCTCCGAAGGAGGAGGCAAACGGCTTCCAGCCGCGCGTCTGCATGCCGACCGCGGCGGCGACCATCTGCTGCTCGGCGATGTACATCTCGAAAAAGCGGTCCGGATGCTTGGCAGCGAAGCGTTCGGCGTAGGTCGAGTTGCCGACCTCGCCGTCAAGCGCCACGACCTTCTCGTCGATCGAGCCGATCCAGGCGAGGGCGTCGCCGTAGGCGGCGCGGGTCGCGACCTTCTCGCCGAGCTCGTAACTGGGACGGTCGACCGCGGCGCGCCCGATCTCGAACGGCTTCGGGGCCGGCGGCGACTGCACCGCGACGCTCAGATCGCGAATCCCACCCAGCTCCTCGACCGCGGCCTCGGGATCGGCGAGCGGCTTGCCGTGCTGGTTCTCCTTGTCCTCAACCGCGGCGACGCCAGACCCCTTCTTGGTGCGGGCAAAGATCACCGCGGGACGGCCGGCCTCCTGGGCACGGCCATAGGCGGCGTCGATCGCATCGAGGTCGTGGCCGTCGATCTCCTGAACGTCCCAGCCGCAGGCGCTCGCGCGCGCCGCCAGCGAGGAGGTGTCCCAGCCGTGCATGGTCGGGCCGCGCTGGCCGAGCCGGTTGACGTCGACGACCGCGATCAGGTTGCTGAGCTGTGCGTAGCCGGCGTGCTCGAAGGCCTCCCACATCGATCCCTCAGCCAGCTCGGAATCGCCGCAGAGCACCCAGACCCGCAGATCGGAGCGCTCAAGGCGGTCGGCGGCAAGCGCGATGCCGACCGAGATCGGCAAACCCTGGCCGAGCGAGCCGGTGGCGACGTCGACCCAGGGAAGTTCCGGCGTCGGGTGGCCCTGCAGGCGCGAGCCGAACTCGCGGAAGGTGAGCAACTCCTCATCGTCGATCGCACCGGCCGCCTTGTAGAGCGAGTAGAGCAGCGGCGAGGCGTGACCCTTGGAGAAGACGAGGTGATCGTTGGCCGTGTTCTCGGGCGCGTCGAAGTCGTAGCGCAGGTACTTGCTGAAGAGCACCGCCATCAGGTCCGCTGCCGACATCGAGGAGGTCGGGTGACCGGAGTTCGCCGCCGCGGCGGCGCGGACGGAGTCGACTCGAAGCTGCTGGGCTAGCTCGTGCACGGGCGGGGACAATATCTGGCGCTAGCCGATCGCGACCATGCGCTCAATCGGCAGCCGTGCCCGCTCGGCAATCTCGGCCGCCACGCTAACCTCAAACTTCATCTCGCGCAGACAGTCGCGCAGCTTCGGCAGCGTGATCATCTTCATGTACTTGCAGGTGGCCATCCGGTTGGCCTCGACCAGATTTGCCCGCGGCGCCGCCTGCTGGAGCGGGTAGAGCATGCCGTTCTCGGTGGCGACGATGAAGCTGCCGTCCGGGTGACCTTCGACGTGCTCGAGCATGCCCGAGGTGGAGAGCATGTGGACGCCGTCGGGCTCGATGTCACCGGCGGCGACGTACTCCATCGCCTGGGTTGCGCAACCGCACTCGGGGTGAATCAGCAGCTCGGCCTCGGGATGTTCGGACCGCGTCCGGGCGATGTCGGTGGGACGGATGCCGGCGTGAACGTGGCACTCACCGTCCCAGATGTGAAAGCGGTCGCGGCGTTCGGCGTCATCGCGGATGCCCGTCTCACGCTCGACGAAAGCGCCGAGCCACATGTCGGGCCCGAAGAGGATCTCGGTGTCAGCGCCGTGCTCGGCCCAGATATGTTCGACCACCTTGACCGCGTTGGATGAGGTGCAGCAGTAGTCGGTCTCGGCCTTGACCTCGGCCGAGGTGTTGACGTACATGACGACGAGCGCGCCGGGGTGCTCGGCCTTCCAGGCGCGCAGCTGGTCGGCGTTGATCGAGTCGGCGAGCGAGCAACCGGCGTTGAGGTCCGGGATCAGCACCGTCTTCTCCGGCGAGAGAATCGAGGCGGTCTCGGCCATGAAGTGAACACCGCAGAAGGCGATCGCGTCGGCGTCGGTGGCCGCGGCCTCGCGCGAGAGGCCCAGCGAGTCACCCATGTGATCGGCGACGTCCTGGACCTCGGGCAGCTCGTAGTTGTGGGCCAGGATTACCGCGTTGCGCTCGGCGGCGAGCGCCCGTACCTCTTCGCTCAGGGCAGCGATCCCTGCGGGCGAGAGCGCGTCCGGAGTTGTGGGTTGGATCGTCGGGAGCTCTTGCATGAGCCCTTCCTTTCCTGATGTTCGCTGGCCCGGCACCTTGCCTTGAACCAGTCGAATGAACGAGGTTCAAGTCTACCCTCTTGACATGCCCGAGCTTCCAGAGGTCGAGATCACGGCCAGAAGACTGAGCACTGCGCTAGGTGGAGCGACGGTGGAATCGGTCATCGCCCCGGGGATGAACGTGATGAAGACGTTTGATCCTCCACTGGAAATGCTTGTGGGCAGAGAGGTAACCGGGGTGCGGCGGGTCGGGAAGATGCCGGTGGTTGAGTTTGGGGATCTGGCCCTGTTGATCCACTTGATGTCGGCCGGCCGGCTGCGGCTATTTGACAAACGGGCATCGGCGAAAGACCGGGCCTCTCGGGTGTTGGTTCGACTCGACGATGGTCGGGAGCTGCGCTTGCGGGAGTTCGGGACCAAGCAGCGGGCCTGGGCAAAGCTGCTGGCCGCCGATGCCGTTGAGGAAGACGAGATGGTCGCAAGGCTGGGGCCGGAAGCCTGGCCCCCTCCGCTGCTCGACGTCTTTGCCGAGTTGATCGACAAGCCGCGCCATCTACACCCGCTCCTCCGCCACCAGGGGGATATCTCGGGCATCGGCCGCTCCTGGGTCGACGAGATCCTCTGGGAGGCGCGACTTTCACCGTTCAAGAAAGGCTCCGAACTGGACGAGGAGGAGACCAAGCGTCTGCACGCGGCGCTCCACGTGCTGGGTGACGCGATCGAGCACTACGAGGAGACGATTGGCGAGCAGCTACCTGACAAGGTGCCGATGCCGCTCAAGGTTCATAAACGTGAGGGCAAGCCCTGCCCGCGCTGCGGCACGACGATCGAGGCGGTCTTCTTCTCCGAACACCAGACCAACTACTGCCCGAAGGAGCAAACCGGCGGCCGGGTGCTCAAGGACCGCCGCCTTTCGCGGCTGTTGAAGTGAGCGGAGGGAGAGTCAGGGGGCCCCTCCCCATGAGGCCGTTGCGCAGCAGAGCGGTTGCGCGCTTCGAGGCGTGATCCCCGAGCCTCCTGGGGAGGGGCACCTGACTCTCTACGCCAACTCGATCAGCATGCTGAAGTCGAGCGTCGGGGCTGAATGGGTCAGGGCTCCGACGGAGATCAGGTCCACTCCCATTTCGGCGATGCCCCTCACCGTCTCCAGGTCCACACCGCCGGAGGCCTCCAGTGACGGGCCTTTGCCAGCAGCGGCGTTTTCGTCGCGCAGCCTGACTGCCCCCCGCAGCGTCTCGAGGTCCATGTTGTCGAGCAGGAGGATGTCAGCGCCGGTGCCGAGCGCGTAGGCGACCTCGTCGAGGTTGCGGCACTCGACCTCGACCGCCAGATCTGGGTGCTTGCTGCGAGCACCGTGGACCGCCTTTGCCAGGCTGCCGGCAAGGGCGATGTGGTTCTCCTTGATCAAGATTGCGTCGTAAAGACCCATGCGGTGGTTGCGCCCGCCGCCGGCCAGCACCGCCGCCTTCTCCAACTCCCGCAGCCCCGGAGTCGTCTTGCGCGTATCGAGAATCGCCGCCCCGGTGCCGGCAACCGCCTCGACGAAGCGCGCGGTCAGCGTCGCCACCCCGGAGAGGTGACCGAGGAAGTTGAGCGCGGTCCGCTCAGCCGCAAGCAGCGCCGCAGCAGAACCACTGGCAAATAGAACCTCGGCGGGAACCGCGTCTCGCCACTGCCCCTCGACCACCAGGTTGTCCACGTCCTCGACCCCGCACTGGCGCACCGTTTCCGCAACAAGCTCCAACCCATAGACGACGCCGGGCTGCTTCTGCACGATCCGAGCCCGCCCCCGCGCCTCCGCGGGAATGGTCGCCTCCGAAGTCACGTCACCGGAACCGACGTCCTCCGCCAAAGCACGCGCAACGATTTCGGGGAGCGTCTCGGCCATCCCGGCAGCCTAAATCAGCGCTGCGGTCGTACTTGACTCCGCATAACGGAAAGAACTACGACCGCACAGCGCATTCTGCCCTGCCTCGACAAGCGGTCGCACTTTTTGCCGCATAACGGGAAGAAATACGACCGCTGGCGTGGAGGCTCACATTCGGGCCTCCCGAAACGTTTAATTCAACAGGTGACCGCATTGCCGCCATTTCAGACACTCCTAGACGACCACGCTGCCGAAGTGATGGGCGTGCTGCGCGGCGCGGTTGGACGCACCGATGCCGATGACTGCTTCCAGGAGACCTTCCTCGCTGCCCTGCGGGCCTACCCGAAGCTGAAGGACGCGAGCAACCTGCGGGGCTGGCTGCTGACGATCGCCCACCGCAAGGCGATCGACCATCACCGCGCCAACGGTCGCCGTGCGCTTCCGGTCGCCGAGGTGGTCGAGGTCGCGGTCAGCGACCCGGAGCCCGGCGACGGCATCTGGGAGGTGGTCGGCGCGCTGCCGCCGAAGCAGCGGGCCGCCGTCGCCCTGCGCTACGGCAGCGATCTACCTCACGCCGAGATCGCCGCAGCGCTCGGTTGCTCGCCGGAGGCGGCGCGGCGCAGCCTGCACGAGGGAATCAAGCGACTGAGGAAGGAGCTCGCATGAAGGCCACACTCGAACGTCTCGCGGACCGGGCCAGCGACGAGGGGCTGCTCGACGTCGCCTACGCGATGTCCGACTCTCCATTTGGGCCGCTGCTGCTCGCCGCCACCCCGCGCGGCCTGGTCAAGCTGAGCCTGCCCGGCCACGACCCCGAGCAGACGCTGGAGGATCTCGCCGCGCGGATCTCGCCGCGCCTGCTGGAGGCACCCTCCCGCCTCGACCAGGCGCGCCGTGAGCTCGACCTCTACTTCGAGGGCAAGCTGACCCAGTTCGATCTGCCGCTTGACTGGCAGCTGAGCAGGGACTTCCGCCGCCGGGCGCTGCGGGCAATCGACCGCATTCCTTATGGCAAGACCCGCAGCTACACAGAGATCGCCCGCAGCGCCGGCAACGAGCGCGCGGTGCGGGCGGCAGGCACCGCCTGCGGCGCCAACCCGATCCCGATCGTCGTCCCCTGTCACCGCGTGCTGCGCACCAGCGGCGCCCTCGGTGGCTACGGCGGCGGCCTGCCGATGAAGGAAGCGCTGCTGAAGCTCGAGGGGATCCGCTAAGCGGGAGCAGCGGCGGTGCCGAACAGCTCACGCGCCCGCTCGATCACGAGCTCGGGCCGCTCCTCGGCGATGAAGTGACCGCAGCGCTCCACTATCTCGACGCTCATCTCATCGGCGTAGGGCTCATAGCCAGCGAGGATGTCGCCGCGGACCACCGGGTCGGCCTCGCCGGCGAGGAGGCGGGTCGGCACGGAGCTGCGGCGGGAGCGGTAGTGGCCCTTTTTCAGCAGCGGCAGCTCGCGGACGAGGAAGCTGCGATAGACGTGCGAGGAGGCGAGCGCGTGATCGCGCGAGCGAAAGCTCTGCGCAAAGCAGGCGAGCTCTGCCTCGCTCCAGCGCATGTCCGGGTGCGAGCCACGCTTGTGCACGAGCTTGACGAAGCCGGGGGCGTGACGGAGGACGGCGGCTCCCAAGCCAGGACTGGCGAGAATGAACTGGTAGGCGGTCCGGTTGAGCATCTTGGGCGATGGCTTCGGTGGCTCGAACCACGGGTGCGCGGTGCCGAGGACGAGGTAGTGATTGATGCGCTCGGGCGCATCGAGGCAGAGCAGAAAGCCGGCGTAACCGCCCCAGTCGTGGCCGATCAGCTCGACGGTCTCGATCTCCAGCTCGTCGAGCAGCGCCAGGGCGTCGGTCGCAAACCCCTGCATCTCGTAGCGCCCGGCCGGCGCGTCGCTCCAGCCGAAGCCGCGCAGGTCCGGGCAGATCACCCGGCGTTCGGAGGCCAGCGCCGGAATCACCTTGCGCCAGGCCCACCAGTGTTGCGGCCAGCCGTGCAGCAAGAGGACCGGCGGGCCCTGCCCCGCTTCGGCGACGTGCAGCCGCGTCCCGTTCAGGTCGAGATAGCGGTGAGTGACACCATCGAGCTCTGGGGGCGGTCCGTACATCTCCAGCAATCTACATGGGGGAAATCCACACGCCACCGTTCTCAGCTCAAGTCCGCCGCAGCTCGCGCCGATCCATGGCTGGATGAACCATCCGGGTCAGCGAACCTCAGCTCACTCCCCGCAGCCGATGACCAGGCTCGCAACCCTTGCCTGGTCGTTGCTGGCGATCTCGCTCGTGGCGGCCCTGCTCTTTGTGCGCCAGGCCGAGGCCGTCGTCGTCACCACCCCCGCGCAGGCTCCTGCCACCGTGACCAGCGCAGTCGAAGACGAAGAAGTCGAAGCTGAAGAAGAAGCGGAAGGCGAAGAAGACGAAGAAGACGAAGAAGAATTCGAAGACGAGGAAGAGGACGAAGGGGCGGGAAGCGCCGGGCCCCTCCTTTTGCCGCCCGAATGCCTGCTGCACACCGCCGAAGCCCATGTTGCCGCCTCAGCTGCCCAGGGCGTGGTCCGGCTCTCGATTCACTACACCTCCTACGCCCCAGCCAATGCAACCGTGGACTACTGGCTGAAGGGCGGCAAGGGCTCGCTCCAGCTCGGCGAGTCGAAGCACCGCTTCAACCGCCAGGGCACAATTCACGAGGAGGAACACCTCAGTGACCGGGAGATGACCAAGGTGCTCGCGGCGCGCGTCTTCATCGTCCAGCTGGACATCGCCACGGCCCCATCCTTCTGCGACAAGTACTCGACCCAGCGCCTGACCACCAAGCACGCCGCCGGTGGCCACGCAAGCTGGTCCAGGCCTCGCTAACCCAAGTCCGCCAGCCAGTCCCGGGCAGCAGCGAGGTGAACCGGGTCGATCTGGTGGCCGATATCGGACTCGTGGTACTCGACGCTGAGGCCACCCTGCTCGAGCAGCTGCCGGGCGCGGTGCGCGAAGCCGATCTCGATGATCGGGTCGCGACGGCCGTGGGCGATGAAGACGCGCGTTCCCTGCCGGTCGCCGAACTCAGGCTGCCAGTCCTCGACGGCCGGCACGAAGCCGCTGAAGGCCAGGATCCCGGCCAGCGGGGGCCGGTCGCCGCTCAAAGCCATCGCGTAGCTCATCACCGTGCCCATCGAGAACCCGCCGAAGACGGTTTTGGAGGGCTCGATGCCGGTCTTCTCCCAAAGGCCATCGTGCAGCTCGGCCAGCGCCGCGCGAGCAGCCTGAAAGGTGTCGTGGTCGGGATAGCCGACCCGCGGCACGAGATACCAGTGATAGCCAGGCGAGCCTTCGAGCACCAGCGGCCCCCGCGGCGTGACCACGTGCAACCGCCCCTCAGGGTCGAGCGCATCGGCAAGGCCGAGCAGGTCCCGCTCATCGGTCCCGCGTCCGTGGTGGAGCACGAGCAACCCCTCCGGCTCGGCGCCGGCAGGGCGCTCCAGGTAGGTCAACGACTCGATCGGCCCGATCCTTAGTTCGCCGACGAGGCCGCGGTTTTGTTCAGGTAGTCGCGGATGAAGTCGTCGAGGTCGCCGTCGAGGACGCGCTGGGCGTCGCCGGCCTCGTGGCCGGTGCGGTGGTCCTTGACCCGCTGGTCGGGATGGAGGAAGTAGCTGCGGATCTGCGAGCCCCAGGCGACGTCCTTGACCTCGCCCCGCACCTTCGCCATCTCCTCGGCCCGTTTGCGCTCCTCCAGCTCGATCAGCTTCGAGCGCAGGAACTGCATCGCCACCGCCTTGTTCTGGGTCTGCGAGCGCTCGTTCTGGCACTGGACGACGACGCCGCTGGGGATGTGGGTGATCCGCACCGCCGAGTCGGTCTTGTTGACGTGCTGACCACCCGCGCCGGAGGCGCGATAGGTGTCGATGCGCAGGTCGGCGTCGTCGATCTCGACCTCGACCCCCTCGTCGACCAGCGGCCCGACGTCGAGCTGAGCGAAGCTGGTGTGGCGGCGCGCCGAGGAGTCGAAGGGGGAGATCCGCACCAGGCGGTGGACGCCGCGCTCGGCGGCAAAGAGGCCGTAGGCGTTCTCGCCGCGGGCGATGAAGGTCGCCGACTTCAGCCCCGCCTCCTCCCCCGGCGAGGCCTCCTTCATCTCGACCTCGAAGCCGCGACGCTCGGCCCAGCGCAGGTACATCCGCAGCAGCATCTCAGCCCAGTCCTGCGAATCGGTGCCGCCGGCACCGGCATGGACGGTGACGACGGCGTCGCCGGCGTCGTAGGAGCCGCTGAACAGCCGCGCCTCTTCGAGGCCGGCCAGGCGGCGCTCCGCCGAGGAGAGCTGCGCGGTCAGCTCGGCCGCCATCTCCTCGTCTTCGGCCGCCATCTCGGCCAGGTCGCCGAGCTCGGCGACTTCGGACTCGAGCCCGCGGAAGGTCTTCAGGCGGCGCTGCTCGCGGGCGTGAG
>DATNGZ010000002.1:0-4682 GCA_035605695.1 Solirubrobacterales bacterium | reverse complement strand
GATCAGCGGCCCGATCGCGTTGCCGAGCCCGGCGGCACCGATGATGATTCCGCCGGCCAGTCCGGCCTTGTCTTCCGGCAAAAGGGCGTAGGTCATGCCGAGGATCGCCGGCCACATCAGCGCCCCGCCGATCCCCATCAGGGTTCGCGTCGCGATCAGCCAGGTCTCGCTCTGCGCCGCTCCGCCCAGCGCCGACATCGAGGCGAAGATCGCGGTGCCGAGGAAGAAGGCGTTGCGGCGGCCGAACATGTCGGCCAGTCGCCCGCCGGTGACGATCATCACGCCGAAGGTCAGCGCGTAGGCGTTGATCACCCACTGGATCGTGTTGATGTTGGTGTCGAAGTCCTTCTCCATCGTCGGCAGGGCGACGTTGATCGCGGAGAAGTCGTTGGCGATTACCACCACGGCGATGCCCATCGCGAAGAGGGCAAACCAGGTCGAGCGCGGGATCGCGGTTGAGGGTGTCTCGCTTGCGATGCGCGCAGCCTACGCTAAGCTCAAGCGACCGAATGACGCACCGGCTCGACAGCCTCGCGCTTCTCCTTCTCCTCCCCCCTCGGGGGGAATAGCGCTGGGCGGCGCGTTAGCCGCGAGAGAAAAGGTCATTCGAAAGAAGCAGAGAAGGAGGAGGACCCAGTGGCACCAGTAGACGACGCAAATCGCGTCCACATCTTCGACACAACGCTGCGCGACGGAGAGCAGTCGCCTGGTATCTCGCTGAACACCGCGGAGAAGGTCGAGATCGCCCAGCAGCTCGCCCGCCTGGGGGTCGACGTGATCGAGGCCGGCTTCCCGATCACCTCACCCGGTGACTTCGAGGCGGTCGAGGCGATCGCCCGCGAAGTCGAGGGGCCGGTGATCTGCGGCCTGGCTCGCACCCACAAGGCCGACATCGACGCTGCGTGGGGGGCGATCAAGGATGCGGCCCGCCCGCGTATCCACACCTTCATCTCGACCTCGGACATCCACATCGAGCACCAGCTGCAGACCGACCGCGAGGACGTCAAGGGTCAGGCGCGGGCGGCAGTCACCCTGGCCAAGTCCTATTGCAGGGACGTCGAGTTCTCGCCGATGGACGCGACCCGGGCCGACGTCGAGTTCACCGCCGAAGTCTGTGCGATCGCGGTCGAGGAGGGCGCGACCGTGGTCAACATCCCCGACACGGTCGGCTACACCACTCCCGAGGAGTACGCGGACTACTTCCGCCGGTTGTACGAGCTGGTCCCGGCGCTGCGCGGGGTCGAGCTGTCGGTCCACTGCCACGATGATCTGGGCCTGGCCGTCGCCAACTCCTATGCCGGGCTGCTGGCCGGCGCCCGCCAGGTCGAGTGCGCCGTCAACGGGATCGGCGAGCGCGCCGGCAACTGCTCGCTGGAGGAGATCGCGATGCTGGTCCGCACCCGCGAGGACGTCCACGGCCTGCAGATCGGGCTGCAGACGCGAGAGCTGGCTCGCACCAGCCGCATGGTCTCGCGCCTGACCGGCTACGCGATCCAGCCCAACAAGGCGATCGTCGGCCGCAACGCCTTCGCCCACGAGTCCGGGATCCACCAGGACGGTGTGCTGAAGGAGCGCACGACCTACGAGATCATGGATGCGACCGAGGTTGGCCTCGAGTCGAACTCAATTGTTCTGGGCAAGCACTCCGGCCGCCACGCCCTGCACGACGCGCTGGACCAGCTGGGCTTCAAGGTCGAGGGCAACGCCCTCAACGCCGCCTTCAAGCGCTTCAAGGAGATCGCCGACCGCAAGAAGCAGGTGACGGCGCTGGACCTGGAGGCGATCGTCTCCGATGAGATGCGCGAGAAGGCCGATGCCCACGAGCTGGCCTGGTTCGAGGTCGAGGCGGGCTCGCGACGCGAGCCCCTGGCCCGCGTCGCGGTGAAGATGCCCTCCGGAGAGGAGGCAGTCGGCGAGTCCAGCGGCGACGGCCCAGTCGACGCGATCTTCCGTGCGATCCAGAAGGCGGCCGGCACCGAGTGCGACCTGCGCCAGTACACGGTCGAGGCCGTGACAGGGGGAGAGGACGCCCTCGGCCAGGTGACCGTGATGCTACGCGCCGCCGACCGTCTGGCCACAGGCCAAGGCGTGGCCACTGACATCCTCGAGGCCTCGGCTCGCGCCTACGTCAGGGCGTTGTCGAACGCTTTGGAGGGCGCGGCAATCCGCGAGGCCGAAGCCCTGACGTCCGAGGCAGCAGTAGAGCGCACCCCAGGCCCGTAAGACGTCACACATCCGCGAGCCCGTGCGCACCACCCGTAGCGCCGCGGGTGCCACCGTCAGCACATGCCCCGCGAAACCTCGATTGAGCGTCCTCCACACGCCAAATCGAGGTTTCGCGAGAGGGCGTTGGCGGAGCTCGCGGGGCAACAGCATGGGGTGGTTGCGCGCCGGCAGGTGGTGAGTCTGGGATTCGGGAGCGATGCAATCGCACATCGAATCGCGGTGGGCAGGTTCCACGTTGTCTTCGCCGGCGTGTACGCGGTGGGACACGCCGCGATCGGTCGGGAGGGGCGATGGATGGCTGCCCTACTCGCCTCTGGTGAGGGGGCGGTGCTTAGCCACCGATCAGCAGCATGCCTCTGGGGTCTGAGGATCGAGGCACCAGCGCCCCATGACGTGACGATTGCTCGCTCGACCGGGTCCATTCGCGGTTTGCGCCGTCATCGGAGCTTCCTGCTGCGCGACGAACTCACAGTGCGCGACGGTATTCCGGTCACTTGTGTCGCTCGCACCTTGTTCGACATTGCTGCAGGTGCGGCATCGTGGGAATTCGAACGCGCCGTGCGGGAGGCCGAATTCCTGCGCCTGGCGCTGGCGCCGTCACTGGAGGAGGTCTATGAGAGACGGCGCGGTCGCCGCGGCGCAAAGCTCGTCAGGGCGACCCTGGAGAACCTCTCGCGCCTTCCCGGCGGAACTTCGCGCAGTGGCTTGGAGGATCGCTTTCTCCGATTCGTCCGCAGGGCCGGCTTGCCCCTACCGGAGACGAACGTTCTCTTGCGCTTTGAAGGCACCAAGTATGAGGCGGACTGTGTATGGCGAGGGCAGCGCGTGATCGCCGAGCTTGATGGGCATCAAGCGCACGGTACGCGGTCCGCGTTCGAGGAAGACCGCGAGCGCGACCGAAGGCTGCAGGCACAGGGATGGCGCGTCATTCGGATCACCTGGCGCCACCTAAACCAGCCGGAGTCCCTTACTCGCGACCTTCGGGGCTTGCTCACCCTTGCGAAACCTCAATTTGTCGCGCGCAAGGCGTAAAAACGAGATCCCGCGTGGATGGTGTATGTGATAGCGTACGAACGTAATGAGGCTGGCCGAGAACTTTGCGACTTCTGAGCCCGCGATCGGTGATCGTGTCCATGCCTTGCGCGAGGCCATGGGGCTTTCGCTGCGGGACCTGGGCGAGCGTTCCGGCGTCAGTGCGCCGATGCTGTCGCAGGTAGAGCGGGGTGAGACGAGTCCCACTCTGGCCGTCGCTGCGAAGATCGCCGCCGGGCTAGAGCTGACGCTCTCGCAGCTCTTGCGCCTTGATGAGGGTGAGCACGTCGCGATCAGCCGCGCCGGGGATCGGCGCCAATTGGAGCACGGCGGCCACCGCTTCGAGGAGCTGACTCCGCCGCTACCCGGGCAGCGCGCCGATGTCTCCCTGCATACGCTCGATGCCGGCGCGACGACCGGCGGGCGCGACGATCCGCCGATGCACGAGCCGGGCAGCCGCGAGACCGCGGTCGTCCTCGCCGGCACCCTAGTGCTGGTCGTCGATGGCACTCGTCACGAATTGAGCGAAGGCGACAGCGTCACCTTCGATGCCGATCTTCCCCATCATTTCGAGAACGAAGGCGAGCAGCCGACGCGCTTCCTCGCCGTGATCGCCGCCGGCCTGCGCCGGAGCTAGAAGGAGGCTCGATGCCGCAAACAATGTTCGACAAGCTCTGGGAAGCCCACGAGGTCTCCGAGAACCTGATCTACATCGACTTGCACCTGGTTCACGAGGTCACTTCGCCCCAGGCCTTCGACGGGCTGCGCCTGGCCGGCCGCGGCGTGCGTCGCGCCGACAAGACGATCGCCACTGCCGATCACAACGTGCCCACCGACGGGACGATGGCGGCGCGCCTGATCGCCGACGAGCTCTCCCGCGTCCAGGTCGAGACCCTGGAGCGCAATTGCGAGGAGTTCGGCATCCCGATCTACTCGCTGGGCTCCGAGCGCCAGGGCATCGTCCACGTAATCGGGCCGGAGCTGGGCGTAACTCAGCCGGGGATGACGATCGTCTGCGGCGACAGCCACACCTCGACCCACGGCGCCTTCGGCGCCCTCGCGTTCGGCATCGGCACCTCGGAGGTCGAGCACGTGCTCGCGACCCAGACGCTGAATCAGCGCCGTCCGAAGACGATGCTGCTCGAGTTCGTCGGCGACCTGCCGCCGGGGCTCACCGCCAAGGACATGATCCTCGGCGCGATCGGCCAGGTCGGGGTCGCAGGTGGTGTCGGCTACGTGGTCGAGTACGCCGGGCCTGCGATCAGGGCGCTGTCGATGGAGCAGCGCATGACGATCTGCAACATGTCGATCGAGTGGGGGGCTCGCGCCGGAATGATCGCGCCGGACGAGACGACCTTCGCCTATCTCGAAGGACGGCCCCACGCGCCAGCAGGCGAGGAGTGGGAGCGCGCGGTCGAGGACTG
>DATNGZ010000001.1:0-2739 GCA_035605695.1 Solirubrobacterales bacterium | reverse complement strand
AAGAACTCCCTGCAGCGCCTCTACGAGGCCGCGGAGAAGGCAAAGATCGAGCTCTCCACCACCCAGGAGACGCAGATCAACCTGCCGTTCATCACCGCCACCGACGCGGGCCCGAAGCACCTCGACATCAAGCTGACGCGGGCGAAGCTCACCGAGCTCACCTCGGATCTGCTCGAGCGAGTTGTTGGTCCGGTGAAGCAGGCGCTCGCCGACGCGGGCACCGAGGTCGACCACGTCGTCCTCGTCGGCGGCATGACCCGGATGCCGGCGGTCCGCGAGAAGGTCAAAGAGCTGACCGGCAAGGAGCCGCACCAGGGCGTCAACCCGGACGAGGTCGTCGCCGTCGGCGCCGCGATCCAGGCCGGAGTGCTGGCCGGCGACGTCAAGGACGTGCTGCTGCTCGACGTCACCCCGCTGACCCTCGGCATCGAGACCAAAGGCGGCGTGATGACGAAGCTGATCGAGCGCAACACGACGATCCCGACGAAGAAGTCGGAGGTCTTCTCGACCGCCGAGGACAACCAGCCCTCGGTCGAGATCCACGTGCTGCAGGGCGAGCGCGAGATGGCCAGCGGCAACAAGAGCCTGGGTAAGTTCCAGCTCACCGGCATCCCACCGGCGCCGCGCGGCATCCCCCAGATCGAGGTCACCTTCGACATCGATCCGAACGGGATCATCCACGTCACCGCGAAAGACCTGGGCACCGGCACCGAGCAGAAAATCGAGATCAAGTCCGGCTCCGGGCTCTCCGACGAGGAGATCCAGAGCATGGTCTCCGACGCCGAGGCCCACGCCGAGGAGGACGCCAAGCAGCGCGAGCTGGCCGAGGCGCGCAACCTCGCCGAGAACGCCGCCTACCAATCCGAGAAACAGCTCGAGGAGCTGGGCGACAAAGTCGACTCCGGCGACAAGGAGGCGATCGAGGCGGCGATCAAGGACGTGCGCGAGGTCCTCAACTCCGACAGCGTCGAGGAGATCAAAGCGAAGACCGAAGCGCTGACGGCAGCCTTCCAGAAAGTGTCGCAGCAGATCTACGAAGCGGCGCAGGCGGAGGCTGCTGCGGCTTCGAGCGACGGGGCTTCCGAGGAGGGCTCGGCTGCTGACGAGGAGGAGGTCATCGACGCCGAAGTGGTCGACGAGGGTGACGGAGAGGACAAATGAGCGAGGAACAGGCCGCGGAGGTCTCGAGCGAGGAACAGGTCGAGCAGGACTTCGACGCGCTCCTCGCCGAGGCCGAGCGACAGCGCGATGAGTACCTCGACCTCGCCAAGCGGACCAAGGCCGACTTCGAGAACTTTCGTAAGCGGATGACGAGCGAGGTTCAGGCTGCAAATGCTCGCGGTAAGAGCGAGGTGATCCGGGAAGTGGTGCCGGTCCTGGACGACTTGGAGCGGGCTATTCAGGCGGGCGGGTTGGATCCTGAGGGTGACTCAGACGATGGGTTGGCCCATGGGGTGCTGCTTGTCTTTCGGAGCTTGCGGGACTCGCTCAGCCGGAATGGGATCGAGGCGGTTGATCCGAAAGGCGAGAAGTTCGATCCGATGGCGCATGAGGCGCTTTCGACACAGCCCGTTGAGGGGACCGAGCCGGGCACGGTAGTCGAGGTTCTGCAGAAGGGCTACCGGCTTGGGGATCAGTTGGTGCGACCTGCGCGAGTGGTGGTGAGCGAGTAGCGCGTGGCTGAGGATCTCTACAAGGTGCTCGGGGTCCCGAAAGGGGCTTCCGAGGAGGAGATCAAGAAGGCGCACCGCAAGCTGGCGCGCAAATACCACCCTGATCGCAATTCCGGCGACCCGAAAGCCGAGGAGCGGTTCAAGGAGGTGCAGGGCGCCTACGACACGCTCTCGGACCCCGAGAAGCGCCGCGAGTACGACGCAGGTGGCGGCATGTTCGGTGGCGGCGGACCAGGCGGTGGGCCGTTCGGGCCTGGTGGCGGCGGACCGGCCGGCTTCGGCAGCGGTGACCTCAGCGACCTCTTCTCCAACATCTTCAGCCGCGGTGGCGGCGGTGGCCGAGCGCAGCCACAGGGCGTACCCGGGCGCGATCTCGAAACCGAAGTCAGTCTCAGCTTCGACCAGGCAGTCAACGGTGCCCAGGTGAATGTCACGGTGCCCAAGGCAGAACGTTGCCCGACCTGCCACGGCAACGGCGCCAAACCCGGGACCGTCCCGACCACCTGCCCGCGCTGCGAAGGCCGCGGCATCGACGCCCAGAGCCAGGGCTTCTTCTCGATCAGCCAGCCGTGCCCGCGCTGCGGCGGCCGGGGTCAGATCATCGAATCGCCGTGCGAGACCTGCGGCGGGTCGGGCCTCACCGTCCAGCGGAAGCGCTACCGGGTGAAGGTCCCGGCCGGCGTCCGCGACGGGACCCGGATCCGGGTGGCGGGCAAGGGCGAGGACGGCCCACTCGGCGGGCGGGCCGGCGATCTCTACGTCGTCACCCGCGTCATCGCCTCGCCGGTCTTCCGCCAGCGGCCGGACGGCAACCTCGAGGTGACCGTGCCGATCACGATCCCCGAGGCGGTCCAGGGGGCGACGGTCGAGGTCCCGACGCTGACCGGGACGAAGCGGATCAGGGTGCCGGCCGGGACCGCGCACGGGACGGTCCAGCGGCTCCGCGGCGACGGCCCACCTCGGCCCGGCGGTAGCGGGCGCGGTGACATCCTCTACCGGCTCGAGATCGAGATGCCCCGCGACCTCAGCCGCGACCAGCGGAAGGCGCTCGAGAACTTCGCCGAGG